>LUPK01000049.1 GCA_001627335.1 Nocardioides sp. REDSEA-S33_B3 | reverse complement strand
GCAGCTTGGTCGCTCCCGATCCTGGAGGGCCTCGACCCCATTCACCCCCACCGCGTCATGCCACGTCGCTCACTGCCCCCACCGCAGGTACGAAGAGCCGGTATGCCGTGCCCGACCCCTTGTTGCCGCCAGACTCGGTGACGGACGTCCGGGGGTGCCGAGCGGCAGCCGCCCTTGAGATGTAGCGCCCCGTGATGGCGCTCCGCGCGTGGCCCTTGGCCATGTCGAACTCCTATCAGTTGTGACGACCTCGGTTGGACCGTCTGCTTACTAATAGGTACGAGCGAGCCGCCTACCCCTGACTTCGTCGCCTTCTCTCCTCCCTGCGTCGTGCTCGATCACTCGCGGCACGAGCGAGCGCCTCACCCTTGGCGCGCGAAACACGCGCCCTCGCGACTCGCGCTTCGTTCGACCCAAGCGACGAGCGCTCGATCAGGTCTTCGATCTCCATCGATCGTGGGTCCGTCATCCCGCCGCCTCCTCAGGGCTCTGCTGGTTGCGAAGACGGCGACGCTGGTAGCCGATCAGGTTCTCGACCGTCTTCTCGTCGGGCTCTCCGAGCCGCGCAGCAATCTCGGAAAGGCTGTAACCCGCCCACTGCAGCGCGAGCGCCTCTCGAGCCCTGTCCGTCGACAGCGCCATCAGGCCCTCGACTGCGTTCTGGTGGTTGATCATCGGTACGTCGGCCGGCGGAGCTGTGCCACGCAGGTAGAGGCTCGGATCGGCAACCATCCGCTCATCGGAGAAGCGCTCCTGCTCCCGGCGCCAGTGCTTCAGGGCATTGGGGAACTGAAAACAGCCCTGCCCGATGAAGTAGCTCTTGAGGGAGGCGCCGCCGTGCGGTGCCCACTTGTTGCGCTTCAGCACGTGCTCCAAGAACGCGTCCAGACTGGCGACGACCGTGTCGCCCGCGAGCATGTACACGTCGTCCTCGGTGAACGGCCTGGCCGGGCGTTGCAGTTGCCATCCGGTCTTCTCGTGAACCTTGGCCCAGACCTTCCCGTTGAAGATCCACCCTACGAAGACGTCGTAGCCGTAACGCCCAAACTCCTCGGATGGACGCTTCCACTCCTCAGGCGCGTAGCCGCTGACCTGGAGCCTGTACAGCAGGTCGCCGTCCGCGAGGATCCGATCCAGGCGCTCGTCGGTCGGCAACTCTTCGCCTTCGAAGTCGGGGCCGACGGGAGGTTGTATGTGCGCGCTGTCGCGCCCGGACGAGTCCGGGGGTTCGCTCGAGCGCTTGCCCATCTCATCTCTCCGTGTGCTGCGGAATCGACCTCAGTCCTTCGGTCGTTTCCTTGTAAGTACGCCGCCTGCGTGTACCCCTGAAACTTCCGCGAACTTTCTTCGGCAGGCCCCGAGCCACCCGTTTCAGTGTGCCAAGGCGCTCCGACAGCGAGCGCCTCCCACGGTGGACGATGGGCTGGCAGATTCCATTGCCCGGTCCTGTGCGGGGGCGCCAAGAGCCGAAAGCTCGTCGGCCCACCGGGTGGCCCGTTCGCGCAGCGGCTCACTCACCAGTCCTTGGCCGACGGTACGGGGTGCATCATCGCCTCCAGGTCGTCGGTCTTGATCCGGATCGTCTTGCCGCAGCGGTAGGCGCGCAGCTCACCAGCGGCGATCTTGCGGCGGATGGTCTTGGCGGACAGGCTCACCCACATCGCGGCGCCGGTGATGCTCAGCCACCGGGGTCGCTCGTCAGCAGGCCCGGCGGTCGCGGCCACCTCACTCACCCGCCTTGAGGAAGCGGCGGAGCTCAGCGACGGTGGTGTAGAGCCGGCCGTTGCCGTTGAAGCGCCACCATCGCGGTCCGCGCTTGAGACGGCGCCACTCGCGGACCGTGCGCTGCGGCGTACGGATGAAGGCGCAGAACTCTTCGAACATGAGGATGTGGTTGTCGTCCCACTCGTCGGGGACGCCCAGCGGCTTGATGCTCATCGATGACTCCCTTGGGTTGGCGAGCGGACCGGATCGGCCGCTCCAGTCACCTATGTGCGAAGGGCGGTCGGCAGCGATCAGATTCGGACAGGAACGTCAGCGACCGACGCCGCGGGAGCGCTGCTGGGAGCCGCCTGCCGACTGGACCTCGGACCGCTCGCGTCCGTGCGGCCTCGAGGGCGGGACCCAGGACTCGTCGGGGAGACGAGTGCCGTAGCGGTCGATGTCCTCGTCGACCCGCCCGGCCGCGTGGCTGGGGCCGAGGTCGGCGCGGTCGCGGCCGAAGACCTCGATCCACTGCTGGCGTGCTTCGTCAACGGAGTCGGCGACGAGGTGAGCGACGTTGCTGTGGCGTCCGCGGGTCATCGCGACGTACGCCGTGGCGGCTCCGGTGTGCTCGCCGACGACGAGGTGGGCGGAGTCGACGGTTTGGCCTTGGGCGCCGTAGGCGGTGGAGGCGAAGGCGAGCTCGACGTGGTCAATGACGTACTCGGGAGACAGGGTTCTTTGGCCAGCGCTACCAACCACGAGCAGGCTGCCGTCGTTGCCGATGCCGGCGACGGTCCATACGTCGCGGTTGGCGACGCCGAGGTCGCGGTCGTTGCGGCGAGTGGCGACGCGGTCTCCGAGTCCGATCCGTTCGCCGCCTCGGGTGACGGGCTCGCCGTCCTGGTCGCGACCGGGCTGTCGTCGGTCGCGGATGGCGGCGTTGATGCCCGCGACCTGTTCGCGAGTGTCGGCGATGATCAGCTCGTCGCCGCGAGCGCCTATGTCGGCGACGGCGGCGGTGCGTACGACGTCGGTGGAGTGGACGACGACCTGGCCGCGGTCGAGGAGTGCGTCGAACACGTCGGCCGGACGTTCGCCGGTCCGCATCAGGAGGCTGAGGTCGGCGTACGACTCGTCACTGAATCGGTGGACGGACTCGAGCTCGAGGTGTGCCTCGGGCGGTGCCCATCGGGCGGCGAGGTCGAGGACGCCGCCGCGGCCGACGGCGGGGAGTTGGTGGCGGTCGCCGAGCAGCGCGACGGTGGCACCGGCACGGTCGGCGATCGTGAAGAGGGCGCGGGCGGTGTCCTGGTCGAGCATGCCGGCTTCGTCGACCAGCAGTACGTCGCCGGGGAGCAGCCGTGCTCGTGCCTCGGGGGCGGCTTCGACCCGCGACCAGTGGCCGTCCTCGTCCCAGCGGAAGCCGTGCTGCTGGATGAGCCAGGCGGCGGAGGACGCGTCGGCGCCGACCTGTTGCTGTGCAGCTTGCGCGGCCTTGAGGGTGGGGGTGACGACGACGAGGCGGCGTGCCTGCAGTTCGAGTGCGCGGTGTGCGGCGGCGAGGGTGGTGGTCTTGCCGGTGCCGGCGGCTCCTTCGATGACGAGTACGCCGGCGCGGCCGCCAAGTGCGCCGACGACCTCGCATTGGGCAGAGTCGAGGTCGCCGCCGCGCACGACGATGGGCTCGACCGGTTGCAGCGCGCGGGTGGCGACGGCGTCGATGAGGCCGGCCTCGACAGCGAGAACGTGGTCGGAGGTGAGGTTGCGGATGTGGTCGGGGATGTCGACGCGGTCGCGCAGGGTGCGACAGCTGCTGACGGCGCGGGAGGTGATGTCCTCGGCGAGCTCGACGCGCGCGGGTCGTTCGGCGACGAGTCCGATGGACGCGATGACCTTCTCGGCCTCGCCGCGGATGTCGGCGGCGTTCCAGGACGATCGCTTGGCGCCGAGTCGGGTGAGGGTGAGTTCGGCTACCGCGGGGCGTCGTACTTGGCCGATGGTCACCGTCGTCTCTGTGGATGGCTCGATGGACGGTCGGAAGCCGAGGTCGTGGAGTTCCTCGTTCCAGCGGCGGACGAGGTCGGTGCCGTCGGCGGGGACGAGCTTGTCGGGACGGGCGTCGGACCAGGCGCGTCGGTCCCAGGTGCGGCGCTGCTTCGGTCCTGGCTCTGCGCCCGGGTTGGCGGCCCGCCACTCGGCTTCGTAGCGATCGATGTTGCGGCCGATCTGTGCGGCGCGTTGGCTGAAGCGTCCGGCGTACGGCGCGAGCTCGTTGATCTCGCCGGCGTCGTCGAGGGTGTAGCCGCGGTCGGCGAGTGCGGCGCGGAACTGCGGGTCGCACATGACGGCGGCGTGGCCGATGCCGTTGAGGGCTTCGATGGAGTCGACGACGCCGACGGAGTGGAGGCCACGCCAAGCGCCGCGCGCGAAGACGCGGGCGTTGATCTGGAGGTGGAGGTGTCGGTGCGGGTCGCCGGCGCGGGAAGTGTAGTGCTGGACGAGTGCGGCCTCGAGCTTCTCGACTGGGACTTGGACCTGCCGACCGCGAGGGCCGACGCGCGTGGTCGCGTGCTGCGCGACCCAGCTGATGACCTCCCCGGCGGCGCGCGTCTGCGCGTCCTCGTAGGCGTCGGCGATGTCGGGGTGGAGTGCGGCCGCGAGCGACCAGGTCTTGGGGCCGTTGACGACGACCTCGACGAACCGGAGCGCATGGTTGTCGTCGCGCAGTCGCCCCTTGGCCTGGCCAGTGGCGACGTCGTAGCCGGCGACCCAGCGTTCGTAGCTCGCGCCGTCGAGGTCGGGGCGTCGTTCGGTGCGCCCGCCGTCGACGCCGACGGTGACGGCGTAGTGCTCGGCGACGCCGCTGCCCTCGGCGAGGTAGTAGTCGTCGGCGCGGGAGTGGTCGGCCTCGACGTAGGAGCGCGCGGCGGCTGCGGACCCGCGGTAGAACTTCACTCCACCGTGCATGATGTGCCCGTCACCGCCCGTCACGTCTCGTCAACGACTCCTGAAATGACGCTGGTCCGTCCCCGGGGGGACGGACCTTCTACGGCACTTCGTAGCATGCGTGCCGCTCGGTTTCGAGCCTTCGAATCGCCTTACGAGGAGCGTGTTATCGGGCTCGTCAGAGTCCGTCAGTCGTTGTCGCAAGAGTTGGAGTGGATCGGCCGGCACCAGTCGGTGCCGATGGGTTGAGGGTGGAGCTGGTCGATCCGGTCGTGCGTGTCCGATCACGGCGAGTGGGCTTGGTCCCGTTGGTTCAGCGACTGGAGCCGCCGGCACGTGGCGGGGAAGAGGAATCTGCACTACATCCCCTTCCAGGATGGAGTGCGCAACTACGATCGGGGCCGCAGCAGCCAAAGTGAGCGGAGCAGTCGTGTCAGTGATCGACTTCAACCCCGAGAAGAAGTCCATTGAGGACCTGTTAGTCGGAGCCGACTACTACGTCATCCCGCGCTTCCAACGCCCTTACAGCTGGGAGGCATCGAACCTCGAGGACTTCTGGACCGATGTAGTCTTCGACAACGGCGTGGGCTACTTCATCGGTCCGATGGTCGCCTGGCGGGACAAAGACAACCCGATCCGACGCATCGTCGATGGGCAGCAGCGCCTGACCACCATCGCCATCATGTTCGCAGTCTTGCGTGACCAGCTGCAGGAGCTCAGAGAGACCAAACTCGCCAGTGGTGTGCACCGCTACCTCGAGAAGGCTGACCGGAACAACGAGCTGCAGTTCACCTTGCAAACCGAGGTCAGCTCGGTCTTCCTCAGCAACGCGATTCTGAAGTCACCGCCCGACTCAACCATCGAGCCGGCGTCCGAGGAGGAGTCGGCGCTATCGAACGCGCTCGAGCAAATCCGCCAGCTGATCGGTGCCGAGGTTGCCAAGCGTCAGCATCCGCAGAAGTGGCTGATCGAGTTGCGCGACCGGCTACTCGGCCTGAAAGTGATCTGGGTTGAGCACGGCAACGAAGACGACGCCTACATCATCTTCGAGACGCTCAATAGCCGCGGCAAGGACCTTGAGGTCGTCGATCTGCTCAAGAACCACCTGCTGAACCGACTCCGAGGCACTCGCAACGCGCGCGCAGACACAGTCCGGCTGAAGTGGGACAAAATGCGCGATCAGCTCGAAGCATCCGACGGGCGGGCCCGGATCGATGCCAACCGATTCATCCTGCACTGGTGGCAATCCCGGACTGACTATGTCGCCCAGCGCAAGCTCTTCTCCGAGATCAAGAAGACGGTCAAGTCGAAGCCAGCGGCTCAGGATTGCCTGGAGCAGCTCACCCTGGATGGCCCGCTCTACCGTGCTGTAGTCGAGCCTGGGACTCGTACCTGGCCACTGGAAGAGGCCGCTGCCCGCGACAGCCTCGAAGCTCTTGCGCTATTTGGTGTCGTCCAGCCGGCTCCCCTACTGCTCTCGCTCATGCGTGCACGGAGCAGCACACCGAAGCTAAAGGCCGCGCAGTTCAACAAGACACTGCAGTCAATCGAGCGCTACCACTTCCAGCACACCGTCGTGAGCCAGCTGAGCAGTAGTGGTGGCGTGTCCCAGATGTATGCGAAGGCGGCACGAGATCTCTACGCTGCCGGCTCCGATCACCAGGCACGCGCGGACGTGCTCAAGGACATCCGGGAGAAGCTGGTCAAACGGCGGCCTGATCGCGACCAGTTTGTTCTGGCCTTCAAGGAGAGATTTCTCTTCACCAACGGTTACACACGCGACAAGAAGCTGGTGCAGTACGTCCTACGGCGCCTACTCCAACACGCCAATCCGACCACCGGTCTCGCGGATCTCACCATCGAGCACCTGATGCCGCAGGACCAGATCGCCGCCGGTGTGGCCGTGGCGACCGTGGGCTCGATCGGCAACCTGCTGCTTGTGAGTGAGAAGGTCAACGGCAAGCTCGACAACGCAGACTTCGTCAGGAAGAAGAGGATCCTAGGAGCTGCCGGGCTGCCCTACGACATTGGGGGCGTCCTCGACAAGTCGGTCTGGACCGCTCGCGAGATCGAGTCGCGCTGTGAGCTCCTCGCTGAAACGGCATATGACGCAGTTTGGAAACTTCCGGTGTGATCAGGGCGGGGTGCCGGTCGCGATGGCAAGGTCTTGTCGGTACTTCCAGGCCGGCAACAATGGACCGGTGGAGCGTTACGTGAGCTGGGCAAGCAGCCCCGCCTCCCGGAAGGTCATGCAAGGAAACCGGTCCAGGGACACTTCGCCCGAGTTGGCGGTTCGACGGCGGTTGCACGCTGCCGGCCTTCGTTTCCGGGTCGCCCATCGGCCAGAACCATCCCTCCGTCGCACCGCTGACATCGTCTTCACCAGGCAGCGCGTCGCCGTCTTCATCGATGGTTGCTACTGGCATGCCTGCCCAGAGCATCGGACCATCGCGCGGTCCAACGCGTCGTACTGGGCCGAGAAGTTGGGCCGAAACGTCGCACGGGATGCTGATACGACGGCACAGTTGCGCGCTGCCGGCTGGACGGTGCTCCGATTCTGGGAACATGAGGAACCCGACCAGGTCGCCGCCGCCGTACTGGTCGCTGTTCGACAGCTTGGCCCACGGTAAGTGCGTCCCTGCTGCCGAGCTGGCGGAGACGACGAGCCCGGCGGTCATCGAAAGGCCGAGCGGGTCAGGCCTACCCGACAGGGCACACGACGGTCGGTTCCGCCGTCGCGAGCACCGCGCCAGACGATGATTGGGGTGCGTGTTAGTAGCCAACGAGGAGCAGGCCCTCGAAGGGGAGACGCAGACGTTGGCTCGCGTAGATCGCTTCGAGAAGATTGACCGTGTTCAAGTAGGCGTACTCGGTGCCCTCCCGAGCGCCGGACTTGAAGCGATAGGCGAGCGGTTGGGCGAGAACCAGGAAGTTGGCGTCGAGGATCAGGCTCGTCCTCACGAGGTCGCGATACTCGGCGTTGCCTCGCGCTCCCCTACCGGCCTCGATCTCCACGACGATTCCATGTTCGGCGTGGGCGGCATCGACCTCGTACGTGATGGTTGGCAGGCCGTTCTCGCCGAAGAGGACGGGTCGACGAACCTTTCCCAGGCGCCCTTTGCCGTCCTCAACCTGAAAGCCGAGTTCGATCAGGCCCGGAGCGAGGACCGCAAGCACCTGATCGCTACTGAGACCTGTTCGGGTTGCCTCTGTGGAGATCGTGGACTCAGCGGAGCCGAGGACCCCGATCAGGGGGCTGACCCACTCGGGAGGCGCGGAGTTCGAGGGGAAGTAGCGCCAACTCGGATAGGCCATGGCCGCAGCTTCTCAGACCGGCCAACGCGTCGCAGGACTTCGTGGGACACGGCTCGCGAGAGCCCGCCGTCGCTCCTACCTCTTAGCCGAGGGCAATGGCGCGAGCGGAGCTGTGCGGCTTGAGGATTCCAAGCTGAGTTACCAACGATCGCACCACGGCCTTGCCGAGTTCCACTGGGACCGCGTTTCCAAGCTGCCGCTGGACGTCTGCCCTGCTTCCATCGATCACGAAGTCGTCTGGGAATGACATGAGTCGGAGCATTTCGTTGACGCGCAGGCGACGGGCCCGGTGGACACCAGCGGAGGTAGGAACGTTCTCCCAATGGAACGGGCCGACCCACGGTCCCGGCTGGGCCTGCAGCGTCGACGCCGGACGATCAGGATCAAGCCGGAGCAAGAAGGTCCAGTAACGACTGCGCCACTCGAAGACATCGCGTCCGCCGTAACGGTCGGTGTGCCACAGGTAGTTCTGTCCTGGTGGGATCTCGGCCGCCAGTGATCCGTACTGCCCATCAACGATCTCATCGTCGGAGGCGACGGCAAGCGTCGGCAGGTCAGCGAACGCCTCGCTGGCCGTCACGTGTGGAAGCTTCGAGCGATCGACCTTTCGGTCGCGCTCACTCCATCCCGAGTGAGTCGGCTCGGGGAACTGGAAACTCTCGCCGTCTCGCCGGCCGACAACAAACACCCGGCGACGCAACTGCGGGACTCCGTAGTCCGCTGCGAGTAGCACCTTCCACTGGGGGTTGTAGCCCAAGTCACCCAGGCCACGGAGCAGCCGCTCGAACTGCGCGCGGTGCGTCTTATAGGTCAGCCCTTGGACGTTTTCGAGTACGAACGCTTGTGGTCGCGCCTCACGAACGACTCGCACGTACTCATCGAGCAACGATGCGTTCGGATCACTGCTGGTGCGCTTCTGCTCGAGCCAGAACCCCGACTTGCTGAAGGGAGTGCATGGCGGTCCGCCGACGACGAGAGCGGGCTCGCCTGCGGAGATTCCAGCCTGGTCAAGAAGCTGAGCGGTGGAGATCTCTCGGATGTCGCCGACCGCGGTCGGGGTGTGGGGGAAGTTCTTGGACAATGTGGCAAGCGCCGGCTCGTTGTAGTCCGTCGCGACTGCCACCGACAGAAGCCCGCGGCCAGGATCTGCAGTGTCGAGCGGATCGGCGTCTGCGCGCTCGACGGCAAGGTCCAAACCGCCCGCGCCTGAGAACAAGCTCAGTACAGGTCGTTCCTCACGCATTCACTACCTCGTCATCTCGACAGTCAGACCGCTCGTCGCCGCATGAGCGAGCCGTCGAATCAGTATCGTCGGTCCCACTCTGGCCCAGCCCACCGACATGCCGGGCGACCAGCCCGAAGGGAGCATCTTGCGGGTGAACGAGCACCTGGTGGCCGGCCGGGATGTCGGCGAGGTCTACCGCGTGAGCGGTCGCCGAGATCTCCACTCGTTCCTGCTCGACGCCGTGGAGTCATCAGGTGGCCGACTGCTCTATGCGAGCGATGCGAATCGAGCGCCGGTCTACCTGGGCATTCAGGCGGACTCTGACGAGCGCATCGGAGTGCTTGTCTACCCGTTCAGGATCACCAGGAACACGATTCGCAACCGCCCCGCCGACGAGGTTCGGGGCCAGCTTCGTTACGGTTCCGAGGACAGTTGGGAACGTCCCCATCCCGTGGCGAGGGACGTCGCTGGAGTGGACGTCAGCCTGGTCGTCGGTATTGACCTCGAAGACGATGTGTTCGTCGGCCTCGACGCACAGCTGTGGGACCCGTTGCCCATGGGGATTTCTTTCTATGCGAAGGCAGCTGAGATCACGCTTGCGCGCGACCAGTCGTGGCACGTTTGGGAGAAGATCAACAGGAGCGGAACCCGGCGCCAGGCGCCGAGGTCGCCGTCGAGCCTTGAGACCGTCGTGGCATTCCAACCCCATCGGCTGCTCGACTACATCCGTCTGGAGCGTCGAGCGTCCTCTTTGCGGCTTGACCCGGCACTGCGGTTCACCGCTGCCGAGGCCATGCGCGAACAAGCCCCAGACGAGCCACAGCGGCGGCACGTCCTAGAGGAGCAGTTCGCTCTAACAAGTGAGCAGATCTTGGACATCATCGGTGGCCGCAATCGCCTGTCCGTGGCCGTTCGCGGTGGCGTGGCCGAACACCACCTGGAGCGCCGCCTTCGTCAGGATCCTGGCATCGCCGATGTTCGTCGGCTGGACGTCGACGCCATGCACGACTTTGATGTCACTACCGTCGCGGGCGAGGTGCTGCGGGTCGAGTGCAAGAACGCGAGCCCCAAGCTGAACGCCGCCGGTGAGTTCCGCGTCGAGGTGCAGAAGACTCGCTCGTCGAAGTCTGATCCCGCCTCGCGCTTCTATCCCGTTGACGCCTTCGACGTAGTCGCGGCTTGCGTCTTCTCTGCGACCGGTCGTTGGGATTTCTGGTTCGGTCGCACGGCGGAGATGCAGCGTCACAGTAGCTTTGCCGACCGGCTGGCACCCATCCAGGTGATTGGCCGCGGTTGGACTCCGACGCTGGACCCAAACACTTCCGACACGGGTCGCGACCATGAGACTCGGCGGGGCGGTCCCCGGGTTGATGTTGTCTTTCAGGATTCCGTCACAGACGTTCCCGGCCGGATGTCACAGGAGGACGAGGCGCAATCCGAGCCGAGCCAGCAATCAGACTCGGTGACCTCGGGCCCCGCCTAGCAAGGCTTGTCGGGAGCCGATGCGTACGACTGACTGGCTAGGGACGGTACCTTCCCCGTCAGGCGAGACGTCGGACACGGACCGCACGGCTCATTCCCGCGACCAGCATCATGTTGCTGCTGATCTCAACCTTGGGTCGATAGGAGTAGCGGTCCTCGTAGCGATACTCGACCTGCTTCCAGACAGATCCGTCTGTCAGCTCGACGATGGTGTCGCCAGACCAGCCGTTCCAACTGCCGTTGACATGGAGCGCCACAGTTCCTCCTTCGGGGGCCCTCGAGGCCTCAACGGTGCCCTGACCCCCCGACAGACTGAGGACCAGTCAGCCGCTCGCCAGCGAGATCGCTTCCCCCTCCAGTCCCCCTAGGGCCCGCTCGCGAACTCAACTAGAGCATTCCAGAAATGAAAGAAACCGCAGGCTGACCTGCGGTTTCACTGGTGGAGCCTAGGGGACTCGAACCCCTAACCCCCTGCTTGCAAAGCAGGTGCGCTACCAATTGCGCCAAGGCCCCGGTACGCGACGAGCGCGCGGGAGTGGGTCAGTTGTTGACCGGGTCGGTCGCCTCGGCCCACAGGGCCTGCTCGGCCTTGGACTCCTCGAGCTTGCGCTTGGCGACCAGGGCACCGCCGACGGCGAGCAGGATCAGCACGATCTTCTTCACGCGGGTCTCCTCGATGGGGTCGGGACCCGACCCATGAAGGCCGAGGCCGGGGTGTGGAGTGGGCCTAACAGGACTTGAACCTGTGACCTCTTCCTTATCAGGGAAGCGCTCTAACCGTCTGAGCTATAGGCCCGCCGCCGGCTGCCCGGCAGTGGGTTCCGGCTGCTGCCGGGACCGAGGGGAGACACTACAACAGCGCTGCTCAGGCACCCAAAACGCGGTGCCCGAGTGACCTCTCGGCCGTGCGCCAGCGACCTCTCGGCCGTGCGCCAGCGACCTCTCGGCCGTGCGCGGGTGACGTCTCGGCGGGTCAGTTGTCCTCGGCGAGGGTGACGTCGATGCCGCCGAGGAGCGCCGCGCTCATGTTGTAGAGGAAGGCGGTGAGGGTGGCGACGGCGGTCAGCAGGACCACGTCGATAGCGGCGATGAGCATCGTGAACCCGAGCACCCGGGAGGTGCCGAGGTAGTTCTCGATGTCGAACTCCGAGGCGCTCTCCTCACCGACCACGTCGCTGACGGTGGCGTTGATGGAGTCCCAGACCCCGGCGCCGCCGAGGACCGCCCACACCATCGCCACGGAGACCACCGTGACGATCGCGAAGGCGATCGAGAGCAGGAACGAGGTCTTCATGACCGACCAGGGGTCGATGCGGGTCAGCCGCAGCCGCGCCCGACGCGGGGGGCGGCCCCCGCCGGCGGGACGGGCCGCGCCCGGCTCCTCGGAGCGGGCGAGCCGCTGGGAGATGCGCTCGGCGAGCGGCGGGCGGGCGGGGGTCTCCGCCGGCTTGCGGGCGGGACCCGGTCGGGTCGTCCGCTGCTCGGTGGATCGTTCCGTCATCACTCGTCCTCGGTCTCGGCGCTGGTGGCGGTCTCGTCCTCGATTGTTGCACCCTCGTCCGAAGCAGCCACGGCCTCGGCCGCGGCACCCTCGCCGACACCCTCGACAGCCTCGACCGCGCCCTCGACGGGAGCCTCGCCCTCGGGCGCCTCCTCCTCCTCGTCCTCGCGGGCCTCGACCGAGCGGGCCACCACGGCCACGGTGTCGTTCTTCTTCGGGCTGACGAACTTCACGCCCTGGGTGGAGCGTCCGGTGGGCCGGAAGGCCTCGTCGATGGGGCTGCGCACGACCTGGCCCGACGCGGTGATCGAGAGGATCTCGTCGCCGTCCTCGACGATGAACGCACCCACGAGACCACCGCGGTCGGCGTTGGTCAGGGCCATCGCCTTGATGCCGAGGCCGCCACGCGACTGCAGGCGGTACTCCGAGATCCGCGAGCGCTTCGCGAAGCCGCCGTCGGTGATCGTGAAGACGTACTGCGGCTTGACCTCCGCCACCTGCTCGGCGGTCGCCTCGACGTCGGCGGACTCCTCGTCGTGCTCGGCGAGGCCGGCCGCCTCCTCTGCCGCCACCTGGGTGGCGCGGATGACCGACATCGACAGCAGCGAGTCGCCCTCGCGGAACTTCATGCCCGTCACGCCCGAGGTCGCGCGGCCCATCGGCCGCAGCTGCGTGTCGTCGGCGCGGAACCGGATCGCCTGCCCCAGGCGCGAGACCAGCAGCACGTCGTCCTCGCCGTGCACCAGCTCGGCGCCGATCAGCTCGTCGTCGTCCTCGCGGAAGTTGATCGCGATGACGCCGGCCTGGCGCGGAGAGTTGTAGTCGGCCAGGCGGGTCTTCTTGACCAGGCCGTTGCGGGTCGCGAGCAGGAGGTACGGCGCCTGCTCGTAGTCACGGATCGCCAGCACCTGGGCGATGGACTCGTCGGGCTGGAAGGACAACAGGCCGGCGACGTGCCCGCCCTTGGCGTCGCGGGCGGCCTCGGGCAGGTTGTAGGCCTTGGTGCGGTAGACCCGCCCCGCGGTGGTGAAGAACAGCAGCCAGTGGTGGTTGGTCGTGGCGATGAAGTGCTCGACCACGTCGTCACCGCGCAGCGCGGCGCCGCGCACGCCCTTGCCGCCGCGCTTCTGGGTGCGGTACTGCCCGCGCTGCGTGCGCTTGGCGTAGCCACCGCGGGTGATGGAGACGACCAGCTCCTCGTCGGGGATGAGGTCCTCCATCGAGAGGTCCCCGTCGGCGGCGATGATCTGGGTGCGCCGGTCGTCGCCGAAGCGGTCCACGATCTCGCCGAGCTCCTCGGCCACGATCGAGCGCTGCCGCTCCTCGCGGGCAAGGATGTCCTCGAGGTCGGCGATCTCGAGCTCGATCTTGGCGAGCTCGTCGATGATCTTCTGCCGCTCCAGGGCCGCCAGGCGCCGCAGCTGCATGTCGAGGATCGCGTTGGCCTGGATCTCGTCGATGTCCAGCAGCTCGATCAGGCCCCGGCGGGCGTCGTCGACCTCGGGGGAGCGGCGGATCAGCGCGATGACCTCGTCGAGGGCGTCGAGCGCCTTGACCAGGCCGCGGAAGATGTGGGCGCGCTCCTCGGCCTTGCGAAGGCGGAACTCCGTGCGCCGGCGGATGACCTCGATCTGGTGGGTGACCCAGTTGGAGATGAACTGGTCGATGGTCAGCGTGCGGGGCACCCCGTCGACCAGGGCCAGCATGTTGGCCGAGAAGTTGGTCTGCAGCTCGGTGTGCTTGAGCAGGTTGTTGAGCACGACCCGCGCCACCGCGTCGCGCTTGAGCACCACGACGAGGCGCTGGCCGGTGCGCGAGGAGGTGTCGTCGCGTACGTCGGCGATGCCCTGGACCTTGCCCGAGTCGGCCAGCTCGGCGATCTTCAGCGCGAGGTTGTCGGGGTTGACCATGTAGGGCAGCTCGGTGATCACCAGGCAGGTGCGGCCCTTGGCGTCCTCGTCGACCTCGATGACCGCGCGCTGGGTGATCGAGCCGCGACCCGTGCGGTAGGTCTGCTCGATGCCCTCGCGGCCCACGATGAGGGCGGCGTTGGGGAAGTCGGGGCCCTTGATGCGCTCGACCAGCGCGTCCTGGAGCTCCTCGCGGGTGGCGTCGGGGTGCTCGAGCGCCCACACCGCGCCGGAGGCGACCTCGCGCAGGTTGTGCGGCGGGATGTTGGTGGCCATGCCGACCGCGATGCCGGCCGATCCGTTGACCAGCAGGTTGGGGAACCGCGAGGGCAGGATGACCGGCTCGGAGGAGCGGCCGTCGTAGTTGGGCTGGAAGTCGACGGTCTCCTCGTCGATGTCGCGGACCATCTCCATGGCCAGCGGCGCCATCCGGCACTCGGTGTACCGCATGGCCGCGGCGGGGTCGTTGCCCGGCGAGCCGAAGTTGCCCTGGCCGTTGATCAACGGCGCGCGCATCACCCACGGCTGCGCGAGGCGGACCAAGGTGTCGTAGATCGCGGAGTCGCCGTGGGGGTGGTACTGACCCATGACGTCACCCACGACGCGGCTGCACTTGGAGAAGCCGCGGTCGGGGCGGTAGCCGCCGTCGTACATCGCGTAGAGCACGCGGCGGTGCACCGGCTTGAGGCCGTCGCGGACGTCGGGCAGCGCACGCCCGACGATGACCGCCATGGCGTAGTCGATGTAGGAGCGCTGCATCGAGGTCTGCAGCTCGACCTGCTCGATGCGTCCGCCGGGTCCGGTGGTGGGGGTCTCGGTCACGATTGCTCTCTCTGGGTCGTTCTACGGCTATCTAGGGACAGGGCTAGAGATGGCTAGCGACCTAGATATCCAAGAATCGAACGTCCTTGGCGTTGCGCTGGATGAAGGAGCGGCGCTGGTCGACGTCCTCGCCCATGAGGATCGAGAAGATCTCGTCGGCGTGCGCGGCGTCGTCGAGGGTGACCTGGAGGAGCAGCCGGTTGTCGGGGTCCATCGTGGTCTCCCACAGCTCGTCGGCGTTCATCTCACCGAGACCCTTGTAGCGCTGGACCGGGTTCTCCTTGGGCAGCTTCTTGCCCGCCTCGGTGCCGGCCCGCAGCAGCGCGTCGCGCTCGGCGTCGGAGTAGACGAACTCGTGCTCGTGCGGCTTGTTCCACCGCAGGCGGTAGAGCGGCGGCTGGGCCATGTAGACGTAGCCGTGCTCGATGAGCGGCTTCATGAACCGGAACAGCAGCGTCAGCAGCAGGGTGTTGATGTGGTGGCCGTCGACGTCGGCGTCGGCCATCAGCACCACCTTGTGGTACCGCAGCTTCTCGAGGTCGAACTCGTCGTGGATGCCGGTGCCGAGTGCGGAGATGATCGCCTGGACCTCGGCGTTGCCGAGGACCTTGTCGATGCGGGCCTTCTCGACGTTGAGGATCTTGCCGCGGATCGGCAGGATCGCCTGGATGCGCGGGTCGCGGCCGGACTTGGCCGAGCCACCCGCGGAGTCACCCTCGACGATGA
This sequence comes from Nocardioides sp. REDSEA-S33_B3, assembly GCA_001627335.1. GTDB lineage: Bacteria > Actinomycetota > Actinomycetes > Propionibacteriales > Nocardioidaceae > Nocardioides. The sequence goes on along the minus strand of LUPK01000049.1, from coordinate 11,591 downwards.
AGACCTCGCACTCGGTGGGGTTGGTCGACTGGCAGTCCGAGAGCTTGCCCGGCAGGCTCGAGCGCCCGAGCAGGCCCTTGCGGTCACGGGCGAGGTCGCGGGCCTTGCGAGCGGCGTTGCGCGCCTGCTGCGCGGCCTGGGCCTTGCGGATGATCTCTTTGGCCTCGTGGGGGTTCTCCTCGAACCACGCGCCGAGCTGGTCGTTGACCACGCGCTGGGCGAAGCCACGGGCCTCGGTGTTGCCGAGCTTGCCCTTGGTCTGTCCCTCGAACTGCGGCTCGGCGAGCTTGATCGAGATGATCGCGGTGAGGCCCTCGCGGATGTCCTCGCCCTTGACGCGGTCCTCGGGCTTCTTCATCAGGCCCCAGTCCTCGCCCCAGCTGTTGACCAGGGAGGTGAGGGCCGCGCGGAAGCCCTCCTCGTGGGTGCCGCCCTCGGCGGTGTTGATCGCGTTGGCGAAGGTGTGCACCGACTCGGTGTAGGTGTCGGTCCACTGCATCGCGATCTCGAGGCTCATGTGGTTCTCGACGTCCTCGGGGGACTCGGCCTCGAAGGAGATGATCGTCGGGTTGGCCGCGTGCTTGGTGCGGTTGAGGTGGTTGACGAAGTCGACCAGGCCGTTGTCGTAGCGGAAGACCTGCTCCAGCGCGCCGCCGGACTTCTGCGGGGCGTCGCCGCCCTCGCTCGCGCTGTCGACGGTCTCGTCCTCGACCGCCTCCGCGACGGCCTCGGCACCCTCGCGCTCGTCGCGCACGACGATCTCGAGGCCCTTGTTGAGGAAGGCCATCTCGCGGATGCGCGAGGTGATGGTCTCCAGGGAGTACGTCGTGGTCTCGAAGATGTCGGGGCTGGCCCACCAGGTGATGGTCGTGCCGGTGCGCTCGCCGTCCTCCATCGGCCGGACCTGCTCCAGCGGGCCGTCGGGCACCCCGAGGGAGAAGGTCTGGCGCCACAGGTGACCGCGGTTCTTGACCTCGGCGACCACGTGGGTCGACAGCGCGTTGACGACCGAGACGCCCACCCCGTGCAGACCACCGGAGACCTTGTAGCCGCCGCCGCCGAACTTGCCGCCGGCGTGCAGCACGGTCAGGGCGAGCGTGAGGGCGGGGAGCTCCTGGCCGGGCGCGGTGTCGGTCGGGATGCCGCGGCCGTTGTCCTCGACCCGCACGGCTCCGTCCGCGCACAGCGTGACGACGATGCGGTCGCAGTAGCCGGCCATCCGCTCGTCGACCGCGTTGTCCACGATCTCCCAGATCAGGTGGTGCAGGCCGCGCTCACCGGTCGACCCGATGTACATGCCCGGCCGCTTGCGGACGGCCTCGAGCCCCTCGAGGACCTGGATCGCGGAGGCGTCGTACTCGACGCCGCCGACCACCTGGGGAGTGCTCTCCTGCGGGGTCTCGACCGGCTTGTCCTCAGACACTGGCACCTCGTCCTCTCAAGGCTCTGCACGAGCCGTGGCACACAACAGGTCGCCCGTGGCGACCCGATCGCCATGATACCCCTTCAGAGGGCTCCAGGCCGGGAGGCAGGCATCCGGCTGGGGACGACAGCGGTGCTCGATGGCCTCTCAGCGGCCCGGGAAGGGCCCCAGGAGGTCCTGGCAGGGGGGCGGACAGGGGCCGGTACGGCCGACGGGCCCGCAGATCGCCTCCTGCGCGACCAGCCGGGCGTCGCCCCCCGCTCAGCCGTAGGTGTCGCGCGGCCCGCGGCCGTCCCGGGTGGACCGCGGTCCCTTGCGCCAGGTCGGCAGGTGGGGGCCGAGCACCTCGATGAGGGTCACCGTGCCGGGGCCCAGGTCCTCGTTGAGGCGAGCCACCAGCTGGGGTGCCAGCAGCGTGAGCTGGGTGGCCCAGGCCGTCGAGTCGGTGCGGACGACCAGGCGCCCGTCGGAGAAGGTCTCGGGAGTCGTGTGGCTCGCGATCTCCGCGCCCACCAGCTCGGGCCAGCGCGCGAAGACGCCGCGCACCTTCAGGTCCAGCGCCCACCCGTGGTCGGCGACCAGCCGGGCCAGGGTGTTGTCGAGCAGCTGCGGGTCGCGGTCGTCGGCGGCCGAGGGACGCGCGGGGTCGCTCGGGCGACGCTTGCGCCGGGGTCGGCGCGGGGTGAGCCCGGAGCCGGCCACCGACCGGGCCATCCGGCGCGCGAGGTCCAGCCCGTCGTCGGAGTGCGGCAGGTCCTCCTGGTCCTCCTGTCGCTCGGCACCGCCCTCCTCGCCGGGGTCGCCGGGGTCGGACTGCCGCGGCTCACCCGTCACGGGTGACCTCGCCCCCGGCCACGACGAAGCGGGCCCCGGCCAGCGCCTCGGGGAGGTCCTCGGGCACCGCCGCGGTGACCAGCACCTGCTCGGCGCCCGCCACGAGCCCGGCGAGCTGGTCGCGCCGCTCGGCGTCCAGCTCGGCGAAGACGTCGTCGAGCACCAGGATCGGGTCGTCGCCCTCCGAGCGCAGCAGGTCGTAGGAGGCCAGCCGCAGCGCGAGCGCGAAGGACCACGACTCCCCGTGCGACGCGTAGCCCTTCACCGGCAGGCGGGGAGGGGAGTCCTCGACGGAGGCGTCCTCGCCCGGACCCAGCGTCAGCAGCAGGTCGTCGCGGTGCGGACCCACCAACGAGACGCCCCGGTCGAGCTCGTCTCGACGCCGGGCCTCGACCTCGACCAGCAGCCGGTCGCCCAGCTCCAGCGCGTCCAGCTCCCACGCCCGCTCGGGCAGCTCCAGGCTCGGCCGGTACTCCACGTCGGCGGCGTCGCGCCCCGCACCCCTGGCGACAGCGGCGTACGCCGTCGCGACGTGGGGCCGCAGGGCCTCGACGAGGCGCAGCCGCTCGGCGAGCAGCTCGCCGCCGGTGCGAGCGAGGTGGGAGTCCCAGACCGACAAGGTGGCCAGCGCGCCCTCGGCGGAGGAGCTGCCGCGACGCGCCGTGCCGACGGTCTTCAGCAGCGAGTTGCGCTGACGCAGGATGCGGTCGTAGTCCGAGCGCACCCCGGCCAGGCGCGGGGCGCGCAGGACGAGCAGGTCGTCGAGGAACCTCCGACGGTCCGAGGGGTCCCCCTTGACCAGGGTGAGGTCGTCGGGGGCGAAGACGACGGTGCGCACCAGCCCGATCAGCTCGCGGGCCCGGGGGAGCGGGGAGCGGTTGACCTTGGCCCGGTTGCTCTTCCCGGGGTTGATCTCCACCTCGAGCACCGCCGTGCGGCCGTCGCGCACCACCGCCGCCCGCACCACGGCGCGCTCGGCGCCCGCCCGCACCAGGGGCGCGTCGGAGGCGACGCGATGGGAGCTGAGCCGGGAGAGGTAGTCGACGGCCTCGACGAGGTTGGTCTTGCCCTGCCCGTTGCGACCCACGAACGCGGTGACGCCCGGCTCGAGGGGGACCTCCGCGACCGGGTAGGAGCGGAAGTCGTGCAGGGTCAGGTGCGAGACGTGCACGTCATGCCAGGTCGGGGTCCGGTCCGGGCTCGCCCTCGGCCGCCGCGCGCGTGGCGTGACCACCGAACTGGTTGCGCATCGCCGCCACCGCCTTCATCGCGGGCGAGTCGTCCTGGCGGGAGACGAACCTCGCGTAGAGCGCGGCGGTGATGGCCGGCGTGGCGACCGCGTTCTCGATGCCGGCCTCGACGGTCCAGCGGCCCTCGCCCGAGTCGTCGGCGTAGCCGCGGATGGAGGCCAGGTCGGGGTCGTCGTCGAGGGAGGCGACCAGGAGGTCCAGCAGCCAGGAGCGGATCACGGTGCCCTCCCGCCAGGAGCGGAAGACCTCGGTGGTGTTGTCGACGACGTCGACGGCCTGCAGCAGCTCCCAGCCCTCGGCGTAGGACTGCATGACGGCGTACTCGATGCCGTTGTGGACCATCTTGGAGAAGTGCCCGGCGCCGACCTTGCCCGCGTGCACCGAGCCGAACTCGCCCGGGGGCTTGAGGGCGTCGAAGGCGGGCTGGACCTTCGCGACGTCCTCGGCGCTGCCGCCGTACATCAGCGCGTAGCCGTTCTCCCGACCCCAGACGCCGCCGGAGACGCCGCAGTCGACGAAGCCGATGCCCTTCTCCGCCAGCGCCGCCGCGTGCGCCTGGTCATCGGTCCAGCGGGAGTTGCCGCCGTCGACCACCAGGTCCCCCTCGCCCAGCAGCTCACCGAGGCGGTCGACCGTCTCGTGGGTGGGGCCGCCCGCGGGGACCATCACCCAGACCACCTTCGGGCTGGGGAGGGCCTCGACGAGCTCCTCCAGCGACCCGACATCGGCCAGCTCGGGATCCCGGTCGTATCCCACGACGGTGTGTCCGGCGTCGCGGAGCCGGAGGCGCATGTTGCCGCCCATCTTGCCGAGGCCGACGAGTCCGAGGTGCATAGGTGGTCGCTCCTAGCGCGCGGTGGGGCGCGGTGTGGTTCGCGGTGGTGGGGTGGGTCCTGCTCCTCGACCGTACCTACCGCGTCAGGACAGCAGGCGGCGAGGCATCAGGAGGTAGCGGAAGCCCGGGTCGGAGTCGTCGTCGGTGACCCCCGAGATGACCACGGGCTTGGAGGCCTGGGTGAAGGCCAGCTGCACGGTGCTCTGGTCGATGGCGGTCAGCCCGTCGAGGAGGAACTGCGGGTTGAAGCCGGTGGTCAGGTCGTCGCCGGTGACGACGGCCTCGACCGACTCCGAGGCCTGGGCCTCGTCACCGCTGCCGGCGTCGAGGGTCAGCACACCGTCGGAGAAGGCGAGCTGGACGGCGGTGTTGCGCTCGGCGACGAGCGCCACGCGCTTGACCGACTCGACCAGCGACGCCTTGTCGACGGTGGCCAGGGTGAGGTGCTCGGAGGGGAACAGGCTGCGGACCTTGGGGAACTCGCCGTCGAGCAGGCGCGTGGTCGTACGCCGCATGCCGCCGGGCCCGGCGCCCTCGAAGCCGATCAGGCCGTCGCCGGCACCGCTGGCGCTCAGCGCGATGCTGATCTCGGCACCCGCGGTCAGCGACTTCGCGGTGTCGGCCAGCACCTTGGCCGGCACGAGCGCGGCGAGGGTCTCGTCGGGGGTGCGGGGGTCCCAGGTGAGCTCGCGCTGGGAGAGGCGGAAGCGGTCGGTGGCCAGCAGCGAGATGGTGCTGCCGTCGATCTCGATGCGCACGCCGGTCAGGACGGGGAGCATGTCGTCGCGGCCGGCGGCGGTCACGGCCTGGGCCACCGCGTGGCTGAACAGCTCGCTGGGCACGGTGCCGGTGGACTCGGGCATCGCGGGGAGCGAGGGGTACTCCTCCACGGGCATGGTCTGGAGGCTGAAACGGGCCGAGCCGCAGGTGAGCGAGACGCGTGCCCCCTCCAGGACCATCTCCACCGGCTTGGCCGGCAGGCTGCGGCAGATGTCGGCGAGGAGCCGGCCGCTGACCAGGGCGCGGCCCTTGTCGTGCACGTCGGCCTGGAGCGTCGCCCGTGCGGAGGTCTCGTAGTCGAAGCTGGACAGGACCAGGCCCTGGTCGTCGGCCTCGATGAGCAGACCGGCTAGGACGGGGACGCTGGGGCGCACCGGCAGGTTGCGAGCCGCCCAGGCGACGGCATCGGCCAGCACGTCGCGTTCGACGCGGAACTTCACGGTGGTCAGTCCTTCGGCAGGAGGGTCGAGGAGCCGGCGGGTCGCATCGTGGCGCGCGCACCACAGGGGACCGGGGGAACCGGGAGACGAATCCTGCCACGCGGGACGTGGCAGCGGGAGGACCGGTGGGTTTTCCCCAGGGAGAGGGCCGGGTGGAGTTCCACGGGTTTCGGGATCGTAGGGGGATCCAGAGGAGTCGTAGGAGCTGTGGACGCTGTGGAGAAGTCACGTCGGCGCAGGTGGTGAGGCTGGATCGCTGTGCACAGGCCATGTGGACGACGACCCGGATCCGCAGGGACCGGGTGTGGAGAGCACCGTGTCGTGGGGAGCGCTCGGGATCCGCTCCACAGATCCTCCCCGTGTAGTTCGTGGGGATCCGGGTGCTTGTCCACAGGTGAGAACGACAGGGTCCGACAGGATCCGTGGGCCTCAGCCCTGGCGCGCCTGCATCTTCACGCGGTTGGTGAGCTCGCTGACCTGGTTGAAGACCGCGCGTCGCTCGGCGAGGAGCTGGTTGATCTTGCGGTCGGCGTACATGACCGTCGTGTGGTCGCGGTTGCCGAACTGCGCGCCGATCTTGGGCAGCGAGAGGTCGGTCAGCTCGCGGCACAGGTACATCGCGATCTGGCGGGCCATCACCAGGTGGCGTCCGCGGCTGGGGCCGGTGAGCTCGTCGATGGAGAGCCCGAAGTACGCCGCGGTCTGGGCGATGATCAGGCCCGCGGTGATCTCGGGCTCGCCGCCCTCGGGGATCAGGTCCTTCAGGACGATCTCGGCCAGGGTCATGTCGACCTCCTGGCGGTTGAGGTTGGCGAAGGCCGTGACCCGGATCAACGCACCCTCGAGCTCGCGGATGTTGGTCTGGATCTTGGAGGCGATGAACTCCAGGACGTCCGGCGGGGCGGTGAGCCGGTCCATCGCCGCCTTCTTGCGCAGGATGGCGATCCGCGTCTCGAGGTCGGGCGGCTGGACGTCGGTGATCAGGCCCCACTCGAACCGGTTGCGCAGCCGGTCCTCGAGCGCCTCGAGGCGCTTGGGTGCCCGGTCGGAGGTCAGGACGATCTGCTTGTTGGCGTTGTGAAGGGTGTTGAAGGTGTGGAAGAACTCCTCCTGGGTCTGCGTCTTGCCCTCGAGGAACTGGATGTCGTCGATGAGCAGGACGTCCACGTCGCGGTAGCGCCGCTTGAACCGGTCCTGCCGGTCGTCGCGGATCGCGTTGATGAACTCGTTGGTGAACTCCTCGCTCGAGACGTAGCGCACCTTGGCGCCGTTGTAGAGCGAGCGGACGTAGTGGCCGATGGCGTGCAGGAGATGGGTCTTGCCCAGGCCGGAGTCGCCGTAGACGAGCAGCGGGTTGTAGGCCTTGCCCGGGGCCTCGGCCACCGCCACGGCCGCGGCGTGCGGGAAGCGGTTGGACGAGCCGATGACGAAGGTCTCGAAGGTGTACTTCGGGTTGAGCCGCGTCTCCAGGGCGCTCGGCCGGCCGCTCGGGTCGGGGGCAGGAGCAGGGGCCGGCTCGGGGACGGGGGCGACGACCGGGCCACCTCCCGCTGCGACCGGGGCGGTCGTCTGGTCGGTCAGTGGTTGGTGGCCCTCGACCGAAGGAGTCCCGGGCTCAGGGATCGACGGAGTAGATGAATCGTCAGATCCATATGTCGACATGTCGGCACTCGGGGCTGGTGTCTCCTCGAGGGCGGGGTTCACGGTGACCGCGATCCGGATCTCCTGACCGAAGCGCACCGACAGGGCGTCCTCGAGCTGGGCCCGCAACCGGCCCTCGAGCTGGTGACGGGTGAAGTCGTTGGGGACCGCGATGATCGCGGTGTGCCCGTGCAGCGTGATCGGCTCGCTGGCCCGGAGCCAGGCTCGCTGGTTGGGCTGCAGGTCGGCCACGACGCCGTGCCAGGCGGTCGCGAGGTCCGAGAGGGTGTCGTCCACGGTGAGTGCTCCGCCCTGGACCGGCCGGGGGCCGGTCGTGCTGGCTGTCGTCCTGGGTGTCGTGCTGGTTCCACGTGCGGTGTCCTGCGTGGTCCACAAGTTAATCCACAGGCTGTGAACCGGGTGCCGCGGCTGGGAGCGGCTCGCGCCGGGGCCCCCGGTGCATCCGGAGCTGTGACACTGTCCTTGCAGGTCAGCCCCGGTGTGTGCGCCGGAGCGGGGCGCGTCGACGGTGACGGCCGGCTGTCGCTCGTGGACCCGCGACGGGGAACCTCGGTGGCGAGGAACCTAACCCGGCACCCCGAGGGGCGCAACCGGTTCTCCACAGGCTCTGTGGACGGGGGTCGGGCCCGGCTCGCGAGGGTTTGACCCTGTTGAGCGCGCGCGCGTACCGTTGGCCGGTCATCCGAGGTGATCTGTGTGTCGACGGGTGCCGCATGTCCATGACCGGGACTGGCCGAGAGGCGGTCCGGCGTGGGTGGGCGGTGCCGGCCGAAGGTCGCGTACCGGTGGTGCCTGACAGGTGCCCCGGTCGGCACAGCCGAACGCCCGGGTGGACGATCATGCCGGTGAGAGCCGGTGGGTCGGACCACACGTCCAGCGATTCTCCACTCGAAAGAGAGCCGTCGTGAGCAAGCGCACGTACCAGCCCAACAACCGCCGCCGTCACAAGGTGCACGGTTTCCGCCTCCGGATGCGCACCCGCGCCGGTCGCGCGATCCTGAACTCGCGGCGCCGCAAGGGCCGCAAGAGCATCGCGGTCTGACACGGCCTCCCTCCGCGCGGTCCGGTGCTCCCCTCCGAGCACAGACTCGCCGACGGTGAGCTGTTCCGCCTCGCGACCCGCCGTGGGTCGCGGTGCGGGTCCTCGACCCTCGTGGTGCACCTGCTGCTCCGCGAGGGTGATGGGCCCCCGGTGGTCGGGTTCGTCGTCAGCCGCGCGGTCGGGAACGCCGTGGTGCGCAACCGCGTGAAGCGCCGTCTTCGACACCTGGCCCGGGAGCACGTCTCGTCGCTCCCGGGCTCTTGCGTGCTCGTGGTGCGTGCGCTCCCCGCGGCCGGCGGCGCCCCTGGTCGCACCCTCGCAGAGGACCTGGCGCACTGCGTCGGTCGCGTGACGGTGCGCGGATGAGGGACCCGCTGCGTCTGCTCCTCATCGGTCTGCTGCGCGCCTACCGGTTGCTGATCAGTCCGCTCTACGGCCAGGTGTGCCGCTACCACCCGACCTGCTCGGCGTACGCGCTCGAGGCGGTGACGGTGCACGGCAGCGTCCGCGGCACCTGGATGGCGGCGCGTCGGGTGGCTCGGTGCCACCCCTGGGCCGCCGGCGGCTACGACCCCGTCCCCGCCGCGCGCCACGCGCGGTCCGCCCGCTCCCATCCCTCGCAAGGAGTCTGACCGGTGGGTTTCATCGGAGATATCTTCGGCTTCATCGCCACCCCGCTCTACTACGCCATCTCGGGTGTGCTGATCGCCTGGCACGAGCTGTTCACGGCCCTGGGCCTGGACCCCGAGGGCGGTGCCGGCTGGGCGTTGTCGATCATCGGCCTGACGCTGGTGATCCGTGCCGCGCTGATCCCGCTGTTCGTGCGGCAGATCAAGGCCAGCCGCAACATGCAGCTGATCCAGCCCAAGGTGCGTGAGCTGCAGAAGAAGTACGGCCACGACCGGGAGCGTCTCGCCCAGGAGACGATGAAGCTCTACAAGGACTCGGGCACCAACCCGTTCGCGTCCTGTCTGCCGATCCTGCTGCAGATGCCGATCTTCTTCACGCTCTTCCACCTGCTCAACGAGGCGTCGCGGAAGTTCGAGGGCAAGGGCTTCCTCACCGACGACCGCGCTCGTGACTTCGGTGAGTCGAGGCTGTTCGGCCAGATCCCGATCGCGGACACCTTCTGGGGCTCGGGCATCTGGCGCGAGGGCGGTGGCGACGTCGGCGTCATGGTGCTGGCGCTCTTCCTGGTGCTGGCGATGACCGCCACGACCTTCCTCACCCAGCGTCAGCTGATGGCCAAGAACATGCCGGCCGACGCGCTGAGCGGTCCCTACGCCCAGCAGCAGAAGCTGCTGCTGTACGTGCTGCCCGTGGCCTTCGGCCTCGGAGGTGTCGCCTTCCCCATCGGTGTCCTCCTCTACTGGACCACCTCCAACCTGTGGACGATGGGTCAGCAGTTCTACGTGATCCGCAACAACCCCGCTCCTGGCACGCCGGCCTTCAAGGCCAAGCAGGACCGCGACCGGGCCAAGGCTGCGAAGAAGGGCACGGTGCTGGAGGTCGAGGAGACCCCGGTGCCCGAGGCCGAGGAGCGGCGTACCGCGGTGCGCCAGCAGCCGAAGCGACAGACCAAGGCACAACGCCAGAAGAACCAGAAGAAGGGAGGCGGCTCGTGAGCGAGTCGACCCAGACCCCCGAGGCCCAGGTCTCGGAGACGGACGAGGCTCAGGTGAGCTCGACCGGTTCGCGCGTGCAGGCTCTCGAGAACGAGGGCGAGATCGCCGCTGACTACCTCGAGGAGCTCCTCGACATCGCCGACCTGGACGGCGACCTGGACATGGACGTCGAGGGCGACCGTGCGGCCGTCTCGATCGTGGGCGCCGAGCTCTCCCAGCTCGTGGGCCGCGACGGCGAGGTGCTGGAGGCGCTGCAGGAGCTGACCCGTCTGGCGGTCTACCGGGAGACCGGTGAGCGCTCGCGGCTGATGCTCGACGTCTCCGGCTTCCGCGCGGCTCGGCGCGCGGAGCTGGAGAAGATCGCTGCCGAGGCGGTCGAGCGCTGCAAGGAGTCCGGGAGCAAGGTCTCGCTGGACGCCATGTCGCCGTTCGAGCGCAAGGTCGTGCATGACGCCGTCGCCGCGGCCGGCCTGGTCTCGGAGTCCGAGGGTGTCGAGCCCCGTCGCTTCGTGGTGATCCTCCCTGAGTGACCAGGGCGCCGTTTCACGTGAAACACCCCCCATGCCGGCCTCGGCGCGGGGGGTTTTCCCTGTGGGGCGGGTGGAGCTCGCGGAGCGGTACGTCGCTTGGCTGGCCGACGCCGGCACCGAGCGTGGGCTCATCGGGCCCCGCGAGGTCGAGCGCCTGTGGGAGCGCCACGTGCTCAACTCCGCCGTCGTCGGTGAGTGGATCGAGGACGGACGCACGGTCGCTGATGTCGGGAGCGGGGCGGGACTGCCGGGCATCCCCCTGGCCCTGGCCCGACCGGACCTGAGGGTCACCCTGGTGGAGCCACTGCTGCGGCGGGCCACCTTCCTGCAGGAGGTGGTCGACGACCTCGGTCTGGACGTCGAGGTTGTCCGGGCACGTGCTGAGGAGCTGCACGGTGAGCGGTCCTTCGACGTGGTGACCTCGCGGGCGGTGGCACCCCTGGACCGCCTCGCCTCCTGGTGCATGCCGCTCGTGGCGCGCGGCGGGGCGATGGTGGCGCTGAAGGGATCGAGCGTCGAGGAGGAGATCGCGGAGCACCAGTCGACGCTGAGCCGACATGGCGCCGGTGCGGCTGAGGCGCGGAGGCTGGGCAGCGGGGTGCTCGACGACCCCACGTGGGCGGTCCGGGTGGCCTGGCTCGACGAGCCGCAGGTATCTTGGCGATCTGCCCGAGGCTCGCAGAAGCGAAGAGGGCCACGATCTGTCGGGGGACGCGCGGGGACGCAGCGTTCGGGGCGTAGGAAGGGCACACGATGAGCACGGGCTCAACGTCTCGGGGTACCGAGGACACGTCGGACGACACGGAGTTTTCCACCGCCGGATCCACGCTCAATCAGGCGGGTTCTCCACAGAGCGAGGGCTCTTCTCCACAGGCCGACGTTTCACGTGAAACGGCCGCGCAGAACCCGCCGCCCCGCCCCTTCGCGGTGCGGACGGCCGCGGAGATGGCCGAGTTCGAGCCGGAGGTCGCCGACGACCTGACGCCGCTGGCCCGCGCGACCGAGTTCAGTCTCTCCATGCGGGAGGGCGCCTCACGTCGACCCCCCGCGCCTCGCCCCCGCGCCACGCGCGTGTTCGTCGTGGCCAACCAGAAGGGTGGCGTGGGCAAGACCACCTCCACCGTCAACATCGCCGCGGGACTCTCGTCCCTCGGCCAGCGCGTGCTGGTC
>LUPK01000048.1 GCA_001627335.1 Nocardioides sp. REDSEA-S33_B3 | reverse complement strand
CCAGCCACACCTTCACGGGGCTCTCCCCCGAGACCACCTACACCGTGCAGGTGGCGGCGGTGAACGGCGAGGGCGACGGCCCGATCTCCAGCACCCAGGTCACCACCCAGGCCGAGGAGGTCGTGGAGCCCACCGACCCGCTGGCCGGTCCCACGATCAAGAAGGGCTTCTACAACCGCAAGGGCACCAAGCTCACGCTGAAGTGGAAGCCGGTCGACGACGCCGCCGGCTACCTCGTGGTCTTCACCAACCGGCGCGGGAAGGTCATGGACGTCTTCGACCAGGGCCAGCGGACCAAGGGCCGCATCGCGCTGCGCAAGGTCTCCAAGAAGGCCACGTTCGTGCAGATGGTGGCCTACGACCTCGACGGGAACATCGGGGACGACGGCAAGCGCTGGCGGCTCTGAGCCGACCGGCCCCAGTTGATCGGCTCAGTTGATCGGCTCAGCGATCGGCCCAGCGGCGTACCTGTTGGGCCGGGCCCGGCTCGAGGGTGAGGGTCAGGCGTCGGTCTTCTCGGCGCCTCGGCGCCAGCGGATGCCTGCCTCGAGGAACCCGTCGATCTCGCCGTCGAAGACCGGCTGCGGGTTGCCGGTCTCGTAGCCGGTGCGCAGGTCCTTGACGATCTGGTAGGGGTTCAGCACGTAGTTGCGCATCTGGTCGCCCCAGCTGGCGGCGACGTCGCCCTTGAGGTCCTTCTTGAGCGCGGCCTCCTCGGCCTTCTTCTTCGCCAGCAGCTTGGCCTTGAGGACGATCATCGCGGCGGCCTTGTTCTGCAGCTGCGACTTCTCGTTCTGGCAGGACACGACGATCCCGGTCGGGATGTGCGTGAGGCGCACGGCGGAGTCGGTCGTGTTGACCGACTGACCACCGGGGCCGCCGGAGCGGAAGACGTCGACGCGGACCTCGTTCTCGTCGACCTCGATCTCGTCGGTCTGCTCCAGCTGGGGCACGACCTCGACGGCGGCGAAGGAGGTCTGGCGGCGGCCCTGGTTGTCGAACGGGCTGATCCGCACCAGGCGGTGGGTGCCGACCTCGACCGAGAGGGTGCCGTAGGCGTAGGGCGCGTGGATCGCGAACTCCGCCGACTTGATGCCGGCCTCCTCGGCGTAGGAGACGTCGAAGACCTCGACGGGGTACTTGTTGCGCTCGGCCCAGCGGGTGTACATCCGCATCAGCATCTCCGCGAAGTCCGCGGCATCGACGCCACCGGCGCCGGAGCGGATCGTCACGATCGCCTCGCGGGAGTCGTACTCCCCCGACAGCAGGGTGCGGACCTCGAGGCTCTCGACCGCGGCCTTGATCTTGCCCAGCTCGCGCTCGGCCTCGGCGAGCGAGTCCTCGTCGCCCTCCTCGACACCGAGCTCGACGAGCACGCCGAGGTCCTCGATGCGGCCCTGGAGCGCCTCGAAGCGCTCGACCTGGCCCTGCAGGTCCGAGAGCCGGCCGGTCACGCGCGTGGCGTTGGCCTGGTCGTCCCAGAGGTCGGGAGCCGCGACCTGCTCGCCGAGGTCGGCGATCTCGGACTTCATCGCCTCCAGGTCGAGCACCTGCTCGATGGTGCGCATCGTCGCCTGGAGCTGCTTGATCTCGACGTCGTAGTCAGGGCCTGCCACAAGGGGGAAGCCTACGGCCCCGGCGTACGCCGGTCCTACTCGCGCCCCGGAGGGCGCCTCACTTCCGGCCGAAGACCTGCGCGAGGTACCACGTGCCGTCCTCGCTCTGCTTGGCGCCGACCCCGAGCAGGGTGAAGTCGCCGTCGAGGATGTTCCTGCGGTGACCGTCGGAGTCCATCCAGGCATCCAGGACGCCCTGCGGGGCCGTGAAGCCGACGGCGACGTTCTCCCCGACCTTGGTCAGACCGCACTTCTCGGCGATCGGCTCGAGCGCCTGGTGGAACATCCGCTCCTGCCGGGCCATCTTCCTGGCCTGCTTCTTCGCGAACCGCTTGACGCACGCGCGCTTGGCGAGCTTGTCCTTGTCGTGGTCCGCGCGGATGTCGTTGGTGAGCCGGTGGATGCCCTTCTGGAAGTTCGACGGGGTGCGCGCGCCCGCGGGCGCGGCGGTGAGCCCCACGCCCAGGAGAGGGGCGATGAGGAGGACGACGAGGAGACCCGAGAGGTGACGCATGCCCCCCAGGGTAGGAAGGGTCGGCGGCGATTTCCGAGCCCTCGGGCAATCTTTACGTCATCGCCACCAGGTGAGCCGGACGCTCAGGCGGGGCGGGCGACCACCACCACGTTGCTGCGGTACGCCGCTCCGTCCCAGTCCTCGCAGGTCAGCAGCACCAGGCGGGGCGGCCCGTCCTGGGCGAAGACCCGCTCGGCCTCGCGGGCCAGCTCGCCCTTGGCCAGGACGCGCACGCTGTCGACCACCCACCGCGTGCGGCTGCCCTCGCCCCCGACCACGACCCGGTCCCCGGGCTCGAGCATCTCGAGGTCGTCGAGCGCCCCTCCCCCGGTGTGCACCGTGTGGCCTGCCAGCAGGGCCCGACCCGGCTCGCCGGGAGCGGCGCCCCCGCCCCACCAGCCGACCCGCTGCGGGTCGGCCGGCGGGACGAGCACGTCACGTCGGGTGCCTACCGCGTCGACCTCGGTGTCGACGTCGAGCGCAGGGATGCTCAGCCGGGTGGGGTCACCCGGCCGGGAGGGCAGTCGCTTGGCCGGCGGTGGCGTCGAGGCCCGCATCGGCGTCCCGGTCGAGCCGCTGGAGCTGCTCGGGGTCGACGACACGCTCGCGGAGGGGTCCGAGGACGAGCCCGGCTGCTGCCACCACCAGAGAAGTCCGAGGACGACGAGCGACGCGGCGACCAGGGCCAGAGTTCCCGAGAGCCAGGACCGGCCCCGGTTGTCGGTGGCGGCCCGCACGCTGCCCGGCCTCAGCGACCGGCACGACGGGTCACCACGGCGGCCGCACCGGCGGCCAGGCCGAGGCCCAGCACCAGCAGCGCCCATGGCGAGCGGGCGAGATCACCGGCCCGGTCGAGGGCGGTGCCCTCGACACCCGCGTCGACCCCGGTCGGCACGGCGGAGCCGTCGGCCCCGGTGGTGCCGGCGGTGTCGCTGTCGTCGAGCGAGAGGGTCGTGCCCATCACGGCACCCTCCTCGCCGGTCTCGGCGTTGTCGAAGCCCTCGTCGGCCCCGGTCTCGTAGGAGGTGCCGGCGACGGCGGAGTCGTCGCCGTCCTCGCCGGTGCCCTCGTCCTCGGTGTCCGTGCCGGAGTCCTCGACCGTGCCGGGCTCGCAGTCCTCCACCCAGAAGACCTTGGTCTTGGTGTCGTTGCCCTGGCTGCGGGGCGTCGCCACGGTCAGCTTCACGTGGTAGCCCTGCTTCGGGTGCGGCTCGCCGTCGAAGGAGAGCGTGTAGGTCTCGCGCCCGTCGAGGCCGGTCTCGGTGCCGGCACCGGTGGCGCTGTCACCGCCCACGAACACCTCGGTGGGGCCGTCGACGCCCAGCGCCACGTCGGAGGTGGGCGCCTGCATGGCGAAGGAGACCTGCGAGACGACGTCGTCGCCCTCGTCGAAGCCGTACCACTCGACCTGGAACGTGCAGCCCGGGTGCGGGGTGTTGTTGGGGATGCGGTCGATCTCGCCGTACGGCGCGATCTTGACGGTGCCGTTGTTGCCGGCCGGATCCTGCTTCGCCTTGCCGGTCGCCTTGCCGGTCGCCTTGCCGGTCGCCGTGCCCTTCGAGGAGCCGTTGGACTTGCCCTCGGCCTTGCCGTTCGACTGGCTCTTCCCCTCGCCCGGGGACTTGCCGTTCGACTGGCCCTTCCCCTCGGCCGGGGACTTGCCGTTCGACTGGCCCTTCCCCTTGCCCTGGGACTTGCCGTTCGACTGGCCCTTCCCCTTGCCCTGGGACTTGCCGTTGGACTTCTTGCCGGGCTTGTCCGCCTGCGAGGCGGAGGTGCCCTGCTTGCCATTGCCCTTTCCGTTGCCCTGGTCGCCGGCGAGGGCGGCCACGGGGGTGGTGAGGACGAGTGCCGAGGCCACGGTGGCGGCGGCAAGAGGGCGCGCGAGGACGCGTCGAGACATGGGGGATCTCCTGAGGATGGTCGAACGGGGAGGGAGGCCTCTCGGCCACGGCGACAGCACCGTGCGGTGCAGCGCCGCGCGATCTCAGGTGTCCCCCACGGAGGTCCCGACTAACCACCCGGCCGGGTGAGACCCCTCACCCGATGGCCGCGTCCGCGGCCTCCGGCTCCCCCTCGGGACCCCGCCCCGGCGTCGGGGTGGTCCCTTGCGCGCGGCGGCACTCGAGCCGGCTCATCACCGGCCCTGCCGTGGCGCCGTGCACCACCACCGACAGCACGATGGTGAGCCCGACCGTCGACCACAGCCAGCCATCGCGGAAGTCGGCGACGTCGGCGCCGGCGTAGGCCAGGTAGTACAGCGAGCCGACGCCACGGACCCCGAAGAACGCGGTCGCGAACCGCTCGCGGCGGGTGAGCGTCCCGGTCCCCTCGGAGGGGGCCCGGACCGCCAGGGCGACCCACGCCGCCGCCGGGCGGATCAGTCCGACGACGGCGACCGCGACAGCGACCGAGCGCGAGTCCAGGTCCTCGAGCAGGCCACGCGTCAGCGCGATGCCGAGCGCCAGCAGCACGAAGAGGGTCAGCAGCCGCTCGAGCCGCTCGACGACCTGGTGCATGTCGCGGTGGTAGCTGTGGCGCCGTTCCGCCGCTCGGAACGTCATCGCGCAGGCGAAGACCGCGAGGAACCCGTAGCCCTGGGCAACCTCGCCGACGCCGTACGCCGTCAGCAGCGCCGCGACGGCGAGCAGCGGCTCCCCGCGCTCGGCGACGCGCAGCGCCGGATTGCCTGCCCGGAAGGCCACCCGCGCCAGGAGGTGCCCCACGAGCATCCCGGCGACGACACCGATGGCGGTCTTCCCGAGCAGCTCCCACGCGACCCAGCGGGCACCCCACTCGGTGACGGCGCCCTCGGTGGCGAGCAGGATCGCGGCGTACACGAAGGGGAAGGCGAGCCCGTCGTTGAGCCCGGCCTCGGAGGTGAGGGCGAAGCGGACCTCGTCGTCCTCGGTCTCCGACGCCACCTCCTCCTCACCCTCGGCGACCGTCGGCCCGCCGACCTGGACGTCGGAGGCGAGGACGGGGTCGGTCGGTGCGAGCACCGCGCCGAGCAGCAGCGCCACCGCGGGTGCCGCACCCAGGGTCCATCCGAGCAGGGCGACCGAGGCGATGGAGAGCGGCATCGCGATGCCGAGCAGGCGCCAGGCGGGTGACCAGGTTCGCCAGGAGGAGAGCCGCCGCAGGTCCAGCGGCCGGTCGATCGCCAGGCCGACGCCCATCAACGCGACGATCACGGTGAGCTCGGTGGCGTGCTCGATGAGGGCGCGGTTGTCCTGGGGGCCGATCGGCAGGTCCTCGGGCAGCGGCGTCAGCCCGATCAGCATGCCGGTGCCGATCAGCAGCATCGGCGTGGTCACCGGGGCACCGCGCAGCACCGCGGGCAGCAGCACCGCGAGGATCAGGCAGAGCCCGGCGACGAGATAGACGAGGTCGGCGCTCATGGCCCGAGGATGACCGACCTTGCGGTCGCGCAGTTCACCCGGGCGGCCGCGGTGGAGTCGTGCCCCTGAGCGGGCGCCGTGGCGCCCGCTCAGGGGCACGACCCACGGTGGGGCAGGTCACTCCCCGACCAGCGAGCTGGCTTCGCCCTCGGCGGCGACGGTCGTGTCCGCTGCCGCGCCGGGGATGGCGAGCGGGAGGTCGAGGGGCGCGGTGAGGCGCACGTGCACGCTGCTGGTGGCGGCGTCGACGCGGACGGCGACGCGGAGGCCGGGGTACTCCTCGTGCGCCCGCACCTGGCGGAGGTACGCCTCCACCCCCGCGCGCGCCGCCGCCGCATCGACGGGCAGGTCATCGGTGGGGACGCCCTCGGTGTAGGTGCTGCGACCGGTGGCGCCGGCGTCGGCGCCGGACAGCGCGGCACCGTCGGCGAGCGTGCTGAGACCCGAGCGCTGCAGGTAGGCCGCGGTCGCGTCGGTGACCAGCGCGATGCCGAGCGCCAGGACGGTGGCGAAGCCGACGATCAGCGGTGTCACCGAGCCGCGCTGGCCCCGCCCGCGTGCCCGGGTCGGTCGATGGTTCACGGGACGCTCACCTCCTGGTAGCGCCCCACCGGCACGCTGTGGGCGGCGTCGAGGGCGAAGCTCGGCTCCCCCGCCCCGAGCAGGTCTGGCAGGAACGGCAGGTCGACCCGGGTCCCGATGACGACGGTGACCACCGAGGTCCCGCTGTGGCAGGCGGCCGGGACGGTGCAGTCCACGCGGATCTCCAGCGGCGCCTCCTCCAGCCCCTGATCGGTGAGCGCCTGGCGCGCCGCCGCCTCTGCTCGTTGCCGGCCGGTGGCGTCGTCGCCGGCGAGCACGTAGGCCCGCGCGGCGGACCGGGCCGCTGCCTCCACGCCGAACGCGCCCCGCTGCACCTCGAAGACGCTGAGCACGATCCAGAGCATCGGGAGCAGGAGCAGCACCCCCAGCCACACCACCTCGACCAGCGCGCTGCCCTCCTCATCGCGCCTGTGGTGGCCCCGCCTCGTGTGGCTCAGCGCGGGCCATGGCGCGCGCTCCGCCGGGGGCCACACGAGCCGGCGTCACGGTCACGGCTGGAGCTCCTGCACCGCGTGCCCGTCGACCTCGAGGTCCACCCCCGGGCCGCCCAGGCCCAGCGCGGGCACGCTCGCCCGGACCGTCACCACGACGGTGGGCGTGCCGTCCACCGACACCACGCGGGCGGTGACGTCCTCGGCGAACCGGGCGGCCAGCGCGCCGGCGATCTGGTCGCGGGTGCGAGCGGCGCCGTCGGACGGCCCGCGGCCCACCGTGGCGGCGTAGCGGGCGCCGTCGGAGGCCGCGGCGGTCAGGGTGTTGCGGACCAGCAGGACCAGCGAGACCTGGAGCACCCCGAGCACCAGCGGCACGAGCACCACCACAACCAGCACGAAGTCGACGACCGCCGCGCCTCGAGCGGCGCGCGGTCGGAGGGCTCGGCCCCGGTGCCCCACTACTGGACCTGGCGCAGCGCCCGACGCAGCAGCGAGGAGAGCTCGTCCTGGGCCACGATCGTCAGCACACCGACGATGCCGGCGGACATCACGGTGACGAGGACCCAGCCGGGCACGTCGCCCCGGTCGTCGCGGGTGCGCGCCGGCAGCGCTCCGACCAGCGTCAGTGCCAGCAGGTGGAGGGTGGTCATGGTGGTTCCTTTCCCGAGAGGGGTGGGGCTGGAGAGGTGGGGCTCAGGGGGCCGAGAGGCTGAGGCCGACGACGCCTGGCCAGAAGGCGAAGAGCACGGTCACCGGGAGCACCAGGAAGACCACCGGGATCATCATCAGCACCTCGCGACGGGCGGCCGACTCGATGAGCTCGCGGCGGGCCGCCTCGCGCACGTCGGCGGCCTGGGCGTGGAGGACGTCGGCCAGCGGCGTACCCCGCTCGACGGCGACGGCCACGCCCTGCGCGAACCGGGCGACGACGGGGACACCCGTGGTCGCGGCCAGCCGGTCGAACGCGACGCCGACGGGCTCGCCGGTGCGGATCTCGGCGAGCACCCGGGCCAGGTCGCGGCTGAGCTCCCCGCGGCACCGCTGGACCACGCGGTCCAGCGCTCCGACGGGGCTCTCACCGGCCGCGACCGACAGGGCGAGCAGCTCGGCGACGGTCGGGAACTCCGCGAGGATGCGGCGCTCGCGTGCCCGGACCTGGGAGGTCAGCCAGGTGTCGCGGGCCAGGACGCCCGCGGTGAACGCCACCCCGCTGACGAGCAGGTGTCCCACGACGTTGCCGCCACCGCCGAGGGTGCGCAGCAGCCCCCACGCCGCCGTGACGCCGAAGCCGACCAGGCCCCACACCACCTGCTGGACGCGGACGTCGTGGACGGTGAGGTCGAGGCCGGCCCGCTCGAGCCGGCGCCGGACGGAGGTCGCCCCGCCCAGCACCCGCTCGACGCCGTCGGCCAGCGCCCGCAGGACCGGCCCGTAGACGGCCACGGCCGCGCCGACGAGTGGAGGTGCGGGTTGCCTGCTCGGGCTCGCGGTCGGAGACACCTGGGGCAGGTCGCGGACGTAGGGCAGCACCCGGTCCGAGAGCTGCGCGCGACCCATCACCCGCAACCGGGCGATCACCAGCAGGAGTCCGGCACCCAGCGTGCCGCCGAGGACCGCTCCCCACAGGGCCGCGGTCACGACAGGATCCTCCGCTCCACGGGCAGTCGACCGATGCGCATCATCAGCCGGTAGGCGACCAGGCACAGACCGGCACCCACCGCGAGCACGACCACCCCGGCACCCGATGCGTAGCGCCGGATCACCTCGGTCTGGAACGACATCAGCAGCAGGACGACCCACGGGGCCGCGACCGCGAGGCGGGCGCCGTTGACGGTCCACGCTTGGCGGGCCTCGAGCTCGGAGCGGGTGCGGGCGTCATCGCGGAGGTAGCCCGACAGGTTGCGCAGCAGCCGCCCGAGGTCTCCCCCGCCGACGTCGCGGGCGACCCTCAGGCTCTCGCACACGCGATCCCCGACGGGGTCGGCGAGCCGTGCCTTCAGCCGGTCCAGGCAGTCGCCGAAGCGGCCGCTGACCTGGTAGTCCAGACCGAAGGCGGTGAAGGCGTCGCGGAGCGGCTCCGGGCCCCGGACACCGAGCCCGGCCACGGCGTCGGGCAACGACATGCCTGCGCGTACGGCGGAGGCGAGGTTGTCGACCGCGTCGGGCCAGACCTCGGCCAGCTCGCGCTGTCGGCGTACGGCACGGCCGCGGACGACCGCGAGCGGGAGGTAGCCCGCGATCACCCCGAACGCCAGCGCCACCGTCGGGGTGCCGGAGGCGACCTGGACCACGAGCGCGGCGAGCACGGCACTGGAGGCGCAGAGGGCGACCAGGGAGGTCGGGGTGACGCTGGTGATGCCGGCGGCGGCGAGCGTCCGGTCGAGCCGACCCGGCCCCTCACGGGTGGGTCGAGCGGTGCGCGGGACGGCGAAGGCCGACCAGATCAGCAGCAGCCCGATGCCGACGCCGAGCCCGACGAGGGCGCCCATCAGCCCTCCCCCAGCAGCCGACGCAGGTCGAGGCCGACCCGCTCGAAGCGTTCGGGGCGGGGTGGCGTGCCGTGCGCGCGGCGCAGCTCCCCGTCGCGGCGCACGAAGACCGGCTCGCACTCGATGACGCCGTTCTCGACGCGACCGGGGACGGCCACGACCTCCTCGACCCGGCGTCGGCCACGGGGGTCGAGCCCGAGGTGGACCACGAGGTCCACCGAGGTCGCGACGGTGGGCACCACGAACCGGTCGGAGATGTTCTCACCCGCCAGGAGCGGGAGGGTGCACATCTTGACCAGGGCCTCGCGGGCCGAGTTCGCGTGCAGGGTGCACATGCCGGGCAAGCCGGAGTTGAGGGCGAGCACCAGGTCCAGGCACTCCTCCGACCGCACCTCGCCCACGATGATCCGTGACGGGCGCATGCGCAGGCTCTCCTTGACCAGGTCGCGCAGCCGGATCTCTCCGGTGCCCTCGAGGCCGGCCTGTCGGGTCTGGAGGGCCACGTGGTCGGGATGGGGGAAGCGCAGCTCGTAGACCTCCTCGGCGGAGATCACGCGCTCACCGCCGGGGACCGCGGCGGCCAGGCAGTTCAGCATCGTGGTCTTGCCCGCCTGCGTCCCGCCGGTGACCAGGATGTTCAGGCCCGCACGCACCGAACCCTCCAGGAAGGCCGCCGCCTGCGAGGTGAGGCTGCCCAGCTCGACGAGGTCTGACAGGCGGGCCGCACGCAGCACGAACTTGCGGATGTTGACCGCCGAGAAGCCGCGGGAGATCCCCTCGAGCACGACGTGCAGACGGTGGCCCTCGGGCAGCATCGCGTCGACGAAGGGGCGCGAGAGATCGATGCGGCGGCCCGACGACTTCAGCATCCGCTCGACGAGCTCGTCGACCTGGGGCCGGGTCAGCATCAGGTTGGTCAGCTCGTGCCGACCACGGCGAGCCACGAAGACCCGGGTGGGATCGTTGATCCAGATCTCCTCGACCGTCGGGTCGTCGAGCAGCGGCTGCAGGGGCCCGAAGCCGCTGACCCTGGCCAGCAGCTCGCCCACGACCGCGTCGGGGTCGGCCAACGGGGCGACGGCGCCGGTCAGGGAGTGGTCGTCGTGGCGGCGTACGACGCCCTCGGCGAGGCGACGCACCACGTCGGCGTCGCGCTGGGGGTCGACCCCCTCGCGGCGGACCAGCTCACGCAGGGTCGCGTCGAGGCCGTCGACGAGCGCGTCGTGGCTGCTGTGCGCGCTCGTCCCTCCGCGTGCGCCGAGGTGGGGCGCACGGGTGTCGGCGTACGCCGAGGCAGGGCTCATCGCCATGGCCGCTCCGTCCCGAGATGAAAGAGTGATGGCCCGTCGAGGGTAGGTGCGCAGACGCATACCCAGGTCCCGGCGACCTCAACCGGCCGGAATCTGTGGATAACTCAGCCACCCCACCCGTCCCACGGGTCGCGGCGGCGTCGAGTCTGTTCGGGATCGTTCGGACACGGCACAAACGCTTGGCATACCCCCGGCAGTACCCGAGCCTTGACCCAGGCTCGGCTCAGAAAGGGGTCCCCCGACATGCCCCACACCACCGCCCGCCAGGCGCGACGTCAGTCTCGCGCCGCCGCCTGGCTGCTCGTCCTGTCCTTCCTCGTGCTGCTGGCGATGGTCGTCCTCACCAGCATCGGCTCACCCGCCTGAGACTCACGCCGCCGCGCTCGGTCGTTCAGCGCTGCGGCAGCGGCGACCGCGCGGCGCGCACCAGCAACCACACGAAGCCGGCCACCACCAGCAGGGCGAAGCCGACCAGCACGAGCACGAGTGGGGCGAGCAGGTCGTCGGCCGCACCGCCGCGCAGCGGCCCGAGAACCGGCTCGGCGAGGAGGGAGACGCCCAGCACCATCAGGTCGCCGACCCAGACCGCCCGGGCCAGCCCCGCCTCCGCAGGCAGCAGCGCCGCGACGGCCACGCACGTCGGCACCACCACCAGCGTCTGCAGCACGCCGGTGATCGCGGCCCACCACGACTCGGCGAAGGTCGGATCGGTCACGTCGGGCAGCGAGGCGAGCACTCCCGCCGCCGCGGCCACGGCAGCGATCAGGAACCCGCGGTGCCGCGACGTCAGCGGCACCAGACCGAACGTCATCGCGGCGTACCCCAGCGGGTCCGGCAGCAGGTCGAGCGCGTCGATCCGGAAGTCCAGGACCACCAGCACCATGCCGAGCGCCACCCAGCGCAGACTCCTCACGCGAGGACAGTACGACCACGGGGAGCCGGACGGTCGCCCAACCCACACCTGCGACGCCCGCGGCGCGGTGGCCGCCCCCGATGGCGCGCGCCACGACTCACGTCCGGGCGGGTGGCCCCCACCGGTAAAGTTGAAGATGTGACGACCACGCCTCCGACCCCGACCGAGCCCGTCTTCGACCCCGCCGTCCTCGGCACCCCGGAGCGACCCACCTTCGGGCTGGACACCTTCGGCGACACCGGCACCGAACCTGACGGCACACCCCGCCCGCAGGCCGAGGCGATCCGCGAGGTCGTCGCCGAGGGCGTGCTGGCCGACCAGGTCGGCGTCGACTACCTCGGCCTGGGCGAGCACCACCGCGAGGACTACGCGATCAGCGCGCCCGACGTGGTGCTGTCGGCCATCGCCGGGCAGACCGAGCGCATCCGCCTCGGGACCGGCGTGACGGTGCTGTCCTCCGACGACCCGATCCGGGTCTTCCAGCGCTTCTCCACCCTGGCCGCGATCAGCCGCGGCCGCGCCGAGGTGCAGCTCGGGCGCGGCTCGTTCACCGAGTCCTTCCCGCTGTTCGGTCTCGACCTGTCCGACTACGAGGTGCTCTTCCATGAGAAGCTCGACCTCTTCGCCCACCTGCAGCAGGAGCAGCCGCTCACCTGGCGCGGCAGCGTCCGCCCGCCCCTGGAGGAGCAGCAGGTCTTCCCCCGCACCGAGGCCGGACTGCCCGCCTGGATCGCGGTCGGCGGCACCCCGCAGTCGGTGATCCGCGCGGCGGCGTACGGCTTCCCCCTCGTGCTGGCCGTCATCGGCGGCTCGCCGGCGGCGTTCGTGCAGTTCGCCGACCTCTACCGCCGTGCGCTGGCCGAGTACGGCCGCCCCGAGCTCCCCATCGGCATGCACTCCCCCGGCCACGTCGCGGCCACCGACGAGCTCGCGCGCGAGCAGATGTTCCCCCACCAGGCCGAGGCGTTCGGCAGGATCGGCCGCGAGCGCGGCTGGGGCCCCTACTCGCAGACCACCTTCGACCAGGGCGCCTCGCCCGAGGGCTCGATCTTCGTCGGCTCACCCGAGACCGTCGCGCAGAAGATCGCCTGGGCGGTGCGCTCGCTCGGCCTCTCCCGCTTCCAGATGAAGTACGCCGTCGGCTCGCTGCCCCACGAGCAGCGACTCGAGTCGATCCGGCTCTACGGCACCGAGGTGGTCCCGCGGGTCCGAGAGCTGCTGGCGCAGGGCTGACCACGCGGCCGTGCGCCAGCGACCTCTCGGCCGTGCGCCAGCGACCTCTCGGCCGTGCGCCAGCGACCTCTCGGCCGTGCGCCAGCGACCTCTCGGCCGTGCGCGAGCGACCTCTCGGCGACTCAGGCGGGGGCGGCCTCGTCGTGCCGCACCGGGCAGCCGGCGACCCCGGGGACCGGGAAGGTGCCGAGCTCCTCGATCCGGAAGCCGTCGGGGTAGGAGCGCACCCACGGCAGGTCCATGACCGTCTGCTCGGTCATCCGGGCCGGGAAGGCGCGCAGCAGCTTCCCGCGCATCCGCAGCGCGGTCCGCGAGAGCGTCTCCAGCGTCGGGGGCGGGGCGTCGTAGCCGAGGGCATCGCGCAGCGGCTGGTCCATCAGCGCACGGGAGAACATCTCCACGGCGGGACCGGCGAGCTTGGGGTACCAGGTGAGCATCAGGGCGAGCGTCGAGTCGGCGACGCGGCGGCCGCCCTCGTCGTAGGCGAAGTGCTCGCGCTCGT
Source organism: Nocardioides sp. REDSEA-S33_B3 (assembly GCA_001627335.1). Lineage (GTDB taxonomy): Bacteria > Actinomycetota > Actinomycetes > Propionibacteriales > Nocardioidaceae > Nocardioides. The sequence continues at coordinate 58,757 of LUPK01000048.1, read as the reverse complement.
AGTCGTCCATCACCTGCGAGAAGCCGAGGTAGGTCTCGGGGATGTCGGGAATGTTCATGTGCCGGCCCAGCGCGCGGTAGTAGTTCACCGAGGCGACCAGCTCGTGGTCGGTGAACGGCCGCTTGCCGTAGACGTCGAGCCAGCGCTTGGGCACCACCACGAAGGTCGAGAGCACGTAGAGCATCTCGTGGACGGGGATGTCGTAGGCGCGGTGCATCTGGTTGATCCGCCGGATCGCCGCGCGTGCGTCGGGGTCGTCGAAGCCCTTCTCGGCCGGCACCTCGAGCAGCAGCGCGGTGTCGTCGTAGCGCTTCTGGCAGTTGCCGGTGAACTGTCCCGTCGCGTCGAGCAGGGCCCCGATGCCGGGCACGGCGTAGGTGCGGAACAGCGCGAACGAGAGCGCCTGGTTCATGTCCCAGGGGAACTCGTAGGCCACCGCGTTGCGGTAGATCTCGCGGTAGTCGGTCTCGGGGTCGAGCCGGTCGTTGACCTGCCGCCAGTGGTCCTTGGGCACGCCGCCGAAGGTCTTGCCACGCACTCGGAGCTCCATGACGACCAAACTAGAGCAAACGCTCCACTTCTGGCTAGGGGGTGGCTACGCTCCTGCCATGCGTACGCCGCTGCAGACCCGCTCGGAGTCCTCCGCGGACCGGATGCTCGCCGCGACGCTGGCGCTGCTCGACGAGGGCGGGCAGGCCGCGGTGACCGTGGCCGCCGTGGCCCGTGCCGCCGGCACCTCCAACGGCTCCCTCTACCACCGCTTCGGCGACCGCCACGGGCTGCTGCTCGCCGCCCAGGCGCGCGCCCTCTCGACCATCGAGGCGGAGACCGCCACGGCGTTCGCGGAGGCCGACACCGAGCCCGACGACGAGCGGGCCGTCGCGCTGCTGGCCGCGGCCGCGGTGGACCTGTTCGTGCGGCACCGGGGCAGCCTGCGGGCGTTCCTCGTCGACGCCGTGGAGTCCGAGGAGGTCGAGGCGGCCTCGACGGCGTTCACCCACCGGCTCGCCGACACCGTGACGCGGTGGTTGCAGCTGCGGTTCGACTGCGGCGTACCCGCTGCGCAGGCGGCGTGGCGGATGCTCTTCGCGCTCGGGGCGAGCCGGGCGCTCTTCGACGACGACGCGATCTCCGCGACGCCGCTCTCCCCCGGCGCGCTCGCCGACGCGCTCGGTCGCGCCGTGCTCGCGGTGGTGCGCTGAGGGACAGACCGCCTCGTGTGGTCCAGCGCGGCCCAGGGACCGCGCTCAGCCACGCAAGCCGGGGTGGGGCCTCAGGCGGAGGGGATCTCCAGGCGGAAGCCGACGCCGCGCACGGCGACGACCTTCTCGCTGACCCCGGCGGTGTCGAGCTTCTGGCGCAGGCGCCCGATGGTGACGTCGAGGGTCTTGGTCGAGCCGTACCAGTTCTCGTCCCACACGTCGGCCATCAGCCGGCCGCGGGAGACCACCTTGTCGCGGTTGGCGACCAGGATGTTGAGGACGTCGAACTCCTTGCCCGTCAACGGGACCTCGGTCTCGCCGGCGAAGACGCGGCGCGCGGCGACGTCGATGTGCAGGCCCTCCGGGTCACCGTTCGTCTCCTCGCGCGGCGTGCCGTGGGTGCGGCGCAGCAGCGCCCGGACGCGGGCCTGCAGCTCGGCGAGGCCGAAGGGCTTGGCGAGGTAGTCGTCGGCACCGGTGTCGAGACCGACGACACGGTCGAGCTCGCCGGCACGCGCGGTCACGATCATGATCGCGCCGCCGAACCCGCCCTCACGGGCCATCTTGCAGACCTCCAGGCCGTCCATGTCGGGCAGGCCGAGATCGAGGATCATCACGTCGGTGGGGGTGCCGGCGACGTCGGCCAGCGCCTTCTCGCCGCTGTCGACCCAGGCCACGTCGTAGCCCTCGCGCTCCAGGGTGCGCACGAGGGGGAAGGCGATGTCCTCCTCGTCCTCCACGACCAGCACCCGGTGCTCCATGGCCCGAACAATAGGACACCGGACCGACCCGGGCGGGGGACCATCCGACCCTTTACCTTCGTGCGTCCCCAGCGGCACACCCGCCGGGGGGGGGTGTCAGGAGGTGATCTCCCAGGCGTAGGAGATGCTCTCGGCGGACCGCAACGAGGGGGCGTCCTCGGGCAGCGACACGCGGAAGGTGAAGCTGACCCGGCCGCCGGCCGGGATCCATCCCTGGTCGGTCGTGACGTCGCTCATCGCCCCCAGACGGCCGTCGTAGAGACGCACGCCCTCGCGCTCGATGGTGAGGTTGACGCCGTCGGCGTCGTGGTCGACCGCGTCGCCGGTCTCGGTCATCGTCAGTCGCGCCGGGGCGGAACCGGGGTTGGAGATCGAGATCGAGCGGGTCACGGTGTCGCCCGCGGCGAGGTCGGAGACCACCAGCGAGGCCTGGGCCCCGTCGGACTCGAGGGTCACGCCCTCGGACGAGCCGTTCGCGTTGCTCAGCGGGATGCCCGAGAGCCACAGCACGCCCCCCAGGACGGCTGCGCCGACCGGCACGACCGCGAGTCTCATGTTCTCCGACTTCATGTCATCCACGCTACGAGCGGGTCGGCACGATGTGTTCTCGCTGCGTGCACACGGGTTCCACGGTTGGGTAACAGCCCTCCACACACCTCCGAGGAGGGTCAGGAGGGGGTCAGGAGAAGAGGTCGCCCAGGTCCGCCACCCGCTCGAGGACCTCCTCCATCCGCACCTGCTCGAGCCCGACCGGGTCCTCGGCACCGGCCTCGACCTCGGCCCACGACACGGGGGTCGCCACGAAGGGCTTGTCGCGTCCCCGCAGGGAGTAGGGCGTGATGGTCGTCTTCGACGAGGCGTTCTGCGACCAGTCCAGGAACACCTTGCCGCTGCGACGCGCCTTGGTCATCGTCGCGGTCACCAGCCGCGGGTGCGCGGCCTGCAGCTCCTCGGCGACCTCGCGGGCCAGCGCCGTGGACTCCTCCCCCGGCAGCCGGCGCGGCAGGTCGGCGTACAGGTGCAGGCCCTTGCTCCCGCTGGTCACCGGCCGCGCGTCGAGGTCGCGCTCGGCCAGCTTCTCGCGCACCATCAGCGCCACCTGGCAGCACTCGTGCAGGGTCGCGGGCTCACCGGGGTCGAGGTCGATGACGATCCGGTCGGCGTTGCGGGGGCGGCCGTTGCGGCCCACGCGCCACTGGTGGACGTGCAGCTCCAGGGCGGCCAGGTTGACCAGCCAGGTCAGCGTGGCGAGGTCGTCGACGACCGGGAACACCAGCCGGTCGCCGTGCCGGCTCTCCCCGCGCGACCCCGTGGTCGGGACGCTCACCGTCCGCACCCACGACGGCGTCCCCTGCGGGACGTTCTTCTCGAAGAAGCTGCCCTCCGCCACGCCGTGCGGCCAGCGGATGCGCGTCACCGCGCGGTCGGCCAGGTGCGGCAGCAGGGTGGGCGCCACCTGCGCGTAGTAGTGCAGCACCTCGCCCTTGGTCGTGCCCGTGCGCGGGTAGAGCACCTTGTCGAGGTTGCTCAGCCGCAGCGTCCGGCCCTCGACGTCGACGTGCACCTCCTCCCTGGGCTGCTTGGCCGGGCTCACGACTGGTCCTCGAGGTCGGCGGGGTCGAGGTCCTCGCGCACCCCCCGGTACGACGGTTGGCGCAGGCGTGCGTAGCCGACCCCGTGCGTGTCCACGTCGATGACCAGCACCGGCTCGACCCACGTGGTGCCGGCGGCGTCGACCCGCGGCACCTCGTCCACGAACGGGCTGCTCGCCCGCGTCAGCCCGGCGACCGCCTCGGTGAGCATGCGTGACACCTTGCCACCGATGCCGCTGCCGACCCGGCCGCGGTAGACCAGCCCGTCGGCGGTGGGCTCCCCCACGAGCAGCGAGGCCAGCCGGTCCGAGGTGCCCTCCTGGGGACGCCAGCCACCCACGACGTAGGAGCGACGGTGGCGGTGCGCCAGCTTGCGCCAGTGCGGCGAGCGGGCGTCGAAGGTGTAGCGCGAGGACAGCCGCTTGCTCACGACGCCCTCCAGCCCCTGGGCGCGGGTGGCCTCCAGGAGCATCTGCCCGTCGTCGTACGGCTCGGGGACCTGCCAGGGCGCGAGGTCGAGGGCTGCCAGGCGCGCGCGCCGCTCGCTGAGCGGGAGCCCGGTCAGGTCCTCGCCGTCCACGCGGAGCAGGTCGAAGACCATGTAGGTGGCCGGGAGACCGGCGGCCAGCCGGGTCGCGGTGCTGGCGCGGCGCACGTGCATCCGGTCCTGAAGCACCCGGAAGTCCGGCAGCCCCCGCTCGTTGAGCGCGATGATCTCGCCGTCGACGAGTAGGTCCCGCGGCCGCGTCGACCCGGGCACGAGCGCCTCGTGCGGGAGCGCCACGTCGGGCCAGGCGACGGTCACGTCGTTTGCGTTGCGGCTCCACAGCCGCACCTGCCCGTCGGTGACCTCGGCCAGGATCCGCACGCCGTCCCACTTGACCTCGTGAGACCACTCCGCGCCGACGGGGACGGCGTCGGTCTTGGTCGCGAGCATGGGGCGGGGCACGGGCACCCCCGCATTGTGACCGTCGGGGCGATGACTTTCACTCGCCCCACGGGTCACACTGGGCACCATGCGTGCCATTTGGAAGGGCTCGGTCTCGTTCGGGCTGGTCAGCGTCCCGGTGAAGCTCTACTCCGCGACCGAGTCCCACGACGTCTCCTTCCGCCAGGTGCACGCCAAGGACGGCGGCCGCATCCGCTACCAGCGCATCTGCTCCCTGGACGGCGAGGAGGTGGCCTACGCCGACATCGCCAAGGGCTACGAGACCGAGGACGGCGAGATGGTCATCCTCACCGACGACGACCTCGCCGAGCTGCCCGTCACGTCCTCGCGCGAGATCGCGGTCGAGAAGTTCGTGCCCAGCGACCAGATCGACCCGCTGCTCTTCGAGAAGTCCTACTACCTCGAGCCCGAGAAGACCGGCGCCAAGCCCTACGCGCTGCTGCGCCAGGCGCTGCAGGACGCCGACCGGATGGCCGTCGTGACCGTCGCCCTGCGCCAGCGCACCACCGTGGCCGTGCTGCGGGTGCGCGAGACCGAGGCCGGCGACGTGATCGTGCTGCAGACGATGATGTGGCCCGACGAGATCCGTGTCCCGGACTTCAGCGTCGAGGTCGGCGAGGTCAAGGACGCCGAGGTCAAGATGGCCAACATGCTCGTCGAGACGCTCTCCGGCGACTTCGACGCCAGCGAGTTCTCCGACGACTACGCCGACGCCGTCGAGGCGCTGGTCAAGGCCAAGATCGAGGGCGGCGAGGTCGAGCGGACCCCCACCTCCACCAAGACCTCCGGCGAGGTGGTCGACCTGCTCGCCGCCCTGCAGCGCTCGGTCGACGCGGCCAAGAAGGGCCGGGGCGAGGACACCTCCGAGGAGGCCGAGGAACCGGCCGAGAAGGCCGCCGCGAAGAAGACGACCAAGAAGACCGCGGCGAAGAAGTCGACGAAGAAGGCTCCCGCGAAGAAGGCGGCCACCAAGAAAACCGCAGCGAAGAAGACCGCAGCCAAGAAGTCGACGAGCAAGAAGACGGCCAGCAGGAAGACGGCGGCCAAGAAGGCCTCCTGACCGCGTCCTCCCCGCGGCTCAGCGGGCGTCGGGGATGCGCTGGTGCAGCCGATGCATCACCGCGTCGGTGAGCCTCGGCGCCAGCAGCCCCATCGCCTCGCCGACGTACCCGACCGGGTGTCCCCATGCGGGCGGCAGGTCCTCCATGATCCGCAGCACCTGCTGGCCGGCCTGCTCGGCGGTCATCGCGCGCTGGTTCTCGTACTCCTTGGTGGGCGCGATCATCGGCGTCTTCACGAGCCCGAAGCGCATGTTGGTCACGTGCACGCCGTCCGAGCGCGCCTCGCGGGCCAGGATCCGGCCCCAGGTGTCGATCGCGGACTTGGAGGCGAGGTAGGCCGAGAACTTGGGGGCCTTGATCTGCACGCCCCACGACACGACGTTGACGACGTGCCCGAAGCCCTGCGCGCGCATGGCGGGCAGCAGCCCCATCGTGAGCCGCACTGGGCCGAAGTAGTTGATCGCCATCGTCCGCTCCACGTCGTGGAAGCGGTCGGCGCTCTCGGACAGCGAGCGGCGGATCGACCGACCGGCGTTGTTGACCAGGTGGTCGACCGCGCCGTGCTCGGCCAGCACCCGGACCACCAGCGCGTCGACGGCCTCGCCGTCGGTCAGGTCGCAGGAGTACGTCGCTGCCTGCCCACCCAGCGCCCGCACCTGCTCCGCGACCCGGTCCAGCTCCTCGGCGCGGCGCGCGACGAGCAGGACCTTCGCACCGGCCCGCGCGGCGGCGTACGCCGTGTGCTCGCCGATCCCCGAGGAGGCCCCCGTCACCAGGACCGTGCGGCCCGCCACGGGTGAGGGAGCGCCGCGCAGGCGGCGCAGCAGGCGGGCCGGCGTGGCGGTGACGGTGGCGGGGAGGGCGGAGGGCAGCAGGTCGAGCACGGGGGCATCCTCGCACCCGGCCGGGAGGCCGACCCGGGACGACCACAGGCGCTCGCGCCCACCCGGTCGGCGGCGTGACCGCCAGCCCACTCCGGGTGAGCCAGGGGTGTTGTCCGCTCGGGGACGCTTGTCCGCAGAGTGTCGGAGTGGGTCCCTGTGGACCGGTGGACGAGGAGTGGAGATGGAACGCGGGGAGTACCTCGTCGTCATGGGCCTGTGCCTGCTGATCACGCTGCCCCTGGAGCTGCTCCTCGGGGCACGCGTCTGGCGGCGGCCGCGGCGGCTGCTGGTCGCGATGGCGCCGCTCGTGCTGGCCTACAGCATCTGGGACATCGCGATGATCGCCGCGGGCTCGTGGTCCTACTCCGAGGAGAAGCTGACCGGCATCCTGCTGCCCTTCGAGATGCCGCTGGAGGAGCTGGTCTTCTTCATCGTCGTGCCGATCTGCGGCCTGCTGACGCTGGAGGCCGTCGGCAACGTGCTGACCGCGCTCGGGCGACTGCGCGCCGGGGAGCCGCTCGGCCGGGTCCTCCGTGACCTGCCGCACGGCGGCGGGCCCCGCCCCGCTCCGTCGGCGAGCACCGAGGAGAAGGTGGCCTGATGGGGATCTACACGCTGACCGCGCTCGTCTCGGTCGTCGTCGTGCTCGCGATCGAGCTGCTGTGGCTGCGCACCGGCATCCTGCGCACCTGGCGCTACTGGCTGGCGATGGCCATCGTCATGGGCTTCCAGGTCCCCGTCGACGGCTGGCTGACCAAGCTGTCGGACCCGCTGGTGCTCTACAACGAGGCCGACATGACCGGCGTCCGCGCCCCCTGGGACATCCCGGTGGAGGACTTCGCCTTCGGTTTCGGCATGGTGACCCTCGCCATGGTGCTGTGGGTGCACGCCGGGCGGCGCGAGGAGCGGCGCTCGGGCACCGGCGACGGCGCCGGCGACAGCGGACGACGACAGGAGCAGCGCGCATGACCGAGCTCGCCGGGGGCACCGTCCCCTCCGCCTTCGACCGGGTGGCGCGCAGCTACGACCTCATGGTCGCGCTCAGCCCGGGCTACCACGCGCAGCTGCGCTCCTCCGCCCGTGCGCTTGTGGAGGCCCTGCCCGCCACGCCGGGCCGGCGCCCCAGGGTCGTCGACCTCGGCTGCGGGTCCGGGGCCTCGACCGCCGCGCTCGTGCGCGCGCTCGACGAGGCCGGCGTGGACGCCGAGGTCGTCGGGATCGACGGGTCTGCCGGGATGCTCGATCAGGCCCGCGGCAAGACCGCGCTGGCCCGAGCCGACTTCCGCCAGGCCGACGCCGAGCGGCTGACCGGGGCCGAGCTGGGTCCCGTGGACGGCGTGCTGGCGGCGTACCTCGTGCGCAACGTGAGCTCCCGCGACCGCCTCCTCGGCGAGGTGCTCGACGTGCTGACCGACGGCGGCGCGCTGGTCGTGCACGACTACAGCGTCCGGGAGAGCAGGATCGCCACCTGGGCCTGGCACCTGACCTGCTGGCTGGTCGTGATCCCGCTGGGGTTCGTGACCGCTCCCGGCAGCCCGATCTACCGCTACCTGTGGCGCAGCGTCCTGGACTTCGACGGCGTCCAGGGCCTGGCCGGGCGGCTGCGTGCGGTCGGGTTCACCGACGTCGAGCACCGCTCCGCCACGGGCTGGCAGCGCGGCCAGGTGCACACGTGGCGCGCAAGGAAGCCCCGATGAGCTCCTTCCTCCCCGCCCTTACCACGCCGTACGCCGCCGGCGGCCGGCTCCCGCGCGGCGCCTGGCGCCCGGGGCGCGACCGGCGCGCCGAGCACCAGCCCGCTCCTCCGGCCGGCCTGCGCGAGGACGGCGGGCGGCACCGCGTCGCCGTCGTCGGTGGCGGGATCGCCGGCCTCGCGGCCGCGACCGCCTTGGCCGAGCGCGGCGTGCGGGTCGAGCTGCTGGAGTCCACCTCCCGCCTCGGCGGCCGCGTGGCGTCGTGGCAGGTCGAGGTCGACGGCTCGTCGGTGGCGATGAGCCGCGGCTTCCACGCCTTCTTCCGGCAGTACTACAACCTGCGCGCGCTGCTGCGCCGCGCCGACCCGTCGCTGACCGCGCTGCGGGCCGTGAGGGACTACCCGTTGCTCGCGGCCGAGGGCATGCGCGACTCCTTCACCCACATCCCACGCACACCGCCGTGGAGCGTGATGGGCTTCGTGCTCCGCTCCCCCTCGTTCACGGCGCGCGACCTGGCCCGCGTGGACGTGGCCGAGGCGCTCGGCCTGCTCGACGTCGCCTTCCCCGAGACGTTCTCCGCCCTCGACGGGCGCAGCGCCGCCGACGTGCTGGACCGGCTGCGCTTCCCCGACCGCGCCCGGCACCTGGCGCTGGAGGTCTTCGCGCGCAGCTTCTTCGCCGACCCCCGGGAGTTCTCCGGCGGGGAGCTGGTCGCGATGTTCCACACCTACTTCCTCGGCTCGGCCGAGGGGCTGCTCTTCGACGTCGCCGCCGACGACTTCGACACCGCCCTGTGGTCGCCGCTGGCCGCGCACCTGGAGCGGCTCGGCGCCTCGGTGACCCTGGACTCCCCCGTGCGCGCTCTGGAGGAGCACGGCGAGGGTGTCGTGGTCGTCACCGACGACCGCAGCCTCCAGGTCGACGCGGTCGTCGTGGCGACCGACCGGCGCCCGCTGCAACGACTGGTCGAGGGCGCCCCCTGGCTCGGCGCCTCCGACCCGGCCTGGCGCGATCGCCTGGCCGGGCTGGGCCACGCCCCGCCGTTCGGCGTGTGGCGGCTGTGGCTGGACCGTCCCGCCCCGCGCGACGCCGCGCCGTTCCTCGGCACCAGCGGCTTCGGGCCCCTCGACAACATCTCCTTCCTGGAGATGCTCGAGGACGGCGCGCGCGACTGGGCCGTCCGCCACGGGGGGTCGGTCGTCGAGCTGCACGCCTACGCCCTGCCCGCTGACCTCGCCGTCGACAAGGCGGCCCTGCGCCAGGTGCTCTGGCGCGAGCTGCTGCGGGTGCACCCCGGGCTCGACGGCGCCCGGGTCCTCGGCGAGGAGCTGCTCGTGCGCGAGGACTGCCCCCTGGTCGGCACCGACCCGTGGGCCACCCGCCCCGGGGTGCGTACGCCGGACCCACGGGTCGTCCTGGCCGGCGACGGCACCCGGTGCGAGCTGCCCGTCGCGCTCATGGAGCGCGCCGCCACCACAGGGTTCCAGGCCGCGGACACGCTCCTCGCCCGCTGGGACGTCGCCGGCCACGGCACCTGGAGCCCGCCGCTGCGCGGTCGGGTCCCGGGCGCGGGCGCCCTGCGTCGTACCCTCTCGCGCGGCTGAGCCCAGGCTCAGATCCCGTAGGACTCCCCGCGCGCGCGGAGCAGCCAGGGACGCTCGGCGTAGACCATGTCGTCGACCCACAGGCGACGCGCGGTGTGGCGCATCGCCGGCTGGAGCAGGCTGGAGACGGCGCGGGCGGCCCTGAACCTTGGGCGGTCGGAGTGGGCGATGGTGGCCTCGACCATCATCGTGCGCGGCTTGCCGTCGGGGCCCGGCCCGATCGGGGTCGCGTGCGTCTCCACGACGCTGCCGGCGCCCTCGCCCTCGGTGATCGTCATGACGATCGTGCGGGCGTCGGGGCAGGCGAACTCGGCCCGCACCGGCACGCCCCAGCGCCGGCTCAGCCGGAACGTCACGTCGACGGTCAGGACCTCGTCGTCGCTGGCGGACTCGTCGACCTCGAGGTGGCTGAAGGCGTAGGGGTGGAACCACGAGCCGTGCCAGGGGTCGAGCCGGTTGGCGATGATGTCCCGCGGCTCGCAGGTGCCGGGCAGTTCCACGACCGCCGCCACGGAGCGGGCCAGCGGCGGGCGGGCGGTGATCCGCGGCAGGTCGGAGGGCGTCTCGCCGGGGGTGGGGACGCGGACCCAGAGCAGCACGCCGTCGTCGTGGGCGGCGTACGCCGGCCAGCCGGGCTGCCCCTCGGGGGCCAGCGCGAGACCGTGCCAGCGGCAGTGCAGCTTGTCGCCGAACACCTCGCAGTCGGTGAGCAACGCGCCCAGGTGGGGGCAGGAGCCGGGACCGGCTGCGACCCCGGTGCTCGTGCGCCAGAGCACGACCTCGCGGCCCGCGACGGAGCGGGTGATGCTGGTCGTGCCGAGCGCGGTGGACGGCCCGACGGTGTACCACCCGCCGGGGTCGCGGGCGAGGGCCACGTCGAGGGCGGCCCGGATGCGGGCCGGCTTCGCGTGCTGCCACGACGGCTCGAGCTGGTCGCGCCGCGGCATCGGCTTCAGGGCGCTCGGGATGCGCGGCGGGGTCTCGTGTCTTGCTCCGCTCGCACCTCGACCAGCGGTGGACGGCGAGGTGCGCAGTGCACCGGCCGCGGTGACGCCGAGGGCCGCGCCGGCGAGGGCGGCCTTGCGCCAGGTGGGGACGACGACCCGCTCTCCGAAGACGTCGTAGCCGGCGTCCTCGATCCGGTCCAGGATGCCGGCGTACAGACGGCGGGCGGTGCCGACGCAGCGGCGCGAGGCGTCCGGGAGCAGAGCCAGGCCGCGATCGGCCTCGGCGTACAGCCCGCGGTTGCGCTCGACCTCGAAGGCCATCAGGGCGCGCCACGAAGCGTCGGCCCGGCGTCGGGCGGGGTCGGCGCCGAAGCGCTCGAGGTCCTCCTGCGGGATGTAGACCCGGCCGCGGTCGAGGTCCTCGGCGACGTCCCGCAGGAAGTTGGTCAGCTGGAAGGCGTTGCCGAGCGCGCGTGCCGGCTCCTTGGCCGAGGCCGAGCTCGGCTCGAGGACGGGCAGCATCATCTCCCCGATGACCGCGGCCGAGCCCTCCATGTAGCCGAGCAGGTCCTCCCAGGTGTCGTACGTCGTGGTGGTGAGGTCCTGGGCCATCGCCCCGAAGAACCGCTCGAAGCACTCCGGGTCGATCCGGGTCTCCCGGACGGTGCGGGCGACGGCGGCCAGCACCGGGTCGGGGCTGGTGCCCTCCTGCACGGCGCGCATGAACGCGGCCTGGAAGTCGGCCAGCGCCTGCTCGGTCGCGGCGACCTGCCCCGGGTCGGTGGCTCCCGGGGCGTCGACGATGTCGTCGGCGAGGCGGCACAGCGCGTAGACCGCGTGGACGTGCCGGCGGCGCTCCTTGGGCAGGATCGCCGCGCCCCAGTAGTACGTCGTGCCGTGCCGCCGGGTGAGCTCCGCGCACCGGCGGTAGCCCTCGACGAGGTCCGGCTCCACCACGGACGTCGCGACCGCTGACACCTCAGGCCACCTCGGTACGGCGCGCCGCGCGCGGCTTCCAGGCGGGGGCTGCCGGGAGGTAGTCGGTGACCCGCTGGGCGGCCAGCTTGCCGGAGACCAGCACCATCGGGACGCCGACGCCGGGGGTCGTGCCGGAGCCGGCGAAGAAGAAGCCGGGCACGCGCTTCTCGACGTTGGACGGCCGGAACGGGCCGGTCTGGGCGAAGGTGTGGGCCAGCGCGAACGGCGTGCCGCGCTCCATGCCCTGGGCCTCCCAGTCGACGGGGTCCACGAGCTCCTCGGCGACGATGTCGGTCGGGTAGCCCTCGCGCTCCAGGAAGCGCTCCAGCTCCTCACGGGTGCGGCCGCGCTGGGTCTTCCAGTCCACGACGCCGTCGAGGTTGGGGGCGGGCTCGAGGACGTAGAGGACGTGCGAGCCGTCGGGGGCGAGCGAAGGGTCGCTCATCGTCGGGACCGTGACCAGGCGCGAGGGGTCCGGCATCATCCGGCCCTGCTTGATCAGGGCGTCGAAGGAGGAGTCCCAGGCGTCGGCGAAGTGGATGTTGTGGTGCCGGGTCCCCTCGGGGAGCCCGCCGCGGACGCCGACGTGCCACACGACGGCCGAGGGCGAGTACTTGCCCTTCTTCACGACCCGCGGCGGCGCGAGGTCGGGGAGCAGGCGCCGGTAGGCCACCGGCAGGTCGAGCGTGCATACGACGGCGTCGGCGGCCAGCCGCTCACCGCCCTCGGAGTCGCCCTCGATGACGATGCCGGCGACGGCGCCGTCGGCGCGGCGCAGCACCTCGGTGACCCGCTGGCCCAGGCGCAGCTCGACACCGGCGTCCGTGGCCGCCTTGGCCAGGGCGTGCGGGACCGCCGACATGCCGCCGTCGGGGAACCAGACGCCCTCGATGCAGTCCATGTAGGTGATGACCGCGTAGAGGGCCAGCGCCGAGGACGGCGGCAGCCCGGCGTACATCGCCTGGAAGGTGAAGAGCCGGCGCAGCCGGTCGTCGGCGAAGCGGCGCCGGACGTTGGGCCCGAGCCGGCCGAAGCCACCGAGGCCCAGCAGTCTCGCGGCGGCGGCCGGCGAGGAGACGAGGTCGAGCGGGCTGTCGAAGTTGGCGTCGATGAAGTGCGGCATCTCGACGTCGTAGAGCTTCTTCAGCCACGCGCTGAAGTCGTCGAAGGCGGCCGCGTCGGCGGGCCCGCAGACGGTGCGGATCTCCTCGCGCATCGCCTCGTGGCCGTGGCGCACGAGGATCTCGGAGCCGTCGGCGAACTTCGCCCGGTACGCCGGGTCGAGCATCCGCATGGGGAGCAGGGCGTCGAGGTCGCCACCGGCGGCGGAGACCACGTCGTCGAGCAGCCCGCGCATGGTGAGCACGGTCGGGCCGGTGTCGAAGGTGTAGCCGTCGCGGTCGATCCGACCGGCGCGCCCGCCCGGGGCGTGCTCGGCCTCGACCACGACGACCTCGTGGCCCGAGCGGCTGAGGTGGCAGGCCGTCGCGAGACCGGCCAGGCCGGCCCCGATCACCACCACGCGGCTCATCGGGTCCTCCAGCACACGCTGTCGGCGACCTGGCGCAGGCCCGCGACCCCGGCGGGGTGCAGCGCGGGCTCCTCGAGTGCTGCAAGGGCGCTCGCGTGGCTGCGGCGTACCTGCTCCTCGGCCCGCTCGCGGACCCCGGTGCTCTCCATGATCTGTGCTGCCTCCTCGACGTCGCCGTCCTCGTGCTGCTGGTTCCTGATGCGGGCGACCAGGTCCGCGGCGCGGCCGGTCGCCTCCTGCTCCGCCCACGCGAGCAGCACGGTGGCCTTGCCCGCGCGCAGGTCGTCGTGGGCGGGCTTGCCGGTGAGCTCGGGGTCGCCCCAGACGCCGAGCAGGTCGTCGCGCAGGGCGAAGGCCTCGCCCAGGTGCGCGCCGTACTCCCCCAGGGCGTCCAGCACCTCGGACCCGGCGCCGGCCGCGACCGCACCGAGCTCGAGCGGGCGCTGGATGGTGTAGCCGCCGGACTTGGCCCGGGCCACGGCCCAGGCGCGGGCCTCGGCGTTCGCGCCGCCACCCGCGGCCGCCTCCGACAGGTCGAGGACCTGCCCGCGCACGAGCTCGACGCTGGTGCGCCACCACAGGTGCCGCACCGGCTGGGCGAGCTCGGCGACGATCGCGTCGGCCTCCATGTGGGCCAGGTCGCCGACGAGCACGGCCACGGACGCGCCGTAGCGCAGCGCGTCGTCGCGACCACCGGCAGCGCGATGGCAGTCGCTGGCGGACACGTGGGTGGCGGGACGGCCGCGGCGCGTGGTCGAACCGTCCATCACGTCGTCCTGGGCGAGGCCGAAGGCGTGCAGCAGCTCCAGGGCCGCCCCGATGCGCACGGGCACCGTCGGGTCGGCGCCGGACTCCGTGCCGCCGGCGGCCAGCCAGCCCCAGTGGCACATGAGCGGGCGGAAACGCTTGCCGGCGCCGAGCACGAGCTCGGCGAGGATGCCGGGCAGGCCCTGCTCGCCGAGCACCGGGTCGGCGTCACCGACCAGCGGCTCGGGCCCGGGCCCGCGGCGCCACTCCCCCGCCAGGCGGTCCAGGCGCAGCCGGAGCAGCTCCTCGACCGCGGCGAGCGCCTCGGCGCCGGCCTGCGCGGCGTGAGGGGTGGTGGGTGCGGTCGGCTCCTCGGCCCTGGCACCGGCCCGCGCCGCGCGCGCACGACGCGTCGCCGGCGGGGCGAACATCTCGGCGGTCACCGGAGGGCTCCCGTGCTGCGGGTGGCCAGCGAGCGCAGGTCGTCGCCGGCGAGCGCGCCCAGCTGGGCGACCTGCAGGACCATCCAGGGACTCAGCAGGAACGGGGACGCCTCCGCGGTGCGGCGTACGTCGGACCAGTCCAGCCAGGCGTGCTCGGCGACCTCTGCGGGGTCGGGCCGGGGCTCGGTGCCGACCGGGACGACGGTGAGGTGGACCGGGCAGATCTCGTTCTCCACGACACCCGAGGCGTCGACGGCGCGGTAGCGGAAGTCGGGGAGCACGACGTCGAGCCCGCCGACCTCGAGCCCGAGCTCCTCGGCGGTGCGCCGGCGCACGGCGGCCTGCACCGGCTCCCCCGGCCTGGGGTGCCCGCAGCAGGAGTTGGTCCAGACCCCGGGCCAGGCGGTCTTGCCGGTCGCGCGGCGGGTCAGCAGCAGCCGACCGTCCGTGTCGACGACGTACAGCGAGAAGGCGAGGTGGAGCGGGGTCTCACGGGTGTGGACCCGGGTGCGGGGGGCCGTGCCGGTCGGTCGACCCTCCTCGTCGAGGAGCACGACCAGGTCGGAGGGGTGTGGAGCGGCGTCCTGCGGGGTATCCCCCTGGGCGCCGACCACGTCGGTCGATGCCGCCGCGCCGTGCGCGAGTGGGCTCATCGTGGGCTCGCTCTCTGGTCGCTACGGCTGCACGTCTGCAACGAACGTAGGCAGACGCATCCCAGGACAGGTCACCCAACAGGGTGCCCGGCCGGTCACACCGCAGCCGGCGAGGAGCGGCGGACCGGGGCCTAGACGCTCTCCCAGCGGAAGAGCTTGGCCGCGACCAGCGTGACCACGAGTGCGAACGCCGCGAGGATCCCAAGCACCGGCAGGGCGGCGGCCGGGCCCTCTCCCCGGACCATGACGTCGAGCATGCCATCGTTGAGGTGCTTGAGCGGCATCAGGTCCGAGATGGTCTGCAACCACCGCGGCGCCCCGTCGAGGGAAAAGAAGGAACCGCTGAGGAACGCCATCGGCAGCACCATGAAGTTGGCGGCGTTGACCGCCGCCTCCGCCGTGGTGGTGAGCGCGCCGGCGAGCAGGCCGAGGGCCATGAAGCACAGCGTCCCGACCAGGACCAGCGGCACGGCCATCCACCAGGAGCCGGTGAGCGACAACCCGAAGAACGCCATGCCGACCCCGAGGAAGATCGCGGTCTGCACCAGCGCGATGCCGAGCGTGACCACGACGCGCGCGGACACGATGGTGCGCGTGCGCACCGGCGCCAGCTGGAGGCGCCGCATCAGCTTGGTCTGCCGCCACCCCTGCAGGGTCGCGGCCGCGCCGATCGCCGCACTGGTCGCGATCGCCCAGCCCAGCAGGCCGGGCGTCACGAACTGGATCACGGTCAGCGACTCGTCCTCCACCCGCTCCACGTCGAGCGCGAACGGCACCGCCGAGCCGGCCTCCTGCGCGAGCAGCGCAACGTTGGTGCCGTCCACGAGGGCCCTGAGGGTCGCCTGCGTGACGGCAGCCTGCACCTGGTCGGTCTGCGTGTAGTGCGCCACCAGGGTGCCGCCGTCCTGGCGCAGCGCGACGTCGGCGTCACCGCTGCGCACCTGCTCCAGGGCGGTGTCGAGGTCGTCGACCCGGCGTACGTCGAAGGCCGCGTCGAACGCGTCGCGGGCCTCCGGGGACAGTGCCTCGACCAGCGCGAGGTCGCCGACCTGCACCAGCTCGGCGGCCGGCTGCCCGCGGTCGGACAGCACGCCACCGAAGAAGACCAGGAACATCAGCGGGAAGACGACCGCGAAGAACAGCGAGGCCCGGTCGCGGACGAAGCCGCGCACGATCGCCGCGGCGATGGCGGAGAAGGCCCTCATGCTCGGTAGCTCCGTCCGGTGAGCGCGAGGAAGACGTCCTCGAGGGTCCCGGTCTGCACCCGCACCCCGTCGAGGGCGCCGAGCTCCCCGAGCCGGGCCACCACGTCGGCGGGGTGCCGGGTGGTGAGCACCGTGCCGTCGGGCCCCACCTCGACCGACTCGGTGCCGGCGATGCCCCGGGCCCCTGCCTCGTCGAGCTGGCCGGGGGCCACGATGATGCGGGCGGGGGCGTCGAGGTGGCGCACCAACTCGGCCGGCGACCCGACCTGCAGCACCCGGCCGGAGTCCATCACCGCGACCCGGTCGCAGAGGACCTCCGCCTCGTCCATGTAGTGGGTGGTCAGCACGACGGTGCGGCCGGCCTCGTTGATGCCCGCCAGCAGGTCCCAGAGGTTGCGGCGGGCCTGCGGGTCCAGGGAGGCGGTCGGCTCGTCGAGGAAGACCAGCTCGGGGTCGTGCACCAGCGCGCAGGCGATGGAGAGCCGCTGGGCCTGGCCGCCGGAGAGGTCCTCGACCCGCGCCGAGGCCTTCTCCGCGAGCCCGACCCGCTCGAGCCAGTCGTCGGCGCGCGCCGGGCTGACGTCGTACAGGGCCGCGAACGTGCGGATCTGCTCGCGAGCGGTGAGCCGCTCGAAGAACGCGGAGGCCTGCAGCTGCACGCCGATGCGCGGGAGCACCGCCGCGTTGCGCGGCCACACCTGCTCGCCCAGCACCTCCACGGTCCCGGAGTCGGGGCGGCGCAGGCCCTCCACGACCTCCAGCAGCGTGGTCTTGCCCGCCCCGTTGGGGCCGAGCACGCCCACGAACTCCCCGTCGGCCACGTCAAGGTCCACGCCGTCGACGGCGCGCACCTCTCCGTACACCTTGGTCAGGTCCCTCACCCTGATCGCAGTCACGGCCTCACCCTAGGGGCCTCTCGCCGGAGTCGGTCAGAGGCGCGGGAAGGACCAGGGGCGCGCGGCCTCGAGCTGGGCGGAGAGGCTGAGCAGCGTGGTCTCGTCGTGCTGGCGCCCGACGAGCTGGACGCCGAGCGGCAGGCCGTCCTCACCGAGCCCGGCGGGGACGTTGGCGGCGGGGTTGCCGGCGACGTTCCAGATCGCGCAGTAGGCGATGGCGGGCATCGCCTTGAGCGTCGAGCCGACCGTTCCGCGACCGTCGATGACGCCCACCTGCGGCGGACGGTGCGCCACGGTCGGGGTCAGCAGCACGTCCACGTCGTCGAAGACCCGGTTGGCCGCCCGCGAGATCTCCTCGCTCTGGCGCAGCGCCCAGTCGCGCACGCGGGGCGTCACCCAGGCCCCGAGGCGTCGGGTCTCACGGGTGCGCCGCTCCAGCCGCTCGGGATGCTCGACCATCGCGGCCTCGTCACGGATGCCGGCGAAGAACTGCGGCACGAACGCCAGCGTCGGGTCCGGGTATCGGGGGTCCACCTCGCGCACGTCGTGGCCCAGCTCGCCGAGCAGGCGCGCGGTGTCCTGCACCGCCCGCACGTGGGCTGGGTCGGGGCGTACGCCGAGCGTGACCGGCTTGGTGGACCAGCCGATCCGGAGGCGTCCCGGAGCGGTGCGGGCGGCCTCGGTGAACGAGCCCGTCTCGCCGGCGGAGTAGAGGTCGGTGGGCACGTTCCCGCGGATGGCGTCGTAGAAGATCGCGCTGTCCAGCACGGTGCGGGTCAACGGGCCGGCCGTGCCCAGCGCCCACCACAGGTGCGGGTGCGGGGCGGTCGTCACGCGGCCGCGCTGCGGCTTGAGGCCGAAGAGACCGCACATCGCGCTGGGGATGCGGATCGAGCCGCCCCCGTCACCACCGAGGCCGACCGGCACCATGCCGGTGGCCACCGCGACGGCGGTGCCGCCGCTGGAGCCGCCCGGGGTGCGCGAGGGGTCCCACGGGTTGCGCGTGATGCCGCGCGAGGTGCCCTCGGTGTAGGGCCACGCCCCGAACTCCGGCATCGTCGTCTTCCCCACGACCACCGCACCGGCCGCCCGCAGGCGGCGCACCACCTCGGCGTCGGCGGCCGCCGGGGTGCTGTTGCCCTCGCCGCCGAAGGTCGTCACCGTCCCGGCGACGTCGACCTCCTCCTTGATGACGACGGGTACGCCGTGCAGCGGACCGCACGGCTCGCCCGCCGCCAGCGCGGCGTCCCGGCTCTCGGCCTCGGCCAGCGCCTCGGTGGCGAGCACCCGCGACATCGCGTTGAGCCCCGGGTCGAGGGCGGCGATCCGCTCCAGGGAGGCCCGCGCGACCTCGACCGCGCTCACCTCCCCCGCACTCGTGCGGCGGGCGGTCTCGGCAGCGTCGAGGAGGTGCAGCTCGCTCATGGCGCCGACCCTAGCCGCCGGGTGCGGACGCGGGTCCGCGGGGCGCGGGGCGGCCGGAGGAGGGTGGATGGGCCTGGCCGCCCACTCGTGAGGGACGAGCGAGAGGGCTGGTTCCCACGAAGGGGCTGCCGGGGGCCGCCGGCGGGGCGCGGGACGGCCCGGGCGCCCCCGGAGGAGGGTGGATGGGCCTGGCCGCCCCCTCGTGAGGGACGAGCGAGGGGCTGGTTCCGACGGAGGGGGCGCGGGGGCCGTTCCGTGCCCCGCCTCAGCCCCCGGCCGCCCCGAGGCCCACCTCGACCACTCAGGCCAACGAGTCCGCCCAGGCCTGGTGGAGACCCGCGAAGCGGCCCTCTCCCCCGGCCACCAGCTCGGCGGGGCTGCCGTCCTCGACGATCCGGCCGTGCTCGAGGACGAGCACCCGGTCGGCGATCTCCACCGTCGAGAGCCGGTGGGCGATGATCACGGCCGTCCGGCCGGCCAGCACCGTGCGCAGCGCCTGCTGCACCAGCCGCTCCGAGGGGATGTCGAGCGAGGACGTCGCCTCGTCGAGGATCAGCACGGCGGGGTCGGCGAGGAACGCCCGGGCGAACGCCACCAGCTGACGCTGGCCGGCCGAGAGCCGACCACCGGAGTTGGTCACCTCGGTGTCGTAGCCCTGCGGCATCGCCTCGATGAACTCGTGCGCCCCCAGCGCCCGGGCCGCCGCGACCACCTCGTCCAGGGAGGCCTCGGGACGACCGAAGCGGATGTTGTCGGCGACCGTGCCGGAGAAGAGGTAGTTCTCCTGGGTCACCATCACCACGTTGTCGCGCAGCGAGTCGCCGGCGAGCTCGCGCAGGTCGATGCCGTCGAGCAGCACCCGACCGGCGGTGGGGTCGTAGAAGCGGGTCGCCAGCTTGGCGATGGTCGTCTTCCCCGCACCGGTCGTGCCGACCAGGGCGAGGGTCTGCCCGGCGGGCACGACCAGGTCGAGGTCGGGCAGGACGGGGCGCCCCTCGACGTAGGCGAACTCCACGTGGTCGAAGCGCACCTCCCCCGCGGCTCGCCCCAGCGGCGTCGGGTCGGTCGGCTCGGGCACCCCGGGCTCCTGCTCGAGCACGCCGGCGAGCTTCTCCAGGGCCGCCGAGGCGGACTGGAAGGTGTTGTAGAACTGGCTGATCTCCATCATCGGCTCGAAGAACTGCCGCAGGTAGAGCAGGAAGGCCGCCAGCACGCCGACGGTGACGTCGCCGTTGTAGGCGAGGTAGCCGCCGTAGAGGAGGACCGAGGCGATGGTGACGTTGCCGATGAGCCGGATGCCCGGCATGAACCACGCGACCAGCCGGAAGGCCACCAGGTTGGCCCGGCGGTACTGGTCGTTGACGTCGTCGAAGATCTCCTGGTTGCGACGCTCGCGACGGAAGGCCTGGACGGCGCGGATGCCGCCCATGGACTCCACGAAGTGGACGATCACCAGCGCGACCTTCTCGCGGGTGACGCGGTAGGAGGCGGCCGAGGCCTTGCGGAACCAGTTGGTCAGCAGCACCAGGAACGGGAAGCACAGCAGCGCCACGAGACCGAGCTCGACGTCGAGGAAGAGCAGGATGCCAGCGGTGCCGACCAGCGTCAGCGCGGCGGTGACCAGGCCGTCGAAGCCGGTCTCGAGCATCTCGTAGATCGCGTCGACGTCGGAGGTCTGGCGCGAGATGACCCGGCCGGAGGTGTAGGTGTCGTGGAACTGCGGGTCAAGGGCCTGGAAGTGTCGGAAGACCCGGCGGCGCAGCGCGTGCAGGACGTCCTGGCCGATGCGCCCCTGCATCACCAGGAACCGGTTGCGCGCGACCGCCTGGGTCAGCGTCGCGCCGAGCACGAGCGCCACCACGGTGGCCAGCGGGGTGAGGTCGTCGTCGGTGCGGATCGGCGGGATGCCGGAGTCGATGCCGACCTTGACGAGGTAGGGGATGGAGAGCCGGGCGACGTTCTCGACCAGCACGACGAGCACGAGCAGCTTCAGCGCCCCGGAGTACGGCGACAGCAGCTCGCGCAGGAGGCGCCGGGAGCCCCCGCCGAGCCGGCCGGCCGTCAGTCGCTCGGCCGCCTCGTCGGCGTCGACGGCGGCCTCGCCGCGCCACGTCCTGGAGTCCTGCGGGGTGCTCATGCCGGCACCCCCTCGGTGAGGCCGGTGCCGCTGGGCCCGGTGGGGCCGGTGGGGCCGCGCTCGGCCTCGGCGGCCAGGAGCTCGCGGTAGGCGGGGACGGTCGCGAGGAGCTCGCTGTGCTGGCCGACGTGGGTGATCCGCCCGCCCTGGAGCAGCGCCACCTTGTCGGCGAGCAGCACCGTGGAGGCACGGTGGGCCACGACGATGCCGGTGGTGTCGGCCAGCACCCGGCGCAGCGCCTCCTCCACGAGCTTCTCGGTGTGCACGTCGAGGGCGGAGAGGGTGTCGTCGAGCACGAGCACCGTGGGGCGGGTGAGCACCGCGCGCGCCAGGGCGAGCCGCTGCCGCTGGCCGCCGGAGAGCGCCATGCCCTGCTCGCCGATGCGGGTGTCGAGGCCCCACGGCAGGTCGTGGACGAACTGCGCCTGGGCGATCTGCAGCGCCTCGTCGATCTCCTCGTCGGTCGCGTCCGAGCGTCCCAGCGTGAGGTTCTCCCGGGCGCTCATCGAGAACAGCGTCGGGTCCTCGAAGGCGGTGGCGACCAGCGAGCGCAGGTGCTCCAGGTCCAGCTCCCGGACGTCGACCCCGTCGAGGGTGACCCGGCCACCGGTGACGTCCCACAGCCGCGGCACCAGGGCGGTCAGCACGGTCTTGCCCGACCCGGTCGCCCCGACCAGGGCCACGGTCTCCCCCGGCGCGATGTCAAGGTCGAGCCCGGCCAGCACCGAGGTGTCGGGGGTGTCGGGGAAGGCGAAGTCGACGGCCTCGAAGCGCACGTGCCCGCGCGGGGCGTCGATGCGACGCTCACCGCCCACGATGGACGGCTCGGTGTCGAAGATCTCCAGGATGCGCGCGGACGCGGTCATCGCCTCCTGGGCCATCGCGAGGATGACGCCGAGCGAGGAGACCGGCCACACCAGGCTCAGCAGCAGGGTGATGAACGCGACCAGCTCACCGGGCGTCAGCGAGCCTCGGCCCACGCCGTACGCGCCGAGGGCCAGCACGATCACGACCGCGACGTTGGGGATGACCTCGAGGAAGGTCCAGAAGCGGGCGGAGAGCCGGACCTTCTCCATGCTCGTGGCGTGCAGCCGGTCGGCGGCTCGCTCGTAGCCGGCCGAGACGTGCTCGCTGCGGCCGAAGGACTTGATGACCCGGATGCCGACGGCACCCTCCTCGGCGTACGTCGCGAGGTCGCCCTGCTCGTCCTGCACCCGCCGGGAGATCACGACGTAGCGCTTCTCGAAGCGCATCGAGAGCCACACGATCGGTGCGGAGGCGGCCGCGACGACCAGGCCGAGCGGCCAGTACATGTGCAGCAGCACCACGGTCGTCGCCGTCAGCTGCACGACGTTGATGAGCAGGAACAGCAGGCCGAAGCCGCTGAAGCGCCGGATCGCCGACAGGTCGGTCGTCGCGCGCGAGAGAAGCTGACCGGACTGCCAGTGGCCGTGGAAGGCCATCGGCAGCTCCTGCAACCGGGCGTAGAGGTCGCGGCGCATCGTGGTCTCCAGGCCGAGCACGGCGGCCGACTGCACCCACCGACGCATCCAGACCAGGAACGCCTCGGTCACCCCGAGCAGCAGCGCCAGACCGGCCAACGGCCACAGGGCGGAGAGGTCACGCTCGGTGATCGGCCCGTCGATGATCGCCCGGGTCACCAGCGGGATGCCGATGGCCAGCGCCACGCCGCCCAGCGAGGCGACCAGCATCAGCGAGAGCGACCACACGTAGGGCCGCAGGTAGCCACGCAGCCGCCACAGCGAGTGCACACCCGCCGCCTGAGGCGCTTCCCGAGATTCCGTTGTCATCGTCAAGCAGCCTAGGTCGGCCCTCCGACAACGGTAAAACCGATAACGGGGAGGTCTCGGACCTCCCCGTCACCGGGTCTCGAGGCTCGGCCGTGACCGGCCTCGCACCTCGACCAGCGGTGCGGCCTCGCGCCTCGACCACCGAGGGGCTACCCCGTCGCCAGCAGCCCCCGCACCACCCGCAGCCCCACCGAGAGCCGTGCGAGGTCGGCGGCGTCGTCGGAGCAGATGTCCCGCAGCGTGCGGGCGGCCCGGTCGACCTGCACGGCGTCGGCGTCCTCCCAGGCCTGGATGCGCGCAGCGGCGGACTCGTCGTCCTCGGTCGCGGCGAGCACCTGCCCCGTGAGCTGCAGGTGGACCTGGTGCAGGTCGTCCCGCAGCGCCGCCCTGGCCATGGTCTGCCAACGGTCCTCGCGCGGGAGCCCCAGGATGCGCTGCACCAGCACCGGCAGGCCGAGCCGCTCGCCGAGCGCGAAGTGGACCCGCGCGACGTCGGCAGGCTCCAGACCGGTGCGCAGTGCGGTGTCCACCACCCCCAGCACCATGTACGCCGGTGGGAGCACCGCCACGCGCTCCGCGAGCTCCTCGGGCACACCCTGCGCGAGCAGCCGCTCGCGACGCTCCTCGAACGCGGCCAGCTCGCGCCCACTCATCAGCTCGGGCAGCCGCGCCATCGTCTCCTGCACCGGCCCGGCGAGCTGGTCCACCTCCGCCTGGCTCTCCATGGGCGGGCGACGGTTCGCGACGAACCACCGGCTCGCCCGCTCCACCAGTGTCCGCATCTCCAGCCGCATCCGGGTCTGGACGGCCGCGTCCAGCTTGTTGTCCCAGGCGCTGAGCTCCTGCCGCAGCGGCAGGGACCCGAAGACCTCGCGGGCCACGAAGTTGGCCCCCACCAGCTCCGGCGCGCTCGCCCCGGTCTCCCCGCCCAGCCGGGCCAGGAACGTGATGCCGGCACCGTTGACCAGGTCGTTGACGACCTGGGTCACGATGATCTCCCGGCGCAGCGGGTGGTCCCCGATCTGGGCCTGGAACCGCTCGCGCATCGCGGAGGGGAAGTAGGCCGTGAGGTCCTGGACGAGGTAGGGGTCGTCGGGCAGGTCGCTGGCGACCAGCTCGTCGGCCAGCACGATCTTCGTCCACGCCATCAGCACCGACAGCTCCGGCGCGGTGAGCCCCTCGCCGCGCTCGGCACGTCGCTTGATGACCTTGGTCGAGGGCAGGCCCTCGACCTCGCGGTCGAGCACCCCGTCCGCCTCGAGCTGCCGGATCTGCGCCTCGTGGACGTGGAGCATCGACGGCGCGTGGTTGAGTGCGTTGGCCAGCGCGAGGTTCTGCTCGTAGTTGTCGCGCAGCACCAGCGCCGCGACCTCGTCGGTCATCTCGGCCAGCAGCGTGTTGCGCTGCTTGTGGGTGAGGTCGCCGTCGGCGACGACCCGGTCGAGCAGGATCTTGATGTTGACCTCGTGGTCGGAGGTGTCGACGCCGGCGGAGTTGTCGATGAAATCGGTGTCGAGGCGTCCGCCGCGACGGGCGTACTCGATGCGCCCGGCCTGGGTCAGCCCCAGGTTGCCGCCCTCGCCGACGCAGGCCGCACGCAGCTGGCCACCGTCGACACGGATCGCGTCGTTGGCCTTGTCGCCGACGTCGGCGTGGGTCTCCTCAGCGCCCTTGACGTAGGTGCCGATGCCGCCGTTCCACAGCAGGTCGACCGGGGCCGTGAGGATGGCCCGCATCAGCTCGTTCGGCGTCATCTGCTCGACGCCCTCGTCGATGCCGAGCGCCCGCCGGACGTGGTCGTTGAGCGGGATCGACTTGCGCTGGCGCGACCACACGCCGCCGCCCTCGGATAGCAGCGAGGTGTCGTAGTCCTGCCACGAGGAGCGGGGCAGCTCGAAGAGCCGCCTGCGCTCGGCGTACGACGTGGCGGCGTCCGGGTCGGGGTCGAGGACGATGTCGCGGTGGTCGAAGGCGGCCACGAGGCGGGTGTGCTCGGAGCAGAGCATGCCGTTGCCGAAGACGTCGCCGGACATGTCGCCGATGCCGACGCAGGTGAAGTCCTCGGCCTGGCAGTCGATGCCCCGCTCGCGGAAGTGCCGCTGGACCGAGACCCAGGCGCCGCGGGCGGTGATGCCCATGGCCTTGTGGTCGTAGCCGACCGAGCCACCGGACGCGAAGGCGTCGCCGAGCCAGAAGCCGTAGGACAGCGCCACCTCGTTGGCGATGTCGGAGAAGGTCGCGGTCCCCTTGTCGGCCGCGACCACCAGGTAGGCGTCGTCGCCGTCGTGGCGGACCACGTCGGCCGGCGGCACCGTGCGGCCCTCGACCAGGTTGTCGGTGATGTCGAGCAGCCCGGAGATGAAGGTGCGGTAGCAGGCGATGCCCTCGGCCATCCACGCCTCGCGGTCGCCGGGGTCGGGGAGGTTCTTGGCGTAGAAGCCGCCCTTCGCACCCACCGGCACGATGACGGTGTTCTTGACCATCTGGGCCTTCACCAGCCCCAGCACCTCGGTGCGGAAGTCGTCGCGTCGGTCGCTCCACCGCAGGCCGCCGCGGGCCACCGACCCGAAGCGCAGGTGCACGCCCTCCACGCGCGGGGAGTAGACGAAGATCTCGAACTTCGGCCGCGGCGAGGGCAGGTCCGGGATCGCGGACGGCTCCAGCTTGAGGCTGAGGTAGTCCTTGGGCCGCCCGTCCTCGCCGTGCTGGAAGTGGTTGGTGCGCAGCGTGGCGCGGATGTGGGTGCGGTAGCCGCGCAGGATGCGGTCGTGGTCGAGGCTGGCCACGTCGTCGAGCGCACTGCCCAGACGGGCCTCCAGCGTCTCGGTCTGCTGCTCGCGGTCGGTGACCTCGGGGTCGAAGCGCAGCTCGAAGAGCCGCACCAGCAGCCGGGTGATGTCGACGTTGGCGGCCAGCGCCTCCTCGATGGTGTCGACGGCGAACGGCGAGGCGCCCTGGCGCATGTACTTGGCGTACGCGCGGAGCAGCATCGCCTGCCGCCAGCCCAGCCCCACGCCCAGCACCAGCCGGTTGAAGCCATCGACCTCGGCGCGTCCGTCCCACACCGCCCGCAGCGCGTCGACGAAGAGCTCGCGTGCGTCGTCGGGGAGCGCCGACCCGTAGCGCAGGCCGAACTCGTAGACGTAGGTCGGCCGGTCCAGGTCGTCGAGCTCGTAGGGTCGCTCGTCGACGACCTCGACGCCCAGGCTCGTGAGCATCGGCAGGACCGCGGACAGCGACAGCGGGCTGCCCACGCGGAAGACCTTCAGCCGTGCCTCGCCGCGCCCGGCGTCGAGGTGCTGGGCCAGGGACAGGTCGAGCCCCTCCTCGCCCTCGATGCCCTCGAGCCGGCCGACGTCGACGGCCGCCGCACGGGGCGAGAAGTCCTCCTTGTAGGCCTCCGGGAACGAGTCGACGTAACGGCGACCCAGGGAGGCGCCGACCTGCTCGCCGTACTCCGAGAGCACCGCGGCCAGGAAGTCGTCGCGCCACGAGCGCGAGGCGTCGGCGAGCCGCCGCTCGAGGTCGGTGGTGTCGAGCGCCCGCAGGGTGCCGGTGACCGTCGGGTCGCCGACCTCGCGCGGCAGGTGCACGACGAAGTGCACGCGCGCGGTGGTCGACTCGTTGATGCGGACGGTGAACTCCACGGACTCGCCGCCGAGCTGGTCGAGCAGGATCTCGCTGAACTTCTCACGGACCGCGGTGTTGTAGCGGTCGCGCGGGAGGTAGACGAGCACGCTGACGTAGCGCCCGTAGGTGTCGGCACGGGTGATCACGCGCACCGCCCGTCGCTCACGGGCGTGCATCGCGGCCACGGCCATCGGCGCGAGCTCGTCGACGGTGGTGTGGAAGAGCTCGTCGCGGGGGTAGCCCTCGAGGGTGTCCATCAGCGCCCGGCCGGCGTAGCTGCGCGGGTCGAAGCCGCTGCGCCGCAGCACCTCGCGCGCCTTCTCACGCAGCAGCGGGATGCGGATCAGCGACTCGGCGTACGCCGACGAGGAGAACAGCCCGAGGAAGCGCCGCTCCCCCGTCACCTCACCCGCGGCGTCGAAGGTCTTCACGCCGACGTAGTCGAGGTACGCCGGTCGGTGCACCGTTGCGCGCGAGTTGGCCTTGGCCAGCACCAGCAGGGTCTTCTCGCGTGCCTTGGCCTTGACCGGCTCGGGCAGCCGTGCGAACGCCTCGGAGGTGTCCTGGTCCGCGCGCAGGATGCCCAGACCGCTGCCGGGGACCGCGCGCAGCGCGTCCTCGCCGTCGTGCTCCTCCAGCGCGTACTCGCGGTAGCCGAGGAAGGTGAAGTGGTCGTCGGTGAGCCACTCCAGCAGCTCGGCGCCCTGGCGGACCTCCTCGGCGTCCAGGCTGCTCGGGGCGTGCGCCCGCAGCTCGTCGACCACGTCGAGCATCCGCTGCCGCGTGCGCGGCCAGTCCTCGACGGCCTCGCGCACGTCACGCAGCACCCGCTGGACGTTCTCCACGATGCTCGCGGCGTCCTCGTCGGCGATCCGGTCGATCTCCACGTGCATCCACGACTCGCGGACCGAGTCGTCGTCGGGCTCGAGCGCCCCGTCGTCGACCGGGGCGACGTGCAGCAGCGCGCCGGTGATGTCGCGGCGTACGTCGAAGTGCGGGTGCACCACGACGTGCACGTCGCGCAGCTCACGGGAGAGCTCCATGGTGAGGCTGTCCACCAGGAACGGCATGTCGTCGGTGACGACCTCGACCACGCTGTGCCCGCCCGCCGACCAGCCGTCCTCTGCCAGCGTCGGCGTCAGCACCCGCACCCGGGCGGTGCCCTGGGGCCGCTCGGCCGCCAGCCGGTAGTGGCTCGCGAGGGCGCCGTAGACGTCCACGTCGGCCCGGCCGGAGACGTCCTCGGGGGCGACGTGACGGTAGTAGGCCGTCAGGAGCGCGCCCACCTCGTCGTGCGGCGGCCCTCCCGTCCCCTTCCCGGCCTTCGCCAACTCGGTCGCCTTCGCGATCAGGTCCTTCAGCTCACTGTCGTGCGTCGTCGTTGACACGTCTCCGACACTAGGACCCACGTCACGCCCGGGCCAACCGGGCGCGCCCGGAGGCCGCACGGCGGGGCGGCGCGGCGCCGCAGCGTCCGGACGGCGGGGCGGCGCGGCGCCACCCCCCGGAGGAGGGTGGATGGGCCTGGCCCCCGGCTCGTGAGGGACGAGCGAGGCGGGTGGTTCCGACGAAGGGGTGGTGCCGCGCCGCCCCTCCGGGAGGGCGCCCGGCACGGAGAGGTCAGAGGTTGCTGCGCAGCTCCCACAACAGCGGGTAGTACTGCAGCGGCAGGCGCGATCGCAGGTACGTCGACCCGGAGCTGCCGCCGGTGCCCGACTTCGCCCCGATCATCCGCTCGACCATCACCACGTGCCGTGCCCGCCAGGAGGCGGCGAGCTCGTCGTGCTGGAGCAGCGCCTCGGCCAGCGCCCACAGCGCCGCATGGGTGTCCCGGTCGTGGGCGACGGTGCGCAGCGAGGTGGAGACCTCCTCGTCGGACCCGACCGCCAGCCCCGCCGAGGCGAGCGCGACCAGGAAGGCGTCCCACAGGGTCGGCTCCTCCAACCGCCGGGCCAGCCGCGCCTGCTCGTCGGCAGTCAGCCCGCGGAACCTCTCGACGTACCCCGCGTCCTTGGCGCCGGAGACGAACTCGAGCTCGCGGAACTGCACCGACTGGAAGCCGCTGGCCGGCGCGAGCCGCTGGCGGAACTGGAGGAAGTCCTGCGGGGTCATCGTCTCCAGCACGTCGACCTGCTGGACCAGCGTGCGCTCGATGACGTGCACCCGCTGCAGCAGGTGCTGCGCCCACCAGAGGCGGCTGCCGCCCTCACCCCCGCCGCTGCCGACCCCGCCGAGCATCGCCTCGCGGGCGGCCTCGACCTCGTGCAGGAGCTGCTGGAACCACAGCTCGTAGACCTGGTGGATCGTGATGAAGAGCAGCTCGTCGTGCGCGGGCGGGGCGCCGTCTCCGCCGGACTCGCAGCGCTGCGCGTCGAGCAGCTTGGGGAGCTGGAGGTAGGAGCCGTAGGTCAGCTGCGCGCCCTGCTCCCCGAAGGACACGAAGTTCTCGCCACTCATGACCACAACGTCCCACACGGGGACCCGTGCAGCCGCGGCACGGCATGATGTGCGCCGTGAAGTTCCGACACGAGCTGACCTACGACGCCCCACCCGACGAGGTCTTCGCGATGCTGGCCGACCCGGCCTTCCGCGCGAAGGTCTGCGACGCCCAGGGCGTGGTCTCCCACGACATCGACCTGACCCCCACCGACGAGGGCTTCACCCTCGTCAACGACCAGGTGCAGAACACCGCCGGCCTGCCGGCGATCGCCAAGAAGATCGCCGGCGACACCACCCGCGCGGTCATCGAGGAGCACTGGACCTCCCACGCCGGCGGCACCGTCTCGGTGACCGCGCCGGGCAAACCGACCACCGCCACCGGCACCGTCCGGCTCGAGGCCCGCGGTGCCGGCACGGCAGAGGTCGTCGAGCTCGACGTCAAGGTCAAGGTACCGGTCATCGGCGGCAAGCTGGAGGGCCTGATGGCCGACAACATCAAGGCGGGCCTCGAGGTCGAGCAGACCATCGGCACCGCCTGGCTGGGAGGAGAGCGATGAGCAAGCGACTCGTGCACGAGATGGCCTACGACGCCCCCGCCGAGAAGGTGCTCGCGATGCTCGCGGACCCCGCCTTCCGCGAGGAGGTCTGCGACCACCAGCGGGTGTTGCGCCGGGAGGTCACCGTCGAGACCACCGGCGACGGCTTCGACGTCACCATCGACCAGTACCAGGCGGCCCAGGGCATCCCGTCGTTCGCCAAGAAGTTCGTCGGCGACGAGATCAACATCGTCCAGACCGAGTCCTGGCACGGCCCCACCGGCGACGTCACCGTCACGATCCCCGGCAAGCCGGGCGAGATGTCCGGCACCGCCGCCGTCGCCGGCTCCGGCGACACCTGCGTGGAGACCGTCGACCTGACGATCAAGGTCAACATCCCGCTGGTCGGCGGCAAGATCGAGGGCCTGATCGCCGACCTGCTGCTCAAGGCGCTCAAGGCCGAGCACAGGGTCGGTCGGGAGTACCTCGCCCGCTGACCGGGCCCGCCTGCATGGGGACCTGCTCACCCGATACCTCACCCGATGGGTGCAGTGACCTGGTGGTGGGTGGCTCGTTGAGCAGGACGTGCCACTCCACCACTGGACCCGTCTGCTGATCGGCCTGATGGCCGTGCCGGCCTTCGCGCTGGCCAGCGACGCCGTCTACGACCGGGCCGAGGGCCTGCGGTGGTGCCTGGACCACGCCGTGGCCGCCGAGTCCCCCGGGCTCACCGACTCGCTGTGCACCACCGTCGGCATCGACGGCGGGGCGCTCCCCCAGCGCCTGGGCGACGTGGTCGGCGGCGCCGTCGACGCCGGCTGGGCCCCCGTCGAGGGCGAGCTCCGCCGGGCCTGGGCCGCCCTCGGCTGAGCCACCACCACCCGCCGAACCGGCGTATTGATACGCCGGCTCGGCGTGGGATGGGGTGGGGTCAGTCGGGGTCGGAGGGGTCGTGGGAGGTGGGGTGCGTGGCGGCGTCCTGGCGGCGGCGTACGGCGACGACCACGCCGAGCACCACGAACGGCCCGAAGGCCAGCAGCAGCGTCAGACCCTTCTCCACCGGGTGCAGAGCACCGAGGTGGAGGAGGACCGTCAGCAGGGTCGGGGTCACGCTCAGCCCATGTAGGGGTAGCGGTAGTCGGTCGGCGGGACGAAGGTCTCCTTGACCGAGCGCGGGCTGGTCCAGCGCAGCAGGTTGACCGCCGCGCCTGCCTTGTCGTTGGTGCCCGACGCCCGACCGCCGCCGAAGGGCTGCTGCCCCACGACCGCGCCGGTCGGCTTGTCGTTGATGTAGAAGTTGCCGGCGGCGAAGCGCAGCTCCTTGCGCGCCCAGGCGATCGCGGCGCGGTCCTGGCTGATGATCGCGCCGGTCAGCGCGTACGGCGCGAACGACTCCATCTGCCGCACGACCGACTCGAAGTCGGCATCGTCGTAGACGTGGACGGCGAGGATCGGGCCGAAGTACTCGGTCGCGAACATCTCGTCGGTGGGGTCGTCGATCTCCACGATGGTGGGCCGCACGAAGTAGCCGACCGAGTCGTCGACCTGGCCGCCGGCGATGACCTCGAGGCCGTCGGTGGCCTGGGCCCGCTCGATGGCGGCCTTGTGCTTGGCGAACGCGCGGTCGTCGATGACGGCGCCCATGAAGTGGGAGAGATCGGTCGGGTCGCCCATCGAGATGGACTCGGTCTGCGCGACGAGGTCGTCCTTGATGACGTTCCACACCGAGCGCGGGACGTAGGCGCGCGAGGCGGCCGAGCACTTCTGTCCCTGGAACTCGAACGCACCACGGATCATCGCGGTGGTGAGGACGGCCGGGTCGGCCGAGGGGTGGGCGACGATGAAGTCCTTGCCGCCGGTCTCGCCGACGATGCGCGGGTAGGAGCGGTAGCCGGTGATGTTCTCCCCGACCGAGCGCCACAGGTGCTGGAAGGTCGGCGTGGAGCCGGTGAAGTGGATGCCGGCGAGGTCGCGGTGCGGCAGCGCCACCTCGGAGACCGCGAGACCGTCGCCGGGGACCATGTTGATGACGCCCGGCGGCATGCCGGCCTCGATCAGCAGCTCCATCGTCAGGGACGCGGCCAGCTGCTGGGTCGGGCTGGGCTTCCAGACCACGGTGTTGCCCATCAGCGCCGGTGCGGTCGGCAGGTTGCCGGCGATCGCGGTGAAGTTGAACGGCGTGATCGCGTAGACGAAGCCCTCGAGCGGGCGGTGGTCGGTGCGGTTCCAGATGCCGGGGCTGTTGGCGATCGGCTGGTCGGTGAGGATCTGCTTGGCGTAGTGCACGTTGAAGCGCCAGAAGTCGATGAGCTCGCAGGCGGAGTCGATCTCGGCCTGGAACGCCGTCTTGGACTGGCCGAGCACGGTCGCGGCGTTGAGCTTCTGGCGCCACGGGCCGGCCAGCAGGTCGGCGGCCTTCAGGATGATCGCGCAGCGCTCGTCGAAGGGCATCGCCCGCCAGGCGGGGGCCGCCTCGAGCGCGGCGTCCACAGCAGCCTGGGCGTCGCCGGTGGTCGCGTTGCGAGTGACGCCGAGGACGTGCTGGTGATCGTGGGGCTGCACGACGCGGATCTCCTCGCCGCCGCCGGCACGCCACTCCCCTCCGACGTACGCCGGGAGGTCGCGCGACCCGGACTCGAGCGCGGCGATCTCGGTGAGCAGCGACTCGCGCTCCGGGGTGCCGGGCGCATAGG
Organism: Nocardioides sp. REDSEA-S33_B3; assembly: GCA_001627335.1. Lineage (GTDB taxonomy): Bacteria > Actinomycetota > Actinomycetes > Propionibacteriales > Nocardioidaceae > Nocardioides. Next base: position 26,939 of record LUPK01000048.1, on the reverse strand, counting down.
TCAGGTTGGGCTCGTTCGTGGGAGCCGGAGGGAAGCTGATGGCGTCCATGGTCGCGACGATAGCGAGCGGGCCCCCGCCGGGCGAAAGCCGCAGGTCACCGCTCGGGGCCGTGCTCCCGCCGGCGGCTCATCGCAGGGCGTGCACCCACCGTCCGACCTGTCGCCCGGCGGCCAGCGCCGACTCCCAGGCCACGCCCAGGGCCAGCAGCACCGCGCCGGCGCAGCCCAGCAGCAGCCAGGTCGGGACGTAGGCGAGGTAGGGGCTGCCCTGCATCAGCGCGACCACGCCGAGCGTCCCTGCCCCTGCCAGGAGCGGCGCCCGCAGACCACGGCCCGCCCCGACCACGAGGCAGGCGATGCCGGCCACCAGCACCGCCGCGAGCCGGACGAGGTCGTCGCTGCCCACGGCGAGCACCAGCGTCGGCGTCAGTGCGATCGAGAGCGCCGGACCCATGGTGAGCACCGATCCCGGCGCCGCCCGGCTCGCCCGGTGCTGCAGGACGCCGAGGACCGCGAAGGCGGCAGCCGCCGGCAGCGTGTAGGCCTCCAGGGCCGCGCCGTCCCAGCGGCTGACCAGGAGGACGTGCCCCCACGAGACCAGCAGGGCGGCGAGGTGCCCGACGGCGAGGCGACCGGGGGCCGAGGCGTACCACGCGACACCGGCCGCGACCGCCCAGGTGCCGGCCGCCTGGACGACCGGGTCCGGGCCCTGGACCAGGAGCTGGAGCAGGGGCACCACGGCGTAGCCGGCGGTCACGGCGGCGACCACGTGGTCGGCGGCGCGACCGTGGACCAGCGCGTGTCGAGCGGCGGCCAGGGCGAGCAGGACCCAGGCGATGCCGGCGGGCACCGTGGCCTCCCAGGGGCCGTGGGCCACGGCGAGCAGGAGTGCCGCGGTCCCGCCGTGCGCCAGCCCGCCCCGGGCGTGGCTTCGGCGCGGGCCGCGGACCAGCAGCACCAGGCAGGCCAGCGCCCACAGGCCAGGCAGCGCCACCTCGACCGGGACCGGGACCGGGACGGTGTCGACCGCACCCGCGCCACCACGGACCAGGTCGGCCACGCTCCGCGTGCTGGTCTCGACGGTGAGGACCGTGAGCGCCGCGGCCAGCGGAGCGACGAGGGCCGCGGCTCGGGCGACCAGCCCGGGCAGCACCCACGCGGACGCGACCAGGAGGAGCGAGGCGACGACCGAGGCGACCGCCCAGCCCCACCCGGGCACGTCGAGCAGCACCGTGCCCACCCCCAGCACCGCGGCGAGGACGGCCGGGAGCCGGGTGCCGGTGGACCACAGGCGCGCCGTCGCGTTGCTGCGACCGAGCCGCTCGGCGACGTACGCCGGGGCGCTCACCACCAGCGCCGCCAGCAGGACCAGCACGGCTCCGGCCGGGTAGCGCTCCAGCAGGCCGAGGTCCAGGTCGTAGGCGGTGATCACCAGCACCGCGGCCCCGAGCACGACCGACGCGGCGGCGACCAGCACGGCAACGCCGACCGGCTGCCGCCGGCGACGCGTGTCCAGCGCCACGTGGACCACGAACGCGACGCCGCCCAGCAGCGCCGCCACGACGAGCAGCCCGACGCCGAGCACCAGCCCGCCGGGCTCGACGGAGACCAGCAGCGAGAGGGCGGCCACCGCGACGGCGAGCACGGCGGCGGGGAGGTACGCCGACGTGCGGCCGGTCGCGGACCAGGACCGGGCCGTCAGCGCGTCGTAGCCGCACCAGAGGCCGGCGAGCACGAGGGCGGCGACGGCGGCGTACCGGCTGCCGGTGAGGTCGCCGAGGCCCGCGACGTCGAGTGAGTAGGCCCCCTGGGCCATGAGCACCGAGACCCCGATCGCGATGACGGCCGAGGTGTGGGCCGCGGCCCGCAGCCCGCGGGTCGAGGCCGCTCGCGAGGCGAGTGCCGCCGTGACCGTGGCACCGGTGAGGAGCACGGCCTGGCCGACGACCCCGATGAGCGTCCAGGCGACCAGCACGAAGACCGACACCGCGGAGAGCAGCAGGAGCGCGCCGAACCCGAGCAGCAGGCCCTGGCCCGTGAGGCCCGGGGCACGCCGTCGGGGCTGCGACGTCCCGTTCGCCGGCGTGGACGGCACACCCGCCGGCGCGGCCGGCAGCGGTGAGCGCATCGACTCCAGCAGCACCGCCGCCTCGCGGCGCAGGGCCTCGATCTGCTGGTCGACCTCCCACAGCCGCACGGCGTCGGGGCCGACGAGGCGGATGCCGCATGAGGGGCACGCGGTGGCACCGGGCGTGAAGGGCGCGGCGCAGGCGGGGCACGCGACGTCAGGGGCGCTCATGACAGCATCGTGGCGCGACCGCCGCCGGGCCGGGTAGAGCACGAGTACTCATCTCACGCCCCAGGACCTCACTCGAGCAGGTGCGGGATCTCCTGGGTGGCGAACCACGCCAGCTCGTCGTCGGGGTCGGCGCCGTCCTCGGTGTCGACGTGCACCGAGGCGACGTCGCGCATCGGGGCGACGGCGCCCTCGTGGGGCACCTCCGCGACGACGACCACGCGGCGTCCCCCGCCGCTCATCTCGGCGGAGACCTCGGCGGCCTCGACGAGGGCGGCGTACTCGGCGTCCTCGGACTCGTCGACGGCCACCACCGCACCGGCGGTGGGCACCTCGCCCTCGGCGTGGAAGCGTGCGAGCAGGTCGAAGGTGGCGGGCACGTAGGCGCGCACGGTCATGTGGTGGTCCTCCCGCCGGTCGTCCTGCCGGACTTCGGGGTTGCCTTCTGGCCGCTCCTCGCGCCCGTCCTCGAGGCGGTGGACTTCTTCGCCGCCCGGGGCTTGGTCCGCGACGAGCCACCCTTGCGCCCGCGCGGCACCCGGGGACGCGAGCCGGAGACGGTGTCGAGCAGCTCGGCCAGCGCCTCGGTGATGCACTGGCCCAGGACGTCGACGTCCGGCACGGCGTCACGGTCGGCGGTGACGGCGTACGCCACCCCACCGTCGTACGACGTCACGCCGATCGCCAGCAGGTGGTGGGGCGGCAGCGGGGGGACCGGGAAGGTCGCCTCCATCCGTGCGCCCGCGGCGTAGAGCGGTGACTGGGGCCCCGGCACGTTGGTGACGCTGAGCTGCATCCCCCGGCCCACCTCGGCCGCGGCGACCCGGGAGCCGATGGCGTGGAAGGTCGCGGGGGCGAACCCGGCGATGCCGGCGAGCCGGTTGGCCGCGACGCCGCGACCGGTCTCCTTGTGCACCTTGAAGGAGTAGGAGACCTGGTGGAGCCGCACGACCGGGCTCGGCTCGCCGATGGGCAGGTCCACGAAGTGCGGCGCGATCTGGCTGCCCAGCGAGGTGGCCTCGAGCTCGGAGTCGATGACCGAGACCGGCACGACGGCGCGGACCCGCCGCAGGCCGCCGAGCGACTCGTGCCGGGTCATCAGCCAGCCGCGCAGTCCGCCGGCGACGGTGGCCAGGATGACGTCGTTGACGGTGCCGCCGTGCAGGTCGCGGATGGCGCGGTGGTCGGCCAGCTCGGTGTGGACCGACACGACCCGGCGCTGCTGGCCGTGGGTGCCGACGAGCGGACCCTCGTGGGAGGACCGGCGACCGGTCACTCCCCCGACGACGCGACCGGCGGTCTCGGCGGCGGCGTCGGCGGCGCGCAGCAGCGTCGCGGCGCGGGTGCGGACGGAGTCGGAGGCGACCTGGCGTGAGCGCAGGGTGTCGCGCAGCGCACCGACGGCGAGGCCGCCGGGCGACGGAGCCCGGCGCGGGGCCCACTGGTCGCCGCCCAGGCTCTTGACCTCGGGGCTCTTGTCGAGCAGCACCTGCCCCAGGTCGACGGTGGTCACGCCGTCCACGAGCGCCTGGTGGGACTTCGACAGCATCGCGACGCGGCCGTCGGCGAGACCCTCGACGAAGTAGACCTCCCACAGCGGCTTGGAGCGGTCCAGCGGGCGGGAGACGATGCGGGCGACCAGCTCGCGCAGCTGCTCGAGGCTGCCGGGGCGCGGCAGTGCGGAGCGGCGTACGTGGTAGCCGAGGTCGAAGTGCGGGTCGTCGATCCAGACCGGGTTGGCCAGCCGGCCGGGGACCTGCTGGATCTTCTGTCGGTAGCGCGGCACGAACGAGATCCGGTCACCGATGAGCTCGACCAGCTTCTCGTAGTCGAAGCCCGAGTCGCCCGGGTCGAAGATCTCGACCGTGGCGTTGTGCATGGGCGTCGACGGCGTCTCCTCGGCCAGGAAGGCGAGGTCCCTGGGCCGGAGCCGCTCGCTCATCGGGTCCCTTTCGTCATCGGACCCGGCTCCCCATCGCCGGACCCCTTGCTGCTCGTGCGATTCTGTCAGACATGTCGCGCATCCCCACCCGCGTCCTCTCCCTGGGCGCCGCCCTGCTCCTGCCCCTGGCCCTCGCCTCCTGCGGGAGCGACGACGAGCCCGACGCAGGCACCGACGGCACCACCGAGCCGCTGGTCATCGAGGTCACGGTCGCCGACGGCTCCATCGACCCGAAGGGCGACCGCATCCAGGTGGGCGTCGGGCAGGAGATCGTCTTCGACATCACCGCCGACGAGGCCGGGGAGCTGCACGCGCACACGACCGAGGAGCTGACGCTGGACTACCCCGCGGGTGAGTCCGAGCAGACGATGGTCGTCGACCAGCCCGGTGTCGTCGAGGTCGAGTCGCACGACATCGACCAGATCATCGTGCAGCTGCAGGTCTCCTGAGCGTGGGGGCGATCCTGCCGGGCCTCGTCCCCGGCCCGCTGCCGATGCACGGCATCGGTGGCGCCAAGGACCTGCCGATCTCCCCGGAGCTGGCGATCTCCGGCGCCGTGGCGGCGCTGACGATCTCCTTCATCGTCCTGGCACTGGCCTGGCGCACCCCCCGCTACGACGCCGCCACCGACGGCCGCCCCGCGCCCGCCGCGCTCAGCACGCTGGTCACCTCGACCGGCTGGTCGGTCGCGATGCGGGTGCTGGGCCTGGTGGTCTTCGGGTACGCCGCGTTCGCGGCCGTGCTCGGTGAGGACCTGCTGACCAACCCGTTCTTCGGGATGTTCTACGTCTGGCTCTGGGTCGGGCTGGTCTTCTTCTCCGCCGTGCTCGGTCCGGTCTGGAAGGCCATCAGCCCCGCGCGGACCATCAACCTGCTGTTCGCCCGGATCTCCGGGTCCGACCCCGACGAGGGCCTGTTCCGCTACCCCGCCTGGCTGGGTCACTGGCCGGCCGCCCTCGGGCTCTACGCCTTCGTGTGGCTGGAGCTGGTCTACCCCTACTCCACCGAGCTGGGTCCCGTGCGCCTGTGGTGCGCGGCGTACGTCGCGGTCATGCTGCTCGGCGGGGCGCTGTTCGGCAACGACTTCTACGAGAACGCCGACCCGTTCGAGGTCTACTCCACGCTCATCGGCAAGCTGTCGCCCTGGATCGTGCGTGAGGGTCGGCTGCACGTCATCTCCCCGCTGGCCAACCTCAACACCGTGGTGCCGCGTGCCGGCCTGGTCGGGGTGGTCGCGGTGCTGTTCGGCTCCACGGCGTTCGACTCCTTCAAGGAGTCGGCCCCCTGGGTGCGGTTCGTCCAGACGAACTCCTTCATCGGTGAGAACGACCTCGGCCTGGTCGCCGACAACCTCGCGCTGCTGACCTTCTGCGTCGGCGTCGCGGTGGTGCTGTCGGTGGGCTCGATGCTCACCGGGGTGCACCCGGGCCAGTCGCGCCTGGAGATGCCGCGCCAGCTCGCGCACTCGGTGGTGCCGATCATCCTGGGCTACATCGTGGCCCACTACCTGTCCTACTGGTTCGAGGTCGGGCAGGACACCCTGATCAAGGCCAGCGACCCGCTGACGACCGGCGCCGACTACCTCGGCACCGGCGACTGGAGCGTCAACTACTGGCTCTCCTACCACCCGACGCTGCTGGCCAACATCAAGGTGATCGCGGTCGTCCTCGGTCACGTGGTCGGCGTCATCGCCGCCCACGACCGGGCGGTCCGGCTGCTGCCGCCGCGCCACCACCTCACCGGTCAGCTCGGCATGCTGGTCGCGATGGTGTTCTTCACCGCCGGCGGGTTGTACCTGCTGTTCGCCGCCTGAGGGCGGGCGTCCCCACCCGGGTCCGGCCGCCCGCCGGGCCCGGCCGGCGGGGCTGGCGGGACTGACGCGCCGGGCGCCCGCTGCCGGGCACCGGGCCCCACAGGGTGTCGGCGAGACCGGCCACCGCCCCGGCCAGCGGTCCGTCGCCCAGCTCGACCACCGACCGTCCGGCCACCAGGGCCCGGTCGGTGGCGGCCTGGTCCTCGGGGAGGAACGTCACCGAGGCCACGTCGCCGAAGCCGCGCACCATCTGCTCGACCTCGCCGCTGGACCACCCCAGGCTCGGGCGCATCCGGTTGACCGCGACGTGCACCGGCCGACCGCCCGTCTCCTCCCCCAACTCGACCAGGCCGCGGGCCAGGCGGGCCAGCCCCACCGGGTCGGCGGTGCCGACCACCAGCAGGTCGTCGGCCTCGGCGAGCGCGGCGAGCGTCGCGGCGTTGCGCCCAGGTCGTCCGGACAGGTCCGTCGTGGGGTCCCGCTCGAGGGGGGCGCCCGTGTCGACGACGACCCGTCCGCGCTGGCGGGCGAGGTCGAGGACCTCCTCCACCACCCCGTCGCGCAGCTCGGGCCAGCGGTCTGCGCGCGGCAGGCCGGTGAGGACCTCGAGCCGGCCGCCGAGCGAGCGCAGCACCGTCGCGAAGCGCTCCTCGAGCACCCCGCTGGTCGCGAGGCGGGCCGCGGCCAGCAGACCCGAGACCTCGTCGAGCACCCCGAGCTGCTGGGCGACCGCGCCGCCCCAGGGGTCGACGTCGACGAGCAGCGTCTCCCGGGACCTCGCCGCCGACGTCGCTGCGAGGGCGGTGGCGACGGTCGTGCGGCCCGGGGCACCGGCCGGTCCCCAGACCGCCAGCACGCTCCCCGGCTCGCGAGGGGCTCCGGCGGCCGGGGCCTGCGCCGCGGCAGGGTCCTGCGGAAGGTCGTCGCGGGCGACGGTGCCGCCGACCGCGGGCCGCTCGGGGGCCAGGACCACCTCGGCCACCTCGGCGATGTCGGCCTCGGCGACCAGCGTGCGGATGCCCACCCGGGACGCGCGGGCGTGCGCCTGCTCCCCCCTCGTGCCGGCCGCGACCACGCCGATCGGCCGCACGCCGTGGCGGCGCAGCAGGTCGACCGCGGTGGCGTCGAGGCCGTGGGCCGCGAGGTCGACGAGGGCGGCCTCCGCCTGGCCGGAGGAGGCGGCGGCGAGCAGGTCGTCGACGTCGACGCACCTCTTGAGGACCACCACCCCGGCGCGGGCCCCGAGCGCGTCCATCGCGCGGGCCTCCCAGCCGGCTCCTCCGCCGGCGACGAGGACGACGGTCGAGCTCATCCGCGCACCGCCACGGAGACCAGCGGGTCGGTCAGGCTGCCGAGCAGCCCGTAGTAGCGCCCCGCGTCGTCTTCGGGCACGGCCAGGACCAGCCGGCGCAGCCCGCTGGCGGCGTACCCGTCGTCGGCTGCCGCGGCATCGAGGACGACCACGTCCTCGAGGACCGGCTCGCCGGAGTCGTGGCCGCGGTCCCCGCCGCCGCGGGCGACGAGGTAGACGTTGACCCGGCTGCCGGCGGCCACGGCCCCGGCCAGCTGCTCGGGCTCGACGGCCACGGCCAGCTGCAGCAGGTCGCTGTCGCCCCCGGCCCCCAGGGCCGCGCCCGGCACGAGCTCACCGGCGCCGACCGAGCGCTCCAGGACGGCATCGGCCGGCAGCTCCTGCGAGGTCTGGAGGTACGCCGCCAGGTCGGCCTCGTCGGCGAAGCGGACCCGCGCCGCGACCAGGTCGTCGGGTCGCAGGGGCGCGCCGGCCGGCAGCTCCGCGGCCGCCGCCCAGACCGTGACGGTGTCGTCGGCGGCCCCGACCACCCGGGCGCCGAGCAGCACCGAGCCGGCGACGACGACCACCCCCACCCACAGGCGCGGGTCGCGCCACCCGGGCGTGCGGGTGCGCGTCGCGGTGGGTGCGGAGGTGGGAGGGGCGGCTGGTGGGGTCCCGAGATCGATGGCCACGGGCGGCATCCTTCCCCGCCGTCGCCGACTCCTCACCTGCTCATCCACAGCCCGCCCGGGTCCCGCCCGCGGGCCGGACCGGAGGTGACACCATGGGCCCATGTCCGCCACTCCCCGCTTCCTCACGCTCGCCGACGTGGCGGAGGTGCTCAACACCTCGAGCGCGCAGGTCTACGCGCTGGTGCGACGCGGGGAGCTGCCGGCGATCAAGATCGGCGGGCGCGGTCAGTGGCGGGTGGAGGCGGCCCGGCTCGAGGAGTTCATCGAGCAGATGTACGCCCAGACCAAGACCTTCGTCGACGAGCACCCCTACGAGGAGGCCGAGCGCGACTAGCGCTCCGCGGCCCCGTGCGGCCCGCCACGGCGGGGAGGCCGGTCAGCCGACCTGCCCGCGCAGCTCCACGGAGACCTGCCGCTCCTCGCCGCCGCGGCGGACCGTGAACTCGACGGTCTCCCCCGGCTGGTGGGTGCGGATGGAGACGATCAGCGCGATGCCGTCGGTGACGCGCTCGCCGTCCACGGCGGTGATCACGTCGCCCTCCTCCAGGCCGCCCTCCTCGGCGGCGCTGCCCGGGTTGACCTTCTGGATCTCCGCGCCGTCCCCCTGGGCGTTGCCGGTGCGGACCTCGGCCCCGATGATCGGGTACTGCGCCTCGCCGGTGCGCAGGATCTGGTCGGCGGTGATGCGCACCTGCTCCACCGGGATCGCGAAGCCCACGCCGATGTTGCCCGCCTCGGCACCGAACCCGCCGCCCGTCGTGGCGATCGCCGAGTTCACCCCGACCACCTCGCCGAGCAGGTTGACCAGCGGGCCGCCGGAGTTGCCGGGGTTGATCGCGGCATCGGTCTGGACGGCGTTGATGTAGGAGGTGTCGGAGTCCGGGTCGCCGGTCGTGACCGGACGCTGCAGCGCCGAGACGATGCCCGCGGTCACGGTGGAGGACAGCCCCAGCGGCGAGCCGATCGCGACCACGGTCTCGCCGACGCGCAGCCGGCTCGACGCGCCCAGGGCGGTCGGCTCGAACTCGCCGGCCATCTCCTCGGCGACCAGCACCGCCAGGTCGTAGACCGCGGAGCGACCGACCACGCTGGCGTCGTAGCGGTTGCCCTCCTGGTCGACGACCTGGATGCGGCCGTCGTCCTGGGCGGCCTCGGCCACCACGTGGTTGTTGGTGACGACGTGACCCTGGCGGTCGAGGACGAATCCCGACCCCGTGGCGCCACGGTCGTCACCGCCGTACGCCGCGATGATCTGGACGGTGCTGGGCAGCAGCTCGGCCGCGACGTTGGCGATGGTGCCGTCCTCGGGGGCCAACGGGGCCTCGGTCGCGGTGTCGACGCCGAAGAGACCGTCGCGGACGATCCCCTGGCGCTCCCCGCCCGCCTCGTCGACCAGCCGGAACCCGGCGGCGCCGACGACCCCGCCGACGACGCCCACGACCAGCGCGAGCATCGCGACGACCGGCCACACCCACCCGGCCACGCGGGCCGAGGGAGCGGCGTGGCGGGGTGCGGCCGGCGGCTGGCCCGGAGCGGGGTAGCCCCACGGACCGGGGGCCTGCGGCGGCACGACCGGCTGCGGCCGGGTGACCTGGGTCCAGTCGTCCACGGGCTGCTGCGACACCGACGCCTGCTCGCGGGTGGCGGCGTCCGGGTGCCCGTCCGCGTCGGCGGCGGGGGCGTCCTGGTGCTCCGGGTGGTCCGGGTCGTGCTGGCTCACCGCCCCATCATCCCCGACGGCCGGTAGCCCGGTCGGAGGGTGTCAGGGCCAGGTGTCAGGGCCGGGTCTGGCGCCCGGCCGGCAGCAGGCCACCGCCGGTGCTGGGCGGGGTGAGGTTGGCGACCGGTGCGCGCCGGTCCACGGTGGGTGCGTCGGCCGGTGCGGCACCCAGGGCGAGGACACCCATGACGGCCATCCCGGCGGCTCCGCCGACCCCGGCGGCGACCGCCCCGACGCGCCGGGGACGCGAGGTCGTGCCGAACCCGGGGGCCGGCACGGTCGAGGGGTAGGTCGGCTCGCAGGCCACGGTCTGCGCCCCGAGCAGGGCGCCCTTGAGGTGGGCGGGGGCCTGCGTGCGGTCGGGGGCCCCCAGCCCGGAGAGCCGGGTCTTGACCCAGCCCTCGCGCTCGACCAGGTCGCGGCACAGGTGGCAGCCGTGGACGTGCGCCCACAGGCGCTCGGCCTCCGCCGCGGGCAGCTGGCCGTCGAGGAGGGCGCTCGTGCGTGTCCCGAGGTGACCGATCACGGGCGGGTCGCCTCCTGCAGGGCGACCGACGGGCCGGCGTACCGCTCGCGACCGGCGGCGGGGGCGCGGTGCGCCAGGGCCTGGCGCAGCATCGCGCGGCCGCGGTGGATGCGGGAGCGGACGGTGCCGAGCTTGGCGTCGAGGATCGTGGCGATCTCCTCGTAGGTCAGCCCCTCGACGTCGCAGAGCACCACGGCGGCGCGGAAGTCCGGCGGGAGCGTCGCCAGGGCGGCCTCGACGTCGTCGTCGAAGCGCTGGTCGGCGTAGGCGGCCTCCGGCGCCGGCGAGGCGCTGGTCAGGCGGTCGGCGCGCTCGTCGGAGAGGGCGTCGAAGCGGATGCGCTGCTTGCGGCGCGCCTGGTCGAGGAAGAGGTTGGTGGTGATGCGGTGCAGCCAGCCCTCGAAGGTGCCGGGGGTGTAGGTGTGCAGGGAGCGGAAGACGCGGACGAAGACCTCCTGGGTGAGGTCCTCGGCGTCGTGGCGGTCGCCGGTGAGGCGGTAGGCGAGGCGGTAGACGCGGTCGGAGTGCTCCTCGACGATCCGCTCCCAGGACAGGTCCTGGCCGTGCTCTTGGGCGTGGCCCTGCTGGCCCTTCTGGTCGGCCTGCTGGTGTGCCGCCTTCTCCGCCACCGCGCTCCCCCTCGACAGGTACCTGCCTCGCATGCTGGCTCCTCACGGTAGGGACGGCGGCTGAGAGGAGGCTGTGAGCACCCCACTCGTTCTCTGAGGGTCCCAACGGACGGCGAGCGGCCGGTGTTCCCGCGGTCCCGGACCACCTGCCGTGCGGCGTACGTCGTGACGCGGCGGGCTCGCGATAGGTTGAGCGCGTCCGTCCGCCCGAGGAGGCCGTCATCACCACGCCGATCAACGCGACCAGCTGGACCTACAGCGAGGAGTTCGTCGCCGAGGACGACGTGCTCGCCTCCGCGCGCGCCCGCGCCGAGGAGATGGGCGTCGTGCCGATCAGCCCCGGCGGCGGCGCGGCCCTGCGCTTCCTTGCCTCGGTGCTCGACGCCCGCGCGGTGGTCGAGATCGGCACCGGCACCGGGGTCTCCGGGCTGTGGATGCTGCGCGGCATGCGCGCCGACGGCGTCCTGACGACCGTCGACATCGAGGCCGAGCACCAGCGGCTGGCCCGCGAGGGCTACTCCGAGGCCGGCGTGCCCTCCCAGCGGGTCCGCACCATCGCCGGCGCCGCGCTCGACGTGCTGCCGCGCCTGACCGACGGCCACTACGACCTGGTCTTCTGCGACGGCGACAAGCGCGAGTACGCCGCCTACCTCTCCGAGGCCCTGCGCCTGCTGCGCCCCGGCGGCGTGGTGGCCTTCGACAACGCGCTGTGGCACGACCGCGTCGCCGACCCGAGCCGCCGCGACGAGGAGACCGTCGCCATCCGCGAGCTCAACCGCACCGTCGCCGAGCACGAGAGCCTGCTCAGCGTGCTGCTGCCCGTCGGCGACGGGCTGCTGGCTGCGAAGAAGGTCTGGGTCCCCGAGACCGACTGAGGGGCCCGAGCGGGGTTACTCCGCATTCCATTTCCTGCTTACTGCGCAGTAAGCAGGAAAGGGGATTCGTCGTAACCCGGTCCGGCCGGCCCTCAGCGCTCGCCGCGGGCGGTGGGCGTGAGGGCGTCCCAGCCCTCGGCGACGGCGACGAGCTCCCAGGGCTCGACGAGGACGGGCGGGGCACCGACGATGCGGGATCCAGGCGCGTCGGTCATGGTGGCCTCGAACTCCGCCTGGAACGCCTCGCGGTCGGCGAGCGTCGCGAAGACGTAGGTCCCCTCGAACCACTCCCCGCGCCGCATCCGCCACACCTTCTGGCGCAGCCCGGACATGCCGGTGAAGCGCGCGTGCGAGGTCGTCTCGACGTACGCCGCCAGGTCCTCGGCCACGGAGTCCGGCAGCCCCTCCAGGGACCACCGCACGCTGAGGCCGATCACGCGTCAGTCCCGATGCCGGCGAGCGGCTCGTCGGAGCCCAGCCAGGTCAGCAGCGCCCGTGCACCGAAGCCGGTCGGGCCCGCGGTCCACTCGAAGCTCTCCGAGGGCGAGTCGCCCACGGACGCGACGTCGAGGTGGGCCCACGGCACGTCACCGGTGAAGTGCTGCAGGAACAGCGCCGCGGTGATGGCGCCGGGACCACCGCCGGCGTTGTCGGCGTCGGCGACCTTGGAGGAGATGCGCTCCTCGTAGACCGAGGCCAGCGGGAAGCGCCACATCCGCTCGCCGGACCGGGTGCCGGCGTCGTTGATGGCGGAGGCCAGGCCCTCGTGGTCGGCGAAGAAGCCGCCGGTGCGCTGGCCCAGCGCGACCTTGATCGCCCCGGTCAGCGTCGCCACGTCGACCAGCGCCGCGGGGGCGAGCTCGGCGACGGCGTACGCGAGGGCGTCGGCCATGACCAGGCGTCCCTCGGCGTCGGTGTTGGTGACCTCGGTGGTGCGCCCGCCGTAGTGGCGCAGCACGTCACCGGGGCGCATCGAGGAGCCGGAGACGGCGTTCTCGGCGCAGGCCAGCAGGCCGACGACCTTGACCGGGCAGCCGACCGTCTCGAGGGCGGCCATCACCGAGAGCACCACGGCGGCGCCGGTCATGTCGCGCTTCATGGTGGTCATGCCCTCGGCCGGCTTGATGGACAGACCGCCGGTGTCGAAGGTGATGCCCTTGCCGACCAGCACGACCGTCGGCGTCCTCCGGTTGGCCTTGCGCGGGGTGTAGTCGAGGCGGACCAGGCGCGGCGGGGTCGCGGACCCCTGCCCGACGCCGATGATGCCGCCGAACCCCTCGGCCGCCAGCTGCTGCTCGTCCCACACGCGGTAGGCCAGCCCGGCCTCCTCGGCGACCAGGCGGGCCTGCTCGGCCAGCCAGGGCGGGTTCTTCAGGTTGGAGGGCACGGTCGCGAGCAGCCGCGCGCGCCACCCGGCACCACCGAGCGCGAGCCCGCGCTCGAGGGCGGGACGCCGGTCCTCGGCACAGCCGGTCAGGACGATCCGCGCCACCGGGGCGGACTCGGGGCGCTCCTGCGAGCGCCACGAGAAGGAGAAGGAGCCCAGCACCGCGCCCACGACGAAGGCCTCGAGGCCCGCGTCGTCGGTCAGCGACGCGATGGAGGTCGCGACGCTGCTGCGCCCAACGGTGGCGCGGGCCAGGGCGGCACCGGCGCGCCGCAGCGCGTCGGTCCCCTGGTCGCCGACACCGACGAGGAACACCCAGCGCAGGTCGGCGTTCGTCGGGCCGCCGAGCGGCACCGGGAACCGGACCACCTCACCGACCTTGCCGGTGGCCTTCTCGGCCTCCAGCAGCGCCAGCAGGTCGGCGCCGAGCTGCTCGGAGAGCTCCTCGGCGCCGGGCCCCAGGGCGGGGCCGGTGTCGTCGTCCCCCGGGAGCACGGGCACCGCGACGACCTCCACGCCGACGATGGCGTGGGGTGCGGCGTCGCTGAGCGCGAGCTCAGGGGGCGTGACCTGGGTGGGGAGGACGGGTGTGGAGGGCTCCATCGAGGAGGCGTCAGCCGACGACGGCCTTGAGGGCGTCGCCCAGGGCGCCGGCCTCCTCGGCGTTCAGCTCGACGACGAGACGACCGCCGCCCTCGAGGGGGACGCGCATGACGATGCCGCGCCCTTCCTTCGTGACCTCCAGCGGACCGTCGCCCGTCCGCGGCTTCATCGCCGCCATCGCGCACCTCTTCCCTCGTCGTGAAGCCCCGTGGGGCCTCATGGGCACCGGACACGTGCCTCCGGAAGCCCGGACCACGCGTGGATGACCATTATCCCCCACACCGACGGTGATCGGGAGCACAGGGGTCCTGCGACATGCGGCAGACTCGCGCCCATGACCAGCCAGACCCCCAGTGAGACCACCGGCCAGCTCACCTCCGGACCCGTCCTGCTCGACGTCTCCGACGGCGTCGCGACCATCACCCTCAACCGCCCCGAGGCCATGAACAGTCTCGACATCGCGACCAAGGAGATCCTCGTCGAGGTCGTGCGCCAGGTCTCCGAGGACCCCTCGGTGCGCTGCGTGGTGCTCACCGGCACCGGCCGTGCCTTCTGCACCGGCCAGGATCTCAAGGAGCACATCAACCTGCTCGAGACCGGTGGCAGCGACCAGCTCTTCACCACCGTCGAGAAGCACTACAACCCGATCGTCTCGACGATCATGGCGATGGACAAGCCGGTCATCGCCGCGGTCAACGGCGTCGCCGCCGGCGCCGGCGCGAGCCTGGCGATGGCCTGCGACCTGCGGGTCGTCGCCGACACGGCCGGCTTCAACCTGGCCTTCGCGGGCGTGGCGCTTTCGTGCGACACCGGCGCGAGCATCAGCCTGCCGCTGCTCGTGGGCCGCGCCAAGGCGATCGAGCTGCTCTACTTCCCGCGCACCGTGCCCGCGGCCGAGGCCCTCGAGATCGGCCTCGCGACGACCATCGTCTCCCCCGACGACCTGGCCGGCGAGGTCGCCACGCTGGCCGCCCGGCTCGCGGCCGGCCCCACGCGTGCCTACGGCGCGATGCGCCGCTCGGTGACGTACGCCGCCGGGCACGACACCGACGAGGCCCTGGAGTTCGAGCGGCAGATGATGAATTCCACCGGCGCCACCGACGACCACCGGGCGGCCGTCGCCGCCTTCGTGGCCAAGGAGAAGCCGGTCTTCACCGGCCGCCCGGACGGCGACCCGGACGGCGACCCGGACGGCGACCCGGACGGCGACGCCGACGCCGTCGGCGTCGGCGTCGGCGACGGCGTCGGCGTCGGCGTGGGCTCGGGAGTGGGTGTGGGCATCGGACCCCAGGCGTAGTCGCCGGGCTCGGCGCCGATCACCTTCAGGATGCGCCGGGCGAAGGTGGTGCGCAGGTAGCGCCGCCCCGGCTTCGGGCCCAGCTCCACGGTCAGCGCCGACCCCGTGAACCGGTGGTTGAACCAGCCGGTCATGGTGCCGTGGCAGACCCCGCCGCAGTCGAAGGTCTTGCGGGGCAGTCGCAGGATGCGGGCCACCCGCTCGGCGTACGTCCGGTCCTTGGTGTCGGTGTCCACGCCGTGCAGCGGCTGGTGGAAGCTGAGGATCCGGTCGGGCTGCACGCGGCGCAGGAAGCGCATCACCGCACGGGTCTCGGGCTCGGAGCCGGGGCGCGGGCCGGACTCGTAGTTGCCGTCGAGGTCGGCCCACCGGTAGGGGAAGTTGCGGTTGAGGTCGACGCCGCGGGCGTTCTTGCGGGTGCCCGCGGCGATGCCGTCGGGGTTGTAGGTCGGGATCACCCACACCTCTGCGCCGACCAGCGGGTCGCCGTCCTTGATCGACCACAGCGCGGGGCGGGTGCGCGGCTCGTTGCCGTGCATGGCGCCGATCAGCACCACGGTCGGCACGCCGTTGTCGGCCGGCTCACCGAGGCGGTAGGCGTAGATCGGCCTGCCGCGGACCGACTCGCCGAGCGTGACGGTCTGGACGACCGCCGGCTTCCGCGGGGCCGCGGCGGCCTCGAGGGGCGCGAGGTGCGCACCGAGGGGTACGACGGTGGCCAGCAGCCCCAGGGCCGAGACGCCCGCGAGCGCGGCCCGGCCGGTGCTCGGGCCGGTCGCCATCAGACCGCGGCCGTCCAGTAGGCCCAGGTGAAGACGGCGACGCCGACGACCATCCCGAGGTGTGCGAGCAGCGAGAGCCCCGGTCCGGAGGACCAGGTGTCCTCGGCCGCCGCGACGGCGTGCCGGCCCTTGGAGGGCAGCCAGCGCACGAGGATCATCAGGCCGGCGATCGCGACGCCCCACCACAGGCCGAGCGCCACGACCCCGACCAGCGGGTCACCGCTGGGGGTGTCCTCCGGAGAGACCAGGAAGACCATCCAGACGACCAGCGCCAGGGCACCGAGCACGGTGTGGGCCATCAGCCAGGCCGAGCCGACGTCGACGCGGGTCGCCCCGCCACCGCCTCCCAGGCGGAGCCGGGTCAGCGCGACGACGACCGCCGCGAGACCGGTGAGGACGTAGACGACGACGGCGACGGACACGCGGGTGAGTGTGCCTCACTCCTCGCCCGTGGCGCCACGACCCTCCGACTCGGGGGCGCGTGCCGCCTGCTCCTCGGCGAGCCGGGCGAGCAGGGCGTCGACCTCGCTCATCCGGTAGCCGCGCAGCGCGACCGAGAACCGGACCCGTCGCAGGTCCTCGGGCCCCAAAGGCCGGTCGGCGGGGACCTCGGCGTCCGGGCGGTCGCCGTACTCCTGCGCCAGCGGGGTGCCCATGCCGGCGGCGACGACGGCGACCCCGCCGAGCAGCAGCACGGCCAGGATCGCGAACAGCCACATCATCCGGCTCGGTCCTCCTGCTCGCGGGCGGCGACCATGAGCGCCACCGCCTCGTCGACGTCGTCGGTCAGCACCATCATGTCGAGGTCGGACTGCGAGATCTTGCCCTCGGCCAGCTGCGTGTCGCGCATCCAGTCCAGCAGGCCGCTCCAGTAGGCGGTGCCGAGCAGCACGATCGGGAACTGCGTGACCTTGCGGGTCTGCGAGAGCGTGAGCGCCTCGAAGAGCTCGTCGAGGGTGCCGACGCCGCCGGGGAGGACGATGTAGCCCTGGGAGTACTTCACGAACATCGTCTTGCGCACGAAGAAGTAGCGGAAGTTGATGCCGACGTCGACCCAGTCGTTGAGGCCGGACTCGAAGGGCAGCTCGATGCCGAGCCCGACGCTGACGCCGCCGGCCTGGCTGGCGCCGCGGTTGGCGGCCTCCATGGCGCCGGGGCCACCGCCGGTGACGACCGCGAAGCCGGCCTCGACCAGCTTGCGCCCGACCTCCTCGGCCTGGGCGAAGGACGGCTCGTCGGGCGTGGTGCGCGCCGACCCGAAGACCGCCACCGCCGAGCCGAGCTCGGCGAGCTGGCCGAAGCCCTCGACGAACTCGGCCTGGATGCGCAGCACCCGCCACGGGTCGGTGTGGACCCAGTCGTGCGGGCCGCGGCTGTCCAGCAGCCGCTGGTCGGTCGTGGTCGTCTCGACCTGGTCGCGGCGCAGCCGGACCGGCCCCTTGAACCGGCTCGGCCGGCCCTTCTCGTCACGCCAGCCCATCGGTGAGCCATCCCCTCAACGTCGTCGCGCAGGTCTCGATGTCGGAGATCCTGACGTGCTCGTCGGCCTTGTGGGCGAACAACGGGTCACCCGGTCCGTAGTTGACCGCCGGGATGCCCAGCGAGGTGAAGCGCGCGACGTCGGTCCAGCCGAACTTCGGCGCCACCTTGCCGCCGGTCGCCTCGACGAACGCCGCGGCCGCCGGCCGGTCCAGGCCGGGCAGCGCGCCGGGCGCCAGGTCGGTGAGGCGGACGTCGTACGGCGCGAAGAACTCGGTCACGAACGCCACCGCCTCGTCGGTCGACCGGTCGGGTGCGAAGCGGAAGTTGACCTCCACGACGCACTCGTCGGGGACGACGTTGCCGGCCACTCCCCCGTGGATGCGCACGGCGTTGAGGCCCTCGTGGTACTCCAGCCCGTCGATGACCGGGCGGCGCGGCTCGTAGGCCTGCAGCCGCGCCAGCACGTCGGTGGCGGCGTGGATGGCGTTGACGCCCTTCCAGGAGCGGGCCGAGTGCGCACGCTCACCGGTGGTGGTGACCTCGACGCGCAGGGTGCCCTGGCAGCCGGCCTCGACGCCGGCGTTGGAGGGCTCCATGAGGATCGCGAAGTCGGCCGCGAGCAGGTCGGGCTCGCGCTCGGCGAGGTGCTTGAGGCCGTTGTAGCGCTCCTCGACCTCCTCGGCCTCGTAGAGCACGTAGGTGACGTCGCGGACCGGCTCGGGCACGGTGGCGGCGAGGTGGAGCAGGACGGCGTCGCCGCCCTTCATGTCGCAGGTGCCGCAGCCGTGCAGGATGCCGGCCTCCTCGTCGAGGCGGCTGGGCAGGTTGTCGTTGACCGGGACGGTGTCGAGGTGCCCGGCGATGACGACACGCTCGTCGCGGCCGAGGTCGGTGCGCGCCACGATCGTGTGGGCGCGACGGGTCACCTCCAGGTGCGGGTGCGTGCGCAGCGCGGCCTCGACGGCGTCGGCGATGCGGCCCTCGTCGTGGCTGACGGACTCGATGTCCACCAGGTGCCGGGTGAGCGTGACCGGGTCGACGGCCAGGTCGAGCAGCGGGGCGTCTGAGGTCATGGGGAGAGTCAAGCAGCCCCGTGGCTCCCGCCCCGGCCCGACCTGCGGAGGACCGCTGACTGGACAGGTGTCCAGAAACCTCTTCCCAGGAACTGGAACACGTTCTAGTGTGCTCGCATGCGCAACGGACTCGTCCTGTTCACTTCCGACCGCGGCATCCGGCCGGCCGACCTCGCCGTCGCCGCCGAGGAGCGGGGCTTCGACACCTTCTACGTGCCCGAGCACACCCACATCCCGGTCAGGCGGACCGCTGCCCACCCCGGCACCAAGGACGAGACGCTCCCCGACGACCGCTACCTGCGCACGCTCGACCCCTGGGTCTCGCTGGCCACCGTCGCCGCGCGGACCTCGCGGATCAAGCTGTCCACCGCGGTCGCGCTGCCGGTCGAGTCCGACCCGATCACGCTGGCCAAGACCATCGCCACCCTCGACCACCTCTCCGGCGGCCGGGTCGAGATCGGCGCCGGCTTCGGCTGGAACACCGACGAGCTCGCCGACCACCACGTGCCTGCGGAGAAGCGCCGCACCGTGCTGCGGGAGTACGTCGAGGCGATGCGCGCCTTGTGGACGCAGGAGGAGGCGTCGTACGACGGGGAGTTCGTGCAGTTCGGCCCCTCCTGGGCCTACCCCAAGCCGGCCGCGCACATCCCGCTGATCATCGGCGCCGGCGGCGGACCCAAGACCTTCAAGTGGATCTCCGAGAACGCCGACGGCTGGATGACCACGCCGACCCAGAAGGACATCTCCGGCCAGATCGACCACCTCAAGGCCGCGTGGGCCGAGGCGGGTCGCGAGGGCATGCCCGACATCCGCATCCTCATCGCGTTCAAGCCCGAGCCCGACGACCTGATGCGCTGGGCCGAGCAGGGCGTCAGCGAGTTCATCTGGGGCGTCCCGGACAAGTCCCCCGACGAGGTGCTGGGCTCCCTGGACCGGATGGCCGCCCGGCTGGGCATCCAGCCGCCCGCGCTCATCGGCTGATCCGCCGGCTGATCTCCTGAGTCGTGCCCCTGAGCGGGCGCCATGGCGCCCGCTCAGGGGCACGACTCACCCCCGCGTCAGGCCTTGGCGACCTGGACGCTCAGCTCGTCGGCGTCCTCGGTGCTCACCGAGGTCGCCAGCGTCTCCTCGGCGACCATCGCCTCGTGCGCGGCGACGGCGGCCTGCACATCGGCTGGGCCGCCGACGACCAGGCTGATCCGGTCGGAGACCTCGAGGCCGGCGTCCTTGCGCGCCTGCTGGACCGCGCGGACGACGTCGCGGGCGAGGCCCTCCGCGGCCAGCTCGGGGGTGATCTCGCAGTCGAGCACGACGAACCCGCCGCCGGGCAGCATGCCGACCGCGGTGCTGTCGTCGGCCGCACCGGCGACGGTCTCGAGGGTGTACTCCCCCTCGACCAGCGCCAGGCCGCCGGCGGTCACGGTGCCGTCCTCGGCCACCGACCAGTCACCGGACTTCGAGCCCTTGATGGCGTGCTGCACGTCCTTGCCCAGACGCGGCCCGGCGGCACGGGCGTTGACGGTGAGCTTCTGCTCCACGCCGTAGGCCGCAGCCTCGTCCGCGTCCGCGGCGAGCAGCCGCACCGCCTTCACGTTCACCTCGTCGGCCACGATCGACTCGAAGCCCTCGAGCCCGGACAGGTCGGCGACGACCACGGTGAGCGTGGCCAGCGGCAGCCGGTTGCGCAGCGAGCGTGCCTTGCGCAGTGCCGAGGTGGCCGAGCAGACCTCGCGGACGGTGTCCATCGCCGCGACGAGCGCGTCGTCGGCGGGGAGCCGGTCGGCGGCCGGGTAGTCGGCCAGGTGCACCGAGCGACCGCCGGTCAGGCCCCGCCAGATCTCCTCGGTGGTCAGCGGCAGCAGCGGGGCGGTGGCGCGGCAGACGGTCTCCAGCACCGTGAACAGCGTCGCGAACGCCTGGGCGTCCTCGTCCCAGAAGCGGTCGCGGGAGCGACGGATGTACCAGTTGGTGAGCACGTCGAGGAAGCCGCGCGTGAGCTCGCAGGCGTCGGCCACGGCGTAGGAGTCCAGCGCCCCGGTCATGTCCGCGACGTAGTCACGGCACTTGGCCAGCAGGTAGCGGTCCAGCGGGTCGGTGGAGTCCGTCGACCCCTCGACGTCGACACCCGCACCGCCGTCGGCGGCGTTGGCGTAGAGCTGGAAGAAGTACCAGCTGTTCCACAGCGGGATCATCACCTGGCGCACCGAGTCGCGGATCCCCTGCTCGGTGACGATGAGGTTGCCGCCGCGCAGGATCGGACTGGCCATGAGGAACCAGCGCATCGCGTCGGCGCCGTCGCGGTCGAAGACCTCGCGGACGTCGGGGTAGTTGCGCAGGCTCTTGGACATCTTGTTGCCGTCGGAGCCGAGCACGATGCCGTGGCTGATGCAGTTCTCGAAGGCCGGCTTGTCGAAGAGCGCGGTGGCGAGGATGTGCAGCGTGTAGAACCAGCCGCGGGTCTGGCCGATGTACTCGACGATGAAGTCGGCCGGGAAGTGCGCGTCCTTGCCGGCGGTGCCGGCGAACCAGTCGGCGTTCTCGAACGGGTAGTGCACCTGGGCGTAGGACATCGACCCGGAGTCGAACCAGACGTCGAGGACGTCGGGCACGCGCCGCATCATCGACTTGCCCTCCTCGATCGAGCGGGGGTCGTCGGGGTTGGGGCGCACCAGGTCGTCGACGTACGGGCGGTGCAGGTCGGGCTCGCCGTCGGCGTTGCGCGGGAGCGTGCCGAAGTCGCGCTCGATCTCCTCGAAGGAGCCGTAGACGTCGATGCGCGGGTAGGCCTCGTCGTCGGACTTCCACACCGGCACCGGGCTGCCCCAGAAGCGGTTGCGGGTGATCGACCAGTCCCGGGCGTTCTCCAGCCAGCGGCCGAACTGGCCGTCCTGGATGTGCCCGGGCACCCAGTTGATCTCCTGGTTGAGCTCGAGCATCCGCTGCTTGATCGCGGTGACCTCGACGAACCACGACGAGACGCCCTTGTAGATCAGGGGCTCGCGGCAGCGCCAGCAGTGCGGGTAGGAGTGGTCGTAGGTCTCGCGGCGCAGCAGGATCGTGCCGGGGGTGACCGAGCCGGTCTCGCCCTCGCCCCGGGTCGTGGCCTTGAGGTGGTCGATGATCTGCAGGTTGGCGTCGAAGACCCGCAGGCCGGCGTAGTCGTTGACGGGGTGGGTGAAGCGGCCGTCCTTGCCGACCGGCATGACCGCCTCGATGCCCTCGCGGTCGGTGACCTCCTTGTCGACCTCACCGAAGGCGCCGGCGGTGTGCACGAGGCCGACACCGTCGGTGGTGGTGACGGCGTCGTCGGCGGCGACGACGCGGAACGCACGACCGAACTCCTCGCCGGCGTGGTCGGCGTAGTAGGAGAACGGCGGGTCGTAGGTGCGGCCGACCAGCTGGGCGCCGGTGTAGCGCCCCAGGACGGTCGGCTCGTCGGCGTCGGGGAAGAGCTCGCGCTTGTACGCCGTCAGCCGGGCCTCGGCGACGACGTACTTCGCCTTCTGGTCAGTCCCCGGCACGGGGCCCTCGACGACCACGTAGTCGATCTCGGAGCCGACCATCACGGCCAGGTGGCTGGGCAGGGTCCACGGGGTGGTCGTCCAGACGAGCAGGTGGGCGCCGTCGAGCACCTCGTCCTCGCCAGTCGCGTGCATCCGCAGGCCGACGGTGACCGCCGGGTCCTGGACCTGCTTGTAGACGTCGTCGTCCATCCGCAGCTCGTGGTTGGACAGCGGCGTCTCGTCGTTCCAGCAGTAGGGCAGGACGCGGAAGCCCTCGTAGACCAGGCCCTTGTCCCACAGCGACTTGAACGCCCAGATGACCGACTCCATGTAGTCGGGGTTCATCGTCTTGTAGTCGTGGTCGAAGTCGACCCAGCGGGCCTGGCGGGTGACGTAGTCGCGCCACTCGCCGGTGTACTTCATGACCGACTCACGGCAGGCGTCGTTGAACTTCTCGATGCCCAGCTCGACGATCTCGTCGGTGGTCTTGATGCCGTTGAGGCGCATCGCCTCGAGCTCGGCGGGCAGGCCGTGGGTGTCCCAGCCGAAGCGGCGCTCGACGCGCTTGCCGCGCATCGTCTGGTAGCGCGGGACGAGGTCCTTGACGTAGCCGGTGAGCAGGTGGCCGTAGTGCGGCAGGCCGTTGGCGAACGGCGGGCCGTCGTAGAAGACGAACTCGTTCTCGCCGCGCTCGCCCGGGTCGCGCTGGTCGATCGAGGCCTGGAAGGTGCCGTCGGCGGCCCAGTAGGCCAGCACCCGCTCCTCGATCTCGGGGAAGCGCGGGCTGCTGGGGACCGACGTGGCGTCGGTGTGGGAGACCTTCGGGTAGGTCATCGCTGGCTCCTGGCTCGTCTGCTGGGGACTCCTCACCCAGGGACGACCCTCGCGGACCGCGGTACCACCCTGCTTGTGGTCCCGACGGTCGAGCTTGTCGAGACCACCACTCGTTCACGGCTGTGACGGGCCTACCCGTCCGGTTCTAGTAGGCGGTCTCCCGCCGTTCTTCCGGAGGCTCGCCGCTGATGACGGCTCAGACGCCTGTGCACCGATCGTACGGCGCGTCCGGCTCGAAGCGGAAATGGGTTCCGCTCAGGCATCCAGCCATGCGAGCACCCGCACGGCCACCTGCTCCGGGGAGAGGTCGGTGTTGTCGATGCGCAGGTGCCGGTGCTCGGCGATGACGGCGTCGGCGGGGCTGGGCCGGTCAGGGTCGGTGTTCATCCGCTCGCGGTCCATCTCCACGACGTGGCGCTGCGACCACTCGAGGTCGCTCTTGGAGGGCTTGGCGGCGACCCGGTCGGCGCCGGTGTTGCGGACCAACCGCGTCTCCAGCCCCGCGTGCAGCTCGACGAACGAGACCCGCAGCCCGCGGTCGGCGTACGGCGCGACGAAGCGGCGCACGTAGTCGGCGTCCTCGGGCAGGTCGACGCCCCACACGAACGTGGCCACCAACCGCATGCCGGTGGCGGCTGCCTCCTCGACGACCTCGCGCCGCCACGCCTCCTTGAGCCGCTCGAAGCCGGGGTGCCCGAAGCCGAAGACCTCGGCAAGCGGCTCGATGACGTGGTGGTTGTGGAAGAGCCGGAAGTCCGATGAGGCCGCGATCGCGCGCCCCACGGTCATCTTGCCGACCGCCGGCGGGCCGATGACGACGAGCAGCTCTCCCGAGGACATGCGCGGAGGCTAGGCCTCACGCCCGCCGCCGCACCACCGGTTTGCGACCGGGCTACCCCTCGTAGACGTCGCGACGGTGGCCGAGCCGCAGCACCAGGACGAGCAGGACGCCATCGTCGACTGTGTAGATGACGCGCCAGTCGCCGATCCGGACGCGGTAGCCCGGACGACCGCGCAGCTGACGGGAAGCCGGCGGGCGTGGGTCGAGGGCCAGCAGCTCGATGGCACCTTGGACGCGGCGGACGGTGGGAGGGTCGAGCTTGCGGAGCTGGCGAGTGGCGCTGGGGGTGATGTCGACGCGGCAGCGCCGCGCGTCGGCCCTGGGCTCAGGTCCAGCCAAGGTCGACCTTCACCTGCTCCCACGGGATGGCGTCGCCGGCCTCGGCCATCGCGGCGTCAAAGGCCTCGACGTCCTCGAGCTCCTCCTCCGCATCGAGCAGTTGGTCGTAGCGCTCGGGGCTGACCACGACCGCGACCGGACGGCCGTGGCGCAGCAGCGTCACCGCCTCGGTCGCCGACTGCGCCAGCACTGCGGGCAGCTGGTCGCGGGCTGCGCTGACGGGGACGGAGGCCATGCTCGGATCGTACGGAACGGCTCCAGATTCGTACAGATGTCCTCCACAGGTCCGTGGTTGGGTGCGTCCATGAGCGACATGTGGCTGCCCCACGACGAGGACCCGCGGATGCAGGCCGGCCCGACCCGGGGCGAGAAGGAGACGGTGCTTGGCTACCTCGAGCACTACCGCGCCACGCTGGAACTCAAGTGCGGCGGCCTCTCCCCCGCCCAGCTGGCCACCGCCTCGGTCCCGCCGTCGCGGATGTCCTTGCTGGGGATGGTGCGCCACCTGACCCGCGTCGAGCACCACTGGGCGCGGCGGGTGATGGAGGGCGAGACCGGGCTGGAGCGGCTCTTCCAGTCCGAGGACGCGGGGTTCGCGCTCCCCGAGGTCGTCGAGGCGGCGTACGTCGACGAGGCCTGGGCCCGCTGGCGCGACGAGGTCGCGCACGCCCGGTCGGTGGCCGACGACCTGGCGATGGACGTGCTGGTCGAGGTGCACGGCGAGCGGATCGAGGTGCGCGACGTGCTGGTGCACCTGGTGGAGGAGTACGCCAGGCACCTGGGACACGTCGACCTGCTGCGCGAGTGCCTGGACGGGCGGGTCGGGCAGTGACTGCGGCGTCCTAGGGTGGAGCCCGTGAGTACTCCGACCTCTGCCTGGGCCCACGGACTGGCCACCGTCTCGACCGACTCCGCCACCGAGGGCAGCGTCCTGGACGTCTGGTTCCCCCACCCCCACCTCGGCGAGCGGCCGGCCGACGACGAGGCTCCGCGCGAGCTGGTCGAGGCCGTCGGCAGCGACCACGCCCGGCGCATCCGCCGCGAGGTCGTGACCGTCGAGATCGCCGACCTGGCCGCCGCGCCCACCACCACCGCGGAGGTGTGGCTGCGCCTGCACCTGCTCTCCCACCGTCTGGTGGCGCCGCACGGCCAGTCGCTGGAGGGCATCTTCGGCCTGCTCACCAACGTCGTGTGGACCTCGCTCGGCCCGTGCGCGGTCGAGGGCTTCGAGGACACCCGCGCGCGGATGCGGATGCACGGCCAGCACGTGGCGGTCTACGGCATCGACAAGTTCCCGCGGATGACCGACTACGTCGTCCCCACCGGCGTGCGCATCGCCGACGCCGACCGCGTGCGCCTGGGCGCTCACCTCGCCGAGGGCACCACCGTCATGCACGAGGGCTTCGTGAACTTCAACGCCGGCACGCTCGGCAGCTCGATGGTCGAGGGCCGCATCTCCGCCGGTGTCGTCGTGGGCGACGGCTCCGACGTGGGCGGTGGCTCCTCGATCATGGGCACCCTCTCCGGCGGCGGCAAGCAGGTCATCTCCATCGGCGAGCGCTGCCTGCTCGGCGCCAACGCCGGCCTGGGCATCTCCCTGGGCGACGACTGCGTCGTCGAGGCCGGTTGCTACGTCACCGCCGGCACCAAGGTCACCGTCCGCGGTGTCGCGGGGGTCGAGGACGGCGCGGTCATCAAGGCCTCCGAGCTCTCCGGCGCCAGCAACGTGCTCTTCCGCCGCAACTCGGTCTCCGGTGCCGTCGAGGCCGTGCCGTGGAAGGGCGAGGGCATCGCGCTCAACGCCGACCTGCACAGAAACTGACCGTCCCGGCCGGGTGGTCGAGCAGCGAGCGCCAGCGAGCGGGCGTCGAGACCACTTGGCCCACCCCCGGAGGATGGGGGCGTGAACCCCGCGAGCAAGGCCGTCGGCGCCCTCCTGGCCCTCGGGCTGGTGGTCGCCACGGCCGTGGGCGGATGGTACGTCGTCCGCGAGATCGGCCCCGGGTTCCTCCCCGACCGGTGCGAGGCGACGGTCGGTGACCTGACCGTCGAGCTCACCCCGGAGCAGGCCGAGAACGCCGCACTGATCGCGGCCATCGGCGTACGACGCGGGCTGCCGGCGCGGGCGGTGTCGATCGCGCTCGCCACGGCCTACCAGGAGTCCGGGCTGCGCAACCTGACCACCGGCGACCGCGACTCGCTGGGGCTGTTCCAGCAGCGGCCCTCGCAGGGCTGGGGCACCAAGCGCGAGGTGAGCGACCCGGTCCACGCGACCAACGCGTTCTACGACGCGCTCGTGGAGGTCGACGGATACCGCGACCTGCCGATCACCGAGGCCGCCCAGGCGGTCCAGCGCTCGGCGTTCCCCGACGCCTACGCCGACCACGAGGACGACGCCAGGGCGCTGGCCAGCGCCCTGACCGGCAACTCGCGCGGCGCTTTCCACTGCGAGGTGCCCGGCTCCGCCGAGGCCGCCTCCGCGCAGCTGGGCGCCAACGGCCTCACCCCGCGGGCGGAGGACGTGCGTGCTGAGGCCGTGGCGGTGTTCGGACCGCTGTCGCTGGGCGGGTTCGCGCCGGGCGGCGTGCGCGACGGGCACATCCCCGGGTCGACGCACTACGACGGCCGCGCGGTCGACATCTTCTTCCGGCCGGTCGACGACGCGAGCAGGACCCGCGGCTGGGCCGTGGCGTCGTACCTCGTGGCGCAGGCCGAGCGCCTGGACATCCAGACGATCATCTTCGACGCCAAGATCTGGACCGCCCGTCGCAGCGACGAGGGCTGGCGGAGGTACGACGCCCCCGACCGGCCCGGGGACCCCGACATCCTGGCCCACCGGGACCACGTGCACGTCGACGTGTTCAGCTGAGGCGGACCGGGTTAGTCCGCACGAGTCCTCACCCTCAGCGCGACTTGAGGTCAACCGGTCTAAGCAACTGGGTGGGGTCAGGCGGCCTCGGTGAGGAGCCTGTTGAGTCGTACGGCGGGTGTCTCGAGGTCCAGGGTGGGTC
>LUPK01000047.1 GCA_001627335.1 Nocardioides sp. REDSEA-S33_B3 | reverse complement strand
CTCGACGCCATCGCCAAACAGCTCAACAACCGCCCCCGCAAACGACTCGGCTTCCACACCCCAGCAGAGGTCTTCGCTAAGTTGCTCGCCGAAGACCAAACCAAAGGTGTTGCGACCACCCCTTGAATCCGCCGTCGCTCACGCACGGCCGAGAGGTCACTCGCGCACGTCAGCCGGCGACCGGCACCGGCATCGAGCGCCGGCTGGCCAGCACGAACACCGACCACGCCGCGAGCACGGCGAAGGCGACCCCGAGACCGAGCCGCGGCGGGTCCAGGGGCAGGGCGATGCCGACGAAGCCGCCGATGACCCAGGCCAGCTGGAGGGTCGTGTCCGAGCGTGCGAACGCCGACGCCTGGACCCCGGTGGGCACGTCGCGCTGGATCGTGGCGTCGAGGCAGAACTTCGCCAGCGACTGCGACAGCCCGGCGACCAGCCCGAGCAGGACGAGCGGCAGCACCCCATAGAACACGGTGGCCACGATCGCCAGCGTCGCGTCGGCCAGGAGGGCCAGCACGACCGTCACCGACGGGTTGATGCGCCGCAGGAGCGAGGCGAGCGCGACGCCGAGCCCGTTGCCGGCGCCGGCGGCACCGACCACCAGTGCGATCAGCACCTCGGCGGAGAGCCCTGAGTCGGGTGGGTTCTCGCGCAGCAGGAACGCCATGAACATGAGCAGGAAACCGCTCATCCACCGCGGCCCGCAGTTGGCCCGAAGCGCGAACGCGACCGGGTGCGGGATGCGGGTCCGCGGGCGCCGGCCGGGCCGCAGCAGGCTCTCGCCCATCAGCACCAGCTCGCCCTCGCCCACCGACGAGTCAACCTTCTCCGGGAGCCGGATCGCGCAGACGGTGGCGACCACGAACAGCAGGAACGCGTAGCGCAGCGACCACTCCGACCCCGCGAGCGAGGCCAGACCCGCCAGGGGCGCCGACACGGACGCGCCGACGATGCCGGCCAGCGAGACCCGCCCGTTGGCCTTGACCAGCGTGAAGCCCTCGGGCAGCAAGCGGGGCACCGCGGCCGCGCGGGTCACCCCGTAGGCCTTGGAGGAGACGAGAACACCGAGCGCGGCGGCGAAGAGCCACGGCGAGTCACCGGTGGCGATGGCGCCCGCCAGCGCCCAGGCGAGGAACGCGCGGAAGGCCATCGTCGCCCCGATCGCCCACCGTCGTCCGTGGGAGAACCGGTCGAGGAACGGCCCGATCAGCGGCGCCACGATCGCGAACGGCAGCATCGTCAGGCCCAGGAAGAGCGCCACCTGCCCCCGGGCCTCGCCGGACGGCACCTGGAAGAACAGGCTGCCGGCCAGCGAGATCGCCACGGCCGCGTCGCCCGCGGTGTTGAAGAAGTGCAGGTAGATCAGTCGGTTGAGACCGGAGTCCTCGGCCCCCTGGGCACCGGCGGCGCGCCGCGCCTGGACCCCGACGTACGCCGTCGCCCGGCCCGTCGCCCTGGCGACCCCGGCCGCCCCGCGGCCGGTCACCCTGGCGCCGGTCCCCAGCCCCCTGCCGACGGCCCTGGCCCGGCTGCCCGGGATGGGTCCGGCCGCGCCGCCGGAGGTCCCACCGGACCCGCCCGCCGCCCCGGCCGAGCCGTCCACCGACGTACGGCCGGGGCCGCTCGCGGAGGACGCGGCACCCGGCTGGTCCTCGGGCGGCGTCGTCATGCGCCCCATCCTGCCTGGTGGCACCGAGCGGGTCGGGTGAGGGACACGGGGCTGCAGGCCGGGACGCGTCCGTCGGGCGGGGCGACCTGACACGACCACCGGGGAGGAGGCATGATTGCTCGCCGTGACGACCATCGCCCGTGCCAAGCCCGACCGTGCCACGGTCGCGGCCGTCGACGTCGCACGCGACGCCCTGGTCGCCGACGTGGACGACCCGCGTGACGTGGGCGAGCACCTCGGCCACGACGTCGAGGGCGAGCGCGTGGTCACCCACCGCTTCGCCTGCACCCGCAAGGGCTACGTCGGCTGGCACTGGTGCGTGACGCTGGTCCGCGCCCCCCGCCAGAAGCACGTGACCGTCGCCGAGACGGTGCTGCTGCCCGGCGACGAGGCCATCGTGGCGCCCGAGTGGGTGCCCTACCGCGAGCGCATCCGCCCCGGCGACCTGTCCCCGGGCGACCTGCTGCCGGTCGCCGACGACGACCCGCGCCTGGTCCCCACCTACTCCTTCGGCGACGACCCGCTCGACGCCGACGAGAAGGCGCAGATCCGCCAGGTCGCCAAGGACCTCGGCCTCGGTCGCTCCCGCACCCTCTCCCCGGAGGGCCGCGAGCTCGCCGCCCAGCGCTGGTACGACGGTGACGGCGGCCCCTCGGCCCCGATCGCCCAGTCGGCGCCCGACCAGTGCACGTCGTGCGGGTTCCTCATGCGCATCGCCGGTCCGCTGGCCGAGACCTTCGGCGTCTGCGCCAACGGCGACGCCAACGACGACGGCCGCATCGTCTCCCTCGACCACGGCTGCGGGGCCCACTCCGAGGTCCGACTGGCCAAGAAGCACGAGCCGCAGCCGCTGCCCGAGCCGGTCGTCGACGACCTCGACGCCAGCCTCATCGAGTCCTTCTGACCGACGCGCCGACCTGGACCACCGCTGGTCGAGCAGCGAGCGCCAGCGAGCGGGCGTCGAGACCCGGCGGTCAGTCGCGGAACGCGCGCCCGAGCTCGGTCGAGGGCGCAGCAGCGTCGTCGGCCGACAGCACCCACACGGCGTACTCCTCGTTGGCCGGGTGCAGCTCGTAGGAGCCGAACCGCGCATCGACCCGCAGCCCGCACGCCTCGACTTCGGCCACGAACTCCTCGGCGGGGTAGGACCGCGCGTGCGCCGGTGCTCCGACGAGGTGGAAGCCGAGCAGCACCCGGCCGCCCGGCGCGAGGCGGGAGCGGAGCAGCGACAGCACCCGGCGCTCGGTGCCCTCGGCGAGGAAGACCATGACGTTGCCGACGACGACCACCAGGTCGAACTCAGCGGGTCGCTCGCCGAGCAGCTCGTCGTCGAGGCCGAGGACGTCGCTGTGCAGGACGTCGATGCCGGGGTAGGTGCTGCGTGCCTGCTCGACCAACGCGAGGTCGGGCTCGAGCCCGACGACCGTGTGCCCGCGCGCAGAGAGGGCAGCGGTCACGCGCCCCATCCCGGCGCCCACGTCGAGGACGCGGCCGCCGCGCGGCAGCAGGGTGTCGGCCAGGCGGGCCTCGCCGTCGACGTCCTGGCCGCTCGCGACGAGCTCGGCGAACTTGCGTCCGAAGCCCCGGGCGGCCTCCGGGCCGGCCTGCTCCCAGCGGGTGGGTGGGAGGGACGGGGGAGTGCTCACTCCCCGTCCTCGCGCATCCGGTCGCGGGCGGCGCGGCGGCGCCGGCAGTACTCCACGCCGAAGAGCCCGAGCGCGAAGCCGGTCAGGCACATCCACAGCCACCAGGTGCGG
Source organism: Nocardioides sp. REDSEA-S33_B3 (assembly GCA_001627335.1). Classification (GTDB taxonomy): domain Bacteria; phylum Actinomycetota; class Actinomycetes; order Propionibacteriales; family Nocardioidaceae; genus Nocardioides. Next base: position 83,728 of record LUPK01000047.1, on the reverse strand, counting down.
CCGTTCTCCTCCAGCGAGCCGTAGAACGGGAGCAGCGCCAAGAAGCCGAGCAGGAACATCCCCGAGCCCACCGACACGGTCCGCACCCCGTCGACGTCGAGCGGGTCGACGTCGGCGACCAGGAAGGTCCGGTTGCCGATCTCGTGCTGGGTCGGCTGCTCGTCGCGCAGGTCCACGACCGCGACTGTAGCCGTCGTCACGGCCCGTCTCGACGCCCGCCGGGAGGGTCTGGTTGGGTGTGCCTCCGTGAGCACCCCCGGGACCACCAGCAGCCCCCACGCCCCCAGCGCCCTCGACCGATACTTCGAGATCACCGCCCGCGGCTCGACCGTGGCCCGTGAGGTCCGCGGCGGGGTCGTCACGTTCCTGACGATGGCCTACATCATCGTGCTGAACCCCCTGATCCTCGGGCTGGTCCCGGACTCCACCGGGGCCTACCTCGGCGGGGGCTCCGAGCCGAACCTGCCGGCCGTCGCGGCCGGCACCGCCCTGGTGGCGGGCGTCCTGACGATCCTGATGGGCTCGGTCGCCAAGTTCCCGCTGGCCCTGGCCGCCGGGCTCGGCCTCAACGCCTTCGTGGCGTTCTCGATCGCCACGGTCTCCACCTGGGAGGCGGCGATGGGCCTGGTGGTGCTCGAGGGCGTGGTGATCCTCGTCCTGGTGCTCACCGGCTTCCGCAGCGCGGTCTTCCACGCCGTCCCCAACCAGCTCAAGGTCGCGATCTCGGTCGGCATCGGCCTCTTCATCGCGCTGATCGGGTTCGTCGACGCGGGCTTCGTCCGTCCCGGTGCCGGTACGCCGGTGCAGCTGGGCGCCACCGGGCAGCTGTCGGGGTGGCCGGTCCTGGTGTTCAGCCTCGGCCTGCTGCTTCTCATCGCCCTGTGGGTGCGCCGGGTCAAGGGCGCGATCCTGCTGGCCATCGCGGTGACCACCCTGGGCGCCTTCCTGCTCGAGGCGGCCCTGGACCTCGGCGCCCGTGACGTGGAGAGCAACCCCGGCGGATGGGGCCTGACCGTCCCGACCTTCGACGGCATCGTGGACGTGCCCGACTTCGGCACGTTGTTCCGGGTCGACCTGTTCGGGGCCTTCTCCGCCGGGGCCGTCGGGGTGATCGGTGCGATCCTGCTCGTCTTCTCGCTCATGCTCGCCGACTTCTTCGACACCATGGGCACGATGACCGCCATCGGTGCGGAGGCCGGCCTCAACGACGCCGAGGGGGTCCCGCCGCACACCGAGCGGATCCTGGTCGTCGACTCCGTCGCCGCGATCGCCGGTGGCCTGGGCGGGGTGTCGTCCAACACCTCCTACATCGAGTCGGCCTCGGGCGTCGGCGAGGGTGCGCGCACCGGTCTGGCCTCGGTGGTCACCGGTCTGCTGTTCCTGCTCTCGACCTTCTTCGCGCCGATCGTGAGCGCGATCCCGTCCGAGGCGGCCGTCCCGGCGCTGGTCCTCGTGGGCTTCCTGATGATGCAGCAGGTCACCGGAGTCGACTGGGCCGACCTCGAGATCGCGATCCCCGCGTTCCTCACGATCGTGCTGATGCCGTTCACCTACTCGATCACCGTCGGCATCGGCGCCGGGTTCGTCTCCTACGTGCTGATCAAGCTGGTCCTGGGCAAGGCCCGCGCGCTCCACCCGCTGCTGCTCGTGGTGGCCGCGCTGTTCGTCGTCTACTTCGCCATCGACCCGATCACCGCCTGGCTCACCTGAGACCCGGCCCCCGGTCGACCGGGGGCCGGGAATGGTTGACCCCGACACGTTGTTGACCGGTCGACACCCTTCCCGCCCAGTCCCGGAGGCGACGACCTGAGCCCCACGTTCCGCGCCCTGTCCAACGCCAACTACCGGCGCTACGCCGCCGGTGCCCTGGTGTCCAACGTCGGCACCTGGATGCAGCGGGTGGCCCAGGACTGGCTGGTGCTGGTGCTCACCGGCTCGGGCGCGGCCCTCGGCGTGGTCACGGGGCTGCAGTTCCTCCCGTTCCTGCTGCTCTCCCCGCTGGCGGGCGTGGTCGCGGACCGCGTCCCCAAGCGCTGGCTGCTGCAGGTCACCAACGTCGCCATGGCCGTCCCCGCCGTCGTGCTGGGGCTCCTCGCGGTCACCGGCCAGGTGCAGATCTGGCACGTCTACGTGCTCGCGTTGGTGCTCGGCGTGGCCTCCGCCTTCGACGCCCCGGCCCGCCAGTCCTTCGTCTCCGAGATCGTCGGACCCGACGACCTGACCAACGCCGTCGGGCTCAACTCCGCCAGCTTCAACACCGCGCGCATCATCGGCCCGGCGTTGGCCGGCCTCCTGATCGCCGCGTTCGGCGCCGGAGCCGTCGGCACCGGCTGGGTCATCCTCCTCAACGGCCTCTCGTACGCCGCTCCCGTGCTCACCCTGCGCGCACTGGACGGGGCGGCCCTGCGCACCCCCGACCGGGTGCCGCGGCGACCCGGCCAGGTCCGCGAGGGCGTCGCCTACGTCAGGGGTCGGCCCGACCTGCTGCTGATCCTCGGCATCGTGTTCTTCGCCGGCACCTTCGGGCTGAACTTCCAGATGACCAGCGCGCTGATGGCCACCGAGGTGTTCGGGCGCGGCCCGACCGAGTACGGCCTGCTCGGCACGTTCCTGGCGGTCGGCTCGCTGGCCGGGTCGCTGATGGCCGCCCGGCGCCCGCACGTGCGGCACCGGCTGGTCGTGGGGGCGGCGGTGGCGTTCGGGGCGCTGGAGATGGTGGCCGGGCTCGCTCCGTCGTACCTAACCTTCGCGCTGCTGTGCCCGCTGCTCGGCCTGGCCGCGCTGACGATGATCACCAGTGCCAACGCCCACCTGCAACTGCACACCGACCCGGTGATGCGTGGTCGCGTGATGGCGCTGTACATGATGATCTTCATCGGCGGGACCCCGCTCGGCGCGCCCTTCATCGGCTGGGTGGGGGAGACCTGGGGAGCCCGCTGGACCCTGCTGGTCGGAGGGGCCGCTACGGTGGTCGGGACGCTGCTGTCCGCGGCCCTGTTCCTGGGCCTTCGTCGGGTTTTGACCGCCCTGCGGGCGCCGGGTAGCCTCATTCCTCGTGTCTGGGACGACCAGGCCGTTGCGCGTGCGCGGAAGTAGCTGCCGGAAACAGGCCCGGCATCGGCCGCCACGCACTGTCCACCGCCTCCCCGGGATCGGGGCGGCACCGTGCTGAGGGCGACACGCCCGACCTCGGGGGCGAGCAACGCGGGTTGAGCAGCACCACCCGGCACGCACGGCGGAGCACGTCCGGCCGCCGTCACACCCTGCGGAGCAGATCGCTGCGCAGTGAGAAGAGGAAAAGAAGGGGAACCACCAGGTGCCCACCATCAACCAGCTGGTCCGCAAGGGCCGCCAGGACAAGGTGTCGAAGAACAAGACGCCTGCCCTGAAGGGATCTCCGCAGCGCCGCGGCGTCTGCACCCGCGTCTACACCACCACGCCCAAGAAGCCGAACTCCGCCCTGCGCAAGGTCGCCCGTGTGCGCCTGTCCAGCGGCGTCGAGGTCACCGCTTACATCCCCGGCGTGGGCCACAACCTCCAGGAGCACTCGATCGTGCTCGTGCGCGGCGGCCGTGTGAAGGACCTCCCCGGCGTCCGCTACAAGATCATCCGCGGCACCCTCGACACCCAGGGTGTCAAGAACCGCAAGCAGGCTCGCAGCCGCTACGGCGCGAAGAAGGAGAAGAGCTGACATGCCGCGCAAGGGCCCCGCTCCGAAGCGGCCGATCGACGTCGACCCGGTCTACGGGTCGCAGCTGGTCACCCAGCTCGTCTCCAAGGTGCTGCAGGACGGCAAGAAGCAGGTCGCGCAGCGCATCGTCTACAGCGCCCTCGAGGGCTGCCGCGAGAAGACCGGCACCGACCCGGTCGTGACGCTCAAGCGCGCGCTGGACAACGTCAAGCCGGCCATCGAGGTCAAGTCCCGCCGCGTCGGCGGTGCGACCTACCAGGTCCCGATCGAGGTCAAGGGCACGCGCGGCACCACGCTCGCGCTGCGCTGGCTCGTCGGCTACGCCCAGGACCGTCGCGAGAAGACGATGTCCGAGCGCCTGATGAACGAGATCCTCGACGCCTCCAACGGCCTCGGTGCCGCGGTGAAGAAGCGCGAGGACACCCACAAGATGGCCGAGTCCAACAAGGCCTTCGCCCACTACCGCTGGTGACCTCGGGCGGGGTGGCCGCCGACCGGCGCGCCGCCCCGCTCACACCCCGCACCCCCTCGACCTAAGGAACGCGACTAAACGTGGCTGTCGACATCACCACCGACCTCAAGCAGGTCCGCAACATCGGCATCATGGCGCACATCGACGCCGGCAAGACGACCACCACCGAGCGCATCCTGTTCTACACCGGTATCTCCTACAAGATCGGTGAGGTCCACGACGGCGCTGCCACGATGGACTGGATGGAGCAGGAGCAGGAGCGTGGCATCACGATCACCTCTGCTGCGACCACCTGCTGGTGGAAGAAGCACCAGATCAACATCATCGACACCCCCGGTCACGTCGACTTCACCGTCGAGGTCGAGCGCTCGCTGCGCGTCCTCGACGGCGCCGTCGCCGTGTTCGACGGCGTGGCCGGCGTGGAGCCGCAGTCGCAGACCGTGTGGCGCCAGGCCAACAAGTACGCCGTCCCGCGGATGTGCTTCGTCAACAAGCTCGACCGCACCGGCGCGGACTTCTACCGCGTGGTCGACTCGATCGTGAACAAGCTCAACTCGACCCCGCTGGTCCTCCAGCTGCCGATCGGCGCCGAGGGCGACTTCATCGGTGTCGTGGACCTCGTCGAGATGAACGCCAAGGTCTGGCGCGGCGAGACCGCCCAGGGCGAGGACTACGTCGTCGAGGAGATCCCGGCCGACATGGCCGACAAGGTCGAGGAGTACCGCGAGAAGCTGCTCGAGACCCTCTCCGAGGCCGATGACGAGGTCATGGAGAAGTATCTCGAGGGCGAGGAGTTCACCGTCGAGGAGCTCAAGGCCGCGATCCGTCGCGCGACCCTGGCCGACAAGCTGAACCCGATCCTCACCGGCACCGCGTTCAAGAACAAGGGCGTCCAGCCCCTGCTCGACGCGATCGTCGACTACCTGCCCTCCCCGATCGACGTCGAGGGCATCACCGGCCACAAGCCGAACGTCGAGGAGATCCCGGAGAACGAGATCACCCGCAAGCCCTCGACCGAGGAGCCGCTGGCCGCGCTGGCGTTCAAGATCGCTTCCGACCCGCACCTGGGCAAGCTGACCTTCGTCCGCGTCTACTCCGGCATCATGGAGGCCGGCGGCACCGTGCTGAACTCCAGCAACGGCCGCAAGGAGCGGATCGGCAAGGTCTACCAGATGCACGCCAACAAGCGTGAGGAGATCGCCTCGGTCGGCGCCGGTCAGATCGTCGCCGTCATGGGTCTGAAGGACACCAAGACCGGTCACACGCTCTCGGACTCCTCCAACCCGGTGGTCCTGGAGTCGATGACCTTCCCGGCCCCGGTGATCGAGGTCGCCATCGAGCCGAAGACCAAGTCGGACCAGGAGAAGCTGGGTGTCGCCATCCAGCGCCTGGCCGAGGAGGACCCGACCTTCGTCGTCAAGACCGACGAGGAGACCGGCCAGACCATCATCGCCGGCATGGGCGAGCTGCACCTGGAGATCCTGGTCGACCGCATGAAGCGGGAGTTCAAGGTCGAGGCCACCGTCGGCAAGCCGCAGGTCGCCTACCGCGAGACCATCCGTCGCGAGGTCAAGGGTCACTCCTACACCCACAAGAAGCAGACCGGTGGTTCGGGTCAGTTCGCCAAGGTCGTCATGTCGATCGAGCCGAACATCGACCCCGAGACCGGTACCGGCGCCGGCTACGAGTTCGTCAACGCCGTCACCGGTGGTCGCGTCCCGAAGGAGTACATCCCCTCGGTCGACCAGGGTGCACAGGACGCGCTGCAGTTCGGCGTGCTCGCCGGCTACCCGATGGTGGACGTCAAGGTCACCCTCGAGGACGGCGCCTACCACGACGTGGACTCCTCGGAGCTCGCGTTCAAGATCGCCGGCAACCAGGCCTTCAAGGAGGCCGCCCGCATGGCCAAGCCCGTGCTGCTGGAGCCGATGTTCGCCGTCGAGGTGACCACCCCGGAGTCGTTCCTGGGTACCGTCATCGGCGACATCAACTCCCGCCGCGGTCAGGTCCGGGCGCAGGAGGAGTCCCACGGCGACCTCGTCGTGTCCGCCCTCGTGCCGCTGTCGGAGATGTTCGGGTACGTCGGTGACCTGCGGTCGAAGACCTCGGGCCAGGCGTCGTACTCGATGGAGTTCGACTCGTACGCCGAGGTTCCTTCGAACATCGCCGACGAGATCGTCAAGAAGGCACGGGGCGAGTAGTCCCAGCCCTCGGCACCACGTAGTTCAACCACGAGTCAAGTAACAACCACACCAGGAGGAGCCCCCAGTGGCTAAGGCGAAGTTCGAGCGGAACAAGCCGCACGTCAACATCGGCACCATCGGTCACATCGACCACGGCAAGACCACGCTGACCGCGGCGATCTCGAAGGTGCTGCACGACAAGCACCCGGACCTCAACGAGGAGTCGCCCTTCGACTCCATCGACAAGGCCCCCGAGGAGCGCCAGCGCGGCATCACCATCTCGATCGCCCACATCGAGTACCAGACCGAGGCGCGTCACTACGCCCACGTCGACTGCCCCGGTCACGCCGACTACATCAAGAACATGATCACCGGCGCGGCCCAGATGGACGGCGCGATCCTCGTGGTCGCCGCCACCGACGGCCCGATGCCGCAGACCCGTGAGCACGTGCTGCTCGCCCGCCAGGTCGGCGTGCCCGCCCTGGTCGTCGCCCTGAACAAGTGCGACATGGTCGACGACGAGGAGCTCATCGAGCTCGTCGAGATGGAGGTGCGCGAGCTCCTCTCGGAGTACGAGTTCCCCGGCGACGACGTCCCCGTCGTGCGCGTGGCGGCCTTCCCGGCCCTCAACGGCGACCAGAAGTGGGCCGACTCGATCGGCGAGCTCATGGACGCGGTGGACTCCTACATCCCGCAGCCCGAGCGCGACACCGACAAGCCGTTCCTCATGCCCGTCGAGGACGTCTTCACGATCACCGGTCGTGGCACCGTCGTCACCGGTCGTATCGAGCGCGGCATCGTCAAGGTGGGTGAGGAGATCGAGATCCTCGGTATCCGCGACACCTCCGCCAAGACCACCGTCACCGGTGTCGAGATGTTCCGCAAGCTGCTCGACGAGGGCCAGGCCGGTGAGAACGTCGGTCTGCTGCTCCGCGGCACCAAGCGCGAGGACGTCGAGCGCGGCATGGTCCTGGCCAAGCCGGGCACCACGACCCCGCACACCAACTTCGAGGCCTCGGTCTACATCCTCTCGAAGGACGAGGGCGGCCGTCACACGCCGTTCTTCAACAACTACCGCCCGCAGTTCTACTTCCGCACCACGGACGTGACCGGCGTCGTGACCCTCCCCGAGGGCACCGAGATGGTCATGCCGGGTGACAACACGGAGATGGCGGTCGAGCTGATCCAGCCGATCGCCATGGACGAGGGCCTGCGGTTCGCGATCCGCGAGGGTGGCCGCACCGTCGGCGCCGGCCGCGTCACCAAGATCACGAAGTGATCCCCGCCGGTCGTTGACCGGCACCACCCGCACCACCACCTCGGCCCCGGACCTGTCGCAGGTCCGGGGCCGAGGTGCGTGCTGACCCACCCCGAACAGGAGCACCGTGAACCACCAGGTCCCGCCTGCGCGGCCGCACCAGAAGCTGACCGAGGACGGTCGCCGGATGCGTGAGGTGCTCAGCTACTCCCGCCGGGGGAGCAGGTTCACCCCCAGCCAGCAGCAGGCGTGGGACGCACACGCGGAGCACTGGGTGATCCCCGACGAGGAGGTCGACCAGCCCGGGTTCGACCTCACCGAGGCGTTCGGCCGCACCGCCCCGCTGGTCGTGGAGATCGGCTGCGGCGTCGGCGAGGCGACCGGCATCCTGGCCGCGGCCCGCCCGGAGTGCAACGTGCTGGCCCTGGAGGTCTGGCGTCCCGGTGTCGCCGCCTCGCTCGCCGAGGTCGCGGCCGCCGGGGCGGACAACGTCCGGTTCTGCTCCGTCGACGCCGTCTGGTCGCTGGAGCACCTGGTGGCTCCGGCGGGCTTGGAGGAGCTGTGGACGTTCTTCCCCGACCCGTGGCCGAAGGCGCGCCACCACAAGCGTCGCCTGGTCCAGCCGGAGTTCGCGGCTCTGGTCGCCTCCCGGCTGCGCCCGGGCGGGGTGTGGCGCCTGGCGACCGACTGGGCGCCGTACGCCGAGCACATGCTCGAGACCCTCGACGCCGAGCCAGGCCTCGAGGGCGGCCGTGTCGAGCGGTGGTCGGACCGCCCGGTGACGAAGTTCGAGCGCAAGGGGCTCGCGGTGGGCCGCGAGATCACCGACCTGCTCTACCGCCGCGTCTGAGCGGCCGGCGTCAGTCGTCGTCGGACGCTTCGGGTCGAGGCCGCTCGAGGTCGTCGATGTTCGCCATCAGCGACTCCAGCAGCGCCAGCTCCTCGTCGACGTAGGGGTCCTCGAGGCCGAGCTCGTCGAGGTCCTCCTTCAGCGCCTGCTGCACGTCGAGCGCCATGTCGATGCGTCCGAGGTTGCGCAGCGCCCAGCCGACCATCCAGCGGGCCACCCTGGTCCGCTCGTCCTCGCCGATGCGGGCCCGCGCGGTCATGGCCGCGTCGAAGGCGGCCAGGGCCGCCCTCCAGTCACCCCGCTCGACGTGGGCCATACCGAGGTTGTTGAGCAGCGAGGCGTCCCAGTCGCGCGCCCGGGTGTCGTGGCACTCGCGCGCCCGGGCGAGAGCACGCTGCGTCGCCGGCACCTGCTCCTCCAGCGGCGCGACCAGCGCGACCATGTGCATCGCGTCGATCTCCAGGGCCTCCAGCCCCGCGCCCCGTGCGAGCGCGACCGCCTCGGCGAAGGCGGGCCGTGACGCCTCCGGCTCACCGGCCGAGCGGAGCAACCGGCCGCGTTCGAGGAGCCGTCGCACGCCGACCTCCGGTAACGGCTCGCCGAGGCCGTCGAGCACGGCGTGCGCCTCGTCGTAGCGCTGCTGCAGCCCCAGCGCCCGAGCGACCTGGCTCAGGAGCACCTCGCGCGCGGGGGAGAGGGCCTGCGCGGCGGCCTCACGGAACCGTGCCTCGGACGCGACCGGGTCGTCGAAGTCCCACAGGTCGTGGGCGGGGTCCGGGGCGTGCATCCGACCAGGCTAGGCCCGCGGACCGACAGGGACGGGGAGCCGACCTGTCAACGCGAGGCCCCGGGCACGTGGGAGGGGAGGGTGCACACCTCGTCGAGACCGGTGACGCGGTTGAGCCGGCCGAAGGCGATCCACGAGCCCAGACACATGGACAGCTCCACCAGCTCCCGGTCGGAGTACGCCGCCTTGAACCGGGCCCAGAACTCCTCGTCGAGACGGTGGTGCTCGGTGGCGAACCGCTCGGCGTACTCCGCGGCCAGGGCGACCCGGGGCTCCAGCGTGGAGCTGGACCGCCAGGCACTCACCTCGTCGAAGAACCCGCTGTCGACCTTCTCGCCGTCGCGCTCGGTGCGGTGGTCCAGGCAGAACAGGCAGCCGTTGACCCGGGCGATGGTCAGGCGGGCGGCCTCGAACTCGCGCAGCGCCAGGGTGGAGTGCGCGTAGACGGCTGCGGAGAAGGCGGCAGCGGCCGGCCCGATCCCCGGGACCAGCTCGCCCCACACGTAGGTCAGGGGGTCCTTGCCGGCAGGCACGTCGATGATCATGGAGACTCCTGGGGGAGGGGCGGAGCACCGCGTGGGACCGCTGCGGACCCGGGTGCGGTCTCGAATTTGTTCGAGGCGGGGGTGTCTGCCAAGATAGTCCGGTTGCTCCGGCGGGTCGCCGGGGTGTGCCACACCTTGACTTCTGAATCGTGTCTCCCGCACCAACTGGTGTAGATGCTCTCAGTCGTCGCGCGTGCGGCCACCATCCCTCGCAGAGATGCGTGGAACTCGCAGCGATGTGAGCCGAGACCCGATCAGCCCGATGAACCATCGGGTGCCACCACAAGCACACAGCAGCAGGATCCCGGTCCTGAGGCGTGCGCGGACGTCTGTTCAAGATGTACGACACGCCCGACCGCGGGGGTCGGCCGCAGTGGGGGTGGAGCCAGGGCGGGACCGACTCAAGCCCGAGGACGTCCCGGGACACGCACGCGGCAGGACTGACGAAGAAGGACGAGAGAGACCTATGGCGGGACAGAAGATCCGCATCAGGCTCAAGGCCTATGACCACGAGGTGATCGACACCTCGGCGCGCAAGATCGTGGACACCGTCACCCGCACGGGTGCCAAGGTCGCCGGCCCGGTGCCGCTGCCGACCGAGAAGAACGTGTACTGCGTCATCCGCTCGCCCCACAAGTACAAGGACTCCCGCGAGCACTTCGAGATGCGCACCCACAAGCGCCTCATCGACATCATCGACCCCACGCCGAAGACCGTCGACTCGCTCATGCGCCTGGACCTCCCGGCGGGCGTCGACATCGAGATCAAGCTCTGAGGTCAGACGACATGACTTTCGAACGCAACGTGAAGGGCCTGCTGGGCACCAAGCTCGGCATGACCCAGCTCTGGGACGAGAACAACAAGGTCGTCCCCGTGACCGTCGTCGCCGCGGCGACCAACGTGGTCACCCAGGTCCGCACCCCCGAGGTCGACGGCTACAACGCCGTCCAGATCGGTTTCGGCGAGATCGAGGGCCGCAAGGTCACCAAGCCGTCCGCCGGGCACTTCGCCAAGGCCGGCACGACCCCGCGCCGCCACGTGGTCGAGATCCGCACCGCCTCCGCCGGTGAGTACACCGTCGGCCAGGAGCTGGCCGTCGACACCTTCGCCGCCGGCGAGGAGATCGACGTCACCGGCACCAGCAAGGGCAAGGGCTTCGCCGGCACGATGAAGCGTCACGGCTTCGCCGGTGTCTCCGCCTCGCACGGTGCGCACCGCAACCACCGCAAGCCCGGTTCCATCGGCGCCTGCGCGACCCCCGGTCGCGTGTTCAAGGGCGTCCGGATGGCCGGCCGCATGGGTAACGACACCGTCACCACCCAGAACATCACCGTGCACGCGGTCGACGCCGAGAAGGGCCTGATCCTGCTCAAGGGTGCCGTCCCCGGCCCCAAGGGCGGTCTCGTGGTCCTCCGCTCCGCCGCCAAGAGCTCCGTCACTACTTCTGGCAAGGAGGCCTGAGCATGTCGGTCAAGACCGTCAAGGTCGACCTGCCCGCCGAGATCTTCGACGTCGCGGTCAACGTGCCGCTGATCCACCAGGTCGTCGTCGCGCAGCAGGCCGCCGCCCGCCAGGGCACGCACGCCACCAAGACCCGCGGCGACGTCCGCGGTGGTGGCAAGAAGCCCTACAAGCAGAAGGGCACCGGTCGCGCCCGCCAGGGCTCGACCCGCGCCCCGCAGTTCGCCGGTGGTGGCACCGTGCACGGCCCGCAGCCGCGCAGCTACGACCAGCGGACCCCCAAGAAGATGAAGGCCGCCGCCCTGCGCGGTGCGCTCTCCGACCGCGCCCAGCACGGCCGCATCCACGTCGTGGAGGCGCTCGTCGAGGGTGACAAGCCCTCCACCAAGGCGGGCCTCGCCGCCCTGGCCGGGCTGAGCGAGCGCGCGAAGTTCCTCGTGGTCCTCGAGCGCACCGACTCCGTCACCTGGCTCTCGCTGCGCAACGCGCCCGAGGTGCACATCGTGGCCGTCGACCAGATCAACACCTACGACGTGCTCGCCTCCGACGACGTGGTCTTCACCAAGGGCGCGTACGACGCGTTCGTGGGCGCCGGCACGACCGAGAAGGAGGCCAGCAAGTGAGCACCCTGCACAAGGACCACCGCGACGTCCTGATCGCGCCGGTCGTGTCCGAGAAGAGCTACGGCCTGCTCGACGCGAACAAGTACACCTTCATCGTGCGGCCCGACGCCAACAAGACCGAGATCAAGATCGCGGTCGAGAAGATCTTCAACGTCAAGGTCACCTCGGTGAACACCCTGAACCGCAACGGCAAGGCCCGTCGCACCCGCTACGGCATGGGCAAGCGCAAGGACACCAAGCGCGCGATCGTCAGCCTGGCCGAGGGTCACCGCATCGACATCTTCGGCCAGGTCGGCTGACCGGGCGAGGACTGAGGAAACAGACAATGGCTATCCGCAAGTACAAGCCGACCACCCCGGGCCGTCGTGGCTCGTCGGTCGCCGACTTCGTCGAGATCACCCGGACCACGCCGGAGAAGTCCCTGACGGTGCCGCTGCCCAAGAAGGGCGGCCGCAACAACCAGGGCCGGATCACCACCCGCCACCAGGGCGGTGGCCACAAGCGTGCCTACCGGATCATCGACTTCCGCCGCTACGACAAGGACGGCGTGCCGGCCAAGGTCGCTCACATCGAGTACGACCCCAACCGCACCGCCCGCATCGCGCTGCTGCACTACGCCGACGGCGAGAAGCGCTACATCATCGCGCCGAAGGACCTGGCCCAGGGCACCCGCGTGGAGTCCGGCGTCGGTGCCGACATCAAGCCCGGCAACAACCTGCCGCTGCGCAACATCCCCGTCGGTACCACCATCCACTGCGTGGAGCTGCGGCCCGGCGGCGGCGCGAAGATCGCCCGCTCGGCCGGCAACAGCGCCCAGCTGGTCGCCCGCGAGGGCTCCCGCGCGACGCTGCGCATGCCCTCGGGCGAGATGCGCTTCGTCGACGTGCGCTGCCGCGCCACCGTCGGCGAGGTCGGCAACGCCGAGCAGTCCAACATCAACTGGGGCAAGGCCGGCCGCATGCGCTGGAAGGGCAAGCGCCCGACCGTCCGCGGTGTCGTCATGAACCCGGTGGACCACCCGCACGGTGGTGGTGAGGGCAAGACCTCCGGTGGTCGCCACCCGGTCTCCCCCTGGGGCAAGCCCGAGGGCCGCACGCGCAAGCGCAAGGCCTCCGACGCCCAGATCATCCGTCGCCGCAAGACCGGTAAGGGTAGGAAGTAACTGACATGCCTCGCAGCCTGAAGAAGGGCCCCTTCGTCGACGACCACCTCATGAAGAAGGTGGACGCCGAGAACGAGAAGGGCTCGCACAACGTCATCAAGACCTGGTCGCGCCGCTCGATGATCGTGCCGGCGATGATCGGTCACACGATCGCGGTGCACGACGGTCGCAAGCACGTCCCGGTCTTCGTGTCCGACTCCATGGTCGGCCACAAGCTGGGCGAGTTCGCTCCCACCCGCACCTACAAGGGTCACGTCAAGGAAGACCGGAAGGGACGCCGTCGATGAGCACCACCGAGCGCACGCGCACGAGCGCCCGTCGCGAGTCGGTGCTGGGTGACCAGCCCGGTGCCTTCGCGACCGCGCGGTTCACGCGCATCACCCCGATGAAGGCGCGCCGCGTCGTCGACCTGGTCCGCGGTCTTCCCGTGGGCGAGGCGCACGCCACGCTGTCCTTCGCGCCGCAGGCCGCGGCCGCGACCGTCCTGAAGGTCCTGGAGTCGGCTGTCGCCAACGCCGAGACCACCGAGGGCCTCGACGCCGACGACCTGGTCGTCTCGGTGGCGATGGTCGACGAGGGTCCGACCATGAAGCGCTGGCGTCCCCGCGCCCAGGGTCGCGCCACCCGCATCAACAAGCGGACCAGCCACATCACGCTGGCCGTCCAGCCGGCCGATGTCGTCGCCGCGAAGAAGAAGAACGGGAAGGGTGCCTGATGGGCCAGAAGATCAACCCGAACGGCTTCCGTCTGGGCGTGTCCACGGACCACAAGTCCCGCTGGTACGCCGACAAGCTGTACAAGTCCTACGTCGGTGAGGACGTGGCGATCCGCAAGCTGCTCAGCAAGGGCATGGAGCGGGCCGGCATCTCCAAGGTCGAGATCGAGCGGACCCGGGACCGCGTGCGGGTGGACATCCACACCGCTCGTCCGGGCATCGTCATCGGCCGCCGCGGCGCCGAGGCCGACCGCATCCGCGGTGAGCTCGAGAAGCTCACGGGCAAGCAGGTCCAGCTGAACATCCTCGAGGTCAAGAACCCCGAGGTCGACGCCCAGCTGGTCGCCCAGGGCGTGGCCGAGCAGCTCTCCGGCCGCGTGCAGTTCCGTCGCGCGATGCGCAAGGCGATGCAGACCACGATGCGCTCGGGTGCCAAGGGCATCCGGATCCAGTGCTCGGGTCGCCTCAACGGCGCCGAGATGTCGCGCACGGAGTTCTACCGCGAGGGCCGCGTGCCCCTGCACACCCTGCGTGCCGACATCGACTACGGCTTCTACGAGGCCCGCACGACCTTCGGCCGCATCGGCGTGAAGGTCTGGATCTACAAGGGTGAGGTGTCCGGCTCCCGTGCCGAGCGCCAGGCGCAGGCCGCCGCCCGCGCCGGTGTCCCCGGTCGCAGCGGTCGTCCCTCGCGCGGTGGTGACCGTCCGAGCCGTGGCTCGCGCGGCGACCGCCCCACCCGTGCCGACCGCGAGCAGCAGACCGAGGCCCCGGCCGAGGCCGCTGCTCCCGCCGAGACCACTTCGGAGGCCTGAGTCATGCTGATGCCCCGTCGCGTCAAGCACCGCAAGCAGCACCACCCCAAGCGGAACGGGATGGCCAAGGGCGGCACCTCGCTCGCCTTCGGCGACTTCGGTATCCAGGCGATCGAGGGTCACTACGTGACCAACCGCCAGATCGAGTCGGCCCGTATCGCCATGACCCGCCACATCAAGCGTGGCGGCAAGGTGTGGATCAACATCTACCCCGACCGCCCGCTCACCAAGAAGCCCGCCGAGACCCGCATGGGTTCCGGCAAGGGCTCGCCCGAGTGGTGGGTCGCCAACGTCAAGCCCGGCCGCGTCATGTTCGAGCTCTCCGGTGTCCCGGAGGACGTCGCCCGCGAGGCCATGCGCCGCGCGATGCACAAGCTGCCCATGAAGTGCCGGTTCGTGTCCCGAGAGGCGGGTGAATTCTGATGGCCAACGGTGTGAAGGCCCACGAGCTCGACGACCTGAACGACGTCGACCTGGAGTCCCGCCTGCGCGAGGCCAAGGAGGAGCTGTTCAACCTCCGTTTCCAGGCGGCCACCGGCCAGCTGGAGAGCCACGGCCGGCTGCGCACGGTCAAGAAGGACATCGCCCGGATCTACACCGTGGTGCGTGAGCGCGAGCTCGGCATCCGGACCGCGCCGGGCACGAGCAGCGAGGACGAGAAGTGAGCGAGAGCCAGACCCAGGAGCGGAACAGCCGCAAGGTCCGCGAGGGCCTCGTGGTCAGCGACAAGATGGACAAGACCGTGGTCGTGTCCGTCGAGGACCGCGTCAAGCACGCGCTGTACGGCAAGGTCATGCGCCGCACCAGCAAGCTGAAGGCCCACGACGAGGCCAACGACTGTGGCATCGGCGACCGGGTCCTCATCATGGAGACCCGTCCGCTGTCGGCCACGAAGCGCTGGCGCGTCGTCGAGATCCTCGAGCGCGCCAAGTGACTCCTCGCCCCTGAGGCGAGAACGACCCATGAAGTTCGGCCAGGCTCACCGACCACCGCGTCGCTGAGAACCGGCACGACGACCAGGAGAGAAAATGATTCAGCAGGAGTCGCGGCTCAAGGTCGCCGACAACACCGGTGCGAAGGAGATCCTCTGCATCCGTGTTCTCGGCGGCTCGGGCCGTCGCTACGCCGGGATCGGCGACACCATCGTCGCCACCGTCAAGGACGCCATCCCGGGTGGCAACGTCAAGAAGGGCGACGTCGTCAAGGCCGTCGTCGTGCGCACCGTCAAGGAGCGCCGCCGGCCCGACGGGTCCTACATCCGCTTCGACGAGAACGCTGCGGTGATCCTCAAGAACGACGGCGAGCCGCGAGGCACCCGCATCTTCGGCCCCGTGGGCCGCGAGCTGCGTGACAAGAAGTTCATGAAGATCATCTCGCTCGCCCCGGAGGTGCTCTGAGCCATGGGGAAGAACAGCGTGAACATCAAGAAGGGTGACACCGTCAAGGTGATCGCCGGCAAGGACAAGGGTGCCGAGGGCAAGGTCATCCAGGTGCTCCGCGAGGAGCAGCGGGTGATCGTCGAGGGCGTCAACCGGATCAAGAAGCACACCAAGGTCGTCAACCAGGGCGGCCGTGCGGGCACCACCGGCGGGATCATCACCGCCGAGGCGCCGATCCACGTGTCCAACGTGATGCTCGTCGAGGGCGACGGGGTCACCCGCATCGGCTTCAAGCGCGAGCAGGTCACCAAGCGGCGCCCCGACGGCTCGACGTACGAGGCCGAGCGCAGCGTGCGCATCTCGCGCAAGACCGGCAAGGAGATCTGAGATGACCGAGACCACCGAGAACCCGGTGATCTCCGCCAAGGTGCCGCCGCGTCTGAAGACCCGGTACCGCGAGGAGATCCTCCCGGCGCTCCAGTCCGAGTTCGACATCAAGAACGTCATGCAGGTGCCCGGCCTGACCAAGATCGTGGTCAACATGGGTGTCGGCGAGGCGGCTCGTGACTCCAAGCTGATCGAGGGCGCCGTGCGCGACCTCACCGCGATCACCGGCCAGAAGCCGACCGTGACCAAGGCCCGCAAGTCCATCGCGCAGTTCAAGCTGCGCGAGGGCATGCCGATCGGCGCGCACGTCACGCTGCGCGGCGACCGCATGTGGGAGTTCGCCGACCGGCTGCTCTCGCTCGCGCTGCCCCGCATCCGCGACTTCCGTGGCCTCTCGCCCAAGCAGTTCGACGGTCGCGGCAACTACACCTTCGGTCTCACCGAGCAGGTCATGTTCCACGAGATCGACCAGGACAAGATCGACCGGTCGCGCGGCATGGACATCACCGTCGTGACCACCGCGACCACCGACGACCAGGGCCGCGCGCTGCTCAAGCAGCTCGGCTTCCCCTTCAAGGAGAACTGACATGGCGAAGACCGCTCTGAAGGTCAAGGCCGCGCGCAAGCCCAAGTTCGCGGTCCGTGGCTACACCCGCTGCCAGCGCTGCGGCCGGCCCAAGGCCGTCTACCGCAAGTTCGGCCTGTGCCGGATCTGCCTGCGCGAGATGGCCCACCGCGGGGAGCTCCCCGGCGTGACCAAGTCCTCCTGGTAACACCTCACCCACGTTGAAGGTCGCCGGCGCCCCGGCGCGGCGAAACCACTTCGAGAAAGAACCCACATCATGACGATGACTGACCCGATCGCAGACATGCTGACCCGTCTGCGCAACGCCAACCAGGCGTACCACGACTCGGTGTCGATGCCCTACAGCAAGCTCAAGCAGGGCGTGGCCGACATCCTCCAGCAGGAGGGCTACATCACCTCCTACGCCGTGGCCGACCCGGCCGAGGGCGAGGTCGGCAAGACGCTGACCATCACGCTGAAGTACGGCCGCAACCGTGAGCGCTCCATCGCTGGCGTGCGTCGCATCAGCAAGCCCGGTCTGCGTGTCTACGCCAAGCACACCGGCCTCCCGAAGGTCCTCGGTGGCCTGGGCGTCGCGATCATCTCGACGAGCCAGGGTCTGCTGACCGACCGCCAGGCCAACCAGAAGGGCGTGGGTGGGGAAGTCCTCGCCTACGTCTGGTGACGAGAGAGACGAGAGGAGAAGAACGCATGTCGCGCATTGGCAAGCTCCCCGTCCCGGTCCCGTCCGGTGTCGATGTCTCGATCGACGGCGCCGTCGTGACCGTCAAGGGCCCCAAGGGCACCCTGACGCACTCGGTCGCCGCCCCGATCGTCGTCGAGAAGGGCGAGGGCGTCCTCGACGTCAAGCGTCCCGACGACGAGCGTGAGTCCAAGTCGCTCCACGGCCTGACCCGCACGCTGGTCAACAACATGGTCGTGGGCGTCACCGAGGGCTACGAGAAGAAGCTCGAGATCGTGGGCGTCGGCTACCGGGTCCTGTCCAAGGGCCCGACGCAGCTGGAGTTCCAGCTCGGCTACAGCCACCCGATCATCTTCGACGCCCCGGAGGGCATCACCTTCGCGGTCGAGGGTCCGACCAAGCTCGGTGTCCAGGGCATCGACAAGCAGCTGGTCGGCGAGGTCGCCGCGAACATCCGCAAGCTCCGCAAGCCCGAGCCGTACAAGGGCAAGGGCGTGCGCTACGCCGGCGAGCACATCCGCCGCAAGGTCGGAAAGGCTGGTAAGTGACCATGGGTATCGCGCTGTCGAACCACAAGCACACCGCTACCAGGACCCGGGCGCGCCTGCGCCGCCAGGTCCGTGGTCGCAAGAAGATCCAGGGCACCGCAGAGCGTCCGCGCTTGGTCGTCACCCGCTCGTCCAAGCACATCTCCGTCCAGGTCGTCGACGACCTGGTCGGCAAGACGCTGGCCAGCGCCTCCACCATGGAGGCCGACGTGCGGTCCACGACCGGCGACAAGACCGCCAAGGCGAAGAAGGTCGGCGAGCTCGTCGCCGAGCGCGCCAAGGCTGCTGGGGTCGACGGGGTCGTCTTCGACCGCGCCGGCAACAAGTACCACGGTCGCGTCGCGGCCCTGGCCGACGCCGCCCGTGAGGGCGGCCTGACCTTCTGATCGCACGAAGAGCAAGAGAGAAGAGGAAAGTCTCATGAGCGGAGCCCAGCGCGGACAGCGCGGTGGCGAGCGCCGTGGACGCGACGACCGTCGCGGCAACCAGGGCGCGGACAAGACCGCCTACATCGAGCGCGTCGTTGCGATCAACCGTGTCGCCAAGGTCGTGAAGGGTGGTCGTCGCTTCAGCTTCACCGCCCTCGTGGTCGTCGGCGACGGTGAGGGTCTGGTCGGCGTCGGCTACGGCAAGGCCAAGGAGGTGCCCGCGGCGATCGCCAAGGGTGTCGAGGAGGCGAAGAAGAACTTCTTCCGCGTCCCCCGCATCCAGGGCACCATCCCGCACCCGGTCCAGGGCGAGAAGGCGGCCGGTGTCGTCATGCTGCGTCCGGCCGCGCCCGGTACCGGTGTGATCGCCGGTGGCCCGGTGCGTGCGGTGCTCGAGTGCGCCGGCATCCACGACATCCTGAGCAAGTCGCTCGGGTCGTCGAACCAGATCAACATCGTGCACGCGACCGTCGAGGCGCTGCGGATGCTCGAGCAGCCCGAGGCCGTCGCGGCCCGTCGTGGCCTCACCGTCGAGGAGGTCACCCCGGCTGCGCTGCTCAAGGCGCGCATCGAGGTCCCCGCCGGTGTGTCGCAGGAGGTGTCCTCCTGATGGCTCAGCTGAAGATCCAGCAGATGAAGTCGACGATCGGCAGCAAGCCCAACCAGCGCGAGACCGTGCGCACGCTCGGTCTCAAGCGCATCGGCGATGTCGTCGTCAAGGAGGACCGCCCGGAGATCCGGGGCATGGTCCAGGCCGTCCGTCACCTGGTGACGGTCGAGGAGGTCGAGTGACATGACGCTCAAGCTTCACAACCTCAAGCCGGCGCCCGGCGCCAAGACCGCCAAGACCCGCGTGGGTCGCGGTGAGGCGTCCAAGGGCAAGACCGCCGGTCGCGGTACCAAGGGCACCAAGGCCCGCTACCAGGTCCCGGTCGCCTTCGAGGGTGGCCAGATGCCGATCCACATGCGGCTCCCCAAGCTGAAGGGCTTCAAGAACCCCTTCAAGGTGGAGTTCCAGGTCGTCAACCTCGACAAGATCAGCGCGCTGTTCCCCGAGGGTGGCGCCGTGACGGT
The DNA here is from genome assembly GCA_001627335.1 of Nocardioides sp. REDSEA-S33_B3. Classification (GTDB taxonomy): domain Bacteria; phylum Actinomycetota; class Actinomycetes; order Propionibacteriales; family Nocardioidaceae; genus Nocardioides. The sequence continues at coordinate 64,082 of LUPK01000047.1, read as the reverse complement.
CGAGGACCTGGTCGCCAAGGGTGCGGTCCGCCGCAACCAGCCGGTCAAGGTGCTCGGCCAGGGCGAGATCTCGGTCAAGGTCGACGTGACCGCGAACGCGTTCTCCGCCTCCGCGGTCACCAAGATCGAGGCCGCGGGCGGCTCGACCACCACGGTCTGACGCAGTCTCCGACGCAAGGGCGCGGGCAGCACCGCCACTCGGCGGCGCTCCCGCGCCTTTGCTGTAGGAGCACCTGACCGGTCCGACGGGAGACCGCCTGTTAGGCTTCCCGAGGCTTCCTGGGCACGCCCTGGGAGCCACACCTGTGTGGAGAAAGAGGAACTCGTGCTCGGCGCCTTCGCCAATGCTTTCAGGACGCCCGACCTGCGTCGCAAGCTGCTGTTCGTCCTGATGATCATCGTGATCTTCCGGGCCGGCTCGCAGCTGCCGGCCCCGGGTGTCAACGTCGCCAACGTCCAGCAGTGCATCGACCTGGCAGCCAGCGGCGACAACGCCAGCCTCTACAGCCTGGTGAACCTCTTCTCCGGTGGAGCACTGCTCCAGCTCACGGTGTTCGCGCTCGGGATCATGCCCTACATCACCGCGAGCATCATCCTGCAGCTGCTCGTCGTGGTGATCCCCCGGCTGGAGGCCCTCAAGAAGGAGGGCCAGGCCGGCCAGACCAAGATCACGCAGTACACCCGTTACCTCACCCTCGGCCTCGCGCTCCTGCAGGCCACGGGCATCGTGGCGCTGGCCCGCTCGGGCAGCCTGCTGCAGTGCAACCTCGACCTGCTGCACTCCGACAGCACCTCGACCTTCCTGGTGATGGTCGTGACCATGACCGCGGGCACCGCGGTGATCATGTGGCTCGGCGAGCTCATCACCGAGCGCGGCGTCGGCAACGGCATGTCCATCCTCATCTTCTGCCAGGTCGTCGCGACCTTCCCCGGCGCGCTGTGGGAGGTCGGCAAGAGCCAGGGCTGGTGGACCTTCGGCGTCGTGCTCGCCATCGGTCTGGTCATCGTCGCGGCCGTCATCTTCATCGAGCAGGCGCAGCGCCGCATCCCGGTCCAGTACGCGCGCCGCATGGTCGGTCGCAAGATGTTCGGCGGCAGCTCGACCTACATCCCGCTCAAGGTCAACCAGGCCGGCATCATCCCGGTCATCTTCGCCAGCTCCCTGCTCTACCTGCCCGCCATGGCGGTGCAGTTCAACCAGGAGAGCACCTCGGGCTGGGTCACCTGGGTCAGCCGTTACTTCGTCACCGGCGACCACCCGTTCTACATGGCGGCCTACTTCGGCCTCATCGTCTTCTTCACCTACTTCTACGTGTCGATCACCTTCAACCCGCACGAGGTGGCCGACAACATGAAGAAGTACGGCGGCTTCATCCCCGGGATCCGGGCGGGCAAGCCGACCGAGGACTACCTGTCCTACGTCCTGTCCCGCATCACGCTGCCCGGCGCCCTCTACCTGGGTCTGATCGCCCTCATCCCGCTGATCGCCCTGGTCCTGATCAACGCGAACCAGAACTTCCCGTTCGGTGGCACGTCCATCCTCATCATGGTCGGCGTCGCCCTCGACACGGTGAAGCAGATCGAGAGCCAGCTCCAGCAGCGCAACTACGAAGGATTCCTTCGCTGATGAGAATGATCTTCATGGGGCCTCCGGGGGCCGGCAAGGGCACCCAGGCCGCGGTCGTCGCCGAGAAGTACGGCATCCCCGCCATCTCGACCGGCGACATCTTCCGGGCCAACGTGGGCGAGGGGACCCCGCTGGGCCTGGAGGCCAAGCGCTACATGGACGCCGGCGAGTACGTCCCGGACTCGGTCACCAACAACATGGTGCGCGACCGGCTCGCCCAGCCCGACGCGGAGCCCGGCTTCCTGCTCGACGGCTACCCGCGCACCCTGGCCCAGGTCGAGGAGCTCGACGGCATGCTCGCCGCCTCCGGCGCCTCGCTGGACGCCGTGGTCGTGCTGACCGTCGACTCCGAGGAGCTCGTGCAGCGGCTGCTCAAGCGCGCCGAGACCAGCGGCCGCTCCGACGACACCGAAGAGGTCATCCGGCACCGCCAGGACGTCTACACCGAGCAGACCGCCCCGTTGATCGACGTCTACCGCGACCGTGGCCTGCTGCTCGAGGTCGACGGTCTCGGCGAGGTCACCGAGGTCTCCGAGCGCATCTTCACCGCGCTCGACGGCGTCTCGCGCGGCTGACCCGCACCGGCACCACATGGGACTGCTCGACCGCGGCCTGGAGATCAAGGACCGCGACCAGATCCGGCTGATGCGTCGCGCGGGCCTGGTCGTGGGGGAGACCCTGGAGCTGCTGCGGTCCTCGGTCCGCGCCGGCATCAGCACCGCCGAGCTCGACGCGATCGCCGAGGACAACATCCGTTCCAGCGGTGCCGTGCCGTCCTTCAAGGGCTACCACGGGTTCCCGGGGTCGATCTGCGCCTCGGTCAACGACGAGGTCGTGCACGGCATCCCCGGCGAGCGGGTGCTCGCCGAGGGTGACGTGATCTCCATCGACTGCGGCGCGATCGTCGAGGGCTGGCACGGCGACGCCGCCACCACCGTCGCGGTCGGGGAGGTTCCTGCCGAGGTGACCGCGCTCTCGGAGGTCACCCGGCAGGCCATGTGGCGCGGCATCGCCGCCGCCCGCCTGGGGGGTCGGGTCACCGACATCTCGCACGCGATCGAGACCCACGTGCGGGCCAGCGGTGACTACGGCATCCTCGAGGACTACGTCGGCCACGGGATCGGCTCGGCCATGCACCAGCCGCCCAACGTGCCCAACTACGGCCGCCCCGGGCGCGGCCCGCGCCTGGTGGAGGGCCTGGCCCTGGCCGTCGAGCCGATGATCACCCTCGGCGGCAAGGACACCGACGTCCTCGAGGACGATTGGACCGTGGTGACCAGCGACGGCTCCTGGGCCGCCCACCACGAGCACAGCTTCACCCTGACGCCGCAGGGCGCCTGGGTGCTGACCGCCCTCGACGGCGGAGAGGCCGAGCTCACCGCGCTCGGCGTCCCCTTCGGTCCGCTCGCGGACTGACCACCGCCTGACCGCCGCCTGACGCCGCTCACGGACCGCCCCGCGGCGGTCCGTGGACGCCCGTGGATGCCGACCGGGTGAGGGGGCCGTGGCACACTGTGCGCGGAGGGGAGTATTCCCGTCACGGTGGTGTCGTCACCACGGTCGGCTCGGTCCGGCCCGGTGCCACCGGCTCGCGTCGCGAGCGGAAGAGACCTCCGGCCCATCGCCGTACCCCTCCACCCGACAGGAGTGACCTGTGGACGTCTCCACCCTCGAATGGACGATCACGATCGCGGTGACGATCGCCGTGCTCGCCTTCGACGTCGCCGTCATCGCCCGCAACCCGCACGAGCCCACGATGCGCGAGTGCACCGTGGCCTTCATCGCCTACATGAGCGCCGCGGCGGCCTTCGGTCTCTGGTTGATCTTCTTCCACGGCCCCGAGTGGGGCGTGGACTACTTCACCGGCTTCATCGTCGAGAAGAGCCTCTCGGTCGACAACCTCTTCGTCTTCATCGTGCTGATGGCCGCGCTCAAGGTCCCGCGCAAGTACCAGCAGGAGGCGCTGATGGTCGGCATCATCCTGGCGCTGGTCTTCCGCGGCATCTTCATCGCGCTGGGCTACCAGCTCGTCAGCAACTTCAGCTGGATCTTCTACGTCTTCGGCGCCTTCCTGGTCTACACGGCCGTGAACCTGGTCCGCAGCTACCGCAAGCACGAGGAGGAGCACCCGGAGGACAACCGGGTGGTCCAGTTCGCGCAGCGCCACCTCAACGTGGGCGAGGAGTACCGCGGGCTCAAGCTGTGGTGGAAGGACAACGGGGTCCGGGTCTTCTCCCCGATGCTCATCGTGATCCTGGCGCTGGGCGTCACCGACATCCTGTTCGCCCTGGACTCGATCCCCGCGATCTTCGGCATCACCGACGAGCCCTACCTGGTCTTCACCGCCAACGTCTTCGCGCTGATGGGCCTACGCCAGCTCTACTTCCTCATCGGCGGGCTGCTCAAGCGCCTGGTCTACCTCTCCCTGGGTCTGGCCTTCATCCTCGGCTGGATCGGCGTCAAGCTCTTCATCCACGCCGCCTACAAGGGCGGGCTGCTGGACTGGGAGGTGCCCACGCTGCTCAGCCTGGTGGTCATCCTCGTCGCACTGACGATCACGGCCGTCGCGAGCCTGGCCGCGTCCCGCGGCGACGAGGAGCTCGAGGTCGCCCCGACCGAGGGCGACGCCGTCGTCCCGCCCGCACCGCAGCCCGCCGAGCGCGGCGAGCGCGGGTCCGGCGACGGGGAATAGTCCTCGGCGCGACGCCGCTGTGCCGGGGGTGAGCACCCCCAGCCTGTCCGTCCTGGACCTCGTCCCGGTCCGCACCGACCAGTCGACCGCCGACGCCCTCGCCGCCAGCCTCTCGCTGGCACGGGTCGCCGACGGGGCCGGCTACCGCCGCTACTGGGTGGCCGAGCACCACAACATGCCGGCCGTGGCGGCGACCAACCCGCCGGTGCTGATGGGGCTGATCGCCTCGGCGACCTCGCGGATCCGGGTCGGGTCGGGCGGGGTGATGCTGCCCAACCACGCACCGTTGGTGGTCGCCGAGCAGGTGGCCCTGCTGGAGGCAGCCTTCCCGGGCCGGGTCGACCTCGGCATCGGTCGGGCACCGGGCACCGACCCGATCACCTCCTACGCGCTGCGGCACGGCGGGGGAGGGGTCTCCGACGACGCGGTGTCCCACTTCCCCCAGTACGTCGACGACGTGCTGGCGATGATGTCGCCGGCCGGGGTGTCGGTCTCGGTGGCCGGCCGCACCCAGCCGCTGAAGGCGACCCCGGGCGCCGCGTCGGCCGCCGACGTGTGGCTCCTCGGCTCCTCGGACTACTCCGCCCGGCTGGCCGCGGCCAAGGGCCTGCCCTACGTCTTCGCGCACCACTTCTCCGGTCAGGGGACCGCCGAGGCCCTGGAGACCTACCGCCGCGAGTTCCGCCCCTCCGAGCACCTCGACGCCCCGCGCACCTTCCTCACCGTCAACGCCGTGGTGGCCGACACCGAGGAGGAGGCGCGCCGCCTGGCGCTGCCCAACCAGCTGATGATGCTCGCGCTGCGGACCGGCCAGCCACTGGCGCCGCAGCTGCTGGTCGAGGAGGCCGAGGCCGTGGAGCTGCCCGCGCAGCACCGCGAGCTGGTCGACAAGATGGCGGCCCGCTGGGTTGTGGGCGACCCCGGGCAGGCGGCCAGCGCCCTGGCGGGGTTGGCGGCGTCGTACGACGTCGACGAGGTGATGCTGCACCCGGTCGCGGGGGCGTACGCCGGCACCGACCCGCGCAGTGCGCCCACCCGGGAGGCCACCCTCCGGCTCGCGGCCGATTGGGTTCTGGCCGGACGATGAGGCTAGACTCGCCTGTCGGCCCAACGTGGGTCTGTCTCGTGGCGCCTCGCGGCTGCCCGGACCACCTGGTGGAGCTCCTTCCCGGAGCACTGCCACGTGCGTGCGGGTGAGGCTCCCGGACGACTGCACGAGGTCCACCTCGCACCGGTCTGACCGGTCGGGGAGGTTCCCGGGCCACCCGCCCGACACCCGTCGAGCGGTGCTGTCCAAGGTAGACCGACCAAACACGGATTGTGGAGGACATGCCGAAGAAAGAAGGCGTGATCGAGATCGAGGGCACCGTCATCGAGGCCCTGCCGAATGCCATGTTCCGCGTCGAGCTGAGCAACGGGCACAAGGTTCTCGCCCACATCAGCGGCAAGATGCGCCAGCACTACATCCGGATCCTCCCCGAGGACCGCGTGGTGGTGGAGCTCTCGCCGTACGACCTCACCCGGGGTCGGATCGTCTACCGGTACAAGTAAGCCGGATACGAAAGGGCCTCACATGAAGGTCAAGCCCAGCGTCAAGAAGATCTGCGACAAGTGCCAGGTGATCCGTCGCCACGGCCGCGTCATGGTGATCTGCAGCAACCCGCGGCACAAGCAGCGCCAGGGCTGAGACCCCGCCATCGCGCGGGCTCACCCGAGCCGCACCACAACTGAACACCTACACAACGTGATCGCTTAGCCGCTCCCCCCGAGAGATCGGGCGCGGCGAACCACCTCCGGAGCAGACGGCCGGAGCCGGCATGAGACACCGGGCGCGACACGACCGACACCGCTGCGAACCACTGAAAGGCCATCGACATGGCACGCCTCGTCGGTGTCGACCTTCCGCGCGACAAGCGCATCGAGGTCGCACTCACCTACATCTACGGCATCGGCCGTACCACCGCCCAGAAGCTGCTCGCCGAGACCGGCGTGAGCCCCGACCTGCGGGTTCACGAGCTCGGCGACGAGGAGCTGGTCAAGCTCCGCGACGCGATCGAGGCCTCCTACAAGATCGAGGGTGACCTCCGTCGTGAGGTCCAGGCCGACATCCGTCGCAAGATCGAGATCGGCAGCTACCAGGGCCGCCGCCACCGCATGGGTCTGCCCGTGCGCGGCCAGCGGACCAAGACCAACGCGCGTACCCGCAAGGGCCCCAAGCGCACGGTTGCCGGCAAGAAGAAGGCGAAGTGACGCTGCGCTGACGCGCGCGTCCTCGTCTCCCACGAGCTTCCAGACCAGACCACCTCAGGAGTAGTTGCATGCCTCCCAAGAGCCGCACCGCGGCCGGCGCCAAGAAGGTGCGCCGCAAGGAGAAGAAGAACGTCGCCCAGGGCGAGGCCCACATCAAGAGCACGTTCAACAACACCATCGTCACGATCACCGACCCGACCGGTGCGGTGATCTCGTGGGCGTCCGCCGGCACCGTCGGCTTCAAGGGCTCCCGCAAGTCCACCCCGTTCGCCGCGCAGATGGCCGCCGAGGCCGCTGGTCGCCGCGCGATGGAGCACGGCATGAAGAAGATCGACGTCTTCGTCAAGGGCCCCGGTTCGGGCCGCGAGACGGCGATCCGGTCCCTGGGTGCGATCGGCCTCGAGGTCGGCACCATCCAGGACGTCACGCCCACGCCCCACAACGGCTGCCGCCCGCCCAAGCGCCGCCGCGTCTGACCACGCCTGAAGCGAACAGGAGAACTTGAGAGATGGCCCGTTACACCGGCCCCATGACCCGCAAGTCCCGCCGCCTCGGCGTGGACCTCGTCGGTGGCGACGCCGCGTTCGAGCGTCGTCCCTACGCGCCCGGCCAGCACGGCCGTGCGCGCGTGAAGGAGAGCGAGTACCGCGCTCAGCTGCAGGAGAAGCAGAAGGCCCGCTTCACCTACGGCGTGATGGAGAAGCAGTTCCACAACTACTACGTCGAGGCCTCGCGCCGCAGCGGCAAGACGGGTGACAACCTGCTGCAGATGCTGGAGTGCCGCCTCGACAACGTGGTCTACCGCGCCGGCTTCGCCCGCACGCGCCGCCAGGCCCGCCAGCTCGTGGTCCACGGCCACTTCCTGGTCAACGGTCACAAGGTCGACATCCCGTCGTACCAGGTCTCCGCGCACGACATCATCGACGTGCGCGAGAAGTCCCTGGAGATGACCCCGTTCATCGTGGCTCGCGAGACCCACGGCGAGCGCGTCGTCCCGGCCTGGCTGCAGGTCCTGCCGAACCGCATGCGCGTCCTCGTGCACTCGCTCCCGATCCGTGCTCAGATCGACATCCCGGTCCAGGAGCAGCTGATCGTGGAGTTCTACTCCAAGAAGTGACCTCGTCGGTGCCGCCCCGGTCCAGGCCGGGGCGGCACCGTCAGCACTGCCACCCGCTCCACCTTCCTTCCACCTCGCAGTTCGGGCCCGTCAAATAGCGGTCGAGCCCGGAAAGGAAAGAACAAGTGCTCATCGCACAGCGCCCCACCCTGTCGGAAGAGACCGTCGACGAGTACCGCTCGCGGTTCGTCATCGAGCCTCTGGAGCCCGGCTTCGGCTACACCCTCGGCAACTCGCTCCGCCGCACCCTGCTGTCCTCGATCCCCGGTGCCTCGGTCACGAGCATCAAGATCGACAACGTCCTGCACGAGTTCTCCACCGTGGAGGGCGTCAAGGAGGACGTCACCGAGGTCATCCTCAACCTCAAGGCCCTCGTCGTCTCCTCCGAGCACGACGAGCCCGTCACGATGTACCTGCGCAAGTCCGGTGCCGGTGACGTCACCGCCGCCGACATCGCGCCCCCGGCCGGTGTCGAGGTGCACAACCCCGACCTGAAGATCGCCACCCTGTCCGACAAGGGCAAGCTGGAGATGGAGCTGGTCGTCGAGCGCGGCCGCGGCTACGTCTCGGCGGTCCAGAACAAGGGCGCCGACAACGAGATCGGCCGGATGCCGGTCGACTCGATCTACAGCCCCGTGCTGAAGGTGACCTACAAGGTCGAGGCCACCCGAGTCGAGCAGCGCACCGACTTCGACAAGCTGGTCATCGACGTCGAGACCAAGCCCTCGATCCGTCCCCGCGACGCGCTCGCCTCGGCGGGCAAGACCCTCGTCGAGCTCTTCGGCCTCGCCCGTGAGCTCAACGTCGAGGCCGAGGGCATCGACATCGGCCCCTCGCCGGTCGACGAGCAGCTCGCCGCCGACCTCGCCCTCCCGGTCGAGGACCTGCAGCTGACCGTCCGGTCCTACAACTGCCTCAAGCGCGAGGGCATCCACACCGTGGGTGAGCTCATCGGTCGCTCGGAGCAGGACCTGCTCGACATCCGCAACTTCGGTGCGAAGTCGATCGACGAGGTCAAGGCCAAGCTGGTCGAGATGGGTCTGTCCCTCAAGGACAGCGCCCCGGGCTTCGACCCGCACGCCGCCCTCGCGGCGTACTCCGACGACGACGATGATGCCTTCGTCGAGGACGAGCAGTACTGATCGCACAGCTGGCACGCACCTCGCGTCGTTGTCGGTCGGTCGACGCCCAAAAACGGGGCGCCTTCCCTCCCTCCGCCTCGCGAGGCACGCACCATCTGCACGATCAGCCATGAATAGAAACATCTACTCCGGTACCTGATACGGCCGGGGAGAATCGAGAGAGACATGCCCAAGCCCACCAAGGGTCCCCGCCTCGGCGGCAGCCCCTCGCACCAGCGCCTGATCCTGTCGAACCTGGCAACCGCCCTGTTCGAGAACGGTCGCATCACCACCACCGAGTCGCGCGCCCGTGCGCTGCGCCCGCTGGCGGAGAAGCTGATCACCAAGGCCAAGAAGGGTGACCTGCACAACCGCCGCGAGGTCCTCAAGACCATCCGCGACAAGGGTGTCGTGCACGTCCTGTTCACCGAGATCGCCCCGACCTTCTCCGAGCGTCCCGGTGGCTACACCCGGATCACCAAGATCGGCCCCCGCAAGGGCGACAACGCCCCCATGGCGGTCATCGAGCTGGTGACCGAGGCCTACTCGCCGAAGGCGCCCAAGGCCGCCCCGGCCGCTCCCGCCGCCCCGGCGGAGGAGCCTGTCGCCGAGGAGACCGTGGAGGAGACCGAGGTCGAGGAGACCGAGGCCCCCGAGGCTGCTGAGGAGACCGAGGCCCCCGAGGCCGAGGTGACCGAGGAGCCGGCCGAGGAGTCCGACAAGGAGTCCGACAAGGAGTCCGACAAGGCCTGAGCCACGCCGCGTCGTACGTTCGCCCCACCCGCAGCAGCGGGTGGGGCGTTCGTCGTCTCCGGGCGGGCAGGGCGGGTCGAGCCCCGCTCAGGGGCACGACTGCGTCTGCGCCCGGTCAGCGCGACCAGGCGTCGGCGAGCAACCGGGTCGCCTCGTCCAGGCCCAGGCCCAGGCGGCGGGCTTCGGCGGCGTACGACGTGGCGGCGGCGTGGGCCGCGCCGGTCCCCGCCGCCGCACCGCTGCGGACGAAGGTGCCGCGTCGTCCCTCGGTGACGACCACGCCGTCGGCCTCGAGCTCCTTGTAGGCGCGGGCGACGGTGCCGGCCGAGAGCCCGAGCTCCGCCGCGAGGCCCCGGACGGTCGGGAGCCGGGTGCCCGGGGCGAGGTCGCCGCTCGCGGCGCGGGTGGCGACCTGGCGGCGCAGCTGCTCGAAGGGCGGCTCGGACGAGGACGGGTCGAGGGGCAGGACGCTCACGGCCCCAGGGTAGGCATCGTGCTAGACAGCGGGGCATGGAACCGGACGTGCTGGTGGTGGGCGAGGCGCTGGTCGACGTGGTGCACGCGGGCGACGGCTCGGTGAGCGAGCGTGCGGGCGGGAGCGCCGCCAACGTGGCCGTGGCGCTGGCCCGGCTGGGCCGGCCGGTGCGGTTCGCGACCGCCTTCGCCGAGGACGAGTACGGCGCTGTGCTGGCCGACCACCTGTCCACGGCCGGGGTCGACCTGGCGTCGGACCCGCATGTGGTGGGACGGACGTCCTCGGCCGTGGCCACGATCGGGTCGGACGGCGCGGCGTCGTACGAGTTCGACGTGGACTGGCAGCTCGGGGAGGTGCCGGTGCAGCCGGCGCCGATGGCGGTCCACGTGTGCTCGCTGGGCGCGGTGCTGGCCCCGGGCGCGGCGGACGTGCGGTCCCTCGTCGACCGGGTGCGGGGGGCCGCCACGATCACCTACGACGTCAACGCCCGGCCGTCGATCACCGGTACCGGCGCCGACGTGGTCGCGACCGTGGAGGCCCTCATCGCACTGTCCGACGTCGTGAAGGTGAGCGACGAGGACCTCGAGACCCTGTGGCCGGACCTGCCGGTCGAGGCCGCGGCCCGGCGGCTCGCCGGGCTCGGCCCGCGCGCGGTCGTCGTCACGCGCGGTGGGGAGGGCGCGAGCTGGGTCGAGGCCGATCGGCGCGTCGACGTCGGGTCGCGACCGGTCACGGTGGCCGACACGATCGGCGCGGGCGACACCTTCGCCGCGGCGCTGGTCGACGGGCTGTGGACCCACGGGCTGCTCGGGGGCCGTCTGCCGGTGCTCACCGACGAGGTCGTCGAGGACCTGCTGGCGCACGCCGCGCGGGCCGCGGCGGTGACGGTGTCGCGGCCGGGGGCCGACCCGCCGTACCGCACCGAGCTCTGAGGACCCCTCGACCCGACGGCTCGATGTGCCGGCTCGATGTGCCGGAGGGGGACGGCCTGCGCGAGGATGGCTCCGTGCGCCTGCGGATCGACCTCGCCTACGACGGCGGCGGCTTCCACGGCTGGGCCGCCCAGCCGGGCCTGCGCACGGTGCAGGGCGAGGTGGAGCAGGCGCTCGCGGTGGCGCTGAGGCGGCGTGAGGCCGACGGGACGCTGCTGCGCGTGCCGGTCGTCTGCGCGGGGCGCACCGACACCGGCGTCCACGCCCGTGGTCAGGTGCTCCACGTCGACACCACTGCTGAGGAGCTCGTCGCGTCCGCGGGGCGCTCGCCCGAGCCGCCGCTGGACGCGCTGGTCCGACGGCTCGGCGGCATCCTGCCCGACGACGTGGTCGTCCGCTCGGTGCGTGAGGCGCCGGAGGGCTTCGACGCCCGCTTCTCCGCGACGTGGCGCCGCTACGTCTACCGGGTGGCCGACCGCCCGGCCTCGGTCGACCCGCTGACCCGGTCGCACGTGCTGGCGTGGCGGCGGCCGCTGTCGCTGGAGGCGCTGCAGGCGGCCTCGGGGCCGCTGGTGGGGCTGCACGACTTCGCCGCGTTCTGCAAGCAGCGCGAGGGTGCTACCACGGTCCGCACCCTGCTCGACCTCACCTGGGTGCGCCGCGACGACGGCGTGCTGGAGGCGACGGTGCGCGCCGACGCGTTCTGCCACTCGATGGTGCGCGCGCTCGTCGGCTGCCTGCTGGCCGTGGGGGAGGGGCGTCGCGAGGTGACCTGGCCGGCCGAGGTGCTCGGGGCCACCAGCCGGTCGCCGGAGGTCACCGTGGCGCACGCGCACGGGCTGACCCTGGAGGAGGTCGGCTACCCCGACGACGACGAGCTCGCCGCACGGGCCGAGCAGACCCGCGCCCGCCGTCCGCCGCTGGACGGGGCCGACGCTGACACCACGCAGGAGGGCGAGGGATGACCGAGGACGAGCACTACTTCACCGCCGACCCGACGGTCGCCTTCCGGCGGGAGCCGGTCACGGCCTCGGTGTGGGGCGTCGACCTCACCCTCGACTCCGGCTCGGGCGTCTTCGCGCGCGGGCGCCTCGACGTCGGCACCGCGGTGCTCTTCCGCGAGACCGAGGCGCCGAGCCGGGGCCACGTGCTCGACCTCGGCTGTGGGTACGGCGTGATCGGCCTCGCCGCCGCCGTGGCCGCTCCGGCCGTGCGCGTGACGGCCGTCGACGTCAACGAGCGGGCACTGCTGCTGGCCCGGGAGAACGCCGCGGCCCTCGGGGTCGCCGACCGCTACCGGGCCGAGCTGCCCGAGCAGGTCGATCCCACGACGACGTACGACGAGATCTGGTCCAACCCGCCCATCCGGGTCGGCAAGCAGGCGCTGCACGACCTGCTGCTCACCTGGCTCCCGCGGCTGGCTCCGGGCGGGCGCGCGGTGATGGTGGTGGGCAAGAACCTCGGCGCCGACTCGCTGCAGCGCTGGCTCGGAGAGCAGGGCTGGCCGACGACGCGGCTCGCATCGGCCAAGGGGTTCCGGATCCTGGAGACCCGACGCGGCTGACGCCCGTGCGCGGGCGGACGGTTCGGCCGTGCGTGAGCGACCTCTCGGCCGTGCGTGAGTGACGGTTCGGCCGTGCGCGAGTGACGGTTCGGCCGTGCGTGAGCGACCTCTCGGCGGTGGGGGTCAGGGGGTGATGGCCTCGGCGAGGAGGGGGGCGGCGGCGGGGTCGTCGGTGGTGGCGCGGTGCCACAGGAGCAGCAGGAGCTCGCGGGCGGTGCCGCGCAGGTGGACGTGGGGCTCGCCGTCGCCGATGCGCACCGGGTCGGCTCCGCCGGGGACGTCGGTGGCCTCGAGGACCAGGGTGCCGGCCAGCGGCTCGGTGCGAGCCATCTTCACCTGGCGCAGGTAGAAGGTGTCCTGGACCTCGCGGACCCCGTCCCAGGCGAGCACGGGGTCGGGCTGCCACTCCTCCTCACGACCGGCGGCCGAGAGCAGGTCGTAGGTGTGGATCGACACCTCGTGGGTCTGGCGTCGGGCCCACCAGCCCGCGGTGCCGACACCGCGTCCGAAGGTCCATGCCGGCGCGGCGGGGTCGGTGGTGGCGAGGGTCTCGACCAGGTCACCGGCGTGCCCGGCGTACCAGGCGGCGAGCTCGCTCAGGTCCGCCGGCGCGTCCTCGGGCCGGCCCTCCGGGGTGCCCTCGAGGACGGCGTGACGCGCCCACTGGTGGACGCTGCCCAGGTGCTCGACCAGGTCGGCGACGCACCACTCCGGGCACGCGGGCACCGACGCGGTCAGGTCGACCTCGTCGATGAGCCGGGCGACGCGGCCGGTGGCGGCGGTGAGCAGCGCGTTCCAGTCGTGCATCCCGCCATCCAACCAGCCGCGACCGGTCGACGCCGTGACTCAGCCCACGGTGACGCGCTTCGTGCCGCTGCGGCTCGGCGCGCGCAGGTCGTCTCCGCGGAAGAGGACCTGCACCTCGACCCGCCCCGACGACAGGCGCAGCGTCACGGCCGACCAGGTCGTCGAGGCCACGGGTGGCGGGGTCGTCCAGCGCGGCGACCTGCGCCGGGGCCGGGCTCACCAGCTCGACGTCGTACGCCGCGGCCCGGGAGGAAGAGGTCGTACTCGTAGGAGTCGCCGTGCGTCGGGCTCGTCGGGGCACGTCGTCAGCTCGGGCTGGACCGGGTAGGACGCGGGCATCGGCAGCGGCCCGTCGGACCACCCGGTGCCGAACCCGCGGGCGTCGCGGGCCGCGTCGGCGCTGCGCATCGTGGCGCTGCGGGCGATCACCTCGCCGGGCTCGCCGAGGTGGCGGTGGATCTCGGGGAGGCCGCCGACGGTCTGCTGCGGGGCGAGGCCCGCTCGCTCGTCGGCCCCGGCGGCGGTCACCGCCGGGGGACGGCCAGGGCGGCGGAGGCGAGGCCACCCACGAGGCCGGAGGTCAGCAACGTGGCTCGGAGGGTCACGTCAGGCGCAACGAGGCCTTACCCGTGCGGTCACGGCCCGGGGACCGGGTGTGCCTATCTCACACCCGCTCACTCCCGGCCGGGGCGCCCGTTCCCGCGTGGCTGGTCCGTCCGCCTGCGGGTCAGCGGTGGAGGAGCTCCCCGAAGAGCCGGCAGGTCTCCAGGACCGCCGCGTCGGCCGCTGGGGAATGGCGCCCCATGTCGACGAAGCCGTGGATCAGGCCCGCGAACCGCCGGTGCTCGACCCGGACGCCGGCGTCCGCGAGGGCTCTCGCGTAGCCGTCGCCGTCGTCGCGCAGCGGGTCGAACTGGGCCGTGACCACCACCGCGGGAGCGAGCCCGGCCAGGTCGCCGAGGCGCGGGGACAGACGCGGGTCGCTCGGGTCCACGCCGGCGGGACCGGCGTACTGGGCGCCGAACCAGAGCATCGTCTCGGCGTCGAGGAAGTAGCCCTCGGCGTTGTCGCGGAAGGAGGCGGTGTCGGCACCCATCTCGGTGACGGGGTAGATCAGCAGCTGGGCGGTGAGGTCGTACCCCTGGTCGCGCAGGTGCTGGGCGGTGACGGCGGCGAGGTTGCCGCCGGCGGAGTCGCCGGCCACGGCGGTGCGGTGGTCGCCGCCGAGCTCGGCGGTGTGCTCGACCATCCAGTCGGCGGCGACCAGGGTGTCCTCGACCGCCGCCGGGAACGGGTGCTCCGGCGCGAGGCGGTAGTCGAGGGAGACCACCACCGCGCGACTGTGATCGGCGATGGTGCGGCAGGCCAGGTCGTGGGTGTCGAGGTCGCCGATCACGAAGCCACCGCCGTGCAGGAACAGCACGGTCGGCAGCGGGCCCTCGGCGTGCGGCCGGTAGACCCGAGCGGGGCGGGGCCCGGCCGCGCCCGGCACCTCGGTGTCGGTGACCTCGGCCATCGGGGGCAGCAGCGAGTCGTCGCGCAGGTCCACGGCGAGCGTGCGGAACCCGGCACGGGCCTGCTCGGGAGTCTGCTGCGACATCGGGGGTGTGCCGGCCGCGGCCAGGAACTGCAGCAGCGCACCGGTGGCGGGGTCGAGCTCGGGGTGCAGGTCGGTCATCGCAGGGTGCTCCTCGCCCGGTCTCAGCCGACCGCGAGCGGGTCGATGGCTCCGTGGCCGGCGACGGTCGCGGCGAGGTCGGCGAGGTGGTGGTCGCCGTCGCCGAGCAGGTGGTCGAGGGCGGTGAGGACAGCGGTGTAGGAGCCGACGGAGTACTCCGCGGTCATGCCGATGCCGCCGTGCAGCTGGATGGCCTCCTGGCCGACGTGGCGACCGGCGCGGCTGGCCTGCAGCCCGGCGCGGGCAGCGGCGTCGCGGACCCGGGCGGGGTCGCCGGTCTGCAGCACCATGGTCGCCCACGACACGACGCTGGTGGCCAGCTCCAGGGAGACGTACATGTCGGCCGCACGGAAGGTCAGCGCCTGGAAGGTGTTGAGCGTGACGCCGAACTGCTTGCGGCTGGTGAGGTAGCCGCAGGTCGTGCGCAACGCGGTCTCCATGGCACCGACCGCGGTGTTGGCGGCCATGATCCGGGCGATGTCCAGCACCGTCGCGATGCTGCCGGCCAGGTCGCGGCCCGGCTCGCCGAGCGGGGTCGCCGGGGTGCCGTCGAAGGTCACCTGGGCGGCGCGCCCACCGTCGTACGTCGGGTAGCCGGTGCGCTCGGCGGCCTCGGCGTCGACGAGGAACAACCCGGTGCCGCCGTCGGGCAGCGCGGCGCTGACCACGAGCTGGTCGGCGCGGGCGCCCTGGACGACCGGCTCCTTGGTGCCGGTGAGGGTCCAGCCACCACTGTCGGGATCAGCGCCGTCCTGCGCGGCGGTCACCGCGCTCGCGGTGGGCGCCCAGCGTGAGCCCGGCTCGTCGTGGGCGAAGGCGAGCAGCCGCTCGCCCGAGGCGAGCGCGCCGAGCACGTCCTGACGCTGGTCGGGGGTGCCGCAGGCCTGGACCAGGCCGCCGGCGAGGACCACCGCGTGGAGGTAGGGCTCGGGGGCGATGACGCGGCCGATCTCCTGGCACACGATGGCGATCTCGACCGGACCGGCACCGACCCCGCCGTCCTCCTCGGAGAACGGCAGGCCCAGCAGGCCCATCTCGGCCATCTGCGACCAGACCTGCTCGCTGAAGCCGGGGTCAGCCTTGCAGGTCTGGCGTCGCTGCTCGAAGTCGGAGTAGGCCTTGCCGAGCAGCCCGCGGACCGCGTCGCGCAGGGCGTCCTGCTCGTCGTCGTAGGTGAAGTCCATGTCCGGTCTGCCTCTCAGAGTCCGAGGATCGTGCGGGCGATGATCTGGCGCTGCACCTCGTTGGAGCCGCCGTAGATCGAGGCCTTGCGGTAGTTGAGGTAGGTCGGCACCGTGCGGTGCACCCAGTCGGGCAGGGCGCCCTCGTCGGTGCCGCTGGCCAGGCTGGCCGGACCAGCGAGGTCGACGAGCAGCTCGGTCACGGCCTGCTGCAGCTCGGTGCCCTTGAGCTTGAGCACGCTCGAGGCCGGGTGCGGCTCGCCGTCGGCGGAGTGGGCGACCACGCGCAGGGCGGTGAGCTCGAGGGCGAGCAGCTCGTTCTCCAGCTCGGCGACCCGGGCGGCCACGAGCGGTTCCTCGAGGCGCTCCGGCGCGAGGCGCTTGGCGCGGGCCAGGGCGGCCTTGGTGGCCCCCACCGGGGCCACGCCGACGCGCTCGTTGCCGAGGAGGAACTTGGCCATCGTCCAGCCCTGGCCGGGCTCGCCGACGAGGTTCTCGCCCGGGACCCGGACGTCCTCGAACCACACCTCGTTGACCTCGTGGCCGCCGTCGATCAGCTCGATCGGGCGGACGGTGAGGCCGGGGCTCGTCATGTCGATGAGCAGCATCGAGATGCCGGCCTGCTTCTTCACCTCGGGGTCGGTGCGCACGAGGGTGAAGATCCAGTCGCCGTGCTGGCCCAGCGTCGTCCAGGTCTTCTGGCCGTTGACGACCCAGTCGTCGCCGTCCTTGACCGCGCTGGTGCGCAGGCTGGCCAGGTCGGAGCCGGCGTCGGGCTCGGAGAAGCCCTGGGACCACCAGATCTCGCAGCTCTTCGTCTTCGGGAGGAAGCGCTCCTTCATCTCCTGGCTGGCGAACTGCGCGAGCACCGGCCCGATCATGGAGGCGTTGAACGCCAGCGGGACCGGGCAGCCGGCCGCCTGCATCTCCTCCAGGTAGAGGTGGCGCTGCAGGTCGCTCCACCCGCGTCCGCCCCACTCCTCGGGCCAGTGCGGCACGGCGAGGTCGTGGTCGTCGAGGAGCTTCATGCTCCCGGCGATCTCCTCCTTGGAGAGCTCCCGACCCTCCAGCACCTTGGTGCGGATCTCCTCCGGCACCACGGTGGTGAAGAAGGTCCGCATCTCCTCGCGGAAGGCCTGGTCCTCGGGCGACAGGGCGAGCTGCATGGGCTCACTATGGCGCAGGTCACCAAGCCCCGCGCCACCCCGGGTGGCGATATCGAGGTGACCCGGGACGGGGTCATCGCGGAGAATCCTCGGACGTGGGACACGTGGACGTCGCCGGGGTGAGGTACGAGCTGCCCGACGGGAGGGTGCTGCTCGACGAGGTGTCGTTCCGCGTCGGCGAGGGCGCCAAGGTCGCGCTGGTCGGCGCCAACGGTGCCGGCAAGACCACCCTGCTGCGCATCGTGACCGGCGACCTCGTGCCGCACGCGGGCGTCGTGACCCGCAGCGGCGGTCTCGGCGTCATGCGCCAGGACGTGAAGGCCGGGCTCGGCGAGGACCCGACCGTCGCCGACCTGCTGCGCAGCGTCGCGCCGCCGCGGGTGCGCGCCGCCGCCGACGAGGTGGACCGGCTCGAGCTGGCGCTGATGGAGAGCGACGACGAGGCCACCCAGATGCGGTACGCCGAGGCGCTGGCCGAGTACGCCGACGCCGGCGGCTACGACCTCGAGGTCACCTGGGACGTCGTGACCAGCGCGTCGCTGGGGGTGCCCTACGAGCGGGCGAAGTACCGCGCGCTCTCGACCCTGTCCGGCGGCGAGCAGAAGCGGCTGGTGCTGGAGTCGCTGCTCAGCGGACCCGACGAGGTGCTGCTGCTCGACGAGCCCGACAACTACCTCGACGTCCCCGGCAAGATCTGGCTCGAGCAGCGGCTGCGGGCCAGCGACAAGACCGTGCTGATGATCAGTCACGACCGCGAGCTGCTCGACAACACCGCGACCCGTGTCGTGACCGTGGAGCTCGGGTTCGCCGGGAACACGGTGTGGACCCATCCCGGTGGCTTCGCGTCGTACCACCAGGCCAGGAAGGACCGCTTCGCCCGCTTCGAGGAGCTGCGGCGGCGCTGGGACGAGGAGCACGCCAAGCTCAAGGCGCTGGTGCTGCGGCTGAAGGTGAAGGCGGAGTTCAACGACGGGATGGCTGCGGCGTACAAGGCGGCGCAGACCCGGCTGCGGAAGTTCGAGGAGGCCGGGCCGCCGACCGCGCAGCCGCGCGAGCAGCAGGTGACGATGCGCCTCAAGGGCGGCCGCACCGGCAAGCGGGCGGTGGTCTGCGAGCAGCTCGAGCTCACCGGGCTGATGCGGCCCTTCGACCTCGAGGTCTGGTACGGCGAGCGCGTCGCGGTGCTCGGCTCCAACGGGTCGGGCAAGTCGCACTTCCTGCGGCTGCTGGCCGCCGGTGGCAGCGACCCCGACGTCGGCAACCGACCGGTCGGTGAGAACCCGATCAAGCCCGTCGAGCACACCGGCCTGGCCAAGCTGGGCGCGCGGGTGCGCCCCGGCTGGTTCGTGCAGACCCACGACCACCCCGAGCTGATCGGCCGGACGCTTCTGGAGATCCTGCACCGCGGCGACGGGCACCCGGACGGGCGCCAAGGCATGGGGCGGGAGCAGGCTGCCCGCGTGCTGGACCGCTACGAGCTCGCGGCGTCGGGGGAGCAGACCTTCGAGTCGCTGTCCGGTGGTCAGCAGGCGCGCTTCCAGATCCTGCTGCTGGAGCTGTCCGGCGCGACGCTGCTGCTGCTCGACGAGCCCACCGACAACCTCGACGTGCAGTCCGCCGAGGCGCTGGAGGAGGGCCTGGCGGCCTTCGAGGGCACGGTGCTCGCGGTGACCCACGATCGGTGGTTCGCGCGCGGCTTCGACCGGTTCCTGGTCTACGGCGCCGACGGCGAGGTCTACGAGTCCGACGGGCCGGTCTGGGACGAGGGACGGGTGCAGCGGGTGCGCTGACCCCGCTCCATCGTCCGGGACCTACGGCCCCTGGCCGGGAGCGTCCGCCCGTCGCAGGATGGAGCCGTGCCGCGACGTGACCGGATGCCGCCCGAGGTGCTCGCCGACCTCGTGGACCTGCTCGCGGCCTGCCGCGCCTTCGCCGGGGTGGACCGCGCACGGCTCCACGAGGTCGCCCGGGACGTCGAGGTGGGCTACCTCGCGACCGGGGAGCCCCCGGTGCGTCCCGCGCTGGTGGTGATGCGCGGCGAGCTGCGGGTCTTGGACGCGGGCGGCGCCGTGACCGACGTCGTCGACGCGGGGGAGTACGCCGCCGTCGGGCCCGACTCCCGGGTCGAGCCGGTGACCAGCGCGCTGGTGGCGTGGCTCGGCGACAGGGCCCGGTCCCTGGCCTGGTCTGGGGCGCGCGACCCGGCGTGGCGGCCGCCGGTCCAGGGCACGGGCACCCGGCTGCACGCGACCCCGGTCCGTGCCGTGATGAGCAGCCCTGTGCTGATGGTCGAGCCGTCGGTGACCTGTCGCGAGGCCGCGGGGCTGATGCGCGAGCGGCGGGTCTCCTCGGTGCTGGTGCTCGGGCGGGACGGCCCGGGGGTCCTCACCGACCGCGACCTGCGCTCCCGGCTGGTCGCAGAGGGACGACCGGCCGACACCGTGGTGGCCGAGGTGGCGTCGTACCCCGCGCTCGTGGTGGGTGCCGACGTGACCTGTGCCGAGGCGCAGCTGGAGATGCTGGCCGCCGGGGTGCACCACCTGCCGGTGGTCGAGGGCGGCCGGGTCGTGGGGATGGTGACGTCGACGGACCTGCACACGCTGGAGGCGCGCAGCCCGCTGGCGGTGCGCTCGGCGGTCGACCGGTCCGCGACGGTCCCGGAGGTGGCGGCCGCGATGACCGAGCTGCCGGCCTCGGTGGCGCGGATGCTGGGCGACGGAGCCGGGCCGCGGGAGGTCGGTCGGGTCGTGGCGACGGTGACCGACCGGGTGCAGCGTCGGCTGCTGGACCTGGCGTTCGCCGAGCTCGGGCGGCCGGAGGGGGACTTCGCGTGGCTGTGCTTCGGCAGCCAGGCCCGGCGTGAGCAGACCGTGCTGACCGACCAGGACACCGGGCTCGTGCTGCCCGACGGAGGTGGTCCCGAGGTCGAGACGGCCTGGGCGGCGGTGGCGGCCTGGGTCACCGACGCCCTGGAGCAGGTCGGCTACCCGCGCTGCCGCGGCGGCGTGATGGCCTCCGAGCCGCTGTGGCGCCACGACCTGGCGGGCTGGCGCGCTCGGCTCGACGGGCTGGTGCGCCAACCCAGCGAGCACCACCTGCTGGAGAGCGCGATCGTCTTCGACGCCCGGGTCGTGACGGGCTCGGTGACGGCCGCGGACCTGCTCGGCCCCACCCTGGCCAGGACCGTCCGGGACGCGATGTTCCGGGGGCGCCTGGCGCGGGTGGCCACGACGCACCGGCCGCCGCTGGGCTTCCTGGGGCGCCTCGCGGTCGAGCACCGGGGCGAGCACCGCGGGCAGCTGGACCTGAAGAGGGGCGCGCTGCTGCCCGTCGCCGACCTGGCGCGGCTGACGGCCGTGGCCCGGGGCGGCCCGGAGGTCGGCACCGACGAGCGGCTGGAGGCGGCGGCCGAGACCGGCGCGATGTCGCGCGACCTGTCGGCGACGCTGCGGGCGGGCTACACCCTGGCCCTGGGGCTCCGGCTGCAGCGGCACGCCGAGCTGTTCGCGGCGGGGGAGTCGCTGTCCAACCACGTCGACCCGGTCGCGCTCGACCCGTGGGTGCGCGCGGAGCTGAAGGAGTACTTCAAGGCCGTCCGGGTGGCGCAGGAGCACGTCGCGTCGACGTACCTCGTCGGGATGCTGGGCTGACGTGGCGATCGGGGCCGCCCGCGGGACCGGCTGGCGCGAGGCCGACCTGCTGGTGCTCGACTTCGAGGCCACGAGCGCCGAGCCGAGGTCCGCGCAGCCGCTGTCCGTGGGCTGGGTGGGCATCGGCGACGGTCGGGTGCGGGCCGCCGAGTGCGGGTACGCCGTGGTCAGGCACGTCGACCCGGTGCCGGCCGGGGCGCTGGCGGTGCACGGCCTCACCCCCGACGTCGTGGCCGCCGGACGGCCGCCGGAGGAGGTGCGCGAGGAGCTCGGCGCCCTGCTGGCGGGGCGGGTGCTGGTGGCGCACCACGCGCCCCTGGAGGTCGCGCTGCTGAAGGGCTGGGGGCTGCGACCGGACGCGGTGCTGGACACGCTGGCGCTGCTGCGACGTCTCGACGAGCGGGCCGGTCGCCCGCGGGCCGACGTGACGCTGGCGGGGGCCGCGCGGCGCTTCGACGTGCCGGCGGCGCGGGCGCACCACGCCTTCGGCGACGCCTGGACGACGGCGCTGCTGCTCCTCGGGCTGGTCGGTGACCTCGAGGCCGAGCGGGGCGGCGTGAGCCTGGACGACCTGCTGCGGCTGGGGCGGGGCTGAGGTCGCGTAACTCGGTGGCCCGGGTCGCGGCGCCACGGCAGGATGTCGGTCCCGTGAGCCCCGATCCCTCTCCGGCCGTCCGGATCTCCCGCGTCGACGTCCACGACGATGCGGCGCTCGCCGCCTGGCACGACCTGGTCGAGCGCTCCGAGCGCCATGACCACGGCGATCTGGCGACGGTCTGGACGCTGCCGGAGCTGACCGCGGAGCTGCGCTCGGGGAGGCGCCAGGTGTCCTCCGCGGCGTACGTCGGCACCGTCGAGGGCCGGCCGGTCGTGTGGGGGATGACGATGCTGCCGCAGCTGGACAACCTGGCGACCGCGGACATGGGCGTCGCGGTGCCGCCGGAGGGGCGGCGCCGGGGGTACGGCTCGGCGATGCTGCGGCACCTGGAGGCCGAGGCGACCGCGGCTGGGCGGTCGGTGCTGACGGCGGAGGCGATGTGGCCGGTGACGGCGCCGCGCGACGGCGTGGGGCAGGCGGGGGTGGAGTTCGCGCAGCGGCACGGCTTCTCGGTCGGCAACGTCGAGGTGAAGAGGGTGCTGCGCTGCCCCGTGCCGACCGAGCGGCTCGACGAGCTGGCGGCGTCGGCCGCTCCCTGGCACGAGGGCTACGTGCTGCGGTCGTGGACCGGGCCCGTGCCCGACGACCTGCTGGAGAGCTGGGCCGTGCTCACCTCCAGCCTGACCAGCGAGGCCCCGACCGGCGACCTGCACGTCGAGCCCGAGGCCGCGGACGTCGAGGCGGTGCGCGAGAACGAGCGGCTGCTCGTGGCGCAGGGGCGGACGGCGTACCGCTGCGTCGCGATCGCGCCGGACGGCACCGCCGTGGGCTACACCGAGCTGGTGACGACGGTCCACGAGCCGGGGCGGGCCTACCAGTGGGGGACGCTCGTGCACGGCGACCACCGCGGCCACCGGCTCGGGCTGGCCCTGAAGGTCGCGACCCAGCGCGCGGTGCAGGAGACGGGCCGGCTGGACCCCGCCGGCCCGGTCGACCACGTGCTCACCTGGAACGCCGACTCCAACACCCACATGGTCGCGGTCAACGAGGCGCTGGGCTTCGAGCCGGTCGAGTGGTGCGGGATGCTGCAGAGGCGGCTCTGACCCGGGGTGGTCCCATCCGTCACAGGAGGCTCAGGAGTCACGCGGGGGAGATAGTCCGCATCACAACGAATGCTGCGCGCGCGCTGAGGGTGAGATCGGATGCGTCGTATCCCGCCCGCCGGCCGACCCCACCAGCCCCACCGACCACACCCTCCCCACCAGCAGCGCCACGACCCCCGCCCCACCCGGGAGACGGACCGGTGGGACGGGGGTCGTGGTGATCGGCGGGTACGGAGGGAGGGGCCGCGCCCACCGACCGGGTCCCGGCGCAGCGACGCCACCGGGAGGTCGGGGATCCGGGGATCAGAGTGAGGTCATGACTGGTCGGCGTCGGAGTCGAGCACGAGCGTGGTGGTCTGCTCCTCGCCGTCGCGCTCGAAGGTCACGGTGACCTCGTCGCCGGGGCGGTAGGAGCGGATCGTCGCGACCAGCGAGTCGGCGCTGGTGATCGCGCGGTCGTCGATGCCGGTGATGATGTCGCCCTCCTGCAGGCCCGCCTCGCCGGCGGTGGAGCCGGCCCCGACGGTGCGCACCTGGGCGCCGTCGACGACCAGCGCACCCTCGGTGGACGACGAGCCCGGTCCCGACCCCGAGCCGCCCGAGCCGACGTCGACCCCGACGTCGCTCACCGAGATGCCGAGCCGGGCGTGGGTGGGCGCCTCGCCGGCGGCCATCTGCTCCACGATCGGCATGATCTCGTCGATGGGGATCGCGAAGCCCAGGCCGATCGACCCGCCCTCGCTGGTCTGCCCGAACGGGCTGCTCGATCCGGTGGTGCGGATCGAGGAGTTGATGCCCACGACCCGACCGGCGAGGTCGACGAGCGGTCCACCGGAGTTGCCGGGATTGATCGCGGCGTCGGTCTGGACGGCGGGGTAGACCGTGGCGTTGCCCTCGCTGTCGGTGCCCACGTCGACGGGACGGTCCAGCGCCGAGACGATGCCGCTGGTGACCGTGGCGTCGAGGCCGAACGGGCTGCCGATGGCCACGACGTCCTGGCCGACGGCCAGGGCGCTGGAGCTGCCGATGCTGGCCGGGGTCAGGCCGGAGACGTCCTGGGCCTGGATCAGCGCGGTGTCGGTGAGCGGGTCCAAACCGAGGATCTCGGCACGGGCGTGACTGCCGTCGGCGAAGTCGACGGTGATCGTGCCGCCCTCCTCGGCCACCTCGACCACGTGGTGGTTGGTGAGGATCTGACCGTCCTCGGTGAGCACGACACCGGAGCCCGAGCCGCTGCCGCCGCTGCCGGAGACGTTGATCTTCACCACCGAGGGGAGCACCGCCTCGGCCGCGGCCTGGACCGAGCCGTCGGTCGCGGCGGGGGCCGGTGCGGCGTCGAGCACGGGCGAGGCGCTCGCGGTGCCGCTCGACGTGGTGGTCGCCGACGTCGACTCCGGGCCCCACTCCTGCCACGCGACGGCCCCGCCGACGCCAGCGGCGCCGCCCGCGAGAACCGAGGTGGCCAGCACGGCGGCTGCGAGCCCGGCTCCGCGGCGACGGCGCGGCGGCGGGGGAGCGGCGTACGCCGGCTGCCCCTGCGGCTCGGTCTCCCAGATCGGACCCAGGTCTCGGGTCGGCTCGTGCTGGTGCTCGGGGGTGGCCCCGCTCGGTCGCGGGTCGGGCGTCTCGGTCATGACCCCACTGTGCGCAGCCAGCCTGTGAAGCGGCTTAGAGAGCGCTGGGTGGTGGGGAAGAACCATCGGCAGCCCTTGAGTCAGTCTGTGACCTGGACCACACTCGCGGCATGACCGTGACGGACGCACCCACCGACCTCATCGACACCTCCGACGCCCCCGCGCCCCGCTTCGTCGACGACCGGCTCGCGCACTGGGCCGCGACCACGCCCGACGCGGAGTGCTTCACCTACCTCGGCCGCACCTGGACCTACGCCCAGACCGACGACCGCGTACGCCGCTTGGCCGGTGCCCTGCACGGGCTCGGGGTCGGGCGGGGCGACACGGTCTCGTTCCTGGACAAGAACCACCCGGCCTGCGTGGAGCTCAGCCTGGCCGCGGGGTCGCTCGGTGCGGCCAACGCCATCATCAACTTCCGGCTCGCCGTCGACGAGATCGACTACGCGGTCAACGACGCCGGCGCGAAGGTGCTGCTGGTCGGCACCGAGCTGATGCCCACCATCGAGGCGATCCGCGACCGGCTCACCACCGTCGAGCACGTCATCGAGGTGACCCCCGAGGGCGGCGAGGGCGACGCCTACGAGCAGCTGCTGGCCGGCGCGGAACCGATGACCCGCCCCGACGACGTCTCACCCGATGACACCTGCCTGGTGATGTACTCCTCCGGCACCACCGGCCGCCCCAAGGGCGTGATGCTCAGCCACGCCAACATGGTCGCCCACACCCTCAACGCCCACGACGGCTGGGGATTCGCCCCCGGCGACAAGTCGATGGTGGCGATGCCGCTCTTCCACGTCGGCGGCTCCTCCTACGTCCTGTTCGGTCTCCACGACGGCATCCCGAGCGTGATGACCCGCGAGCCCGACGGGGCGTCGCTGGCCGGCGCGATCCTGGCCGGGGCCAACCGCACCTTCCTCGTGCCGGCCGTCCTGGCGCAGGTGCTGCAGTCGGGCCCGGACGCGGTGAAGCTCTTCGGGGCGCTGAAGACCTACACCTACGGCGCGGCGCCGATGCCGCCGCCGCTGCTGCGGGCGGCCATGGAGGCCTGGCCCGGCACCGACTTCATCCAGGTCTACGGCCTCACCGAGGTCGCCGGCGTCGTCACCCACCTGATGCCCGACGAGCACCGCTCGGCGATCCCCGACGGGCACCCCGAGCGGCTGGTCTCGGCCGGCCGGGCGATCCCCGGCGTCGAGGTGCGCATCGTCGACCCCGGCACGCTCGAGGACGTCGCGACCGGCGAGCCGGGTGAGATCTGGTTGCGCACCCCGCAGCGGTTCCAGGGCTACCTCCACAAGCCGGAGGCGACCGCGGAGGTCGTCACCGAGGACGGCTGGTTCCGCTCCGGGGACCTCGGTCGGCTCGACGCCGAGGGGTACCTCTTCGTCGAGGACCGCCTCAAGGACATGATCATCAGCGGCGGGGAGAACATCTACAGCCCCGAGGTCGAGCGGGTCCTCGCCGAGCACCCGGCGGTCATGGAGGTCGCGATCATCGGCGTGCCCGACGAGCGGTGGGGCGAGTCGGTGAAGGCCGTCGTCTCCTTCCACGAGGGCGCCAGCGCGACCGAGGAGGAGCTGATCGCCTTCTGCCGCGAGCACCTCGCGCACTACAAGTGCCCCCGCAGCATCGACGTCCTCGACCTGCTGCCACGGAACCCGACCGGCAAGATCCTCAAGCGGGACCTGCGCCAGCCCTACTGGGACGGCCGGTCGCGCCAGGTGAACTGACAGGTGGACTGAGGGGGCGACGACCGCTCGATGGGGTCCGGTCCAGACCACCGGGCCCCGTCCTCGTCCCCGTCAAACACCCTTCCTCAACAGGACCTCCACGGCACGGCAACATCGCCGGATCCGGTGGCACGGTGGCCTCACATCCACTGACCAGGGGGGTCACATGCTGGGGGGCACTTCTCGGCGCGCGTCCGCACGCGCCGTCACCACCGGGCGACCGTTCGCCCGTCGCGGCAGCCGTGCCGCTGACTTGGCCGAGCGGACCGACCGGCCCGGCACCGGCCGGGCGCTGACCGTCGCCGGCACCGGCGCCGTCCTCGCCTTCACCGGGGTGCTCGTGCCCGGCCTGCTGCTCGAGGGCAGCTCGGCGACCGGCACGAGCTGCACGGAGGTGACGCAGCCGCTGGGTCCGGCGACCGGCTTCACCGAGTTCGTGCTGACCGACGGCCACCGCGGCTCGGAGTCCGAGGGCGCGATCGCCTACGGCGGGGACCTGCCGACCGCCATGACCGTCGGCACCCGACTCACGTCCGCCGCCAGCGCGCCGACCCTGGTGATCGCCGGCAGCCACGGTCAGTGGTTCAACCTGCAGAAGGGCTCGGCGTACGTCGTGCCCTCCTCGGGCGTGAACTTCAACGGCGGCGGCAGCTACCTCGCCAGCAACCCGATCGACTTCGCCGCGAGCTTCGCCTACCTCGAGGGTCTCTCCGACGACCTCGCGACCAGCAGTGCGACCGGCACGGTCTCGGTCGGCACCGCCGGCGGCAACCAGGTGCTGGTGCTCAGCGGCACCAACACCGACTACAACGTCTTCACGATCAGTGCCGCACAGCTGGCCTCGCAGGCGGGCATCGGCTACGACGTCCCCGCCGGCTCGCAGATCCTGGTCAACGTGACCGGGGCCGCGCCGACCGTCACCGGCCAGATGTGGATCAAGCAGGGCGGCAGCTGGCAGCAGGTCAGCGACACCACGATGGAGAACTGGCCGGGCATCCTCTGGAACTACACCGGCTCGGACACCTTCACCGTCCAGGTCGGCTCGGCCTGGGGCGGCACCATCCTGGCCCCGCGCGCTTTCGTCGACGTCGCGTCCGCCGGCCACACCATCGGCCAGATCATCGCCCGCAAGCTGACCTCCAACTACGAGACGCACCAGCGCCTCTTCCCGAACACCACCTGCGTCCCCAGCGGCAGCGGCACCGGTACGCCGACGCCGACCCCGACCGGGTCGGCCACGCCGACCGGCGGACCGACCGCCACGGTCACCGTGACCGAGACGGCCACGGCCACCGCGACGGCCACGGAGACGGTGACCGAGACGGCGACTGCCACCGCGACCGCGACGGCCACGGAGACGGTGACCGAGACGGCCACGGCCACCGCGACCGAGACCGCGACGGCCACCGCCACGGCGACGGCCACCGTCACCGAGACGGTGACCTCCTCGCCCTCGCCCACAGCGACGACGACCCCGGGTGGACCGGGCGGCACCCCGGAGCGCTCGGACGTGACGATCGCCAAGGCGGTGTCCGACGCCGCTCCCGAGGGCGGTGACCAGGTCACCTACACGCTGACCGTCACCAACCAGGGCACGGCTCCGGCCACCGGCGTAGTGGTCCGCGACGACCTGCCCTCGGGCGTCACCTACGTCAGCAGCAGCCCCGGCTGCTCGATCGCCGGCAGCGTGCTGACGTGCGCCGTGGGCGACCTGGCGCCGGGCGAGTCGGTCTCCCTGGAGATCGTGGCCACCGTCAACCCGACGGCCGGCGCCGGGCGCCCCGTGGACCCGCAGTCGCACCACTGGCTCACGCCGTACAAGTCCGAGCAGCAGATCGACCTCGAGCCCGGCCAGACGCGCACCGTCACCGTGGACTGCGTCGACGGCGGCATCGTGACCGACGGGTCGGTGCGCATCGACCACGTCGACCAGGACACCGGTGACACCTCCGACGTGCACGTGCTCTACGCCGGCTCGCCGACGATCAGCACCTGGAAGGCGATCGTCCGCAACGACGCGACCGGCCGCGCCCAGGCAAAGGCGTTCGTCGCCTGCCTGCCGGCCGAGACCGGTGTCGCCGACAGCCAGGCGGGCACGGGCAACAGCCACACCCACGACCTGATCGCCGACCCCGACCTGGTGACCGACACCCAGGCGCTGCCCGCGGGCACCACCTCGATGACCGTCACCTGCGCCACCGAGGGCACCTTCCCGATCGCCCCCACCTACGCGCTCAGCGGCGGCGAGGCGTGGCTGGTGGGCTCCGAGCCCCTCGGCGGCCGGACGTGGGAGTTCACCTTCCTCGTGGACGACCCCACCACGGCGACCGTGAGGGTCCGGTGCCTGCACCTGACCACCTCGGCGACGCAGGGGCACACCCACGACCTGCAGTACACGATCGAGACGGCCACGGCGACCGTGCCCGCCGGTGCCAACGTCGAGCGTCAGCTGCACTGCCCCGACGACGCCAAGGGCATGGTGTCGGGCTGGAACGCCCCGCCGGGGGTGAACGTGCTCGGCAACGACCCGCGCCTGAAGACCCGGGCCTTCCGGTTCGAGAGCACCTCGAGCACCGACCAGCAGGTCACCATGTGGCTGGTCTGCTTCAAGGACCGCACCACCGTGGAGTCCATCGGCACCGACGCCCCGCTCCTGGTGACCAACGTGGCCCGGGTGACCTCGACCTCCGAGGACGCCGACCCGGGCAACAACCAGGGCACCGCGTCGATGCTGGTCTCGCCGGGCAGCACCCACGTCTCGCTGCCGCGGGTGGCGCTGCGCAGCGGCGGGAAGCTGGAGCTGCAGGTCCTCTCCTCGGTCCCGGGGACGAGCAAGGTCGTGGTCAAGGTCGGCGGCACGATGTTGGCCAAGGGCCGCCTGGTCCTCGACCCCGACCACCAGACGCCCGGCACGGTGAAGCTCACCAAGAAGGGCAAGCGCATGCTGGCCCGCAAGGACGTCGTGGCGAAGGTGACGGTTGACCCGACTCGCGGCCGCACCGCTCGGGGGAAGGTGCAGCTGCAGGGCTGAGCTCCGCCCCGCCCACGGGCGTGGGTCGCGACCAGGCACCGGTCGTGGCTCACGCCCGTTCTGCGCTCCCGGGGCCGGGCCGGGACGTTGGCGTGCCCTGCCCGCTCCTGCGATCCTGGCGCCCATGCGGTTCACCGAGCACGAGATGACCCGGGCCATGGAGGCGGCGGCCAAGTCCGTCCTCGCGTTGCGCCGGGCCAACCGCCGCCGCGACGTCGACGTCGTGTGGTCGCAGATGACCCGCTACCAGCGCTACCAGCTGCTGGACTCCCTCGGCGACCAGGTCCTCCCGGTCCTCGTCGCGCTGCCCGACGTCGAGGTGGCCGCCGGCACCCGCCCCACGTTCACCGACGAGCAGGTCACCGCGGCGGTCACCGAGCGGATGTCCGCCGACGGCGGTGGGCGGCTGCGCAGGGCCGTGCTGCTGCGGGCCCGCGTCGCGCTGGTGCAGGCGGCCCTCGCCGGCGTACCCCCGCGGCAGGACCCGGACGCGCTGGTGGTCCCGGACCACCTGTGACGGGTGACGAACGCGTTGCTCAGACGGGCAGGCCCAGGGCGCGCAGGTCGGTGCGCAGCCGGTCGGCCCCGGTGAAGACCAGGCCGTGCAGGCCGCAGGCGATCGCCGCCTCGACGTTGGAGGCCCGGTCGTCGACGAAGACCAGGTCGTACGCCGGCAGGCCGGCCCGCTCCACGGCCAGCTCGTAGGCGGCCGCTTCGGGCTTGGCCACGCCCTCGGTGCCGGACACGACGACCGTGCCGAGCAGGCCCAGCACGGGGAACAGCCGCGGGGCGTGGGGGTGGTAGAGCTCGTCGGACAAGTTCGTCAGGCCCCACTGCCCGATGCCCGCGGCGTGCAGCTCGCGGATGATCTCGCTGGTGCCGGGGACGGGCCCGAGCAGTGAGTGCTCGAAGTGGCGCCGGTAGGCGCGCGCGTGCGGCAGCCAGTGCGGGTGGCTCAGCTCCAGTGCCGCCTCCGCGTCGTCCCAGGAGTCACCGGAGTCGGGGCCGTGGTTGTAGGCCATGAAGTCGACGTCGTCGGCGTCGAGGAAGCGTCGCGCCTCGGCCTCGCCGACGCCCGCGGCGATGGCGTGGAAGGGATCCCAGTCGACGATGACGTTCCCGAGGTCCCAGATCACCCCGCGCACGCGAGGCTCGTCAGGGCCCGGAGACGGGACGACCCCGGACGCGGCGTCCGGGGTCGTGCCGTGTGGAGCGGGGTGGCTCATGCCCACCGCTGCTCGCGCGGGGTGAAGTCGAGACCGCGGTCGCCCATGTAGAGCTGCTTGGGACGGGCGATCCTCTGCTCCTTGTCCTGGGTCAGCTCCAGCCACTGCGCCAGCCAGCCGGGGGTGCGGCCGATGGCGAAGAGGACCGTGAACATCTCCGGCGGGAACTGGAAGGCCTCGTAGATCAGGCCGGAGTAGAAGTCCACGTTGGGGTAGAGCTTGCGCTTGACGAAGTACTCGTCCTCGAGCGCGATCTTCTCCAGCTCCAGGGCGATCTCGAGCAGCGGGTTGACCCCGGTGACCTCGAAGACGTCGTCGCAGGCCTTCTTGATGATCTTCGCGCGCGGGTCGTAGTTCTTGTAGACCCGGTGGCCGAAGCCCATCAGGCGCTCGTTGCCGTCCTTCACGCCCTTGATGAAGTCGGGGATGTTCTCCTTCGACCCGATGCGGCGCAGCATCCGCAGCACGGCCTCGTTGGCACCGCCGTGCAGCGGGCCGTAGAGCGCGCCGATGCCGGCGGCGACCGCGGAGTAGGGGTCGACCTGCGAGGAGCCGACCGAGCGGACCGCGTTGGTCGAGCAGTTCTGCTCGTGGTCGGCGTGCAGGATGAACAGGGTGTCCAGCGCTCGCACGAGGCGCTCGTCGGCCTCGTACTTGCTCTCGCTCATCTTGAAGAGCATCGAGAGGAAGTTGGCGGTGTAGGACAGGTCGTTGTCGGGGTAGACGAACGGCTTGCCCTGCGCGTGGCGGAACGACCAGGCGCCCAGGGTCGGCATCTTCGCGATCATGCGGATGATCTGCATCTGCCGGTTGTCGGCGTCCTGGATCATCCCGGCCTCGGGGTAGAACGTCGAGAGGGCCCCCACCGACGCCATCAGCATCCCCATCGGGTGCGCGTCGTAGCGGAAGCCCTCCATGAAGCCCTTCACGTTCTCGTGGACGAACGTGTGGTAGGTGATGTCATGGACCCACTGCTCGTACTCCACCTTCGAGGGGAGCGAGCCGTGGATGAGGAGGTAGGCGACCTCGAGGAACGTCGAGCCCTCGGCGAGCTGCTCGATGGGGTACCCGCGGTACTCCAGGATGCCCTTGTCACCATCGATGTAGGTCACGGAGGAGCGGCAGGAGGCGGTGTTGACGAAGCCGGGGTCGTAGACGGCCAGTCCGGGCGCGTCGTCACCGGTCTTGATCTTCCCGAGGTCCGCGGCCTTGATGGCGCCGTCGGCGATCGGGACGTCGTACTCCTGTCCGGTGCGGTTGTCACGGACGGTCAGAGATTCGGTCACGCCTTGCGACTCTAGTCCGCTCTCCCCGCGAGCGGGAATCCGGTGTCCCACGGAGCGGCCCTCGCACCGTTTTGGCGTACGCCGTCGGCGGCCCTAGTCTTGTCGGTCGCGACCTCTGCCGCGTGCTGGCCCTCCGGGCCGGCGTGCAGATCTGGACGTGAGCCGCACCCGACCTCCTCACCAGGAGCCGGGTGGGTCGGTGCGAACCAGGCCGTGTTCGTCAGCGGTCGCAGCAGCACCACCCCGGCCGGGGCCTCCGGTCGGGACCGACGAACGAACAGGTAGTACTGCCGTGCGCACCTACAGCCCCAAGCCCGCTGACGTCCAGCGCGAGTGGCTCGTGATCGACGCGACCGACGTCGTGCTCGGTCGCCTCGCGACCCACACCGCCAACCTCCTGCGGGGCAAGCACAAGCCGACCTTCGCTCCTCACATGGACATGGGCGACTTCGTGATCATCGTGAACGCCGAGAAGGTCGCCCTCTCCGGCTCCAAGGCCACCAAGAAGATGGCCTACCGCCACTCGGGCTACCCGGGCGGTCTGTCCTCCACGCCGTACGGCGAGCTGCTGGACAAGGACGCCCGCAAGGCCATCGAGAAGGCTGTCTGGGGCATGCTCCCCAAGAACAAGCTGGGTCGCCAGATGCTGAAGAAGCTCAAGGTCTACTCGGGCCCGAGCCACCCGCACGCCGCCCAGCAGGCCACGCCCTTCGAGATCAGCCAGATCTCCCAGTAATCGCCACCGCAGAGGATTTGAGGACCACCATGGCTGACTCCGCCACCACCGAGACCACCGAGGTCGAGGAGACCTACACCACCGACGAGCAGGGCATCGCCTACAGCTCCGAGTCCGCGCCCTCGGCCGACGCCGAGGCCCGCCCGGCCACCATCGCCCCCGCCGCGGCCACCGGCCGCCGCAAGGAGGCCGTCGCCCGCGTCCGGATCGTCCCGGGCACCGGCGTGTGGACCGTCAACGGTCGCACCCTGGACTCCTACTTCCCGAACAAGCTGCACCAGCAGGTCGTCAACGAGCCCTTCGCCGAGCTGCAGCTCGAGGGCCGCTTCGACGTCATCGCCCGCATCCACGGCGGCGGCATCACCGGTCAGGCCGGCGCCCTGCGCCTCGGCGTGGCCCGCTGCCTCAACGCCGTCGACGTCGAGGCCAACCGCCCGGCCCTGAAGAAGGCCGGTCTGCTGACCCGCGACGCCCGCGTGATCGAGCGCAAGAAGGCCGGTCTGAAGAAGGCGCGTAAGGCACCTCAGTTCAGCAAGCGCTGACCTGCGCCGTGTGACGGGCACCTGGCGGCGTTGTCGTCAGTCGACG
This sequence comes from Nocardioides sp. REDSEA-S33_B3, assembly GCA_001627335.1. Lineage (GTDB taxonomy): Bacteria > Actinomycetota > Actinomycetes > Propionibacteriales > Nocardioidaceae > Nocardioides. The sequence goes on along the minus strand of LUPK01000047.1, from coordinate 31,137 downwards.
GCCAAACCCGGGCCGCCTTCCCTCCTCCGCCTTGCCAGGCACTCCGTCACACAACGCAGGAAGGTCGATCTGACATGGGACGACTCTTCGGCACGGACGGGGTCCGCGGTCTCGCCAACGGCGACCTGACCGCGGACCTCGCTCTGCGTCTGGGTGAGGCTGCCGCGCGCGTGCTCGTCGGCCAGGTCGACGGCCGGCGTCCGCTGGCCGTCGTGGGCCGCGACACGCGCATCTCGGGGCAGTTCCTCGAGCACGCCGTCGTGGCGGGGCTGGCCTCGGCCGGCGTCGACGTGCTGCGGTTGCGCGTGGTGCCTACCCCGGGCGTCGCCTACCTCACCGACCACCTCGCAGCCGACCTCGGCGTGGTGATCTCCGCGAGCCACAACCCGATGCCCGACAACGGCATCAAGCTGCTCGGCCGCGGGGGGCACAAGCTCGACGACGCGGTGGAGCAGGCCATCGAGGCGGCCATGGACACCCCGGTGACCCTGCCGACCGGTGCAGGCGTGGGGCGCGTGACGCCGTACGCCTCGACGATCCCCGACTACGTCGCGCACCTCGTCGACACCCTCGACGTGCGCTTCGACGGCCTCACCGTGGTGCTCGACTGCGCCCACGGTGCCGCGCACGAGGCCGGCCCGAAGGCGCTGGCCGCCGCGGGTGCGCGGGTCATCCCGATCGGGGACCGCCCCGACGGGCTGAACATCAACTCCGGCTGCGGCTCGACCGACCTGACCGCGCTGCGGCAGGCCGTGCTCGAGCACGGGGCCGACGCCGGCTTCGCCGTCGACGGCGACGCCGACCGCTGCCTCGCCGTCGACCACACCGGCCAGGTCGTCGACGGCGACCAGATCCTCGGCCTGCTGGCCGTCGCACTGCGCGAGCAGGGCCGCCTGGCCCAGGACACCCTGGTCGCCACCGTGATGAGCAACCTCGGGCTGCACCAGGCGATGACGGCCGCGGGTGTGCGGATCGAGCAGACGGCGGTCGGAGACCGCTACGTCCTCGAGGCGATGAGGGCCGGCGGCTTCTCCCTCGGCGGCGAGCAGTCGGGCCACGTCATCCTCAGCCGGCACGCCACCACCGGCGACGGCCTGCTCACCGCGCTGCACGTGATGCAGTGGATGTCGGTCAGCGGCCGCTCGCTGCGCGACCTGGCCTCCCGGGTGCGCCGCCTGCCCCAGGTGCTGGTCAACGTGCCCGGTGTCGACAAGGACCGCACCGACGACGCCGAGCTGCTCGCCGCGGTCGCCGCGGAGGAGGCCGAGCTCGGCGGAGAGGGCCGCGTGCTGCTGCGGGCCTCCGGCACCGAGCCGCTGGTCCGCGTCATGGTCGAGGCACCCACGCAGGAGCGCGCGCAGGCGGTGGCCGACCGGCTCGCCGACGTCGTGCGTGCCCGCCTGTCCCTGGCCTGAACGACTCGGGGTGAGCTCGCCGCTCCCGCGCGGCTAGGGTCGGGTGGGTGGAAGCTCCCGCTCTCGAGGTCGTGGGCCTCGGCAAGTCCTTCGGGTCGGTGCGCGCCGTCGACGACCTGTCCTTCCGGGTCGAGCCCGGCCGCGTGACCGGCTTCCTGGGTCCCAACGGCTCGGGCAAGACCACCACGCTGCGGATGCTGCTCGGCCTGGTGCGCCCGAGCGACGGGCGGGCGCTCGTCGGTGGGCACGCCTACGCCGAGCACCCGGTGCCCGGCGCGCTGGTCGGCGCCGCGCTCGAGGCGACCGGGTTCCACCCCGGCCGCACCGGAGCGGCCCACCTGGCGGCGTACGCACCGCAGGTGGGGGTGGGGCGCGAGCGCTGCCGCGAGGTGCTGGAGCAGGTGGGGCTGACCGCCGCCGCGGACCGCAAGGTCGGCGGCTACTCCCTGGGCATGCGGCAGCACCTCGGCCTGGCCACCGCGCTCCTGGCCGACCCGCCGGCGCTGGTGCTCGACGAGCCGGCCAACGGCCTGGACCCGGAGGGCATCGTGTGGCTGCGCGGGTTCCTGCGGCACCTGGCGGCGCAGGGGCGGACCGTGCTGGTCTCCTCGCACGTGCTGGGGGAGGTCCAGCACACCGTCGACGACGTGGTCGTCATCGCCCGGGGCAGCCTGGTGCACGCCTCGTCGCTGTCCGAGCTGGCGGCGACGGCCGGTGCGCGGACCTACGTCGAGACGCCGACGCCGGAGCGGTTGGCCGAGCTGTGCGCGGAGCGGGGCTGGACCTGCGCGCCGACCGGTGCCGGGCACGAGGTGCCCGACGTGCCCGCGGCCGAGGTCGGCGCGGCGGCGTACGCCGCAGGGCTGGAGCTGCACCAGCTCGCCACCCGGGGCGCGGACCTCGAGGACGTCTTCCTGCGACTGACGGGAGCGGCGGCATGAGCAGGTTCACCGCGGCGCTGGCCGCCGAGTGGCGCAAGCTGACCAGCACGGCGCTGTGGTGGGTGCTGGCCCTGGGCATGGCGGCCTACCTCGCGTTCGTCGGTGCGGCGATGGCCTTCTCGCTCACCGTTGCACCCGAGGGGCAGGCGCCACCGCTGGGCGGGCTCGACGCGGCGCTGACGGTCTACGGCGTGCTCAACGCCGTCGGCTACGTCTTCCCGCTGGTCGTCGGCACGCTGCTGGTCACCACCGAGGTCCGGCACAAGACGCTGACCCAGACCCTGCTGGCCGAGCCGCGGCGCGGGGTCGTGCTCGGCGCCAAGCTGGTCCTGGCCGCGGGCATCGGCCTGCTCTACGGCGTCGCCGGCGTGGTCGGGCTGGTGGCCGCGGGGGCGCCGGTGCTGTCGGCGGTCGGTGACGGCGCGTTCCTCGGCGACCCGCAGGTCGTGCGGGCGCTGCTGCTGGGCGTGCTCGTGACGGGTCTGTGGGCCGTCCTCGGCACCGGCTTCGGCGCGGTCGTGCCGCACCAGGTGGCCGCCGTGGTCGCGATCCTCGCCTTCACCCAGTTCGTCGAGCCGATCGCCCGCCTCGCCCTCGGCGCGGTCGACGGGCTCTCGGTCGTCTCCGCCTACCTGCCCGGCGCCGCTGCCGACGCCGTCGTCGGGGCCAGCCTGGTCAGCCAGATGGGCGACGTCGACCTGCTGCCGGCGTGGGCCGGGGCGCTCGTCCTGCTCGGGTACGCCGCCGCCCTCACGTTCGCCGGGCGGCTGACCACCTTCGCGCGGGACGTGGTGTAGCGCCCCTCCTCCGGCCCTCCTTCCGCTGGGCCTGTGGAGGGGCGCTCGCGGCTGTCGGCGATCTGGCGTAGACCTGTGCCGTGCTCTCGGGATCGTGGCGGTGGTCGGCGCGGTCGTCGGTGTGGCTGCTGGCCTCGCTGACGGCCGGTCTCGTGCTGTGCACGGCCGTGGTGCTGGCGGGCGACTGGCGGGCGCGGGCCGCCGGTCCCGGGGCTGCGGGCCCGGTGCTGGAGCGGCACGGCCTGCTGGTGCGGCTGCCGGCCGGGACTGAGGTGCTGCCGCCGGGGGAGCGGCTGCTCTACCGCGACGTCGATGGCTCGGTGGCGGCGTCGGTGGCGGGGGCGGCGCTGCTGGCTCCCGGGGCGTGCCCCGACGTGCCGGGGTCGTCGCGCGGGTTCGTGGGCGTGGTGCGCGGCGACCACGATGAGCTGGTCCGGGCGTGGTCGCGGGGGCTCGCGGCCGCGGTCGGGTCGGCGCCGACCCGGTCGGACGTGGGGGCGCCGGTCGGGCGTCGTACGGACCTGGCGGTGGAGGTGCGCCTCGACGCGCCCTGCCAGCCGCCGCGGGTGCACGCCAGCCTGCTCACCCGCAGCGGGGTCACGGTGGTGCTGGTGCGCGACGTCGGGGCCGCGGGGGCCATCGACGACGCGAGGGCCGAGCTCATCCTGGCCTCGACGGGGTTCAGATGAGCGGGTGCTGCGGGTGGCTCAGAGCTTGCGGAGCCGGACGTAGCGCACCGAGTGGTCGCGGTCCTTGCGCAGCACGAGCGTCGCCCGCGAGCGGGTCGGGAGCACGTTGTCGGTGAGGTTGGGGCCGTTGATGGTGTCCCAGATGCGGGCCGCCTCGGCGAGCGCGGCCTCGTGGTCGAGGTCGACGTACTTGCCGAAGTAGGACCCCGGGTCGCGGAACGCCGTCTCCCGCAGCCGCATGAACCGCTCGACGTACCACTGGCGGATGTGGGAGGTGCCGGCGTCGACGTAGACGGAGAAGTCGAAGAAGTCGCTGACCGCCAGGCCGGTGCGGCCGTCCTCGCGCACCCGCGCGGGCTGGAGCACGTTGAGGCCCTCGATGATCACGACGTCGGGGCGGTTGATGACGATCTTCTCGTCGGGGACGACGTCGTAGACGAGGTGGGAGTACGTCGGCGCCTCGATCTCGTCCTTGCCGGACTTGATGTCCACGACGAACCGCAGCAGCGCGCGGCGGTCGTAGGACTCCGGGAAGCCCTTGCGCTGCAGGATGCCCCGGCGCTCGAGCTCGGCGTTGGGGTAGAGGAACCCGTCGGTGGTCACCAGCGCGACGTTGGGGTGCTCGGGCCAGTGGGCCAGCATCTGCTGGAGCACGCGCGCGGTCGTGGACTTGCCGACCGCCACCGAGCCGGCCAGGCCGATCACGAACGGTGTGCGCGGCGGCACCGGTCGCTGCAGGAACTCCTCCTGCTTGCGGTGCAGCCGGCCCGCGGAGCCGACGTACATCGAGAGCAGGCGGGACAGGGGGAGGTAGACCTCGCGGACCTCCTCGATGTCGAGGGAGTCGCCGAGCCCGCGGAGCCGGCGTACCTCCTCGGCCGTGAGCGGGCTCTCGGTCTCGGCGGCCAGCGCGGCCCAGGCCGCACGGTCGAGCTCGATGAAGGGTGACGGCTCCCGCCCGCTGTCGTCGTGACCCTGCTGGGGGCCCCGGCCGGGGGAGGACATGGCGGTCAGTCTGGCAGGGCGCGCCGGGAGTGCGGGGACCGACCCACAGGTTGCGTAGACTCCCGGGCCATGTGCGGGATCGTCGGGTATGTCGGGCATCGGTCCGCGCAGGACGTCGTGGTGGAGGGGCTGCGGCGGCTGGAGTACCGCGGCTACGACTCCGCCGGAATCGCCCTCGTCGACGCGGGGCGCATCGAGTGGCGCAAGCGCGCGGGCAAGCTGGCGAACCTGGAGAAGGAGATCTCCGAGGAGCCGCTGCCGGGCACCACGATCGGCATCGGGCACACCCGCTGGGCGACCCACGGCGCCCCCAACGACCGCAACGCCCACCCGCACCTGGGCCACGAGCGCCGCGTGGCGGTGGTCCACAACGGCATCATCGAGAACTTCGACGACCTCCGGGCCCGGCTCGAGGACGACGACCACCAGCTGGTCTCCGAGACCGACACCGAGGTCGCCGCGCACCTGCTGGAGCTGCAGGTCGCCTCGGGGGAGGACCTCACGACCGCGATGCAGCGGGTCTGTCAGATGCTCGAGGGCGCGTTCACGCTGGTCGCCGTCGACGCCGAGGACCCCGACCGGGTCGTGGCCGCACGCCGCAACTCCCCGCTGGTGGTCGGCGTGGGCGAGGGGGAGAACTTCCTCGGCTCCGACGTGGCGGCGTTCATCGAGCACACCCGCGAGGCGCTGGAGCTGGGCCAGGACCAGGTCGTCACGATCACCCGTGACGGGGTGTCGGTGACCGACTTCGAGGGTGGCGAGGTGGAGGCGAAGGCCTACCACGTGGACTGGGACCTGTCGGCGGCCGAGAAGGACGGCCACGACTGGTTCATGCGCAAGGAGATCTTCGAGCAGCCGCACGCGGTGGCCGACTCGCTGCTGGGGCGTCGCACGCGCACCGGTGAGCTGCAGCTGGACGAGATGCGGCTCTCGGACCAGGAGCTGCGCGACATCGACAAGATCATCATCATCGCGGCCGGCACCTCGTTCTACGCCGGCATGGTCGCCAAGTACGCCATCGAGCACTGGTGCCGCATCCCGGTCGAGGTCGAGCTGTCCTCGGAGTTCCGCTATCGCGACCCGATCCTCGACTACTCCACGCTGGTCGTCGCGATCAGCCAGTCCGGGGAGACCGCCGACACCCTGCAGGCGATCCGGCACGCGCGGCTGCAGCGCAGCAAGGTGCTGGCGATCTGCAACACCAACGGCTCGACCATCCCGCGCGAGTCCGACGCGGTGATCTACACCCACGCCGGCCCCGAGATCGGCGTGGCCTCCACCAAGGGGTTCGTGACGCAGCTGGTGGCCTGCTACCTGCTCGCGCTCTACCTCGCGCAGGTCAAGGGCACCCGCTTCGGTGACGAGATCGCCGACGTGGTGCACCAGCTGGAGGCGATCCCCGGTCACATGGAGACCGTGCTGGGTCGCGCCGAGGAGGTCTACGAGCTCGCGCGCGGCCACGTCGGTGAGCGCACGGTGCTGTTCCTGGGCCGCCACGCCGGCTACCCGATCGCCCTCGAGGGGGCGCTGAAGCTCAAAGAGCTGGCCTACATCCACGCCGAGGGCTTCGCCGGTGGCGAGCTCAAGCACGGCCCGATCGCGCTGATCGACCAGGGGCTGCCGGTGCTGTGCGTCGTGCCGCCCAAGGGCCGCGACCAGCTGCACGGGAAGATGCTCTCGGCCATCCAGGAGGTCCGCGCCCGCGGGGCCCGGACGATCTGCCTCGCGGAGGAGGGGGACCGCTCGGTCGCCTCGGTCGCGGACACCGTGATCGAGCTGCCGAAGGTCCCGGTGCTGCTGCAGCCCCTGCTCGCCGTCGTACCCCTCCAGCTGTTCGCCTGCGAGCTGGCCACCGCCATGGGTCACGACGTCGACCAGCCGCGGAACCTCGCGAAGTCCGTCACCGTCGAGTAGCGGGCCGGCGGGGACGGCATGGCCGTGATCGGCGTCGGCATCGACGTCTGCGACATCGAGCGCTTCGGGGTCTCCCTGGAGCGCACACCCGGGCTGCGCGAGCGGCTGTTCACCCCCGACGAGGCGACGCGCCCGCTGGCGTCGCTGGCCGCCCGCTTCGCCGCCAAGGAGGCGCTCGCCAAGGCCCTCGGCGCCCCGGTGGGGATGTCGTGGCACGACGCCGAGATCGTCTCGGAGTCCACCGGGCGCCCGCGCTTCGAGGTGCGCGGCACCGTCGCGGCCCAGGTGGAGGCCTCCGGCGCCACCTCGGTCCACGTCTCGCTCTCCCACGACGCCGGCGTCGCCTCGGCCGTGGTGATCCTCGAGTCCTGACCGCCCGCGAGTGAGTCGTGCCCCTCAGCGGGCGCCATAGCGCCCGCTGAGGGGCACGACCCCAGCCCGGGGCACCCCCAGCCGGATCAGGTCCGCGGCGACCCGGTCTGGCTCGTCGCGCAGCTCCCGGGAGGTGCAGCGCAGGTGGATGCGGTCCTGGCCGGCCAGGCTCCGCTCCCGAGCCATGTCCTCCTCCCAGTGCTCCACCTCCATGTGGAAGCCCCCGTCGATCTCCAGGACGACGACGTGGCCGCTCGCCGTGGTCCACTCGCAGTCGGTGTATCTCGTGCGCCCGTCCGCGCCGCGTCGTCGCACCTGCCGAGCAGGGCGCGCGAGCCGGTGCCGCTTGCACAGGCGCCGGATGTCGAGCTCGGCCATCGACGTGGCCCCGCCCTCGATCTCGTCGAGGCAGTCGCGGAACATCTGCGCCCACCGGAGCGGCCGCATCAGACGGACCCACTCGCGCAGCGCAGCAGCCGAGGTCAAGCGCTGCTGGACCGCCGCGCTGACGACACCCTGGGCGGTGCGTGGTGAGTGCTGGTAGGCGGCGAAGTGCAGGATCGCGGGCTCCAGCTTCATGGTCGGCAGGGAGAGGCGTGACGTCATCAGCGGGAGTGGTCGCCGGGTCCGCTTGAAGTCGATGCCCTCGATCTCGCCTTCCAGCTCCACGTCCTGGGGCACCAGCACCGTGATCTCGTCGCGGTGCCAGCGCTCGAGCCCGTGGACCTCGGCAGCCGAGAGATCGCCGAGCAACGCACGCGGCCCCGCGTGGAGAACGCCCAGCCAGCGGAGCTGGTCGCGGGAGAGCGGGCCGGTGGTGGTCGACACGACCATGGGGGAGGCGGCTACCCATCGACCGGCCTCGATCTGGTTGCGCACGCGGTTCCGGCCCACGCCGAGCTCGGCGAGCTGGCGACGGCACAGCATGCCGTGCTGTGCGGCCGCGAGCGTCCGCCACGGTTCGTCGGGAGTGCGCATGCCTGGACCCTGCCTGCAAACGGCTGGGCATGCTGACCGCTCTCCACAGGACCGAGTCGTGCCCCTGAGCGGGCGCCATGGCGCCCGCTCAGGGGCACGACCCATCTAGGGTCGACGCATGAGGCGGGCGCACACGGTCGAGCAGGTGCGGGCGGCGGAGGCCGAGCTGATGGCGCGGCTCCCCGAGGGGACGCTGATGCAGCGGGCGGCCCACGGGCTGGCCGGGGCGGTCGCGGACTGGCTGGGGTCCACGTACGGCCGCCGGGTGGTGTTGCTGGTGGGCTCGGGGGACAACGGCGGCGACGCCCTGTACGCCGGAGCCCTGCTCGCCCGGCGCGGAGCCGGTGTCGAGGCGTGGTTGCTCGGCCGGTCGGCGCACGAGGGCGGGCTGGCGGCGCTCGCGGCGGCCGGCGGCCGGATCGGCGAGCCCCGGCGACTGCGCGAGCGGCCGGACGTGGTGGTCGACGGGGTCGTGGGCATCGGCGGTCGACCCGGGCTGAAGGACGCGGCCAGCAGTTCGCTGGCCCTGCTCGAGGGCGTGCCGGTCGTCGCGGTGGACACGCCCAGCGGCGTGGACGTGGACTCCGGTGAGACCCCGGAGCCGCACGTTCGGGCCGACCTGACCGTCACCTTCGGCACCCACAAGCCCTGCCACCTGGTGGACCCCGCCGCCCAGGCGTGCGGCGCGGTGCAGCTGGTCGACATCGGGCTCGACGGCGCCGAGGGTCTCCCTGACGCGCCCGTCGAGAGCCTGCAGCCGGCCGACGTCGCGCGGCTGCTGCAGGTGCCCGGGCCGGACGACCACAAGTACACCCGTGGGGTCGTCGGGGTCCGGGCCGGCAGCGCGACGTACCCGGGCGCCGGGCTGCTCTCCGTCGCCGGTGCCTCCTGCGGCCTGGCGGGGATGGTGCGCTACGTCGGCGACTCGGCCGTGGCCGACCGCGTGCGCGAGCAGCACCCCGAGGTCGTCGGCGCCGGGCGGGTGCAGGCCTGGGTGGTCGGCTCCGGCGGTGGCGACGCTGCGGGGGACGAGCTGGCGGCCGCGCTGGCCGACGGCGTCCCGACCGTGGTCGATGCCGACGCGCTGAAGCACCTGGAGGCCGTGCTCGACGGTGAGACCCGCGACGACCTCGTGCTCACCCCGCACGCGGGCGAGCTCGCCGCTCTGCTCGGCGTGGAGCGCAGCGAGGTCGAGGCACGGCAGCTGCACCACGCCCAGGTGGCGGCGGAGAGGTTCGGGTGCGTGGTCGCGCTGAAGGGCCGGCACACGCTGGTCACCCGCCCCGATGGCCGGACCCGGGTCACCACCACCGGCACCCCCTGGCTCGGCACCGCCGGCGCCGGTGACGTGCTCGGCGGGGTGATGGGGGCGGTGCTGGCCACCGGGCTCGACCCCTGGGACGCCGCGAGCGTCGGGTCCTGGCTGCACGGTGCCGCCGCCACGCTCGTCGCCGACGGCGGACCGATCGTGGCCGGTCAGGTCGCGGGCGGGGTGGCCGAGGTGGTGCGCGGGCTTCCGGTGGTCTCGACGCCCGCTCGTCGCTAGCGCTCCGCAGCTCGCTCGACCACCGGAGGGCGCCTCGACCACCGGCGGCCTCGCCCACCGGGGTGGGATGGGAAGATGGGCGCGATGTCCTCGGACCCGGTGGTGCGCGCGGAGATCGTCGTCGACCTGGCGGCGGTCCGCGCCAACGTGCGCGCCCTCGCCGCCCACACCGGCACCCCGCTCATGGTGGTGGTGAAGGCCGACGCCTACGGCCACGGGATGCTGCCGGTCGCGCGGGCCGCCCGTGCGGCGGGCGCGCAGTGGCTCGGCGCCGCCGCGCTCGAGGAGGCGCTGGCGCTGCGCGAGGCCGGTGACACCGGCCGCATCCTGACCTGGCTCTTCGTCCCGGGCGAGGAGCGTCTGACCGACGCGGTCGCGGCCGGCATCGACGTCACCGCCCACAGCATCGAGCACCTCGACGCCGTCGCCGAGGCCGTACGACGCTCAGGCACGCCCGCGCGGCTCCAGCTCAAGATCGACACCGGCCTGTCTCGGAACGGCTGCCCGCCCGAGGACTGGGCGGGGTTGGTCGAGCGGGCCCGCGCGGGGGAGCGGGCCGGCACCTGGCGGGTGACCGGCGTCTGGTCGCACTTCGCGTGCAGCGACGAGCCCGACCACCCGGCCAACGCCGCCCAGCTGCAGGCCTTCGAGGACGCACTGGCCGTCGCGGGCGAGCACGGGCTGGAGCCCGAGGTGCGCCACCTGGCCAACTCCGCGGCGGCGATCCTGAGCCCCGCGAGCCGGTTCGACCTCGTGCGGGTCGGGCTGGCGGCGTACGGCCTGGACCCGGCGCCGGGCCACACCCCCGACCTCGGGCTGCGGCCGGCGATGACCGCCCGCGCCGCGCTGGCGCTGGTCAAGCAGGTGCCGACGGGGGCGGGCGTGTCCTACGGCCACACCTGGGTCGCCGACCGGCCGACCACGCTGGGGCTGGTGCCCGTGGGCTACGGCGACGGGGTCCCGCGGCACGCGGGCAACCGGGCGGTGCTCGACGTCGGGGGCAAGCACTGCCCGCTGCGCGGCCGGGTCTGCATGGACCAGGTCGTCGTCGAGCTGCCGGACGGTCAGGGCGCGGTCGGTGACCAGGTCGTACTCTTCGGTGCCGCCCCGCACCCGACCGCCCAGGAGTGGGCCGAGGCCTGCGGGACCATCAGCTACGAGATCGTGACCCGCATCGGTGGGCGCTTCGGCCGCCGATGGGTGGGCCAGGAGGACCAGTGAGCAGGACCAGGAGCACGGTGTGGCGCTGGGCCGGTGCCGCCGCGGGTGCGCTCGCGATCGGGGCCGGCGTCGAGGTCGCGCGCCGTCGCCGCGGCATCGCCGCCCGCCGCGGTGCCGGAGACGCCACCCCGTTGGGCTCGCTGCGCTCGGCGCCGCACATGGTCGTCACCCCCGACGGGGTGCCCCTGCACTGCGAGGTCGACGAGCCCTCGGACCCCGATGCCGAGACCGCGGTGACCGTCGTCTTCGTGCACGGCTACGCCCTCACCCTGGACTGCTGGCACTTCCAGCGCGCCGGCTACCGCGGCCTGGTCCGCACGGTCTTCTACGACCAGCGCTCCCACGGCCGCTCCGGCCGCTCCGACCACCACCACGCCACCATCGACCAGCTCGGCCTCGACCTCGAGCAGGTCATCGAGGAGCTCGCCCCCGACACCCCCGTCGTGGTCGTCGGGCACTCGATGGGCGGGATGAGCATCGTCGCGCTGGCCGAGCAGCGGCCGGAGCTCTTCGGCGACCGGATCGTCGGCGTCGGGCTGCTCTCGACCACCGCCGGCGGCCTCGACATCGGGCGCATGCTGCTGCCGATCGGCCCGGCCAAGCTCGGCGGCGACCTCACCGCCCGCGCGATCCGCGGGATGCGTCGTGGGCACCGCGGGGTCGACGTCCTGCGCCGGCTCGGCGCGACGGTCGCCGAGGTGTTCACCGACGTCTTCGCCTTCGGGGACGAGGTGCCCGCCTCCTACGTCCGGTTCGTCGACTCGATGCTCAGCCGCACACCGTTCGAGGTGCTGGCAGAGTTCTTCCCCAGCCTGCACGGCCTCGACAAGTTCCACGCCGTCGAGGCGCTGGGTCGGGTGCCCACCACGATCGTGTGCGGCACGGCCGACCGGCTGACGTCGATCGGGCACAGCCGCAAGCTGCACAGCCGCATCGAGGGCTCCGTGCTCGTGGAGGCCGAGGGAGCCGGCCACATGGTGATCATGGAGCGGCACGAGCAAGTCAACGCCGCGCTCGACCAGCTGCTGGCCGCGTCGACCGAGCGGGTGGGACGCCGGTGACCGACACCCGACCCGAGTCGAAGGTCGCCGTACGCCGCGTGGGGCCGGAGGCCGCCGCCGACGTGCTGCACGTAGTGCAGGCCGCGTTCGGTGCCCGGCCGGCCATGGACCCCAAGCCGGACGCGCTGCTGGAGACCGAGGAGACCATCGCCGAGAAGCTCGCGGCCGGCGGGGGGCTGCTCGCCGAGCTGGACGGTGAGCCGGTGGGGACGCTGATCCTCGACCCCATCGGCTCCACCACCTACCTGCGCCGCTTCGGGGTGGTCCCGGGCCACCAGGGCCACGGGATCGCCGGCGCGCTCATCGACGCGGCCGTCGACGCGGTGCTCGAGTCCGGCACCGGCACCGACGACCTCACCGTGGTGGCCCGCGAGGAGCTGCCCAAGACGATCCGCTTCTGGGACCGCCAGGGCTTCCGCGAGATCCTGCGCGACTCCCCGCTGGTGGAGATGCGCCGGCCGCTGCGCACCGCGGTCTTCCAGGCGCCGACCGCCGACGCGATGCGCGGGATCGGCCGCTCCCTGGCCGGCCAGCTCACCAAGGGCGACCTGATCGTGCTGACCGGCGACCTCGGCGCCGGCAAGACGACCTTCACCCAGGGCCTCGGCGCTGGTCTCGGCGTCCGCGGCCACGTCACCTCGCCGACGTTCGTGATCGCGCGCGTGCACCCCTCGCGGGTGGGCGGGCCCGAGCTCGTCCACGTCGACGCCTACCGCCTGGACGGCCTGGAGGAGCTCGACGACCTCGACCTCGACACCTCCCTGGAGGACGCGGTCACCGTCGTGGAGTGGGGCGAGGACCTCGCCGAGGGGCTCTCGGAGTCGCGGCTGGAGATCCGCATCGTGCGCGACGTCGACGGTGCCGACCCCGGTGCCGCGTTCGACCCGCGGCGCGTCGAGATCACGCCGGTCGGGCCGCGCTGGCACGCGCTGTCCTTCCGCGGCCTGGGCTGACGCACGGTCTGGAGGTGGGCCGCCGGGCGCTGGTCCTCGCCGCCGTGGCGGGCCCGCCCTCCCATCGACGCCGCACTGGCGGTCTGCGAGGACGTGCAGGTGCGTGCCGTGCACCGCACCCACGTGCGGGAGTGGGAGGCGTACGTCGACCACCTGCGGGCCCGCCGCGACCGGCTCGACGCGATCGTGGCCGACGGCCGGGCCTCGGCCGAGTCCGACCCCGCCCTCGCCCGCCTGCGTGAGGCCGCATTCGGGGACCGACCGTAGGATCGGGCCCGCACCCCCCGTCGTCCCACGACAGGGGGCTCTCGTGCTGTGCCCCAGGAGTGAGATGACCAGCCACCACCCCGCCGATCCGCCCACCGACCTGCTGGGCCCCGTCCTCGACGACCCGACCCTCGCCGCCGCCCTCGAGGACGCCCGGGAGGGCCGGGTGCGAGCCCTGGACCTCACCGGCCCCGAGGCGCTGCGGCCCTTCGTCACCGCCGGCCTGGTGCGCGCCGGGCGCACGGTGCTCGCGGTGACCGCCACGGCCCGCGAAGCCGAGGACCTCGTCGCCCACCTCGGCGACCTGATGGACCCCGACCGGGTGGCCTACTACCCCAGCTGGGAGACGCTGCCCCACGAGCGGCTCAGCCCCCGCAGCGACACCGTCGGTCGCCGGCTCGCGGTGCTGCGGCGGCTGCTGCACCCGGGGGTCTCGACGAGCTCGACCAGCGGGAGCGTCAACGGTCCGATCGACGTCGTCGTCGCGCCGGTCCGCTCCGTGCTCCAGCCGCAGGTCAAGGGCCTGGGCGACCTGGAGCCGGTCGAGCTGAGCGCCGGCGACACCGCGCCGCTCGACGACCTCACGCGTCGCCTCTCCGACGCCGCCTACACCCGCGTCGACCTGGTCGAGAAGCGCGGTGAGTTCGCCGTGCGCGGCGGCATCGTCGACGTCTTCCCGCCCACCGAGGAGCACCCGCTGCGCGTGGAGCTGTGGGGCGACGACGTGGAGGAGATCCGCGCCTTCTCGGTCGCCGACCAGCGCACCCTCGAGCCGGTCGAGCGCCTGTGGGCCCCGCCGTGCCGCGAGCTGCTCCTCACCGAGGACGTACGCCGCCGTGCCGCCGAGCTCGGGGCCAGCCATCCCCAGCTGCTGGAGCTGACCGACAAGATCAGCCAGGGCATCGCGGTCGAGGGCATGGAGTCCCTCGCCCCGGTCCTCGTCGACGAGATGGAGCTGCTCGTCGACCTGATGCCGGCCGACACCCACGTGCTCGTGCTCGATCCCGAGCGGGTGCGCGCGAGGGCGCACGACCTGGTGGCCACCAGCGAGGAGTTCCTCGGTGCCTCCTGGGCGGCTGCCGCGAGCGGCGGGTCCGCCCCCATCGACCTCGGCGCGGCGTCGTACCGGACCCTCGCGGACGTGCGCGAGCACAGCCTCGACAAGGGTCGGCCGTGGTGGACCGTCAGCCCGTTCGGGCTCGACCCCGGCGCCGCTGGTGACAGCGAGCAGGTCGTGCGCGACGAGACCGGCCAGGTCGTCCACGTCGACGTGGACGTCACCGTGGGCGCCGTCGCGACGCGCGCGCTGGCCGCGGGGCCGGTCGACGCCTACCGCGGCGACGTCGCGCGGGCGATGAAGGACCTCGACTCGTGGCGCTCCGACGGCTACCGCGTGGTGGTCGTCCACCCCGGACACGGCCCGGCACAGCGGATGGTCGAGGCGTTGTCGGAGGCCGAGGTCCCCGCCCGGCTCGTCGAGCCGGACGGCGGGGAGGGCCTGTGGCAGGTCGGCGTCGTCACCGTCACCTGCGGTGCGCTGACCCAGGGCTTCGTCGACGAGACCAACAAGTTGGTGCTGCTGACCGGTGAGGACATCAGCGGCCAGAAGTCCTCCACGCGCGACATGCGCAAGATGCCGGCCCGCCGCAAGCGCCAGATCGACCCGCTGGAGCTCAAGCCCGGCGACTACGTCGTCCACGAGCAGCACGGCGTGGGGCGATTCATCGAGATGAAGCAGCGGGTCGTCGGTGGCGCCACCCGGGAGTACCTCGTCCTGGAGTACGGCGCGTCCAAGCGCGGCGCCCCGCCGGACCGCCTCTACGTGCCGGCCGACGCGCTGGACCAGGTCACCCGCTACGTCGGCGGCGAGCAGCCGAGCCTGGACCGGCTCGGCGGCGGCGACTGGGCCAAGCGCAAGAGCCGCGCCCGCAAGGCGGTGCGCGAGATCGCGGCGGAGCTGATCAAGCTCTACGCGGCCCGTCAGGCCACCAAGGGCCACGCCTTCGGGCCCGACACCCCGTGGCAGCGCGAGCTGGAGGACGCCTTCCCGTTCCAGGAGACGCCCGACCAGCTCTCCACGGTCGACGAGGTGAAGTCCGACATGCGCCAGGTGGTCCCGATGGACCGCCTGGTCTGCGGCGACGTCGGCTACGGCAAGACCGAGATCGCGGTGCGGGCGGCGTTCAAGGCCGTCCAGGACGGCAAGCAGGTCGCGGTGCTGGTGCCGACGACGCTGCTGGTCACCCAGCACCTCTCGACCTTCGCCGAGCGGATGACCGGCTTCCCCGTGGTGCTCAAGGGGCTCAGCCGCTTCCAGACCGACAAGGAGGCGGCCGAGGTCATGCGGGGCATGGCCGAGGGCAGCGTCGACATCGTCGTCGGCACCCACCGGCTGCTCAACCCCGACATCCGCTTCAAGGACCTCGGGCTGATCATCGTCGACGAGGAGCAGCGCTTCGGCGTCGAGCACAAGGAGCAGCTCAAGCGGATGCGCACCGCCGTCGACGTGCTGTCGATGTCGGCCACGCCGATCCCGCGCACCCTGGAGATGGCGATCACCGGCATCCGGGAGATGTCGACGATCACCACGCCGCCCGAGGAGCGGCACCCGGTGCTCACCTACGTCGGCGCCTACGAGGACCGACAGGTCGTCGCCGCCGTACGCCGCGAGCTGCTGCGCGAGGGCCAGGTCTTCTACATCCACAACCGGGTGCAGTCGATCGAGAAGGCGGCCGCACGCATCCGCGAGCTGGTGCCCGAGGCCCGGGTCGCCACCGCGCACGGGCAGATGAACGAGAAGCAGCTCGAGCAGGTCATGGTCGACTTCTGGGAGAAGCGCTTCGACGTGCTCGTGTGCACGACGCTGGTGGAGTCCGGTCTCGACGTGTCCAACGCCAACACGATGATCATCGAGCGCGCCGACACCCTCGGCCTCTCCCAGCTGCACCAGCTGCGAGGTCGTGTGGGGCGCTCGCGCGAGCGCGCGTACGCCTACTTCCTCTACCCGGGCGAGAAGCCCCTCACCGAGACCGCCCACGAGCGGCTCGCCACCCTGGCCCAGCACTCCGACCTCGGCGGCGGCATGGCGATCGCGATGAAGGACCTCGAGATCCGCGGTGCCGGCAACCTGCTGGGCGGGGAGCAGTCCGGGCACATCGCCGACGTCGGCTTCGACCTCTACGTCCGCCTGGTCGGCGAGGCGGTCGCGGAATTCAAGGGCGACGGTGCCGAGGAGCTCTCCGAGGTCCGCATCGAGCTGCCGGTCGACGCGCACCTGCCGCACGACTACATCGGCTCCGAGCGGCTGCGCCTGGAGATCTACAAGCGGCTGGCCGAGGTGCGCTCCGACGAGGACGTCGACGCCATCGAGGAGGAGCTGAAGGACCGGTACGGCGACCTGCCGATCGTCGTGGTGTCGCTGCTGCTCGTGGCGCGGTTCCGAGCGCGGGCGCGGGCCGCCGGCATCGGCGAGGTCACGATCGCGGGCAAGAACGTCCGCTTCGCGCCGGTCTCGCTGCCCGACTCCCGGGTCGTGCGCCTGCAGCGGATGTACCCCAAGTCGCTGGTCAAGCCGCAGACCGACACCATCCTGGTCCCGCGTCCGCAGACGGCCGTGATCGGCGGCAAGCCGCTGGACGGCATCGCGCTGCTGGAGTGGGCCAAGGGCGTCATCGACCAGGTGATCGACCCGCCCGCCGCCTCCTGACGGTCCTTCGCGCCGAGCCGGCGCGTCCTTCCGGAAGGTCGAGCCGGTTCGGCGGGGATGGTGGGTCGAGCCGGCGTGTCCTTCCGGAAGGTTGCGCCGGTTCGGCGGGCGGTGCGAGAGGTCGGGGAAGCGGCTGGTTCAATGGGCGATGCAGGTCACACACGCCCCGCTAGGAGTCCCCGTGCGTCTCTCCCGTCCTCTCCTCGGTCTCGCCACGGTCGCGGTGCTCGCCACCGGCGCCCTGAGCGGGTGCGGGATCGCCGACGCCGAGGTGCGTCCCGGCACGGCCGCGGTGGTCGAGGGGGAGGAGATCTCGCTCTCCGACGTCGACGACGCGACCGAGGCCACCTGCGAGGTGCTCCAGGGCTCGCAGGAGCTCCTGGCCGGCGGCTTCACCGGCGCCGAGCTGCGCGGCATCGTCGTGCAGCAGCTGGTCGTCACCGAGGTCGCCGAGGCGATCGGCGCCGAGAACGGCCTGCCCGTCGACGAGCTGCGCCGCGAGGCCGAGAAGCAGGCGCGCATCAGCTTCGGGCTGCCCGGCGACGAGCAGAACGACGCCGTCACGGTCTTCGCCGCCAGCAGCTTCCTGACCTCGGTCGTCTCCGAGATCGTCGACCCCACGCTGAGCGAGGAGGAGCTGGTGCAGCCGGGGCCGGCGTACCAGGCCTACCTGGAGCAGTGGCAGGCCGAGCACGACCTCGACGTGAACCCGCGCTTCGACCAGGTCGACTTCGCGACCTCGGCGTCGGTCTCCACCACCTCCGACCTCTCGGTGGCCGTCTCCGAGGCCTCCTCGCTGCGCGCCGAGGTCGACGAGCTGCGCGCCCGCGCGCAGCAGGGCGACGTCGGGGCCCAGGCCGAGATCACCGCGTTGGTGGCCGACCTGCCCAGCAGCCAGGGCTGCGCCCCCGAGGTCGTCGAGACCGAGCCCGAGCCAACCATGCCGATCCCGCTCGAGAACCCGGGCAACCCCAACCAGGGCTGAGCCCGTGACCGCGCAGGAGCCGCTCCTGGAGCTGCGCGGGGTGATGGCGCGGCTGCGGGCCGAGTGCCCGTGGAAGCGCGAGCAGACGCACCGCTCGTTGCTGCGCTACCTCCTCGAGGAGGCCTACGAGACCGTCGAGGCGGTCGAGTCGGGCGACCCCGAGCCGGAACCCAACCACCTGCGCGAGGAGCTCGGCGACCTGCTGCTGCAGGTCTACTTCCACGCCGCCGTCGCCGCCGAGCGCGACGCCTTCGACATCGACGACGTCGCCCGGGGCATCACCGAGAAGATGGTGCGCCGCAACCCGCACGTGTTCGGGGCCGAGACCGGTGCCGAGGCCGGCGCCGCGACCGGGGTGGCCGACGAGGAGCCCCGGGACGCGGCCGCGGTCAACGAGGCGTGGGAGGCGATCAAGGCCCGGGAGAAGTCCGAGCGGACCGATCCCGCCGACGGAATCCCTTCGACGCTGCCCGCCCTGTTGTACGCCGACAAGCTGGTCGACCGGCTGGCGCGAGCCGGCCGGCCGGTGCACGTCGAGCCGGACGCCGACGCGTTGGGCGAGCGCCTGCTGGCGCTCGTGGTGGAGGCGAGGGCGGACGGCGTCGACCCGGAGCAGGAGCTCCGCGACGCCGTCCGCCGCCGGCTCACCTCTTCTTCTGGTCCTTCGCCTTCTTGACCTTGACCGTCACGGTCTTCGAGGTCGACCCGGCCGCGAGGCCGTTGCCGGTGTAGGTCGCGGCCAGGGTGTGCCTGCCGGTGCCCTTGATGCGCACCCGCAGCGGCGTGGTGCGGCCGTCCACGCGCGTCGAGGCGACCTTCTGACCGTCCACCTTCTGACCGTCCACCTCGACGACCACCCGACCGCCCTGCGGCGCGGGCTTCACGACGACGACCACGCGGAACGCCTGACCCGCCCGTCGGCTCCTGCCCTCGACCTTGAGCTTCGTGCTCGTGGCGACGTCCTCGGCGAACACCGAGGAGAGCCGCCCGAGGTCGAAGAGCTGGGTCTCGCCGGAGGCGTCGTCGACCCCGTCGTTGTCGGTGACGGTGTACACGCTCCCCCTGGTGGCGACCGCGAGGCCCTCGAGCTTCTCCTGGGTCCAGCCGTTGCGCCCGGTCATCGCCGGGAGCAGGTCGACGGCGAGCGTCTTGGTCACCGGGGTGACCTCGTCGGTGCTGCCGGCGGGCAGGTCGACGGTGTAGATCCGCTTCACCGCGGCGGCCGGGCCCATCAGCTTGTCGCGCTCGATGACGGCCACGGTGTCCTGGTCGATGACGGTGATCTCCGACAGGCCGATCCAGTCGCCCTCGGTGCTGGTGGTCTCCATCGGGTAGGCGAACCAGGTCCACGCGGCAGCGGCCACGTCGTAGCGACCGATCCGGGCGCTGTCCTCGCCGGTCAGCGGGCGCTGCAGGGCGACGTACACCGTCTCCGAGGCGCCGGAGCCGCGCACGGCCACCCCCTCGAGGCCCCACTTGCCGAGGCCGGCGGCGACCTCGGGGGGCAGGGTGACGGTCTCGACGACGACACCGTCGGCGTCGGTGCGGACCAGCGCGTTCTCCGGGCCGGTCGCGCCCTCGGAGGCCAGCCAGAATCCGCCCTGCGTGCGCTCGGCGATGCCCTCGATGTCGAGGTCGACGGGCTCGCCGCCGTCGGTCACCTCGATGACGTCGTCCAGCACGGCCGGGACCGCGGAGACGTCGAGGTGGTAGATCCGGGCGGGGGAGTACGCCGAGTCGCTGGCGCTCCACAGGCCCTTCGGGTCGTGCTGGTCACCGGACAACGCGCCGAGCGCGCCCCAGCCGATCGGCCGGTCCTCGCCGGGTGCGGGGACCGAGACGATGTCGGGCCAGACGACCCCGTCGGTGCCGAGCTCGAAGAGCGCGACGCTGGCACGCACGCCCACGTCGGACTCGTCGACCTCGCTGGAGACGACCAGCAGGTCGCGCGAGGGGATGGGCAGCAGCCCCTCGGGGCCGTTGGTGGTGGGCAGCACCTGGGTGAGCGCGGGCTCGGTCGGGTCGGTCATGTCGTAGACCGCGACCAGGTTGCTGCGCTCGGATCCGACGAAGGCGTAGGGGACGCCGTCGTACGCGGCGTAGGTCAGGCCCTCGGGCTCGGCGCCCTTGTTGTCGGCGCGGCCGTCGTTGAAGCTGCCGACGGAGAGCACCAGGTCCTCGACGGAGGTGCCGGCGTCCCAGACGACCTCGCCGGTCGCGGCCTCGAAGACCGTCCAGCCGCGGCTGCCGCCCTTCCAGTCGCCCTCGTTGGCGGTGGCGACCAGACCGTCGCCGACCCAGTGCACGGCGTCGGGCTCGCGCGGGACGTCGATGGTGTCGGTGGCGTTGAAGACGCCGTCGTCGGTGGTGTCCACGCCCTCGAGCACGACGTTGCCGGCGCTGAAGGCGCTGGTGATCTCGCGGGTGGGCAGGTCGACGACGACCAGGCCGTTGTTCTCCTGCAGGCTCACAACGAGCTCGTCGTCGGCGTTGATGTCGACGTACTCCGGCTCGGGGTCCTCGGGGGTGTCCATGCCCGCCAGGTCCTCGACCGGCAGCAGCAGCGGGTCAGGGGTCCAGGTGGCGGGGGCGCCGTCGAGCTCGAGCACCTGCACGAAGCCGGCGGGGGCCTGCGGCAGGTCGCCCTCGTCCGCGTGGTCGCCGGCACCATCGGGCAGGGCGTCCTCGTCGCGCTCGTTCTCCATCGCGATCGCGGCGTACTCGCCCGAGGGGCTCACCGCGATCGAGTCCGGCTGGCCGCCGAGGTCGTGGGAGGCGACGAGCTCGCGGGTCCCGAGGTCGACGACGTCGACGCGGCCCGAGGGCTCGGTGTAGCTCGGGGAGGTGTTGACGACCACGAGCACGTGGTCGCCGACGACGGCGACCGAGGTCGGCTCGTCCTCGGCGTCACCGAGCTCGCTGAGGTCCAGCGTGCCCAGGCCCTCGGGGGCGGAGGGGTCGCTGATGTCGAGGAAGCCGATCCGCTTGCCCGCGGCGTCGGTGTAGACCACCGTCTCGCCGTCCTCGCTGACTGCGGAGATCTCCGCAACGGTCTCGTCGAGGGGGTCCACGCCCTCGGGGACGTTGAGGTGGACCGGGTACGTCGCCAGCCGGCCGAACCGCTCGACCGCGGTGTCCGCGGGCTCCGCGAGGGTGCCGGTCCTGCTGCTGGTCTGGCCGCTGGTCTGGGCGGTGCTGGTCACCGTGCCCAGCGCCAGGCCGGAGAGGGCCAGGGCGCCGACCGCGGTGAGCGCGAGCCCGCCTCGGAGCCGCGGTCCGCGAGGGACCCCGGTGGTGTGCTGCAAGGACATGCCGCTGCCTTTCGTGGTGGGTGGGGGAGGCGGGCCGGTCCCAGCCGGCTCCGAGGGGCCGAGGGGCTGCACCGCCCCCGGAACCCAACCCACGCGTGGCGACGGGGTCGTGTCGGTCCGGGGAGCAGCCGGTGAACAGACGGGTGGGTGACCGGGTGGGTGGCCGGTCAGGTGACGGGCGGACGAACCGACGGGTGGGTCGGCACGCCGGCGGCGGAGGCAATAGGCTCGTGGACCGTCGTCGGGCCGACGTACGCGCCCGCCCCCACCGGCCATCACGACCGGCATCCCACCCGGACATCCCAGGAGAAGCACCGTGGCATCCATCGAAGCAGTCGGCGCCCGCGAGATCCTCGACTCCCGCGGCAACCCCACCGTCGAGGTCGAGGTCGTCCTCGACGACGGCACCTTCGCCCGGGCCGCGGTGCCCTCGGGCGCCTCGACCGGCGCCTTCGAGGCCGTGGAGCTGCGTGACGGCGGCGACCGCTACGTCGGCAAGGGCGTCGGCAAGGCCGTCGACGCGGTGATCCAGAGGCTCGGCCCGGCCGTGGAGGGCCTCGACGCCGACGACCAGCGCCTGGTCGACCAGGCGATGCTCGACGCCGACGGCACCCCCAACAAGGCCGAGATCGGCGCCAACGCCATCCTCGGCGTCTCGCTGGCCGTGGCCCGCGCGGCCGCGGACTCCGCCGGCCTGCCGCTCTACCGCTACGTCGGCGGCCCCAACGCCCACGTGCTGCCGGTGCCGATGATGAACATCCTCAACGGCGGTGCGCACGCGGACACCAACGTCGACATCCAGGAGTTCATGATCGCCCCGATCGGTGCGCCTTCCTTCCGCGAGGCGCTGCGCTCGGGTGCGGAGGTCTACCACGCGCTGAAGTCGGTGCTGAAGTCCCGCGGCCTGGCCACCGGTGTCGGTGACGAGGGCGGTTTCGCCCCCGACCTGGAGTCCAACCGCGCCGCGCTCGACCTGATCGCGGAGGCGATCGACAAGGCCGGCTACGAGCTGGGCAAGGACGTCGTGCTCGCGCTCGACGTCGCGGCCACCGAGTTCTGCACCGATGGCTCCTACACCTTCGAGGGCCAGCAGAAGACCGCCGCGGAGATGACCGCCTACTACGCCGGCCTCGTGGACGCCTACCCGATCGTCTCGATCGAGGACCCGCTCGACGAGGACGACTGGGACGGCTGGCGCACCATCACCGAGCAGCTCGGCTCGCGCACCCAGCTGGTGGGCGACGACCTGTTCGTCACCAACGTCGAGCGCCTGCAGCGCGGCATCACCGGCGGCCAGGCCAACGCCCTGCTGGTGAAGGTCAACCAGATCGGCTCGCTCACCGAGACGCTCGACTCCGTCGACCTCGCGCACCGCAACGGCTACCGCTGCATGATGAGCCACCGCTCCGGCGAGACCGAGGACACCACCATCGCCGACCTGGCCGTCGCCACCAACTGCGGCCAGATCAAGACCGGTGCCCCGGCCCGTTCCGAGCGCGTCGCGAAGTACAACCAGCTGCTGCGCATCGAGGACGAGCTCGGCGATGCGGCGCGGTACGCCGGTGTGTCGGCGTTCCCGCGCTACACCTCCTGAGTCACGCTAGGAGCATGGCCTCGAACCGATCGTCCTCGCGCGCCTCGGGGCCGCGGGGCCGCACCGGCCCGGGCCGTCCTTCGCGCCCGGCCCCGGGGCGCCCCGCGCGTCCCGTGGCCAGCGCGCCGACCCCGCGGCGTCGCCCCCGGCTGACCAGCCGCGCCACGATCCTGGTGGCGGTCCTCGCGGTGCTGCTGGTCTCCTACGCCTCCTCGGCGCGGGCCTACCTCCAGCAGCGCAGCGAGCTCGATGCCCTGCGGGCCGAGATCGAGCAGCGCGAGAGCGCGATCGCCGACCTCGAGCGGGAGATGCGGCGCTGGCAGGACCCTGCGTACGTGCAGCAGGAGGCGCGCGAGCTCGGCTACGTCATGCCGGGCGAGACCTCCTACGTCGTGCTCGACGAGGACGGCGAGCCGCTGGAGGCCGGCTCCGAGCTCGCCGACCCCGACGAGGTGGGCGACCAGGAGGAGCCGGCCTTCTGGGAGGACGCCTGGGCGTCGGTCGTGCTGGCCGGGCGTCCGCCCGCCGACGACGGCACCCCGCCCCTGACCGAGATCGACCCCGGCACCGACGGAGCACCTGAATGACCGAGCCCTTCACCCCGGCCGATGCCGCCGCCGTCGAGGCGCAGCTGGGCCGGGAGTCCCGGGGCGTCCACGGCGTCGGGCACCGCTGCCCCTGCGGCAACCCCGACGTGGTGGCCACCCAGCCGCGGCTGCCCAACGGCACGCCGTTCCCCACGACCTACTACCTCACCTGCCCGCGCGCCGCCTCGCGGATCGGCACGCTCGAGGGGTCGGGGGTCATGAAGCGGATGCAGGAGCGGTTGGCCGAGGACCCCGAGCTCGCCGCCGCCTACGCCGCCGCCCACGAGCGGTACCTCGCGGCCCGCGCGGAGATCGCGGCCGAGCACGGCCTCGACGTCCCCGAGATCGAGGGCATCTCCGCGGGCGGCATGCCCGACCGCGTGAAGTGCCTGCACGTCCTGGCCGGCCAGTCGCTGGCGATGGGCCGCGGCGTCAACCCGCTCGGTGACGAGGTGCTCGACGAGCTCGGCGAGTGGTGGAGATCCGGCCCGTGCGTGGACAGCCCGTGCGTGTAGCGGCGATCGACTGCGGCACCAACACCATCAAGCTGCTCGTCCTCGACGAGGACGGTGCCGACCTCGAGCGCGAGATGCGCATCGTGCGGCTCGGCCAGGACGTCGACCGGACCGGCCGGCTGGCCGAGGAGGCGCTGGAGCGCACCTTCGCCGCGGTCGAGGAGTACGCCGCCCTCGTCGCGCGCCACGGGGTCGACCGGATCCGCTTCTGCGCGACCTCGGCGACCCGCGACGCGGCGAACGCCGAGGAGTTCGCCGCCGGGGTCCGGGCCCGGCTCGGGGTCGCCCCCGAGGTGGTCAGCGGCGACGAGGAGGCCGCGCTCGCCTGGGCCGGCGCGACCCGGGGGCTGCCCGGGCTGGCCGGCCCGGTGGTGGTGCTCGACATCGGCGGTGGCTCCACCGAGCTGGTGCTCGGGTCCGGGGCGACCCCCGACGTCGCGCACTCCATGGACATCGGCTCGGTCCGGATGACCGAGCGGCACCTGCGGTCCGACCCGCCCTCGGCCGACGAGGTCGCCGCCTGCGTGGCCGACGTCGAGTCGGCCCTCGACGCGTGCCCGGTCGACCCGGGTGCAGCCGTGACGCTGGTCGGTGTCGCGGGCACGGTCACGACCCTCGCCGCCGGGGTGATCGGGCTGACGGCGTACGACCGCAGCGCGACGCACGGCGCCCGGCTGCCGGTCGCACAGGTGCACGCGCTCTGCGACCGGCTGGTCGGCTCGACCGCCGCCGAGCGGGCCGAGATGGCGTGGCTGCACCCCGGCCGGGCCGACGTGATCGCCGCCGGCGCGCTCGTGCTCTCCCGGGTGCTGGCGCGCTCGCGGGTCTCCGAGCTGGTCGTGAGCGAGGCGGACATCCTCGACGGGATCGCCTGGTCGCTGCGGGAGGGCTGAGGTCGGGCCCTCGCGGCTCACCACATGGGGTGGACTGTGCCGAGCGACCCCGGGGAAGGGTAGGGGCTCCGAACCCACGAGGAGGAGCACGATGAGCAAGCTGTCCCTGATCACCGGTCTCGGTGTGGGCTACGTCCTGGGCGCTCGCGCCGGTCGCGAGCGCTACGAGCAGATCAAGGCCGGGGCCCAGCGCGTCGCCCGGGACCCGCGGGTCCAGTCGGCCACGGACAAGGCGGCCGAGCAGGCCCGGGCGCAGACCGAGGCCGCGGTGGCCACCGCGAAGGAGAAGGTCCAGGACGCCGCCCAGGGGGTGGGCGGCTTCACCCAGCAGGCGACGCCCTGAGCGCATCCGGTTCGACGGTCCAGGCCCTGGCGGTTCTCGACGAGGAGATCGTCGACTGCCGGGCCTGCCCGCGGCTGGTCGCCTGGCGCGAGCAGGTGGCCCGCGAGAAGCGGGCCGCCTTCCGCGACGAGGAGTACTGGGGCCGCCCGATCCCCGGCTGGGGCGAGCCGCAGCCGCGGATCCTCGTGGTCGGGCTGGCGCCGGCAGCCCACGGTGCCAACCGCACCGGCCGCATCTTCACCGGTGACCCCTCCGGCGACTGGTTGTTCGCCTCGCTGCACCGGGTGGGGCTGGCCGCCCTCCCGACCAGCACCCGCGCGGGGGACGGGCAGCGACTGCACGGCCTGCGGCTGGCCGCGGCGGTGCGCTGCGCCCCGCCGCAGAACAAGCCGACCCCCGACGAGCGGGACCGGTGCGCGACCTGGCTGGACCGGGAGTGGGCGCTGGTCGCGCCGTACGTCGAGGTGGTGGTGACCCTGGGGGCGTTCGGCTGGGCGGCGGCGCTCGGGATGCTCGCGCGCGGCGGGGTCGAGATCCCGCGTCCCCGACCGCGCTTCGGCCACGGCGCCGAGGTCACGTTGGGCGAGCGGACACTGCTCGGCTGCTACCACCCCAGCCAGCACAACACCGCGACGGGGCGGCTCACGGCGCCGATGCTGGACGAGGTGCTCGGCCGCGCGGCGACCCTTGCGACAATGCCCGCGTGAGCACCCTCCACGCCGTCACCGTCCTCGGCCACGACCGGCCCGGCATCATCGCCGAGACCACCGGTCGGCTGGCCGGCCTCGGGCTCAACCTCGAGGACTCCACCATGACGCTGCTGCGCGGGCACTTCGCGATGATGCTGCTCTGCGCCGGCGACACCCCTGCCGCGGAGATCGAGTCCGCGCTGGCGCCGCTGACCGACGACGGGACGCTCACGGTGACCGTCCGGGAGGTGCCCCAGGAGTCCGGTGCATCGGCCCGCGGCTCGTCCTGGGTGCTGACCGTGCACGGCGGCGACCGCCCCGGCATCGTCTCCTCGGTGGTCGGCCGGGTGGCCGACGCCGGGGGCAACATCACCGACCTCACCACCCGGCTGGCCGGTGATCTCTACCTCGTCGTCGCCGAGATCGACCTGCCCGCCGGGGCCGACGTCGACGCCGTCACCGCGGCGATCCGGGAGGCGGCGGCCGAGCTCGGGGTCGGCGCGACCCTGCGGCCCGCGGAGGCCGACGAGCTGTGAACCAGCCCGCTCCCGAGGGCCTCAACGCACAGGTCCTCGCCTGGTCCGAGGCCGACCTCGGCGTCGAGGGCCGGGTCCTCGACGTCGTGCGCGCCCCCGCGACGGTCCTGTCGACCGTGGGTGAGGCCGTCGACCCGACGTCGGCGGAGTCGGTGCAGCTCGCCGCCGACCTGGTCGCCACGATGCGGGTCAGCCCCGGCTGCGTGGGCCTCGCGGCGCCCCAGGTGGGCGTCGGGGCCCAGATGTTCTGCGTCGACGTCTCCGAGCACCCCAAGACCCGCGACCACCACGGCACCTTCGTGCTGTGCAACGCCGAGGTCGTCTCCTCCAGCCGCAACGAGAAGGCCCGCGAGGGCTGCATGAGCGTCCCCGACCTCACCGGCGACGTGAAGCGCGCCTCCCGGTTGGTCGTGCGCGGTCAGCTGCCCGGCTCGGGGGAGGAGGTCGAGCTGTCGGCCAACGCCTTCGAGGCCCGCTGCCTCCAGCACGAGATCGACCACTGCCAGGGTCTGCTCTTCGTCGACCGGGTCGCCGGGGCGCACGCGATCTACGCGCGCCAGACCTACCTGTAGAGGCTCTGTGGGGTGGACGGACGTCCGTCCACCCCACCGGTGGGTCCTGGTGGACGGACGTCCGTCCACCAGCGCATAGCCTTCGCTCGGACGGACGTCCGTCCAACCAGGAACGGGCCCCCGTGTCCCAACCGGCAGAGGAAGGCGCCTTAAAAGCGCTGTGTTGCGGGTTCGAATCCCGCCGGGGGCACCCACGGATCCGGCCGAACCGGCTCGACCGTCCGTGCACGTCGTTCGGAAGGTCGAGCCGGTTCGGCGCTCTCGCACGGGGGAGCCCGGGGCGGGAACGTCCGGGGACGCTGGAGCGTTGTACGAGTCGAGACCCCCTAAGGTGGGTACATCCCCTGTAGGCCGCCACACCGGCGGCCCCTGTCGGCCTCCAAGGAGAGACCAACCATGCAGAGCAACAACCCGGTGTTCCGCCGGTCCGAGGCGTTCAGCGGAAGCAACGCCCACGGCAACCAGTCCTACGGCAACTCCGGCTACGGTTCTGACCCCTCGCAGTGGGGCGTCGGGACCCCCGGTGACCCCCAGGGCACGGTCTATGCGCCCGCCCCGCAGGCGCCCAGCGCCCCCATGACCATCGACTCGGTGGTCCAGAAGACCGCGATCACGCTGGGCGTCGTCATCGTGACCGCCTTCGCGACCTGGTCGCTGCTCCCGGAGATCAACGAGACCTCCGCCGAGTCGGCCATCGGCACCGTCGGCGCGGTCGCGACCTTCGGCGCCCTCGGCGCCTTCGTGCTGTCGATGGTCAACGCGTTCAAGAAGGTCGTCAGCCCGGCCCTCGTGCTGGCCTTCGCCGCCCTCGAGGGCGTGGCCCTCGGCGCGATCTCCATGATCTTCAACGTCGCCTACCCCGGCGTCGTGCAGGGCGCCGTCATCGGCACCTTCGCCGCCTTCGCCGGCACCCTGGCCGCCTACAAGGTGCTCAACATCCAGGTCGGCGACAAGTTCCGCCGGTTCGTCATCGCCGCGGTGTTCGGCATGATCGGCCTGTCGCTGATGGAGCTCGTCCTGGGCCTGTTCGGCGCCCAGATCGGCCTGTTCGGCGTCTCCGGCCTCGGCATGATCACCGCGGTGGCCGGCCTGGTGCTCGGTGTGTTCATGCTGATCATGGACTTCGACTTCGTCGAGCAGGGCATCCGCTACGGCGCCCCCGAGCGCGAGTCGTGGACCGCGGCGTTCGCGATGACCGTCTCGCTGGTCTGGATCTACACCAACCTGCTGCGCATCCTGGCCTACTTCAGCCAGGACTGATCGAGGACGCGTCAGCGGACTCGATGATGGTGGTCGAGCGAGTCGCGACCCGCGTGTCGAGACCCGGTGAGCTGTCCAGCAGCCTCCGCCCCTGATCCACCACGAAGGCCCCCGGCGTCAGCCGGGGGCCTTCGTGCGCGCTGGATCGCGAGTCGTGCCCCTGAGCGGGCGCCATAGCGCCCGCTCAGGGGCACGACTGCCAGCTGGTGCCCATCGACCGCATCCCCGGAGGCGGCTCAGTCGTCGAGCGGTTCGGCCGGCTCCTCGGACGCCTCGGCGCTCTCCACGTCGTCGGTGGCCTGCTCGTCGCTCTCGTCCGGGGTCTCCTCGGCGGAGTCGGGGCGACGGCGGCGGTGCCGCAGCTCGACCCACAGCCCCCGCACGCCGCGGCGGGAGCCGCCGACCTCGGTACCGTCCAGCTCGGTGCCGGGCACCTGGACGGCGCGGATCGCGGCGTCGGAGATGGGCAGGACACCCTCGCCGCGCAGGGACTCCAGCGACTTCTCGTCCGGCTCGATGACGCCGACGGCGGCCAGGACCGAGGGGACCATCACGCCCGCGAGCGAGCGGTAGCCCTCGGCGGAGGGGTGGAACTGGTCGGGCCCGAACAGCAGCGCCGGCGCGGCCGCGAACTCCGGCCCGAGGATCGAGCCGAGCGAGACGGTCCGGCCGCCCTCCTCGATGACCGCGATGGTCTGGGCGGCCGCGAGCCGGCGCGACCACGCGCGGGCGACCTGCTTGAGCGGAGGGGCGATCGGCTTGATGGTGCCGAGGTCGGGACAGGTGCCGACCACGACCGCGACGCCCGCCTCCTTGAGCCGGCGCACACCCTCGGCGAGGTGACGCACCGAGGTCGACGGCGGCATCACGTGCGTGACGTCGTTGGCGCCGATGAGGATCACCGCCACGTCGGGGTGCATCGGCAGGGCCCGGGTGATCTGGTCCTCGAGGTCGGAGGAGCGGGCGCCGACCACGGCGAAGTCGCGCAGGTAGACCCGACGGTCGGCGTGCTCGGCCACGCCGCTGGCCAAGACCGCTCCGGGGGTCTGCTCGACCCGCTCCACGCCGTACCCGGCCGCGGAGGAGTCGCCGAGCAGCGCGATGCGCACCGCAGGGGCGGGACGGCCGCGTCCGTACCAGCCGGTGGAGTCCGGCGGCGGGTGCTCGATCATCGGGCCGATGGTCTTGCGGGCCAGCTTGGCCTCGGCCGTCAGCACGCCGTAGAGACCGGCGCCGAGCACGGAGAGCCCGCCTCCGCCGTACGCCGCCGCCGAGGCGAGCTTGCGTGCTGCTGCTGCCTTACCCACGGGCCCCACTCTAGGGACCGCGTCCACCCCCGGCGGACCACCCGTCGGGACCGCTGCCCCGGGGTGCGGGTCGTCACGTCGCCGGCGCGCTCCGCCCGCCCTTTCGCCCTGTCCAGCATGTGGGCATAGGTTGGGCGCGTGCAGTACGTCGACTCGCTCCTGGACCTGATCGGCCACACCCCGCTGCTGCGGCTCAGCCGCACGCTCGACGCCCCGCTGGGGCAGGGCGAGGAGGGGCCGATGGTGCTCGCGAAGGTGGAGTACCTCAACCCCGGCGGCTCGGTGAAGGACCGCATCGCCACCCGGATGATCGAGGCCGCCGAGGCCTCCGGCGAGCTGCAGCCCGGCGGCATCATCGTCGAGCCCACCTCCGGCAACACCGGTGTCGGCCTGGCGATGGTGGCGCAGGCCAAGGGCTACAAGTGCGTCTTCGTGTGCCCCGACAAGGTCAGCGAGGACAAGCGCAACGTGCTGCGCGCCTACGGCGCCGAGGTCGTGGTGTGCCCGACCGCCGTCGCGCCCGAGCACCCGGACTCCTACTACAACGTCTCGGACCGGCTGGCCTCCCAGCCCGGCGCCTGGAAGCCCGACCAGTACTCCAACCCGAACAACCCGCGCTCGCACTACGAGACCACCGGCCCGGAGATCTGGGAGCAGACCGAGGGGCGCATCACGCACTTCGTCACCGGCATGGGCACCGGCGGCACGATCTCCGGCGTCGGCCGCTACCTCAAGGAGCAGAACCCGGACATCCAGGTGGTCGGCGCCGACCCCGCCGGCTCGGTCTACTCCGGCGGGACCGGTCGGCCCTACCTCGTCGAGGGCGTCGGCGAGGACTTCTGGCCCGACACCTACGACCGCGGCGTCGCCGACCGGGTCATCGAGGTCTCCGACGCCGACGCGTTCTCCTTCACCCGCCGCCTGGCGCGCGAGGAGGCGCTGCTGGTCGGCGGATCGGCCGGCATGGCGGCGTACGCCGCGAAGCAGCTGGCGCACGAGCTGGCGGCCGAGGGGCGCACCGACGCGGTGATCGTGGTGCTGCTGCCCGACTCCGGACGCGGCTACCTCACGAAGATCTTCAACGACGACTGGCTGGCGCAGTACGGCTTCCCGACCGGCACGACCACCGAGACCACCGTCGGCGAGGTGCTGCGCGGCAAGTCCGGCCGGCTGCCCGACCTCGTGCACACCCACCCCGGCGAGACGATCGCCGAGGCCGTGGCGATCCTGCAGGAGTACGGCGTCTCGCAGATGCCCGTGGTGCGCGCGGAGCCTCCGATCGTGGCCGCCGAGGTCGCGGGGTCGGTCTCCGAGCGGGCCCTGCTCGACGCGCTGTTCGCCGGCCACGCCTCGCTGACCGACCAGGTCGAGGACCACATGTCCGCCCCGCTGCCCACCATCGGTGCCGCGGAGGAGGCGACCAGCGCCGTCCGCCTCCTGGAGTCCGCCGACGCGCTGCTGGTCCACGAGGACGGCAAGCCCGTCGGCGTGGTCACGCGGCAGGACCTGCTGGCGTTCCTCGCCCGCGCCTGAGGCTCCCCGGCGCGGGTTACTCCGCACGAGATCTCACCCTCAGCGCGACGCGGATTCATATGGTCTAAGCAACGCTTCCTGAAGGAGTGTTGATGACCAAGCCGTTCCCGCGTGCTGCGCGTGAGGCATTGATCGACTTGATCTGTC
>LUPK01000046.1 GCA_001627335.1 Nocardioides sp. REDSEA-S33_B3 | reverse complement strand
GTCTCGTCCTCGGAGACCTTGACCTCCAGCAGCGTGCCCGCGACGGGCGAGGGGATCTCGGTGTCGACCTTGTCCGTGGAGACCTCGAGCAGCGGCTCGTCGACCTCCACGCTGTCGCCGACCTGCTTGAGCCAGCGGGTGACGGTGCCCTCGGTGACGGACTCGCCCAGGGCAGGCAGCGTCACCGACGTGCCGGAGCCACCGCCGGACCCGCCGGAGGCGGCCGGGGACTTCTCCTCCTCGGGGGTCTCGTCACCGGGAGGCAGGTCGCCGGTCTTCTCGGCGATCTCCTCCTCCTGCTCGGCCTTCTTCTCGGCCTCGCCCTCGTCGGCCGGCTCGGCCTCGGGTGTGGCGGAGTCCTCGGCAGAGTCATCGCTGGAGGCATCGCCGGAGTCGTCGGCGGAACCGGCGGACTCGCCCTCCTCACCGATCATCGCGAGGACCGCACCGACCTCGACGGTGTCGTCCTCCTCGGCCTTGATCTCGAGCAGGGTGCCCGCGACGGGCGAGGGGATCTCGGTGTCGACCTTGTCGGTGGAGACCTCGAGCAGCGGCTCGTCGACAGCGACGGTGTCGCCGACCTGCTTGAGCCAGCGGGTGACGGTGCCCTCGGTGACGGACTCGCCGAGCGCCGGGAGGTTGACTTCGGTGGCCAATGCGGTTCCTTCGGTAGCAGGTGGAGTGGAGCTGTCCGGGTGGCTCAGCCGTGCGCGTGCAGCGGCTTGCCGGCGAGGGCGAGATGGGCCTCGCCGAGCGCCTCGTTCTGGGTGGGGTGGGCGTGCACGAGCGGGGCGACGTCGTCGGGGTGGGCCTCCCACGCGTAGATCAGCTGGGCCTCGCCGACCAGTTCGCCGACGCGGTCGCCGACCATGTGGACGCCGACGACGGGACCGTCGGTGCGGCGCACGAGCTTCACGAAGCCCTGGGTCTGCAGGATCTGGCTCTTGCCGTTGCCGCCGAGGTCGTAGGTCAGCGTCTCGATCGCGTCGTCGCCGTACGTCGAGCGGGCGGTCTCCTCGTCGAGGCCGACCGAGGCGATCTCGGGGTGGGAGTAGGTGACGCGCGGGATCGCGGTCTCCTCGACCGGGACCGGCGCGAGGCCGGCGATCTCCTCGGCGACGAAGATGCCCTGCTGGAACCCCCGGTGGGCCAGCTGCAGGCCGGGCACGATGTCGCCCACGGCGTAGACGCCCTCGAGGTTGGTGCGGCAGCGCTCGTCGGCCAGCACGAACCCGCGCTCCATGGCGACGCCCTGCTCGGCGTACCCCAGGCCGTCGGTGGCCGGGCCACGGCCGACCGCGACGAGCAGGAGCTCGGCCTCGATGACCGACGTGGCGCCCTTGGCGTCCTCGACGCTGACGGCGACGCCGTCCGCGGTGCGCTCGACGGAGCTGAACCGGGTGGAGGTCTTGAAGGTGATGTCGCGCTTGCGGAAGGCACGTTCCAGCGCCTTCGACGAGGCCGGGTCCTCAGCGGCGACCAGGCGCGGCAGCGCCTCGACGATCGTGACGTCGGCGCCGAAGGAGCGCCACACGCTGGCGAACTCCGAGCCGATCACGCCACCGCCGAGCACCACGACCGAGGACGGGACGTGCTCCAGGCGCAGCGCGTGCTCGGAGGTCAGGACCCGCTCGCCGTCGACCTCCAGGCCGGGCAGAGAGCGGGAGTAGGAGCCGGAGGCCAGCACGAGGTGCGCGCCGGTGTAGGCGGTGCCGTCGACGGTGACCTCGCGAGGACCGGTCATGGTGCCGGCGCCCTCGATGACGGTGATGCCCCGTCCCTTGACCAGGCCGGTGAGGCCCTTGAACAGCCGGGCGACGACGCCGTCCTTGTAGGCGTTGACGCCGGCCATGTCGATGCCCTCGAGGGAGGCCTTGACCCCGAACCTCTCCGAGTCGCGTGCGGAGTCGGCGACCTCGGCCGCGTGCAGCAGCGCCTTGGTGGGGATGCAGCCGACGTGGAGGCAGGTGCCGCCCACCTTGTCCTTCTCGACCAGACCGACCGTGAGGCCGAGCTGGGCGGCGCGCAGGGCACAGGCGTAGCCGCCCGACCCGGCACCGAGGACGAGCACGTCGAAGTCGGTGTGTCCGGGAGTGTGTCCGGCGTCGGCCACCATGGTCCTTTGCGTAGGGGTGTGCGGGTGACTCCCCGTGGGAGTGCGGTCCATCTTTGCACTACTGCGACGACAGTCCACACCTGCCCGAGGGTGGGTCGGGCAGACTGGAGGCATGGGACTGCTCGACCGCTTCCGTCGTGACCGTGGTCCGCGCATGCGCGGACCGGCGAAGGACGGCTACCGCACCGGCTCGACCCGGGTGCGCGCTGCCGACTCGACCGACGTCGAGCACCTCACGACCTGGGTCGGCGCCCGGCGCGGTGTCGAGGGCTTCGTCGAGCCGCGCACCGCGGTCAGCGACGTCACCCTGCTGCTCGTCGCGCACGACGGGGAGTGGACGCGTCGCCGGGTGCCGTCGGTGAAGTGGGCCCACGAGTTCTGCAACCGGGCCCAGGTGCCGTCCTACGACGCGGCCGTCGTCGGCGTGCCGCAGCGCATGCGCGACTGGAACCGCCGCCAGCGTGAGGCCCAGAAGCAGCAGGCGCGCGACCTGGACTCCTGAGCCTGGACTGTTGAGCCTGGACTGTTGAGCCTGGCTCAGTCCGCCAGCGAGCGCGCGAGGTCGACGAGCGTGGCGACGGCGAAGCCGGTGCCGCCGCTGGTGACGTGACCCGTCGGTCCGCCGCTGGCGAAGGACGGGCCGGCGATGTCGACGTGGGCCCAGGGCCGGCCGGCGGTGAACTCGCGGAGGAACGCGCCCGCGAAGAGTCCCCCGCCCCAGCGCACCCAGTCGTGCTGGGCGAGGTCGGCGACCTTGGAGGAGGTGATCCGCTGCTTCATCTCCTCGGGGATCGGCATCGGCCAGCACGCCTCGCCGGCGGTCTCGGAGGCGGCCAGCACCTGGGCGACGACCTCCTCGCTGCCCATGACACCGGCGACCTGGTCGCCGAGCGCCACGACCATGTGGCCGGTGAGGGTGGCGACGTCGACGATGAGGTCGGGCTCGACCTCGGTCGCACGCACGAGCGCGTCGCCGAGGACGAGGCGGCCCTCGGCGTCGGTGTTGAAGATCTCGACGGTCGTCCCGCCGTACATCCGCAGGACGTCGCCTGGGCGCGTGGCCGAGCCGGAGAGCATGTTCTCGGCCATCGGCACGAAGGTGGAGACCTTGACCGGGAGGTCGAGGCGGGCGATGGCCAGCGTGGCCTGGACGACCGCGGCGGCACCGGCCATGTCGGACTTCATCTCGTGCATCGAGCCGGCCGGCTTGATGCTGAGGCCGCCGGAGTCGAAGGTGATGCCCTTGCCGACCAGGGCGAGGTGCGGGGCGTCCTTCGGCAGACCCTTGGGGGCGTAGGTGATCTCGACGAGCCGCGGCGGGGCGTCGGAGCCCTGCCCGACGCCGAGGATGCCGCCGCAGCCGAGCTCGGCCAGCGACGCCTCGTCGTGGACGGTGAGCGTGAGCTTCTTGCCGCGGCCCTTGGTCAGCGGCGCGGCGGCGGCCACCACGGCGTCGGCGAACAGCGGGGGAGTGAGGTCGCCCGGGGGCGTGTTGACCCAGTCGCGGCAGCCCGAGACGGCGTCGGCGACGACCTGGGCCTGCTCCAGCGCGGTGACGACCTCCTGCTTGCGCGCGCCGGGGCTGAGCACCACGACCTCGCCGGGACCGGTGGCCTCCGACGCGGTGTCGCGCTGGTAGGTCGTGAAGCGGTAGCCGCCCAGCAGCCACCCCTCGGTCACGGCCCGCACCTCGGCGGCGCCGGGCGTCGGCAGGGCCAGGGCGACGGATGCCGCGTTCGGCACGGCCCGCGCCGCGGCGCCCGCGGCCCGGCGCAGGTCGGCGGTCGAGGGGGTCGCGCCCAGGCCGACGAGGACGAGCATCGGGGCGTTGATGACGCCGGCGGTGGGGATGCGGGTGGTCTCGCCGAGGCTGCCCTTGAGCGACAGCGAGGACAGCAGCGGTCGCAGCTTGCGGCCGTAGGCCTTGCCCACCTCCTCCCCGCCGGAAGCCAGGTCGACCCCGGAGTCCTGCGCGACCACTCCCACGACGACGGCGTCGACCTTGGTCTTGGCGGGGCTGGCACTGCGGAGGATGAACGAGGTCACCGCCGCAGGATAGCCAGGGCACCACGCTGCGCCCCCGACGTCACTCCGAGCCCGCCGAGCCGGCGCATCAACACGCCGGCTCGGCGAGCGGGGCGCTGCGATAGGTTCGCGCCATGACGCTGGAGGACCAGACCGACGGCCCGCTGCTCACCTCTCCACTGCACGCCAGGCACGAGGCCCTCGGCGCCAAGCTCGCCGAGTTCGGCGGCTGGTCGATGCCGCTGGAGTACGCCGGTGCCGGGGTCGTCAAGGAGCACACCGCGGTCCGCGAGGCGGTCGGCGTCTTCGACGTCAGCCACCTCGGCAAGGCGACGGTGACCGGTCCCGGGGCCGCCGACTTCGTGAACTCCTGCCTGACCAACGACCTCGGCCGCATCGGCGTGGGGCAGGCGCAGTACACCCTGTGCTGCGACGACGAGACCGGGGGCGTCGTCGACGACCTGATCGTCTACCTGCGCGCCGACGACGACGTGCTGCTGGTGCCCAACGCCGCCAACACCGCCGAGGTCGTGCGCCGACTGGCGGCGGCCGCGCCCGAGGGCGTCGAGGTCACCGACCGGCACCGCGACCTCGTCGTGCTCGCGGTCCAAGGGCCGAGGTCCGACGAGGTGCTGACCGCGCTCGGCCTGCCCGTCGACCACGACTACATGGCCTTCTCCACCGGCACCCACGACGGCCACGAGGTGACCGTGTGCCGCACCGGCTACACCGGCGAGCGCGGCTACGAGCTGGTCGCGCCCAACGACGCGGCCGAGTCCCTGTGGGACGCGCTGCTGGCCGCCGGTGAGGAGCACGGGATGCTCGCCTGCGGGCTCGGGGCCCGCGACACCCTGCGCACCGAGATGGGCTACCCGCTGCACGGCCAGGACATCTCCATGGACATCACCCCCGTCGAGGCCCGCCTCGGCTGGGCCGTGGGCTGGTCGAAGCCGGCCTTCTGGGGCCGCGAGGTGCTGACCCGGCAGCGGGAGGAGGGCCCCCAGCGCGTGCTGCGCGGCATCGTCGCCACGGGCCGCGGCATCCCGCGCCCGCACATGCGGGTCATGCTCACCGCCGACGTCCCGGTCGGCGAGGTCACCTCGGGCACCTTCTCCCCGACCCTGCGCAAGGGCGTCGGGCTCGCGCTCGTGGCCGCCACCGTCGCCGCCGACGCCGAGGTGTCGGTGGACGTGCGGGGCCGTCGCGAGGTCTTCGCCCTGACCAAGCCGCCCTTCGTCGACCCCTCCGTCCGGGAGTCCTGACATGAACCTGCCCGAGCAGCCGTCCACCTTCCGCGCACCCACTGCCGCCGAGCGCCCGTGGTGGTGGCGCCTGGAGGACGCCTCCGGCGCGGAGGTGACCCTCGGTGCCGACGCCCCGGCCGACCTCGTCGACCAGCGCTTCACCAGCCAGGCCGATGCGGAGTCCTGGGTCGGCGAGACCTGGGCCGAGCTGGCCGAGCACGGAGTCGACGCCGTGACGCTCTTCGAGCTGGAGCGCCGGGTCTACGGCCCGATGTCTCTGCACGCCTGAGCACCTCGACCTCGTAGGTGGCAGTGGTGGGGACCGATCGCGCCGCGCGCCCCGACGTCTAGGAGTACGCCACCGCCCGGCGCCCCGACGTCGTCGGCGTCACGCAGCTGCGCCAGGTGGGCGCCGAGTCCATCCAGGTCAGGCAGCTGCTCGGCACGCCGGTGATCCGCCTCGGTGACGGTGGCGAGATCTCCGCGCGTCAGCAGTTCGTGCTGACCCGCAGCGGCGCGGGGGACCGGACCGCGCTGCTGGCCAGGTGAGCGAGAGGATCGTGGGGTGACCCACTCCTACCGCTGCGTCGACGTCTTCGGCTCCGGTCCGCTGACCGGCAATCCCGTGGCGGTCGTGCACGACGCCGACGACCTCACCGACGACCAGATGGCCGCGTTCGCCCGCTGGACCAACCTCTCGGAGACGACGTTCCTGCTGCGGCCCACGCACGCGGGGGCCGACTACCGCCTGCGCATCTTCACCCCCGGCGGTGAGCTGCCGTTCGCCGGACACCCCACCCTGGGGTCGGCGCACGCGTGGCTCGAGGCCGGTGGCGTCGCCGCGAGCCAGGGCGTGCTGGTGCAGGAGTGCGGCGCCGGGCTCGTGCGCGTCCACGCGGGGGAGCGGCTGGCGCTCGAGGCGCCGCCGCTGGTGCGCAGCGGCCCGGTCTCCGAGGAGGACCGTGCCCGGATCGCGCGTGCCCTGCGTATCGAGGCCACCGAGGTCGTCGACGCGGAGTGGGTCGACAACGGCCCCGGATGGGTCGGTGTGCTCCTGGCCGACGCGGCCGCGGTCACCGCGCTACGCCCGGACTGGTCGGCCTTCGACGGGCTCGACGTCGGGGTGGCCGGCCTGCACGAGCCGGCTCTGCACGAGCCCGGGGGAGAGGTGCTGATGGAGGTGCGCGCCTTCTGCCCGGGCCTGGGCATCACCGAGGACCCGGTCACCGGCAGCCTCCAGGCCGGCCTCGGGCAGTGGCTGACCTCGACCGGGCGGCTGCCGACGTCGTACGTCGCAGCGCAGGGCGCCGCACTGCAGCGACGCGGGCGCGTGCACGTGGAGGTGGTGGACGGGCAGGTGCGGGTCGGCGGTGAGACCTGCACCACGATCGAGGGACGTGTGGATCTTCGGGCGTGACGTGTGGGCCGGCCACGCGTTGAGAGGAGCATGACCTCGCGCCGTCTCGTCCGCTCCGCCCTGGCCGCCCTGCTGCTCGCCACGCCGCTGGCTGCGGTGACCAGCTCGACCCCCGCCACCGCCATCGTGGGCGGCGGCGCCGCCGACGACGGTGAGCACGGGTTCATGGTGTCGCTGCAGCGCGCCGGCTCCGAAGGGTCCGACGGCCACTTCTGCGGCGGCTCGGTGGTGGGCAAGCGGTGGATCCTCACCGCGGCCCACTGCACCGTCTTCGAGCCCGACGAGGTCCAGGCCGTGGTCGGTCGCACCGACCTCACCCAAGGTGGTGGCCAGGTGCTGCGTATCGACCGCATGAAGGTCCACCCGGACTACGACGAGACCGGGTCGAGCGACGTCGCCCTGTGGCGCACCACCAAGAAGATCAAGGCGCCGCGCATCGCGCTCGCCGGCGCGGACGACCAGCCCCTCGAGGAGCCCGGCTCCACCCTGACCGTCGCCGGGTGGGGACTGGACGCCTACCAGGTCGGCAGCGTGCAGGACCGGCTCAAGGAGCTGGACGTGCGCGTGACGACCGACCTGGAGTGCCAGACCAACAGCCTGCTCGGGTACTCGCCCGACACCGAGGTGTGCGCCGCCGAGCTGCTCGGCGACTCCTGCCAGGGCGACTCCGGTGGGCCGCTGTTCGGCTACCGCGAGAACGGCCGGCCGGTGCAGATCGGTGCCGTGAGCTACGGCTTGGGCTGCGCACTCCCGCTCTTCCCGGGCGTCTACGCCGAGATCAACGCGCCCAGCATCTCCGGGTGGCTCAAGGGCGTGCTGAAGGCCGACAAGAAGACCGACAAGAAGAAGGGCAAGAAGAAGGGCAAGAACAAGGGCGGGAAGAAGAACCGCCGGTAGCCACGGACGGCGCACGCCGCCCGTGGTGCTGCCCGGGTAGCGTTCGCCCCGTGCAGGCCTACCTCGACCTCCTCACCCGCATCCTCGACGAGGGCGTCGAGCGCACCGACCGCACCGGCACCGGCACGCTGTCGGTCTTCGGGCACCAGATGCGCTTCGACCTGGCACCCGAGCGTGGAGGCGGCTTCCCGCTGGTCACGACGAAGAAGGTCCACACCCGCTCGGTCTTCGGCGAGCTGCTGTGGTTCCTGCGCGGCGACACCAACGTGCGCTGGCTGCAGGAGCGAGGCATCAGCATCTGGGACGAGTGGGCCGACGAGGCCGGCGACCTCGGCCCGGTCTACGGCGCCCAGTGGCGCTCGTGGCCCACACCCGACGGGCGGCACATCGACCAGCTGGCGCAGGTCGTGGAGAACCTCCGCCGCGACCCGCACTCACGGCGCCACGTGGTCTCGGCGTGGAACGTCGCGGACATCCCCGACATGGCGCTCGCGCCGTGCCACGCGCTGTTCCAGTTCTACGTCGCACCTGACCCCGACGGCGGGCCGGACCGGCTCAGCTGCCAGCTCTACCAGCGCTCGGCCGACGTCTTCCTCGGCGTGCCGTTCAACATCGCCTCCTACGCGCTGCTGACCCACATGGTCGCGCAGGTGACCGGCCTCGGGGTCGGCGACTTCGTGCACACCCTCGGCGACGCGCACCTCTACCTCAACCACCTCGAGCAGGCCCGTCTCCAGCTCACGCGGGAGCCGCGGCCGCTGCCCACGCTGGTGCTCGACCCCTCGGTCACCGCGCTCGACGAGTTCGAGCTCGAGCACATCGAGGTCGCGGGCTACGACCCGCACCCGGTCATCAAGGCCCCGATCGCGGTCTGAGGCGGTCGTCGTGAGTCGCAGGATCGTCCTGGTCGCCGCCGTCGCCCGCAACGGGGTGATCGGCCACGGCCCCGACATCCCGTGGAAGGTGCCGGGGGAGCAGGCCGCC
Source organism: Nocardioides sp. REDSEA-S33_B3 (assembly GCA_001627335.1). Taxonomy (GTDB): domain Bacteria; phylum Actinomycetota; class Actinomycetes; order Propionibacteriales; family Nocardioidaceae; genus Nocardioides. The sequence continues at coordinate 34,024 of LUPK01000046.1, read as the reverse complement.
TTCAAGCACCTGACCATGGGCCACGTGCTGGTCATGGGTCGCACCACCTACGAGTCCATCGGTCGGCCGCTGCCCGGCCGGGAGACCATCGTGCTGACCCGCGACCCCGCCTGGTCGCCCGGCCGCGACGACGTCCACGTGGCGCGCCACCTCGACGACGCGCTGGTGCAGGCCACGCGGCTGCCCGGCGAGATCGTCGTCGCCGGCGGCGCCAGCGTCTACGCCGCCGCCATGCCGCTGGCCACCGAGCAGGTCCTCTCCGAGATCCCGCTCGAGCCCGAGGGCGACGTGTTCTACCCCGACTTCGACCGGCACCACTGGAAGGAGACCCGGCGCGACGAGCTCGAGGGCTTCGACCGGGTCTGGCTGCGCCGGCGCTGACACCGCCTGCCGGGTGAGGGCCGCTTTCGTAGGGTGAGCGCCATGGAGCTGCGCATCTTCACCGAGCCCCAGCAGGGCGCCACCTACGACGACCTCCTGCGGGTCGCCCTCGAGGCCGAGCGGCTCGGGTTCGGGGCGTTCTTCCGCTCCGACCACTACCTCGGGATGGGCACCCCGGGCCTGCCCGGCCCCACCGACGCCTGGACCACGCTCGCTGGTCTCGCCCGCGAGACCAGCACCATCCGCCTCGGCACGATGATGACCAGCGCCACGTTCCGCTACCCCGGTCCGCTGGCGATCCAGGTCGCGAACGTCGACCAGATGAGCGGCGGGCGCGTCGAGCTCGGCATCGGCGCCGGCTGGTTCGTGCAGGAGCACGAGAAGTACGCCATCCCCTTCCCCGGCACCGCCGAGCGCTTCGACCGGTTCGAGGAGCAGCTGGCCGTGGTCACGGGCCTGTGGTCGGCCCCGGCCGCCGAGGACGGTGGCTTCTCCTACGACGGCACCCACTACCAGGTCAGCGAGTCGCCCGGCCTGCCCAAGCCCGTGCAGCGCGACGGTCACGCCGGTGGACCGCCGGTGCTCATCGGGGGAGTGGGCAAGCGTCGTACCCCTGTGTTGGCCGCGCGGTACGCCGACGAGTTCAACCTCCCGTTCGTGCCGTTCGACACCGGGGTCGAGCAGATCGCCCGCGTGCACGCCGCGTGCGAGGAGATCGGCCGCGACCCGGGCTCGCTGACCACCTCCTCGGCGCTGGTGCTGTGCGTCGCCGAGAACGAGGCCGATCTGGCCCGCCGGGCCGCAGCGATCGGGCGCGAGGTCGACGAGCTGCGGGAGAACGGGCTGGCCGGGCTGGTGCCCGAGGTGGTCGACAAGATCGGCCGCTACGCAGAGACCGGGCAGTCGCGGCTGTACCTGCAGACCCTCGACCTGGGCGACCTCGACCACCTGCGGCTGGTCGCCGAGCAGGTCGTCCCGCAGATCCCATAACCTTGGCCCCATGACCTCCGCCCCCGTCGCACCCTTCGGTCGGATGCTGACCGCGATGGCCACGCCGTTCCTCGACGACGGCAGCCTCGACCTCGACGGGGTGCAGCGGGTCGCCAAGCACCTGCTGGCGCACGGTCACGACGGGCTGGTGGTCTCCGGGACCACCGGCGAGTCGCCCACGACCACCACCGACGAGGACGGCGAGGTCCTCGCCGCGGTGCGTGACGCGGTCGGCCCCGACGTGCCGCTGGTGGCCGGTGTCGGCACCAACGACACCCGCACCTCGCTGGTGCTGGCCAAGCAGGCACGCGAGAAGGGCGCCGACGCGGTGCTCCTGGTCTCGCCCTACTACAACAAGCCCGGACAGCGCGGCATCCTCCACCACTTCCGGCAGGTCATCGACGCCGCCGAGCTGCCCGTGATGCTCTACGACGTCCCTGGCCGCACCGGCTCCACCATCGGCCTGGAGACCTACGAGGAGGCGCTGGGCTGGGAGCAGGTCGTCGCGGTCAAGGACGCCGTCGGCGACATGCCGCGCGCCGCGCGCCTGGCTCAGATGGGCTACGCCGTCTACTCCGGCGACGACGTCAACACCCTCGGCTTCCTCGCCCACGGCGCCTGCGGCCTCGTGTCGGTCGTCGGTCACGTCGCCGGCAGCGAGATCGCCTCGATGATCGAGGACTTCCTCGGTGGCGACCACGCCAACGCCCTGGCGACCTACCAGCGGCTCCTGCCGGCCTTCGAGGCCGTCATGGGTGTCGCCAACTACGGCGCCACCACCGCCAAGGGGGGCCTGGAGCTCCTCGGCGTGCTCGACAACCGCCGCGTGCGCTCTCCGCTGGTGCCCCTCGACGACGAGGAGCTCGCCGCGCTGCGCACCGGCCTGGAGGCGGCCGACCTGCTCTAGGCACCGCCGGCCAGCACCCCGGCACCACCCGACCACCGGACGACCCGGCAGAACAGGACGAAATGTCACACCCGCACCCCGAGCTCACCGCACCCGAACCGCTGCCCGAGGGAGCCCTGCGGGTCACCCCGTTCGGTGGTCTCGGCGAGGTGGGGCGCAACATGACCGCCTTCGAGTACGCCGGTCGTCTCCTGATGGTCGACTGCGGCGTGCTCTTCCCCGAGGACCACCAGCCCGGCGTCGACCTGATCCTCCCCGACTGGTCATCCATCCGCGACCGGCTCGACGACGTCGAGGCGCTCGTGCTGACCCACGGTCACGAGGACCACATCGGCGCGACGCCGTACCTCCTGCGCGAGCGGGGTGACATCCCGCTGGTCGGCTCGGAGCTGACGCTGGCGCTGCTGGGCTCCAAGCTGCGCGAGCACCGGCTCAAGGAGACCGTCCACCACGTGGTGAAGGAGGGCGAGAAGATCACCTTCGGGCCCTTCGAGCTCGAGTTCGTCGCGGTCAACCACTCCATCCCCGACGCGTTGGCCGTCGCCATCCGCACGCCCGCCGGGCTGGTGCTGCACACCGGCGACTTCAAGATGGACCAGCTGCCGCTCGACGGCCGGATCACCGACCTGCGGGCCTTCGCGCGGCTGGGGGAGGAGGGCGTCGACCTCTTCCTCACCGACTCCACCAACGCCGAGACCCCGGGCTTCACCCCGACCGAGCGCGGCATCACGCCGGTCATCGACCAGGTCTTCCGCGAGTCGCAGCAGCGGATCATCGTGGCCTGCTTCGCCTCGCACGTGCACCGCGTGCAGCAGGTGCTCGACGCGGCGTACGCCCACGAGCGCCAGGTCGCCTTCGTCGGCCGCTCGATGGTGCGCAACATGGGCATCGCCCGCGACCTGGGCTACCTCACGATCCCGCCGGGCACGATCGTCGACGCCAAGGAGCTCGCGCACCTGCCGCCGCAGCACCAGGTGCTGATCTCGACCGGCTCGCAGGGCGAGCCGATGTCGGCGCTCTCGCGGATCGCCCAGCGCACCCACAACTTCGTGCACATCGAGGAGGGCGACACCGTCCTGCTCGCGTCTTCGCTCATCCCCGGCAACGAGAACGCGGTCTACCGCGTGATCAACGGCCTGGCCCGGTGGGGCGCGAAGGTCGTGCACAAGGGCAACGCCATGGTGCACGTCTCCGGGCACGCCTCGGCCGGCGAGCTGCTGTACTGCTACAACATCGTCAAGCCGCGCAACGTGCTGCCGGTGCACGGCGAGATCCGGCACATGCAGGCCAACGCCGCGCTGGCGAGGATGACCGGCGTCGAGAACGTCGTCATCGCCGAGGACGGGGTCGTGGTGGACCTCGTCGACGGGGTCGCGTCGGTCGCGGGCAAGGTCGACTGCGGCTACGTCTTCGTCGACGGATCCTCCGTCGGCGACATCACCGAGTCCGACCTCAAGGACCGGCGGATCCTCGGCGAGGAGGGCTTCATCTCGGTCATCGTCGTCATGGACTCGGTCTCCGGGAAGGTCGCCGGCGGCCCGGAGATCCACGCCCGCGGCTTCGCCGAGGACGACTCGGTCTTCGAGGACGTCAAGCCCGCCATCATCGACGCGCTCGACAGGGCCGTCGCCGACGGGGCCACCGACTCCTACCAGCTGCAGCAGACCGTACGCCGGGTGATCGGTCGCTGGGTGTCCAACACCCACCGTCGTCGGCCGATGATCATCCCGGTGGTCATCGACGCCTGAGGGCGCGACGCCGACCCTGGTCCGCCGGGGTGGTCCGTCGCTCCGGGGCGAGGAGTAACCTCCCGGCCCACCCAGGAGGTGCGACGTGATCGACGACTACCCGCTGCTGACCCTGCTGCCCCCCGTGCTGGCCATCGGGCTGGCGGTGACCACCCGCAAGGTCCTGCTGAGCCTCGGGCTCGGCGTGGTCTCGGCGGCACTGCTGGTCGCCGACCTCAGCCCCGTCGACACCCTCGAGGAGCTGTGGTCGGCGTTCGCCCAGATCTTCTGGAGCGACGGCGAGCTCAACACCACCTACGTCTACATCCTCCTCTTCACCCTGGCGCTCGGCGTCATCACCGCCTTCGTGTCGATGTCGGGCGGCACCCGGGCCTTCGCCGACTGGGCGCACGAGCGCATCCGCACCCGGCGCGGCGCCATCGCGCTGCCGGCGGCCCTGGGTGGCGCAATCTTCGTCGACGACTACTTCAACGCCCTGACCGTCGGCCAGGTCAGCCGGCCGATCACCGACCGGCACCGGGTCTCGCGCGCCAAGCTGACCTACCTGGTCGACTCGACCTCGGCACCCGTGGCCGTGCTGATGCCCTTCTCGAGCTGGGGCGCCTACATCCTGGGCATCTTCACACCGATCATCGCCGCGTCGGCGCTGACCGTGAGCGACCTCGGCGCCTACGTCCGGGCCGCGGCAGCCAACTACTACGCCTGGGCGGCGCTGCTGATGGTGGTGCTCGTGGTCGCGCTCAACGTCGACCTCGGCCCGATGCGCCGCGAGGAGCGACGCGCCCTGGAGGAGGGCAGGACCTATGAGCCCGGCGACGACATCCCGGGCCAGCTCTCCGAGGACCTGCCCGTCCACCGGCCCGGCGCCAAGCGGGCGCTGGTGGTGCCGTTCGTGCTGCTGGTGCTCGGCGTGCTGGCCGGCATCGTGTGGAGCGGGGTGCGCGCCTCCGGGTCCTGGGCCCCGCTGGACCTGCTCGCCGAGGCCGACGTCACCTGGTCCCTGCTGGTCGGTGCGGCGCCGGCGCTGCTCGCAGCGCTCTACTACTACTCCCGCGACACCGCCTCCAACCCCAAGTTCAGCCGCTCGACCTTCGGTCGGGGCTGGTGGGAGGGCCTGCGGTCGATGTGGCCGGCCGTCAGCATCCTGCTGCTGGCGTGGATGCTCGGCTCGCTGATCGACTCCCTCGGTACGGGGGAGTACCTCGGCGGCCTCGTCGAGGACTCCTCGCTGCCCACCGAGTGGTTGGTCCCCGTCGTCTTCCTGGTCGCCCTGGCGATGGCCTTCGCCACCGGCACCAGCTGGGGCTCCTTCGGGCTCCTGCTGCCGATCGCCGGCGGCATCGTCAACGCCGTCGACGCACCCGAGCTGCTGCTCCCGGTGCTCGGGGCCGTGCTGGCCGGCGCGGTGGCCGGCGACCACTCCTCGCCGATCTCCGACACCACGATCCTCAGTTCGACCGGTGCCGGGTGCAACGTGATCACCCACGTCACCACTCAGCTGCCGTACGTCGCCGTCGCCGTGGTCGCCGCCACGGCCGGCTACTGCGGCCTCGCGCTCACCGGCTCCACCACCATCGGCTTCGTGGTCACCATGCTGGTCGGCGCCGCCGTCCTGCTCGGCGCCCGCCGGCTCTCCCCACCCCTCGACGCGCTCCCGGACCCCGACGACCAGCCACGGGACGCCGAGCCGGCGTATTGATACGCCGGTTCGACCGGGCTCGACACGCCGTCGCGACCTCGTGCCTCGGTCGCGGGCTCGCTCACCTCCTCGCGTCGAGTCCCTCGCTCCGCTCGGACGTGGCTCCGGAAAACCCTCAAGCGACACGTGAGGGTGGGACGTGAGTCAATCCCTGTGACTCGTGTGGTGGTCGCCTAGGGTCGTGACCATGGCGACCCGTACGTCTTCCCCGCCGGGGTCGCGGAGCACGAGCACGTCCAGCCGCAGCACCAGCACGCGCAGCGGCACGAGCACGGGCACCCGACCACGGAGTACCTCCACCACCAAGAGCGCGGCCAAGCGGCCGCCGGCGCGCAAGCCTGCGCCCAAGAAGTCGTCGGCGAAGAAGTCGACGACCTCGCGGCCGGCCCCGCGCTCGGTGCGCAGCGGACCTAACCCGGTCGGCCTCGCGCTCGGCGCGGTGCTGCGGGGGGTCGTCGCGTTCTGGCTGGCCGTCGCCCACGGCATCGGTGCCGTGGCCCGCGGCATCGGCCGCGGTGCCCGCGACCTCGAGCCCGAGCACCGGCGCGACGGTGCCGGCCTGGTGCTGGTCGCCCTCGCGCTGGTCTCCGCCGCCGCGGTGTGGTTCCAGGTGCAGAGCCCGGTGACCGACCCGGTGCGGTTCGCCGTCGCCGGCACCGTCGGCAAGATCGGCTGGTTCGTCCCGATGGTCCTGGTCTGGGCCGGGTGGCGCGTCATGCGCGACCCCGTGGGCCACGGTCCCGCCGGCCGGCAGGTCATCGGCTGGACCGCCCTGTCCTTCGGCCTGCTCGGCATCGTCCACGTCGCCAACGGCAGCCCTCAGCCGGTCGCCGGCGACGCCACGCCGCTGCAGGAGGGCGGGGGAGCGGTCGGGTACGTCGTCTCCTCGCTGCTGCTCGACCTGCTGCGCACCACCTACCTCGTCGTCCCGCTGCTGCTCCTCCTCGGCGTCTTCGGGGTCCTCGTCATCACCGCCACGCCCGTCTACCAGGTGCCCGACAAGCTCGCCGACCTGCGCGACCGGGCCCTGGGCCGGGTGCACGAGGAGGACGAGCCGATCACGCGACGCCGCTCGCGCAAGGGCGAGGACGGCCTCGAGCCCGAGGGCTACCCGGCGTACGACACCCCGCTGGTGGAGGAGACCTCCGCCAAGGGCCGCAAGAAGCGCGGCAAGGACGCGCTCGACGTCGCGCTGGAGGAGGACGGCGGCTCCAGGAGCGACACCGACGCCGGCTTGGCGATCTTCGACGACGTGCCCACCGAGGCGATGGCCGCGGTCGACGCCGGCGCGACGTCCCCGACCGCCGACGGCCACAAGGACGTCCTCGAGCCGCCGCCGCACGCCGACCTGCCGCCCCGCGTGGAGCAGCTCCAGCTCTCCGGCGACATCACCTACAGCCTGCCCGCGACCGAGGTGCTGAAGGAGGGCTCGCCGCACAAGGCGCGGTCCAAGGCCTCCGACGAGGTCGTGGACCGGCTGACCCAGGTGCTCGAGGAGTTCTCCATCGACGCCCAGGTCACCGGCTACACCCGCGGCCCGACCGTCACGCGCTACGAGGTCGAGCTCGGCCCCGGCGTGAAGGTCGAGAAGATCACCAACATCCAGCGCAACATCGCCTACGCGGTGGCCAGTGCGGACGTGCGCATCCTCAGCCCGATCCCCGGCAAGTCCGCGGTCGGCGTGGAGATCCCCAACCTCGACAAGGAGATCGTCTCCCTCGGCGACGTGCTCCGCTCGGGCCGGGCCCGTGCCGACCACCACCCGATGGTGGCCGGCCTCGGCAAGGACGTCGAGGGCGGCTTCGTCGTCGCCAACCTCGCGAAGATGCCGCACCTGCTGGTCGCCGGTGCCACCGGCTCCGGAAAGTCCAGCTTCATCAACTCGATGATCACCTCGGTGCTGATGCGGGCCACGCCCGACGAGGTCCGGATGATCATGGTCGACCCCAAGCGGGTGGAGCTGAACGCCTACGAGGGCGTCCCGCACCTGATCACCCCGATCATCACCAACCCCAAGAAGGCCGCCGAGGCGCTCGCCTGGGTCGTGCGCGAGATGGACCTGCGCTACGACGACCTGGCCAACTTCGGGTTCCGCCACATCGACGACTTCAACAAGGCCGTCCGGGCGGGCAAGGTCGAGGTGCCGCTGGGCTCCGAGCGCACGCTCGAGCCCTACCCCTATCTCCTGGTCATCGTCGACGAGCTCGCCGACCTGATGATGGTCGCCCCGCGCGACGTGGAGGACGCGGTCGTCCGCATCACCCAGCTGGCCCGCGCGGCCGGCATCCACCTGGTGCTGGCCACCCAGCGCCCCTCGGTCGACGTGGTGACCGGCCTGATCAAGGCCAACGTGCCGAGCCGCCTGGCCTTCGCCACCTCCAGCCTCGCCGACAGCCGGGTCATCCTCGACCAGCCGGGCGCGGAGAAGCTGGTCGGCCAGGGTGACGGGCTGTTCCTGCCGATGGGCGCCTCCAAGCCGGTGCGCGTCCAGGGAGCCTGGGTCACCGAGGCCGAGATCGCCCAGGTGGTCAAGCACTGCAAGGAGCAGCTGGAGCCGTCGTACCGCGAGGACGTCACCGCTCCCCAGCAGAGCAAGAAGGAGCTCGACGACGACATCGGCGACGACCTCGACCTGGTGGTCCAGGCCGTGGAGCTCGTGGTGTCGACGCAGTTCGGCTCCACCTCGATGCTGCAGCGCAAGCTCCGCGTGGGCTTCGCCAAGGCCGGTCGCCTCATGGACATCCTGGAGTCCCGAGGCGTGGTCGGTCCCAGTGAGGGCTCGAAGGCTCGCGACGTGCTCGTGAAGCCCGACGAGGTCGACGGTGTCATCGCGACCCTTCAGGGGGAGATGTGAACGTGGAAGTACGACGCAACACGCTGCTCACCGCGAGCACCGGTGTCGTCGCGGGCGTGGTCGCCGCGGCGTACCTCACCCGTGCCGCCTCCGGCGGCACCGCCCTGGACTGGGTCCTGGCGCTGGTGCTCGCCCTCATCGCCCTCGTGCACGCCCAGGGCGTCCTCGACGCCCGGGCGCCGCTCTTCGTCGCCGACGACCTCGGGGTGCGCCTGCGCACGGGCAAGGAGTGGCGGGGGCTGCCCTGGACCGAGATCCAGGCCGTCGAGGTGCTGCCGCGCCGGCGCTTCCTGCGTGACGGCTCGATCGACGTGCTCAGCGGTGAGGACCCGATCCAGGTCCCGCTCTCGCTCTCGACGCGGGTCACCGGCCTGACCGACGGCGACGTCGTCGACGCCCTGGCCGCGCTGGCGCAGGACCGCTGCGAGGTCGCCGAGATCGACGGCTACACCTACGTCTCCGACGAGGAGTGGCACGAGGGCGACCACGATGGGGACCAGGACGACCACGGGGACCACCACGGCGGCTCCTCGGCGCACGACGAGCACGAGGTCCCCGGCAGCCAGGTCCCCGGGCACGAGCCGGCCCCCGAGCGCGTGCACGCGGGGCTGCGGCCGATGCTGGCCCACGCCATCGACTCCGTCGCCCGCTTCCTGCCCGAGCGCGGCGGCGCCGCGCCTGTGCCGACCGCGCAGACCGCTCCGGTCGTGGCCCCGGCGATGACCGCGAGCGCGACGCCGTCGGCGCTGCGCGAGCCGGTCACCGCGGTGCGCGCGGAGATCCGCAGCGACCTGACGATGACCCAGCCCATCATCGGCGCGACGGCGCTGCGGCTCGACGCCGCCCACGACGAGACCGACGACGCCGACCGTCCCGAGCTCCCCGAGGCCCGCGAGCTGCGGCGCCCCGGCAGCGTCGACCTGGTCGAGGACACCGAGGTCTGGGGGGACCGGGTCCGCCCGATCGCCCGCGAGGGCCACGCGGTCGAGCCGATCGTGCTGCCCGAGGAGGAGCAGCCGGCGCCCGACCCGGTCATCGGTCCCGAGCTGGCCGCCGCCCGCACCCGCCTGGGTCTCACCGTCGACCAGCTCGCCGACCGCACCCGCATCCGCCCGCACGTCATCGAGGCCGTCGAGGTCGACGACTTCAGCCCGTGCGGCGGCGACTTCTACGCCCGCGGCCACCTGCGCACCCTCGCGCGCGTGCTCGGCATCGACGCGGCCCCGCTGGTCGCCTCCTACGACGAGCGGTACGCCGACGCGCCGGTCACCCCGCGCCGCGTCTTCGAGGCCGAGCTCGGCCAGGGCGGTGCCCTGCGCGGCACCCGGGGCGGCCCCAACTGGTCGGTCCTCGTGGCGGCCGTGATGGCGCTCGTGCTCGCGTGGTCGGTCGCCCGGCTGGTCACCGACAGCCCGGTCGAGGTCCGGGACCCGCTGCCCAGTCTGACCACCACCAGCGGCACGACCGCCACGGGCACCAAGGTGCCGGTGGTGCTCACCGCCGCGGGCGGGGGAGCCGAGGTCGTGGTGCGCGACGGCGCCAACGAGCTGGTCTACAAGGGCACGCTGGCCTTCGGCCAGGTCAAGGTCCTGCCGAAGGTCTCCCAGCCGGTGCGGGTGCAGTCCTCGGACGGTTCGGTGCAGGTCAGCGTGGGTGGCGTCGATCACGGTGCCCTCGGTGCGACGGGTCGTCAGGCGCAGGACACCTTCGTCGCGGAGTAGTCGCGGAGTAGTCGCGGAGTAGGTGCGTGCCGGAGCGGCCCGCCATACTGACGAGTCGTCATGAGTACCCACACACCTGAGTCCACCGCCACCCCGACCGCAGCCGACCCCACCCCGGAGCGGCCACTGCTGTCGGTGGCGATGGTGACCCTGGGGTGTGCACGCAACGACGTGGACTCCGAGGAGCTCGCCGGTCGGCTCGAGGCCGGCGGGTTCCGCCTGGTCGAGAACGCCGAGGACGCCGACACCGTGGTGGTCAACACCTGCGGCTTCGTCGAGGCGGCCAAGAAGGACTCCGTCGACGCCCTGCTCGAGGCCGCCGACCTCAAGACCGAGCACGGCGGGAAGGCGCAGGCCGTCGTGGCCGTCGGCTGCCTCGCCGAGCGCTACGGCAAGGACCTCGCCGAGTCGCTGCCCGAGGCCGACGCGGTGCTCGGCTTCGACGACTACCCCGACATCGCCGACCGGCTGCGCGGCATCCTGGCCGGCGAGTCCCACCAGGCGCACACCCCGAGCGACCGCCGCCTGCTGCTCCCGATCACCCCGGTCGAGCGCTCGATGTCCACCGCCGCCGTCCCGGGCCATGCCTCGGGTCCCGCGTCGGTGCGCCGGCGCCTGGAGTCCGGTCCGACCGCGTCGCTGAAGTTGGCCAGCGGTTGTGACCGCCGGTGCTCGTTCTGCGCGATCCCGTCCTTCCGCGGCTCCTTCGTCTCGCGGCGACCCACCGACGTGCTCGAGGAGGCGCTCTGGCTGGCCGGCCAGGGCGTGAAGGAGCTCTTCCTCGTCAGCGAGAACTCCACGTCGTACGGCAAGGACCTCGGCGACATCCGGCTCCTCGAGACTCTGCTGCCCGAGCTGGCGGCGGTCGACGGTGTCGAGCGGGTGCGGGTGTCCTACCTGCAGCCCGCCGAGACCCGCCCCGGCCTGATCGAGGCGATCGCCTCCACGCCGGGCGTCGTGCCCTACTTCGACCTGTCCTTCCAGCACGCCAGCGCCACGGTGCTGCGCAGGATGCGCCGGTTCGGTGACCCCGAGTCCTTCCTCGGCCTGCTCGAGCAGGTCCGCGCCCTGGCGCCCGAGGCCGGCGTGCGCTCCAACGTCATCGTCGGCTTCCCCGGGGAGACCGAGGAGGACCTCCAGACGCTGTGCGACTTCCTCGTCGCCGCGCGGATGGACGTCACCGGCGTCTTCGGCTACTCCGACGAGGACGGCACCGAGGCCGCCGGCTTCGAGGACAAGCTCGACGAGGACGAGGTGCGCGCCCGCGCCGAGCACGTCACCTCCCTGGTCGAGCAGCTGACCGCCGAGCGCGCCGAGGAGCGCATCGGCGAGGTCGTCGAGGTGCTCGTGGAGTCGGTCGAGGACGGCGAGGTCGTCGGCCGCGCGGCCCTGCAGGGCCCCGAGGTCGACGGTACGACGCTGCTCGACGGCCTCGACGACACGACCGCCTCGGTGGGGGAGATCGTCCGCGCCGAGGTCGTCGACACCGACGGCATCGACCTGGTCGCCCGCCCGCTCGACCCGTCCTGACCCGCTCGTCCGTCTGACCCCACGCCCTGACCCAGGAGTGCCCGTGACCGAGACGTCCCAGAAGCCCAGCAACTGGAACCTGCCGAACCTCCTCACGAGCCTGCGCATCGTGATGGTGCCGTTCTTCGGCTGGGCGCTGCTGGTCGACGGGGGCGAGTCCGCGACGTGGCGCACGATCGCCTACGCGATCTTCGCGGTCGCGATGATCACCGACAAGATCGACGGGGACATCGCCCGCGCGCGCAACCTGGTCACCGACTTCGGCAAGATCGCCGACCCCATCGCCGACAAGGCGATCACCGGCATGGCCTTCATCGGGCTGGCCGTCGTGGGCGACATCTGGTGGTGGGTGACCATCATCGTGCTGCTGCGCGAGTGGAGTGTGACGCTGCTGCGGCTCTCGGTGCTGTCCAAGGTCGTCATCGCGGCCAAGGACCTCGGCAAGTGGAAGACCACCGCCCAGGGGCTGGCGCTGGGTGGGCTGGTGCTGCCGCTGCGCGACCCGGACCTGCCCGCGGCGCTGCAGACGCCCGGCGAGGTGCTGTTCTACGTCTCGCAGGGGCTGCTGGCGGTCGCCGTCGGGCTGACGCTGTGGTCGGGCTGGGAGTTCTACCGCGACGTCTGGAAGCAGCGCCACCAGCTGCGCGGCTGACCCACCGGTCGACCCCCTCGGGCGAGGGCAATCACCCACCTCATCACGGGGTGCTCGGGCGGCGCCAGAGGCAACACCTGACCATCCGGCCAGGTGCGTGATGGCAATCCTTCACCGGATCCCGCCTTTCGTGCAGGTGTCACGCGACGTTAACGATCGGGCCGGTCGAAGAGCCCTCTTGCAGGGTTACGGTGCGCCGGTCCATACCAGCCCCACCTGAAGGGTTCCCCCAGTGCACTCACGCTCCGGGTCCTCGCCGCTGCGCCGACGCGCCGCAGCGCTCGGCCTCGGGCTCGCGGTCGCCGCCACCTCGGCGACCGTCGTAGTCCAGGCCCCAGCCGCCCACGCCCTCTCGCCCGTCGACGTCACCATCGTCGGCATCAACGACTTCCACGGTCGGCTGCTCGCCGCACGTGACGCGGGCGGCGCGGCCAAGCTCGCCACCGCCGTGGACTCCGTCCGTGCGGAGTACGGCGAGGAGAACACCATCTTCGCCGCTGCCGGCGACCTCATCGGTGCCTCGACCTTCGAGTCGTTCATCCAGCAGGACAAGCCGACCCTCGACGTCCTCAACGCCGCGGGTCTGGACGTCTCCGCGGTGGGCAACCACGAGTTCGACCAGGGCTACGACGACCTGGTCAACCGGGTGATGGCTCCCTTCGACGCCGACACCAACCCGCGCGGCGGGGCCGAGTGGACCTACATCGGCGCCAACGTGAAGATGAAGGACTCCGGCGAGGACGCGCTGGAGCCCACCTACGTGCAGACCATCGGCGAGGGCGACTCCGCCGTCGAGGTCGGCTTCATCGGCGCCGTCACCGAGCACCTGCCCGAGCTGGTCTCCCCGGCCGGCATCGCCGACCTCGAGGTCACCGACATCGTCGACGCCGTCAACACCGAGGCCGACGCGCTGGAGGCCGAGGGTGTCGACCTGATCGTCATGCTCGTGCACGAGGGCGCCCCGACGACCGACTGCGACGCGATCGCCGACCTGGCCGACGACACCGACTTCGGGTCGATCGTGCAGGGCGTCGACTCGTCGGTGCACGCGATCATCTCGGGTCACACGCACCTGGCCTACGACTGCCTGATCGCCCCGGCCGACGCGCCTCTGCAGCCGCGTCCGGTCGTCTCGGCCGGTCAGTACGGCCTCAACATCAACCGCCTGACCTTCACCGTCGACGCCGACGGCCAGGCCGACCCGTTCCTCAAGGTCGGTGACGGCAGCGAGATCATCAACGTCGCGCGCACCGAGGACCCCTTCGCCGAGGACCCCGAGGTCAAGGCGATCGTCGACGCCGCGGTGGCGGTCTCCGACGAGCTCGGCGCCCAGCCCCTGGGCGAGATCGCGGGCCCGTTCACCCGCGCCAAGGCCGGCAACGGCACCACTGAGAACCGCGGTGGCGAGTCCACAGTCGGCAACCTGGTCGCCGAGGCCCAGCGCTGGGCGGCCGACACCCAGATCGGCTTCATCAACCCCGGCGGTCTGCGTGCGGACATGCTCGGCGAGAACGCCGAGGGCTACCCGGCCGTCCTGACCTACAAGCAGGCCGCCGTCGTCCAGCCCTTCGCCAACACCCTAGTCAAGCTGGACCTGACCGGTGAGCAGCTGAAGTCGGTGCTGGAGGAGCAGTGGCAGCCCGACGGCTCCTCGCGCCCGATCCTGCACCTCGGCGTCTCCGACGGCTTCGAGTGGAGCTACGACCCCACCGCTTCCGCCGGCGAGCACGTCACCGGCATGTGGCTCGACGAGATGCCGATCGAGATGGAGGAGACCTACTCGGTCGTCGCCAACTCCTTCCTGGCCTCGGGTGGCGACAACTTCTTCACCCTCGCCGAGGGCAGCGACCCGACCGACACCGGGTACGCCGACCTGCAGGCCATGGTCGACTTCATGGACGAGTTCGCCTCTTCCGAGGCCCTGCCGGTGGACGCCGAGCAGCGCTCGATCGGTGCCACCCTCCCCGAGGGTGCCCCGGCGTCGTACGCGCCGGGTGACGAGCTCGAGGTCGAGCTGTCCTCGCTGATCATGGCGCCCACCGCCGGCATCGACGCCCTCGTGGACGACGAGGTCGAGGTAAGCGTCGGAGGCAAGAGCCTCGGCACCTTCGCGGTCGACCCGACCGTCGCCGAGAGCGCCAACGACGACGAGGCGGGCACCGCCTCGGTCATGGGCACTGTCCCGACCTACTACGGAGCCCCCGACGGCCTGGTGGTCACCGGCATGACGACCGGCACCGAGATCCTGGTGCCGCTCGCCTTCGAGGCCCAGCCCGAGATGGCCGTCGTGACCGCGAAGCGCAACCCCAAGGGTCCGCTCAAGGCCGGCAAGAAGAAGCTCAAGGTCACCGTCAAGGTCAAGGTCGACGGCGAGCCGGCCTCGGGCAAGGTCATCCTCTCCGGTGCGGGCGTGGACAAGAAGGTCACGCTGAACAAGAAGGGCAAGGCCGTCACGCGCATCGGTCCCTTCGACGAGAAGGGCGTCCAGGTCATCACCGTCTCCTACGGCGACGCCTCGGACACCCTGCGCTTCAAGGTCCGCTGACCCGGCGCCAGACCCAGCACCTGTGCACCACCTGAGCACCACCTGATTGCGAACGCCTCCCGGTCGTCCCCGGACGGCCGGGAGGCGTTCGCCGTCGGTCCATCTGGGCCCGTCATCGTCGGCCCGTCACCTCGGATCTCCCTCTCGGTTCTCGGATCTCTCGGGACCCCTCTCGGAAAGGCAGTCACCCGTGCCCACCACCTCCCGGGGCGCAGGCCGCCGGCTCGCGCTGTTCAGCGCCGGCTCGCTCGGCCTCGCCACCCTGGCCACCGGCCTCAGCCTGGCGCCCGCCCAGGCCGCCAGCACCGGCCTCGTCATCAGTGAGGCCTACGGCGGCGGCGGCAACTCCGGCGCCACCCTCACCCACGACTTCATCGAGCTGCACAACCCCACCGACGCGGCGATCAGCGTCGACGGGATGTCGGTGCAGTACCGCTCCTCGGGCGGCACCGGCGCCGGGGCCGTGACGGAGCTGTCCGGCACCGTGCCCGCCGGCGGCTACTACCTCGTCCAGCAGGCGCAGGGCTCGGGCGGCACGGAGTCGCTGCCGACGCCCGACGTCGTCGGCACGACCGCGATGTCCGGCTCCGCCTTCACCGTGTGGCTGTCCTCCGGCACCGAGCCGCTCACGCTGCCGACCGGCTCGGTCGGGGTGCTCCCGGGCGTCGTCGACCTGCTCGGCGTCAACAGCAACACGTGGGAGGGCACGGCCAAGGCCGCCGGGGTCTCCAACACGACCTCGTCCTCGCGCACGGCTCCCGACGCCGACGAGAACGGCGCCGAGTTCACCACCGGTGCCCCGACGCCGACCGGCACCGGGAGCGAGCCCGAGCCGGAGCCGGAGCCGGAGCCCACCGAGGCGACCATCGCGGAGATCCAGGGCGACGGCTTCACCAGCCCGCTGGTCGGCACCGAGGTCGTCACGACCGGCGTGGTCACCGCGGTGCCGCAGTACCTCTACGGCTTCTACCTCCAGACCCCCGGCACCGGCGGCGAGACCGAGCGCACGGCCTCCGACGGCGTGTTCGTCTACTTCCCCCAGGGCTCGGGCAGCATCACCGTCGAGCCCGGCGACCACGTCGAGGTCACCGGTGAGGTCTCGGAGTACGCCGGCGCCACGCAGGTCGTCTCCTCCGAGGCCGAGGTCGTCGAGCTCGAGCCGACCGAGCCGGTGACCGCGTACGCCGGCGCCTGGCCCGCCTCGGACGCCGAGAAGGAGGCGCTGGAGGGCATGCTGTTCGACCCAACCGGCGAGCGCTTCACGGTGACGAACACCTACTCCACCAACCAGTACGGCGAGGTCGGCCTGGCCCTGGGCGACACCCCGCTCATCCAGCCGACCGAGGTCGCCGACGCCCAGGACCTCGCCGCCATCGCCGCGGTCGAGGCCGACAACGCCGCCCGCGCGATCACGCTGGACGACGGGTCGAGCACCGACTACACCCGCAGCCAGTTCCTGACCCCGCCCTACGTCTCCAACACCGACCCGGTCCGGGTGGGCGCTGCGGCGACCTTCACCGAGCCCGTGGTGCTGACCCAGGGCGGCTCGCCCAGCAGCCCGACGTACCGCTTCCAGCCGACGACCTCGGTGAGCGGTCCGGACTACACCGCGACCTCGCCGGCGGTCTTCGAGAACACCCGCACCGCGGCCCCCGAGGAGGTCGGTGGCGACCTGAGCGTGGCGTCCTTCAACGTGCTCAACTACTTCACGACCCTCGGTGACGCCGACGACGACAACGTGGGCGACGACGGCTGCCTGGCCTACGTCGACCGCGACGGCGACGGCAACAACGTGCGCGGTGGCTGCGACCAGCGCGGCGCCTGGGACCCCCAGGACCTGCAGCGTCAGCAGGAGAAGATCGTCTCGGCGATCAACACCCTCGACGCCGACGTCGTCGGCCTGATGGAGATCGAGAACTCCGCGGCCCTGGGCGAGCAGCCCGACGAGGCCACCGAGGCCCTGGTCGCCGCGCTCAACGCGGCGGCGGGGGAGCAGAAGTGGGCGGCGAACCCGTCCTCGGCCGAGCTCCCGCCGGCCTCGGAGCAGGACGTCATCACCAACGCGATCATCTACCAGCCGGCGTCGGTCGAGCGTGTAGGCGAGGCCCGGGCGCTGGGTGACCAGTCGGCCTCCGGCCAGGCCTTCGGCAACGCCCGCGAGCCGATCGGGCAGGTCTTCGCGCCCGTCGGGGGCGGCGAGGAGTTCCTCTTCATCGTGAACCACTTCAAGTCCAAGGGCTCCGGTGTCGACGACGGCACGGGCCAGGGCAACGCCAACCCCGACCGCGTCGAGCAGGCCGAGGCCCTGGCGGCCTGGGTCCCCGGCGTCGCGGCCGAGACCGGCACCGACGCGGTGCTGCTCGCCGGTGACTTCAACGCCTACTCGATGGAGGACCCGATGCAGGTCCTCCACGACGCCGGCTACACCAACACCCAGACGGTCTCGGACGAGGAGGAGTGGTCCTACTCCTTCAGCGGCCTGTCCGGCTCGCTGGACCACGTGCTCGCCAACGACGCGGCGCTGGCCGCCGTCACCGGCGTGGACATCTGGAACATCAACTCCGGTGAGTCCGTCGCGATGGAGTACTCCCGCTGGAACTACCACGGCACCGACTTCCACGACGCCGGTCCGTTCCGCTCCAGCGACCACGACCCGGTCAAGGTCGGCCTCGACCTGGTCGCCGACGCCCCGGAGACCGCGCCGTCACGTGTCCTGCTGAAGGTCCGGCCCAAGCAGCCGAAGGCGGGCAAGGGCAAGGTCACGCTGAAGGTCACCGTCCGCAGCAGCGCCGGGGTCCCCACCGGCACGGTGACCGTCGAGGCGGGTGGCAAGGAGAAGACCGCCACGCTGGACAAGAAGGGGCGCGCGACCCTGCGGATGCGCAACCCGTTCCGGAAGCCGGGCGAGTACACCATCACCGCGTCGTACGCCGGTGACGAGGCGGTCGCGGCCTCGGAGAAGACGAAGCAACTGACCGTGCGTCGCTGAGTCATCACAGAGCAGCGCCGGTCGCGATCCCAGGATCGCGGCCGGCGCTGTCGTGTGTGCAGCGGGCGCCGTCAGAGCTCGGTGGTGCCGTCGGGGTGGACGAGGAACCGCAGGCTGTGGGGACTGGTCCAGAGCCAGGTGGTGGGGGTGAGCTGGGCGTAGTCCCATCGCCCGTCGGGGGATGGGTGGGTCTTGGCTCGGTGGTGGCGTCTGCAGAGCGGGGCGAGTCGGTCGGTGGCGGTTTGGCCGGGTGGTCCGCCCTGGTCGGGTGGGACGTACTCGTCGATGTGGTCGAGGTCGGTCCTGGCTGAGGTGCGGGTGCAGTGGGGGAACACGCAGGTGGGGCGCTTGAGCTTGACGCGTTGGCTGATGCGGTCGGGGATCTCGTAGGCGTCCACGGCGATCTGGTCGGCGAGGTCGATGACCGGCTTGACGATCACCTGGGTGCCGGGGACTGAGAGCCACTCGCGGACGGCGTCGGCGGTGAGGGTCTGGTGGTGGTTCTCGACGCGGGCGAGGTGGAGGCCGAGCTGACCGGTGTCGGGGTCGATCTCGGGTGAGGACGTGAGGGCCGCGTCGCTGAGGTGGATGTGGAGGACGACCTGGCGCGGTCGGTTCGCAAGGGTGGGTGGTCTCGACGCCCGCTCCTCGCTGGCGCTCGTCGCTGCTCGACCACCTGCGGCGGTGTCGTTGGCTGCTCGACCACCTTCGTCGGCCGGTGAGGTGTCGAGGTCGAGGGTGAGATCGCCGCGGGAGAGGTAGCCCAGGGCCTTGGCGCGGCGGACGTCGAGGGAGTCGGTGGACCCGGCGGCGAGGAGCTGGTCGGCGATGGTGCGGATGGCGTGCTCGAGCTCTTCGGCATCAGCCCGGTCCAGCAGGCCCGAGAGGTGGACGCCGCTGGCGGTGCCGATGGACCACGCGGTGGAGAGGTCGAGGGTGACGTGGAGGGTGGCGGCGGTGTCGGCCTCTTCCATCTCGGTCGCCTCGGGGTCGAAGCGTGCGGCTGCTTCGGCGACGAGCCGCTTCACGGTGGTGAAGGAGGCGGTGTGGATGAGGTGGGCGAGGTGGGCGTCGACGAACGCCGCGGCCTCCTGAGTGAGGGCGCGGGTGAGGTCGGTGACGCGGCGGACCCGCCACACCTGCACCTGACCGTCCAGCAGGCGCTGCCAGATCTTGGGCAGCCGGTAGCGGGCTTCGACGGCATCGGAGAGCAGCATCCGCCCGGAGTCGGTCGACCTGCCCAGGGCGGCGGCGAACTCGATGACGGCGAACTCCGACACCTCAGGTGCGCCGGGTCCGGCGAGCTCGAGCATGGTGTCGGCCCCTGGCATCCCGAACCGGGCCACCCACGCGTTCTCCGCTTCGGTGTGCGCGTCGTCGTCGGGCAGCCCGAACGTGCCGTACAGGTCGGGCATCAGAGCGCCGGTGGTGTGGCGGTCGGCCCACTCGCCGATCGCGATGAACCGGTCGCGGTCGGCCTGGTCAGCGGCCTTGTCGAGGTCGCGGATGGCGGTCAGCAGGTCACCGGTCGGGACAGGAGGAGAGTCCTGTGCCGAGTGGTCCTGGTGCCCGAGTGCCATGGCCAGATACTACTAGAACACCAGTTCGAAAGGAACCCTGGATGCGGGCCCCGGATCCAATCTGTGGAGGACGATCCAGCCGCAACCCGAGCGAGCACCTCGAGCTGCCGCAAGGGGTGAGCGGCGCGCAGCCAGGTACCGGAATCGAAGCCAACCGCGAGCACGGCTTCGAGAAATACAGGACCTGCTGCAGCGCGAACGTCCGGGCGCCCACCCACCCCGACCACCGAGTCCGAGGGGACCGGAGGGCGTGCCGTGAAAGGGGTTCACGAGGAACCCTCCAGTCGCCCCGTGGAGCAGGTTGCCTATCGGCGTACGGGGTCTCGAGACGGCGCTGGCGCGCCTCCTCGACCGGCGATGGGACAGCGCTGGCGCGCCTCGCACCTCAACCAGCGAACGAGCAGCGGGGGCCGAGGCCCAGGCGCATGACGACGGCGGTGGTGCCGTCGCGGTAGTAGCGCGGGCGCCGGTCGACCTCGGTGAACCCGCGGGCGGCGTAGAAGGCGAGGGCGGAGGCGTTGTCCTCGCGGACCTCGAGCAGCATCCGGTCCGCGCGGCCGGAGCGGGCGAGCGCGACGCACTCCTCGAGCAGGGCGGAGGCGACGCCGCAGCGGCGGGCGGAGGTGGAGACCGCGATGCGTTGGAGCTCGGCGACGTCGACCACGACGGAGACCACCGCGTGCCCGACGACCGCACCGGCGAGCTCGGCGACGAGGTAGTGCGCGTGCGGCACCTCGCCGCGCACCCCGGGCGCGACGAGGGCGGGCGGCCAGGCGTCGGCACCGAGGTTGTCGGCCTCGGAAGCGACGACGGCGTCGAGGTCCGCCTCGGCGGCGGGGCGGACCACGAGGGTCACGAGACCTGCTTGCGGGCGCTCGGCTCGACGGCGTCGGGGCGGCGCAGGTAGAGCGGCTCGGGGTCGAGGAGCTCGGCGCACTCCTCGGTGATCACGCGTGCCAGCCAGCCGGCGGACGGCCGGGTCGGGCCGGCGGCGGTCGGGAACGCGTCGGGGTAGAGCGCGGCCCCCTCCCCCACGACCGGCGAGGCAGTGGCGGCGTCGGCGGGCTTGAGGACGGCGGGGCCGTCGAGGCGAGCGCCGCCGGCGTCGTACGTCGCGAGGTAGACCTCCTTGCGCCGCGCATCGGTCGCCACGACGAAGTCGGAGGTCACCGCGCCGGTGTCGACGGCCTCGATCGCGAGCACGTCGAGCGAGCACACGCCGTAGACGGGGATCTCCAGCACGAACGCGAGGGTGCGGGCCGTGACCAGGCCGACGCGCAGGCCGGTGAACGGTCCCGGGCCGACGCCCACGCCGATGGCGGTGAGGTCCTGGCGGACCGCGCCGACGTCGAGCAGGCAGCGCTCGATGAGGGGGGCGAGCTGCTCCCCGTGCTTCATCGCCCGCTCGGCGACGTGCTCGGCGACGACGTCGGAGCCGTCGTGCAGGGCGACGGTGACGAGCGGGGTCGCGGTGTCGAGGGTGAGCAGCACGCCAGCGAGGTTAGCGGGCGGCCCGCTGGGCGTAGGCGGTGGCGGCGGCGTGCACGGCGTCGACGTACTCCTGCGCGTGGTTGTAGCTGTGGATCGCCGAGGCCCAGGTGGAGCCGGAGTCGAGGTCCTGGCCCGAGGCGCACAGGTAGCGCGCGGCGGTCGCCGCAGCGTCATCGAGGTCGTGCGGGTCCATCACGCCGTCCCCGTCGCCGTCGGCAGCCCACGGCTCCCACGAGGAGCGCAGGAACTGCATCGGGCCCACGGCGTGCTCCCAGACCGGGTCGCCGTGCCACTGGGCCGACTCCGGGGTCGAGCGGATCGCCGCGACCGGTCCCACGCCGTCGAGCGCCACCCCGATGATCGGCGGCTCCGAGCGACCGTCGACGGTCAGCGAGCGGCCGTCGATGGTGCCGTGGTGGGACTCCACCCAACCGATGCCGGCCAGGGTCGTCCACCCGAGGTCGCAGCCGCCGACCCGCGAGATCTGGGCGTCGGCGTACGCCCGGAGCGCGGGCTGCGGGATGCCGGTACGCCGGGCGGTCCGCTCCAGCCAGTCCTGGTCGACCAGCTGACCGGACACCGGGGTCGCGGCGGGCAGGTCGGCGGTCACGGGCACCGGCGCGGCGACGTACTCCGGCGGCGGGGTGAGGTCGAGCGTGCGCGGCGTCGCGTAGAGCCGCGACAGGCCGAACGCGGCGGCGGTCGCGAGCACCAGGAGCGTCGCGAACAGCAGGATCGCGCGCGGGCCGGAGATCACGAGGAGAGTGTGGGGTACGCCGGCCGGATCAGCCGAACCGGCCGTGGACGTAGTCGCTGGTACGCTCGTCCTGCGGGTTCTCGAACATCGCCCGGGTGTCGCCGTGCTCCACGATCACGCCGGGCGTGCCGTGCGCGGCGAGGAAGAACGCGCACTGCGAGGAGACGCGCGCCGCCTGCTGCATGTTGTGGGTGACGATCACGATGGTGACCTCGCGGGCCAGGTCAACCATCGTCTCCTCGATGACGCGGGTCGAGGTCGGGTCCAGCGCCGAGCAGGGCTCGTCCATCAGCAGCACGCGCGGCTTCACCGCCAGCGACCGGGCGATGCACAGCCGCTGTTGCTGACCGCCCGACAGGCCGCCACCCGGGGCGTCGAGGCGGTCCTTCACCTCGTTCCAGAGGCCGCCCTTCGTCAGGCAGGACTCCACGAGGTCGTCGCGCTCGGAGCGCGACGCCTTGGTGCCGGTCAGCTTGAGGCCGGCCAGCACGTTCTCCCGGATCGACATCGCGGGGAACGGGTTGGGCTTCTGGAACACCATCCCGATCGCGCGACGCGCCTCGATGAGCTTCTTGTCCGGGTGGTAGATGTCCTCGCCGTCCAGCCACACCTCACCGGCCAGCTGCGCGGACGGCACCAGCTCGTGCATCCGGTTGAGGATGCGCAGGAACGTCGACTTGCCGCACCCGGACGGTCCGATGAGCGCGGTGATCGCACCGGCCGGCATCGTCAGCGAGACCCGGTCCAGCACCTTGCGGTCCCCGAACCACGCGGTGATCTCCCGGGCGTCGAGCTCCGCGAGCCGCTGGTCGATCGGACGCTGGTCGACCTGACGCTGGTCGAACGGAGCCCGCGGGAGCGCGTCGTCGGGTACGGCGGGGATGACGGCCGTGGCGTCGGTGCTGCTCGTGGGGCTGGTCATGGGGGCGCTCTCGTTCCTGATTGGTGCGGGGGTGGTGCGAGTGGTCGCCCGGGAGCGACCACCCGCACCGGTGAAGCTGGGTGCTGCCGGGTGCTACTGGGTGCTACTTCTTCTTGACCTTGACGGTGACCTTCGTGGTCTGGTCACCGAAGGCCACGGTGTACTTCGTGGTCTTCTTGACCTTCTTCGCGACCAGCGTGGCCTTGCCGTTCTTCAGCATCGAGGAGTCGATCTCCTTCTTGCCCTTGAGCAGCGAGACCTCGCCCTCGGCGCCGGCGATGGTGACCTTGACCTTGGCGTTCTTGCCCTTCTTGACGGTCTTGGCCTTGGCCTTGATGACCACCTCGTCGGACACGACGACGGTGGCGTCGTCGCTGGAGGCGAGGAAGCCCTCACCCGGGTTCAGCGTGGCCGTGTAGGTGTGCGAGCCGGCCTCGACCGCCGAGAGGGTGACCTTGGCCTGGCCGGCGACGATCGCGACGTCCTCGGCGACGACGTCCTCGCCCTCGGTGAAGGTGACGGTGCCCGACGGCACGCCGCTCGTCGAGCCGAGGGTGGCGGTCAGGGTGACCTTGCCGGCCGACGGGCTGGTGGCGGCCAGGTCGGTGGTGGTCTCGGCGACCTCGTTGGTCGTGAAGTTGCTGGTCGCGGCCTGGGTCGCGACGCCGCAGGCCCCCTGGTTGGCCTCACGGGCCAGCTGCAGGAAGCCCGAGCCCTCGATGAGCGGGGCGGCGGCATCGGAGCAGAGGAAGCCGTCGGGGCCGAAGACCGCCTGGATGTCGGCACGGGACAGGTCGGTGCCGCGGACCACGTTGTAGAGCGCGCGGTTGGCCGCGAAGCCCGCGGTCAGCTTGATGGCGCTGCCGGCGGCCTTGGCGCGACCGGTGGAGAACGGCGCGACCGCGTTGGCGTCGCCCTGGATCGGGGCAGGGTCGTGCTCCTGGACCTCGGTGACCGAGCCGGCCAGCGCCACGTCGACGCCGTTGTTGGCGGTCTTGAGCTGAGCGACGAAGAACGAGCGGGTGCCCGAGCCGGCCTGCGGGATCAGCGGCTTGATGACACCGGGGCTGCCGCCGAGCTCACTCCAGTTGGTGACGGTGCCGTCGTAGATCTTGACCAGGTCCGCGGCCGAGATGGTGGCCGGGGCGTTGGACGGCACGGTGTTCGAGACGGCGAGCTTCAGGCCGTCCACGGCGAACGGGAAGGCCTGCAGGCCGGCGTTGACCTCGTTGGTGTTCAGCGCCGAGGAGGACCGAGCGAAGTCGATCTCGGCCACGTTGTTGTCGCCGTACAGGCGGCTCTTGCCGGCACCCGAGCCGTTGGGGCGGTCGATGGTGGTGCCCTGGGGGAACGTCAGCTGACCGCCGCCGCCGGCCTGGAAGGAGGCGATGCGGAAGCCGGTGTCGCCGTCGTTGAAGCCGGGGTGGCCGTCGAAGCCCTCGGCGACGTAGTGCATGGAGATCTCGGTGGTGTCCGAGCCGACACCGATCAGGTCGGCCGCGACCGGGGTGAAGGTCGGGTCGTAGGCCTCCTGGGCCGCCGAGGCGGAGGGGACGCCGAGCGCGAGGGTCGATGCGGCCACCGCCGCGACGACCCCGAGGACGGAGCCGCTGAGGGTCTTGCTTGCCTTCATGGTTTCGCTCTCTCTTGGTGGGGGTGGAGCTCGCGGCGCGGGTCCGGGTGACCCTCGACGCGGATGGATCGTCAGACGCCGGAAGGCGCCCGGTCAGGTGCTTGCATGGACGTTGCGGATCGGTTCACGAGCCGGTCACATCACGTTGGGGAGAAGTCGGACGAGCACGTCGGTGGTGACCCAGGCCAGGGCGATGACCACAGGGCTGGCGAGCACCCAGACGAGCACCGCGGACCAGCGCTGGCGTGCCGAGACGATCAGCAGCGTGGCCAGCACCAGCGCGGCCAGGCAGGTCGCGAGGAGCGGCAGCACCGTGACCTCGGAGGCCATCAGCTGCTCGCTCTCCGGGATCGCCGCCGGTCGCCCCGGCGGTGCGGGGAACGCGTCGTCGGCCTCGGCGTCGACGTACACCGCCTCTCCTGGGGTGAGCCCGGCAAGCCGGCCCTGGCCTTCGGCGGTGGCCAGGACGAGCCGGGCCACGCCCGCCTCCCGCGGCTGCGGCAGGGGGTCGCCGGTGCGCCGGACCCCGAGCACCCGGAAGGTGCGGGTGCCCTGGGCGACGACGACCTCGATGGTGTCGCCGGGCGTGAGGTCGGTGAGGTCGGCGAAGGGCCGGCCGTACATCGCTGCCCGGCCCATCAGGACCGAGGTGCCGTCCTGGCCGGGGAGGACGGTGTTGCGCTGGTGCCCGGGGCCGACGCGCAGGTCGCCGGAGGCGGTGCCCTCGACGACGACCTCCTCGAGGTCGAGCGCGGGGATGCGGACCAGTGCGACCGGATCGCCGACCGGCACGACCGGTCCGACCGGCGCGGTGGCCGACGCGATCTCGGTGCGGAACTGCGCGTAGAGCAGGTCCTGGGCGCGCTCGTGCTTGAGGTCGCCGAGCAGCAGCAGCTGCACGAAGACCCACAGGCAGACCACCGCGAGCATCGTCGCCGCCGACGAGGTGACGGCCGGGGTGCCGGTCAGCGGAGGCCGCGGGGCACGCGCCGGCCTGGGCGGCTTCCGCGGCTTGGCCGGTTTGGCGGGCTTGGCCGCCTTCTCGGCCCGGCGGGTCGGCGTGGTGCGGGACGGTTGCGTCATGGTCACGGCTCAGCCCTGCCGGGGCGGTCGGACGAGGAAGCGGGTGCCGGCCACGGCCAGGCTGCCGAGCAGTCCGCCGAGGAACAGCAGCGGCAGCAGCAGACCCGCGGTGCGCGAGGAGATGGCCGTGGTCGCGGGCATCGCGACGGGGGCGGTGTCCTCCTCGACCGGTGCCGGCGCCTCGGTGGGCTCCTCGGCGACCGGCGGCTCCTCGACCGCAGGCGCGTCCGGCACGGTGGTGGGCACGTCGGTGCCGTCGGAGCCCCCGTCGGTCGTCAGGTCGACGGGGTCGGGGAGCGTCGAGGCCGGCGGCGTCTGGGTGCCGATGGCGGTCGCGACGTCCTGCGCGGCGGCGTACAACCCCGCGGTCACGCCGGTACGACGCAGCGGGAGGTAGCCCGCGGGCAGCTGGCCGTTGCCCGGGCCGGGTCGCTGGCCCTCGGAGGTGGCGACCCGGATGAACTGGGCGACCTTGGCCGCGTCGGCCTCGTCGAGGTTCTGCATCCGCGCGGCCGTGTAGACGACCATCGTGCCGGGGTAGGCCTTCGAGCTCGTGCGCACGTCCGCCTGGTCGAGGGTGAACGGGAGCGTCTCCTCGCCCGGCTCCATGAGCGACACCGCAGCCGCCATGGAGGACTCGGTGGGCTCGACGAACTTCCCGGGCGCGGCCTGCAGGGCGGCCGCCTTGAGGCCGTAGCGCTCGACGTCGCCGAGGCTCACCAGCCCGAGCATGAAGCGCGCGCCGTAGGACTGCCGCCCGATGCGGCCCACCTTGTAGAGACCGGTGTCGGCGTCGAGCTCGCACCGGGTCTGCACGTTCGGGTGGGCGTCGAGGAGCGCCTCGCTGATCTTGCGCAGCGTCGTGACGGGAGCCGCGATCTGGTTGAAGTAGACCGCCGGGTTCTCCTGACGGCAGGTGTTCCCGGTCTCGGGCACGAAGTCGTCGAGCAGCGGGATCTCGGAGGCCGGCAGCGCCAGACCCTCGTAGTTGGGGTTGACGACCATGCCCCACTGGTCCGCCTCGCCGCTGACGAAGTCGCGCGCTGCCCGGTCCTGCATGACCCAGTCGGTCAGCTGGCGGATGATGTCGGACTGGTTCGACAGCGACAGCAGCGTCGCCCCGACCTCCTGGTTGATCTGGCTCAGGCCGGGGTTGAGCCGCACGAACTCCGGGTCCTGCATGATCGAGAGCGGATTGCCCTCCATGCCGGGGTGGCCGCGGCCGAGGTCGGAGCCGAGGTAGGACTGGGTCAGCAGCTTGGCCACCAGCCGCGGGGTGATCCGCAGCGTCGCGAGCTCACCCGCGTTGTCGGGCCTGTCGACGACGTAGCCGATGGCGAACCCGGTGACGGCCGTCGGCGCGTAGCCGACGGGGTCGAGTCCGACCTGGGTCTGCTCGGAGCTGACGAGCGCCGCGGCGCCGCCGCCGTTCTCCATCAGCGTGAAGCCGGCCTCGTCGGACATCTGGTTGTGCTGGAACTTGAAGCGGTCCTTGCGCAGGCAGTACGCCGGCGACCACTGCAGCGCCGCCTGCGCGAGCAGCTCGGTGCCGTAGAAGCCGGTGGGTGCGCGGGCGTCGAGGATGTCGCAGGTGTCGGGCGGGAGCCCGAAGGTGATCGGGATGGTGAAGCGGTTCTTCCACTGCGACGCCGCCCACCACAGGGACGGCGAGACGGCCTGGTCGACCCCCTCGGAGGCGACGTTGCCGCTCCCCGGCACGAAGCGCCCGGTGCGCCGGCAGGCGTTGTCCGACGCCGTCGGCGGCGAGGACGGCTGGTCGCAGGAGAGGCCCACGATGGGGATGACGACGATGGAGCACGCGGTCTCGTGGTTGCAGCCCAGCGACTCGTTCTCCACGTCCGAGCGGACCTCGAACTGCACCTCGCCGCGACCGTCGAGGTCGGTGAAGGCCGCCAGCTCGGCGGCCGGGAAGGCCGCACCCACCGCGGCCTCGGGCGGCATCTGGTCGGCCTGGCAGGCCGGGAAGACCTTGCCCGAGGCGGCGACGAAGGGCGTGAGCCGGGTGCTGTAGCCGGCGATGTCGGCGGTGGGGCACACGTCCGCACCCGGCAGCGGGTCGAGGCCAGAGACCCGCCCCTTGTCCGCCTCGTCGGCGTCGAGGTCGTGGCGCCAGGCGGCCTCGCCGTCGCTGCGGGTGATCTGCGAGCGCTGCGCGAACGACGCGGTCCAGCAGGTCTCGGGTCGCAGCTGCTCCTCGCCCTTGCCCGGCTCCTCGACACCGCGGCACTGCATGATGACGACCGGGTACTCCTGGGCCAGGCCGCTCTCGCCGAACGGGTTGCTGGCACGGCCGCCGCTGGGCTGGGCGCCCTTCCAGGCGATCCGGATCCGCTGCCGGCCCCGCAGGTCCGTGGTCTGGTCGGCGGTGACCGTCACGGTGTAGGCCGGGAACTCCTGCAGGCTGCCGTCGGGCTTGGTGACCACGCGCTGCAGCGTCTTCGTCTCCGAGTACGCCGGCGCGCCGGCGCCGGCGCGGGCCACCGGCTCGGTGGCTCCGGTGCTGCTCGGCCCCGCCAGCACCAGCCCGGAGCCCAGGCTCAGGAGGACGGCGGCGGCGAGTGCGCGCCGGGGGCGGACCCCACCGCTGACGACCGCGCTCACGACCGGGCTCCTGCCGGGCCGCGGCGACGCAGCGCCGAGACGTAGAGACCGGGCAGCACCACGAGGGTCACCAGCAGCAGCCCGGAGAGCCAGGCGAAGGCCCGGGTGTCGCCGGCTCGGTCGGCGACCAGGACGGTGCTGGGGTCGGCGTACACGGCCGCACCGTCGCTCACCGCGCCGGTGTCTCCCCCGACGACCTCCCCGGTGACGGGGTCGACGCTGCCGGGTGCGTCGGTGGTGACCTCTCCCCCGGTGTCGACGTCGGTCCCACCACCTCCACCTCCGTCTCCGGAGCCGTCGCCCTCGTCGGTCGTGCCGCCATCGCCCTCGTCGGTCGAGGGGTCACCGGTGCCCGTGGAGGTGCCGCAGGGCCCGGCGCCGGCCTTGTCGCAGGCGGCCGGCTGGGGAGCGATCTGGGCCAGCTTGTTGTTGCTGAGGTTCTTGCCGTCGAAGGTCGGGTTGTTGCACGAGCGCACGTCGCGGTTCGTGAGGTCGACGTCCTTGTCGGCCTTGCCCAGCTTGGCGATCTGGTCGAAGCCGGCCTGCACCAGGTTCAGCGGCAGCGGCGAGTAGCCGTACGGGCCGGCCTTGGTCTGCCCGGCGCACAGCGAGTAGTACATGAAGTCGGCCAGCGTCTGGCGCTTGGCGGTGGTCATGCGCGGGTCGTCGGAGGCGGTCGGAATGACCATGTAGGAGTACGACGAGATCGGGTAGGCCCGCGGGTCCGGGTTGCGGTACACGTCGTCGAGGATCTGGGTGAGGTAGGTGCTCGGGTCGTTCGGGTTCGAGGTGTTGATGCGCGCCTTCGTCAGCGCCACCGCGACGTTGTACTGCGTCGGCTCGACGTAGTAGCCGCCCTTGTTGAGCACCTTCACGACCGGGTAGTTCTTGTTGACCGGGTAGGAGTACTCGACGTACCCGATGGTGCCGTTGCCGTAGGTCGAGGAGATGAAGTTCATGACCTGGTCGGACCCGGCCTGGCTCACGGTGCGCGAGCCCGACTTCTTCGGGTAGTACGACGTCAGCCCGGACTTACCGAAGTACGGCCGCCAGATGGATGGGTACTCCTTGTCCATCCACGTGGTGAGCTGCGCCGTCGTGCCGGACCCGTCCGATCGCACGACCGGCGTGATCGGCAGGTTCGGGAACGCGCGCCCGTTGTTGTCCTTGGTGATCGCCGGGTCGTTCCAGTTGGTGATCTGGTTGGTGAAGATCTTCGTGAGCGTCTCGCCCGAGAGCCGCAGGTTGCGGACCAGCTCGTTGCCCACCTTGAGCTGGTAGGTGAAGGCGGTGCCGCCCGCGACGATCGGCAGGTAGGCGAACGAGCGGCCGTTGGAGGTGTCGGCGTTGCCCTGCTCGTCGGTGCCCTGGAACGGGATCTCGGAGATGGCGAAGTCGTTGGTGTCCTGCGCGAAGTCCTTGCGGCCCTTGGTCGAGCCGCCGCCGGTGTAGACGACCTTCATGCCCGAGGCGTCCACGTCGGCGATCCACTGCTGGACGATGACCTCGGACCAGGTCGACCCGGTCCCCTCGATCTGGGCGTAGGTCGCGGCCCGGGCCGCCGCCGGGACGGAGGCCACGCCGGCGATGGCGAGGGCGGAGGCGGTCGCGCAGCGCGCGAGCACGGAGAGCAGGCGGTTCACCGGGGGTCCTGGCTTTCGGGCTGGTCGAGGGGCTGGTGAGAGGGCTGGTCGGAGGCGTGAGCGGCGTTCGAGCCGGACTGGCGCCGCGGGAGGGCGAGCCGGCGGCGGGAGGTGGCCTTCGCACGCGGCGGCCTGGCCAGCACGCGGGCGATGACGAAGAGCAGGAGCACCAGCATCAGCAGGACGCTGGCGGCGCCGAAGGCGCGGTCGATCGCCTGCTCCTCGCCGGAACGGACGTTGCTGTAGATGAACAGGGGCAGCGAGTTCATCGCCCCACCGACCGGGTCGGTGACGAAGAACGCCGCCGCGCCCGAGGTGATGAGCACCGGGCTGGTCTCGCCGACACCGCGCGCCGAACCGAGGATGACGGCCGTGGCCAGGCCGGGTCGGGCCGTCGGGAGCACGACGTGCCAGACGGTCTTCCACCGCGATGCACCCAACGCCAGGCTCGCCTCGCGCAGGCCGCCGGGCACGACGCGCAGCACCACGTCGGCGGCACGCGCGATGATCGGCAGCATCATCACCGCGATGGCCAGGCCCGCGGCCAGGCCCGAGCGCGGCTGGCCGAGCATGATGATGAAGACGGTGTAGACGAACAGGCCGGCGACGATCGACGGGAGCGCGGTCATCGCCTCGACGATGGTGCGCACGAGCCGGGCGAACCGACCACCGACCTCGGTCATGAACACCGCCGTACCGATGCCCAGCGGGAGCGTGATCGCCAGGCCGATGCCCAGCTGGATGAGCGAGCCGAGGATCGCGTGCGCGATGCCACCGCGGTCGAAGGCGTCCTTGGGGCCCACGCCCGACATGTCGTCGGTCAGGAAGTTCAGGTGGGTCAGCGGCTCCCAGCCGCGCAGGAAGACGAAGCCGACGGTCGAGACCAGCGCGACGCCCACGCTGAGCGCACCACCGGTGATGACGGCCGCGGCGACGCGGTCCTTCACCTCGATCCAGCCGCCGTGCATCGCGGCGGTGACCGCAGTGACCACCAGACCGAGCAGGAACCAGCTGACGACGAACCACGCCACGCCCGCCAGCGGCAGCAGCTGCTGGGTGACCAGCCAGGCCAGGGCCGCCGAGGACAGCCAGGGACCCCACCGGGTCAGCTGCTCGTCGGGGCTCGGGCGACCCAGCGACCGGCGGGGCACCGGCGGCGGCGCGTCGTCGTCGACCTGCGGGAGGTACGTCGTCAGCGGTGTCGCCGTGGCCGGCGTCATCTCGGGCGTGGTGGTCATCAGGCGTCCGTCCCGGCACCCGAGCGGCTGCGGTTGACCACGACCGAGGCGAGGGTGTTGACGACCAGGGTGATGAGGAAGAGCACGAAGCCGGCGGCCAGCAGCGCGGAGAGCTGGGCGGCGTTGGCCTCGCCGAAGCGGCCGGCGATCAGCGCCGAGACCGAGTTGCTGCCGATCTCGGTGAGGTTCGGCTTCACCTCGAACGTCGGGCTGATGATGAGGACGACCGCGATGGTCTCCCCGAGCGCGCGGCCCAGGCCGAGCATGGTGCCGCCGATGATGCCGCCGCGGCCGAAGGGCAGCACGACGGAGGTGATCATCCCCCACTTCGTGGCCCCCAGGGCGAGGGCGGCCTCCTTCTCCCCCTGCGGGGTCTGGGAGAAGACCTGGCGCATCACGGCGCACGCCATCGGCAGCACCATCATCGCCACCGCGATGCCGGCGCAGAAGCTGCTCGAGACGTAGCGGCTGGCGTCGACGACCGCCGCGTCGGGGTCGGCCCCGCGGACGTCGAAGAAGGGCAGCCAGCCGAGGTTCCGCTGCAGCCACACCGCGAGGTCGCCGGCGTGCGGCATCACCAAGAGGTAGCCCCACAGGCCGTAGACGATCGAGGGCACCGCGGCCATCAGGTCGACCATCGCGACCAGGGTGGCCTTGGCCCGCTCGGGTGCGTACTCGCTGATGAACAGCGCGGTCAGCAGGGAGAGCGGGAAGGCGAAGAACATCGCCACGATGGCGATCGAGATCGTGCCGGTGAGGACGGCGGCGATCCCGACGACGTCGCTCTCGGGGTTCCACGAGGACTCGGTGAAGAAGCCTAGGCCGTAGCGGCTCAGCGTCGGGTAGGCCTGCCAGCCCAGGAACAGCCCGACCCCGCCGGTGATCACCAACACCGACGCACCGACCGCGCGCGCGGAGTGCTCGAAGACGGCGTCGACCCCGCTGGCTTTGCGCGAGATGCGGCGCGGACGGATGTCCTGGCCGGCCGCGGCGTCGTACGACGGCAGCGTGGTCACGCGGTCCTCCCCCGGAAACTGTTCTGCTCGGCTTCCGGCTAGCGCCGTAGCAGCAGCATCGTGGAGGGGCTCGGGGGACGGGAGAGGGCGTGATCGGTGAACGGCTGCCGAACGCTGGGACCGCATTTCCCGAACGGGTCACCCGCTCGGTCCGGGGGTAGTCACAACGGGCTACCCCGCCTGGAGACGGGTAGTCCGCGCGGGGTTGAGCGCAGGTGAACGGCCGCGGAACGACCGGATCAGGCCGCCGAGCGGCCCCCCGCCGGCGGGGTCAGCCGAGCAGCACGCCGTGGCCGGCGAGCAGGTCCTCGAGGACGTCGTGGCCGCGGTCGAGGTGCCAGTGCTCGGCACGCAGCCCGACCGTGCGGGCGGCCTCGACGTTGGCCTCCATGTCGTCGACGAAGAGCACCTCGTCGGCGGGGGCGCCGATGCGCTCCAGGGCGATCTCGAAGTAGTCGGGCTCGGGCTTCTTGGTACCCATCTCCCAGGAGTAGCAGGAGACGTCGAAGAGCCGGTCGAACCCGAGCACGGTGCGCATGTGCTCGCCGCGCTGGCGGTGCTGGTTGGTGCCGAGGTGGACGCCGAGGCCGGCCCCGCGGAGCCGGTCGACGAGGGCGAGGGTCGCCTCGGAGGGGGTGATGTCGGCCCAGAGCGACTCGTAGAGCGTGTCCGGGTCGACGTCGGCGTACGACGGGACGAGGCGGCGCACGGACTCGAGGAAGTCACCCTGGCCGCGCAACGGGCCGCGCTCGGCGGCCCACAGGGCGCGACCGAGCTCCTCGGCCCGATCGCCCGCCCACCGGCGCAGCAGCGCGAACGGGTCGCGCACGCCGTGCTGCACGACGCCGTCGGCGTCGAGCAGGACGTGCCGGACGGTCACCGGTCCGGCGCTCAGTCGGTGCCGTGCTCGGCGATGAACGCCAGGATCTGCTCCGACAGCTCCGGGCGGCACACGATCAGGTCGGGGAGGTAGACGTCGTCCTGGTTGTAGACCAGCTCGTCGCCGTTGACCCGGCTGGTGAACAGACCGGCAGCACGGGCGACGGCCACCGGGGCGGCGGAGTCCCACTCGTACTGGCCGCCGGCGTGGACGTAGGCGTCGGCCACGTCGCGCACCACGGACATCATCTTCACGCCGGCCGAGCCCATCGGGACCAGCTCGGCGCCCATCTCCTCGGCGAGCGCCTGCACGAAGGCCGGCGGGCGGCTGCGGGAGACGGCGATGCGCGGCTTCTCCGACGTGCGCGGGGGCACGACGGGAGCGTCGCCGGTGTTGAAGGTCTCGCCGAGCGCCGGCTGCGCGACCGCACCGGCGATCAGCGTGCCACCGGACGACAGGGCGACGTGGACGGCCCAGTCATCGCGGGGCGGCTCGGAGAACTCACGGGTGCCGTCGAGCGGGTCGATGATCCAGACGCGGTCGGCGGTGAGGCGGGCCTTGTCGTCCTTGCCCTCCTCCGACAGCACGGCGTCGGCCGGGCGGTGCTCGGCGACCAGGGTCATCAGCAGCTCGTGGGCCGCGGCGTCGCCGGCGTCCTTGAGCTCCTTGCCCTCCAGGCCCTCGCCACGCACCTCGAGGAGGCGGCGGCCGGCCACCTCCGCCAGCCAGGTGGCGAGGACGTGGTCATCTGCGTCGGCAGGGGGCATTCCGGGCTCGAAAGTCACGGACGCAGGCTATCTGCTGAGGAGGTGGGCCTCACCGACCTCCCCCACCGCTGGTCGATGTGCGAGCGCCCGCGGGGTCGAGGTGCGAGCCCCGCTCGTTGGTCGAGGTGTGAGCGGGTCGAGCCACGAGCTCCGCGACGGTCACGGTCTGGTCACGATGCCCGGATGCCCTGTGGAGAAGGGGTCCGGGCGGCGGTTTCAAGGGGTGGTCGCAACGCCCTTGGTTTGGTCTTCGGCGAGCAACTTAGCGAAGACCTCGGCTGGGGTGTGGAAGCCGAGTCGTTTGCGGGGGCGGTTGTTGAGCTGTTTGGCGATGGCGTCGAGGTCTTCGCGGGTGTGGACGGACAGATCGGTGCCT
>LUPK01000045.1 GCA_001627335.1 Nocardioides sp. REDSEA-S33_B3 | reverse complement strand
GCTCGGGGTCGGGCGTGGGCTCGGGGTCGGGCGTCGGCTCGGGCTCCGGCGTGGGCACGGTGGCGGCCTTCAGCACCAGCGAGTAGTGGGTGAGGTTCCCGCCGTCGGTGTGGCGCAGCACGATCGAGGTCACCGGCGTGGCCAGGGTGACGTACTCCGGCTCGCCCTTGGTGCCCTTGAGGCCGGCCGACTTTACGCAGTAGCCAGCGATGACCTGGCCCGAGGGGGCCGACACGGTCAGGGAGTCGGCGTTGCCGGGGACGACGACGGCGTCCGGGCAGTTGCCGACGGGGGCGGCCTCCGCGGCGGTCGCGCCGGCGACCAGGCTCCCGAGGAGGATGCCGGCGACGGCGGTGGCCGAGAGGGCGATGCGGGGGGTCATGGGAAGACCGTGACAGCGGCGCAACCCGGGGGGAAGGGACTTGGGGAGACCTTGAGCCAACCTGCGGCAATCTTGAGGATTCCTTGAGCGAACCGCCTCCACGGCGCGCCTGACAGGATGGATCCATGACCGCGCCGAGCCCCAGCTCAGCCACTCTGGGCCTCGTCCGCACGCCGGAGGAGCGCTTCGCCGCGATCTCCGACTACCCCTGGACCCCGCAGTACGCCGAGGTCGGCTCGCCCGGCGACGACACCTGCCCGGGCCGCTGCGGATGATCCTGGGTCGCGCCGACGGCCCGCTCATCGCCCACGTGCCAGGTGCCCAGGGGCAGCCGCACGACCGCCTGGTGGGCGGCCACTTCGTCCAGGAGGACGTCGGGCCGGAGCTGGCCGCGGGCATCGTCGACCTGGTGCAGCGCACCGGCTGAGGCTGCTGCCCGGTGCGCGCGCCTGGTCCGGACCAGCCGTGCGCTCCGGCGTGACCGTCGCGTGACCTCCCGGCGGTGTGCTCGTTGAGACGAGCACACCGCACCAGTGCCTGGAGGGAGGCCCGCGATGACCAGCAGCTGCACCGTCACCGAGACGGGTCACCCCGTGGCCGGGGTCCGCGCCGGCACCCGCACCGTCGAGGTCAGCGGCGCCTGGGCCGGCGGCACCTGGATCGACGCCACCGTGCTCGCCCAGGCCGAGCGCTCTGCGTTGGGCGGCTTCGACTTCACCGTCCGCTCCGCCGAGGTCGCCGACGCGCTCGTGCGCCACGGCCTGGCCACCCGCTCCGGCGACCGGGCCCTGCGCGGGTCCACGGTCGTCTCCGCCGTACGCCGCGAGCAGGAGGTGCCCGCGCCGCGACCCGAGGTGCGCGGCTGGTGCGCCTCGACCCACCACGTGGAGCCCGTCCGGGCCGTCGTCGAGGGCCGTCGCGGCCGCTCGCACGACGACCCGTGGGCCGAGGACGTCCGCCTGTGCGGTCGGTGCGCCGACCTGCTGGGTGAGGCGGGCTTCTTCACCGCTGCCTGAGCATCGTCTCGAAGGAGGAGTCACCGTGCTGCCCACGATGTCGCTGGACTCGTTCCACACCGCGCACCTGGACCCCGCGAGCGGGTACGGGCTGGTGGTGTGCCCGCGTCCCGAGGACGACGTGGTGCTCGACGGGCACTCGCTCTTCACCGCCGCGTGGGACACCGCGTGCGAGTCCCTGGCCTCCCTGGGCTGGTCGCCGGTCCGGGACGACGCCGGCTTCCTGTCCTACCTCGGCGCCACCGTCGACGGCGGGCTCGTCGTCGAGGCGCGCTCGTTCCGCGCCGGCGCCGGCGCCCCTGACGCCGCCTCGATGCGCACGTTGTTCGCTCAGGTGCGGCTGGTGACCCAGGCCGTGCGGCCGCGTCGCGGCTGACCGGACCTCTCGAGCCGGCGTCAGTCCCGTCGGCGCAGGACCTCACCGGTCCACAGCGCCGCGAGCACCAGGACGGGCTGGAAGAACAGTCGCACGAGGCGCTTGGTGTCGGTGTCGAGCCCGAAGGCGTCCTTCTGCTCGACGTACTGGGCGATGTTGCCGGGGAAGATCGCGACGAAGAACGCCGCCAGCAGACCGCCCACCAGCGGGCGTCGGGCCTTCGGTGCGGCCACGAGCGCGGCGCCCAGACCGATCTCGACGACGCCCGACCCGAGCACCGTGAGGTCCTCGTCGAGCGGGAACCAGTCCGGGACCTGGGCCTGGAACTCCTCCCGTGCGAAGGTCAGGTGGGCGGTGCCGGCGAAGACCATCGCCGACCCGAGCGCGAGGCGGGTCACGGTGCGGAGGAACGACATGGAGCGAGCATCGCCCACTCACGCGACCCGGGCCATCCCCTGACCGGTGGTCGGGCGGTCCGGAGTCGTGGGCAGGACGTCAGCGACGGTTGCGCTTCTTCTTCTTGACCTTGACCGTCATCTCCGGGGTGACCGCGCCCGTGACGGACTCGGTGCCCGGGACGGTCAGCCGGTAGGTGACCTTGCCCTTCTTGCGCTCCTTGGGGAAGGAGATCACCACGCGGTCGCGCTCGACGGGCAGGGTGCGCAGCACCTGCCAGTCGGCGCCGTCGCGGGTGCGCTCGAGCTGGACGTCGGAGAGGCCGGTCTCGTCGACGGTCACGATCTCGGTCGAGGTACGGGTGCCCTGGCGGACGACGCGGCGGGCGGGGTCCCAGTCGTCGATGGTGGTGACCGACTGCGGGACCTCGACGGTGTCAGGGTCGCCGTCGTCACCCAGGATGCAGTGCAGCGGCCCCTCGATGGGTGCGTTGTGGAAGCTCTCCCCGTAGTGGTAGTTCGACCCGCCGACCTGGGTCCACTCGACCCAGTACTCCGACGTGCCGGCCGGCCAGCTCGGGTGCTGGACGTAGTTGAAGGCACGCATGCCGGTCCAGTTGCCGCCGTTGAAGTGGTAGTTCAGCGTGCGGCTGGTGCCGTCGGTGAAACGGATGCGGACATTGACGTCGTTGGTCTGGTTGTCCGGGATGTTCGAGGGATAGAGCACCGTCAGTGCCGAGCACGACGGCGGGTCGTAGCGCCAGTTCCAGTTGAAGCTTCCGTCCGGGTTCGTCGCGGGCGGCCCGGTCACCTCCGGGATGTCGTCCTCGGTGACCTCGGTCGGCGTCGCGGTGGGGGAGGTCGGGGTCTCGGTCGGCGTCGCGCTGGATGTGGTGGGGGTGGCGCTGGGCGTGGTGGGGGTGGCGCTGGGCGTCGTCGGCGTCGCACTCGGGGTCGGCGTGGCCCCGGACCCGTAGAGCACCGAGTAGGCCAGGATCGCCTTGCCGTCGCCCTTGCGCATCAGGACGCTCTGCGCGGGCGTCTGGAGCCGGATGTACTCCACCCCGCCGCCCTGGTCCTCCACGCAGTAGTACGTCACGACCGTGCCCTCGGGAGCCGTGTAGACGTAGGTCTGCGGCTTCTGGCCCGTGATGATCGTGCGCGGCGTCGACAGGGTCTGGCAGTTCTCGCCCGAGCTGCTGGGCGCCGTCGCGGGCGCGGAGGAGGCTCCTGCCCAGGTCGCGGCCGTGCCGAGCGCGGTGGCAGCCAGGGCGCCGGTGGTGAGCAGCGCGACGGCAGGGGTGGTTCGACGGGGCACGGGGGACTCCTGGACCGAGAGAAGGGGGGGGTGACTGTGGGACCAGTCGGTCCCATGGTGGAGCACGTGAGCAGTCCGGCGCTGTCGAACACGAGGAAACGCGAAGGGCCCCAGGTCATCGACCTGGGGCCCTTCGTTCTGTACGCCATCAGGGACTCGAACCCCGAACCCGCTGATTAAGAGTCAGCTGCTCTGCCAATTGAGCTAATGGCGCCTGGTGAAGCGACGTGAACGTTACCAGCGAGGGGCCGTCGCGAAAAATCGAGGGCGCACCCCGGGGCCGTCCTGCCCGGGATCGTCTCCGCAGGGCGGTCCGGCACGGGTCAGCGCGCCTCCAGGACCGCCTGCGCGGCGTTGTGACCGCCCAGACCGGAGACGGCGCCGCCCCGTCGGGCACCGGACCCGCACAGCAGCACCCGCTCGTGGTCGGTCTGCACGCCCCACCGTGAGGCGGGGGTGTCCAGCAGCGCCCGGTTGGCCGCCCAGGGCCACTCCAGGTCGCCGTGGAAGATGTGCCCGCCGGGCATCGCCAGGTCGGCCTCGATCTCCTGGGGGATCTTCGCCTCGATGCAGGGCCGGCCGGACGCATCGGTCGCGACGCAGGAGGAGATCGGCTCCTCCAGGTGCTTGTCGAGCTCGGCGAGGGCGCGCTCGACGGCCAGTGCCTTGCGTGCCTCGCGGTCGGGGCCCTCGAAGAGCGTCGCGGGCGTGTGCAGGCCGAAGTAGGTCAGCGTGTGCGTGCCCTCCGGGGCGTCACCCAGGATCGAGGGGTCGGTCAGGGAGTGGCAGTAGACCTCGCCGGGCATGGTCGAGGGCACCTGTCCGGCCGCGGCCTCGGCGTACGCCCGCTCGATCTGGGAGTAGTCCTCCCCGAGGTGCAGGGTGCCGGCGAAGGCCTTGGCGGGGTCCATCCCCGAGCGCAGCCGGGGCAGCCGCTCCAGCAGCAGGTTGATCTTCAGCTGCGAGCCCACGGGCTTGTCGGGGTGCTCGCCCTCGCCGAGCAGGATGCGCAGCACCCACGGCGCCACACCGGAGAGGACGTGGTCCGCGGTCACCGAGTGGCTGCCGGAGGCGCCGTCCCAGGTGATCTCCACGCCGTCGGCTCCCGGTGTGATCCGGGAGACGCCCGCGCCGGTGAGGACCTCGGCGCCGGCACCGACAGCGGCCCTCAGCAGCCCGTCTGTCACCGCACCCATCCCGCCCACGGGCACCCGCCACTCGCCGGTGCCGTTGCCGACGAGGTGGTAGAGGAAGCACTTGTTCTGCACCAGCGAGGGGTCGTGCAGCGACGCGAACGTGCCGATCAGGCCGTCGGTGCCGACGACACCGCGGACCGTGTCGTCCTGGAACCGTCGCTCGACGGCCTCGCCGAGGGGACGCTCGACGACGTCGCGCCAGATGTCCGCGCCGACCTGGGCCTGCAGGTCGCGCTCGGTGGGCAGCGGGGACAGGAACGTGGGGGCGAGCACGCCTGCCATCTGCTCGAGCTCGCCGTAGAACCGCTGCCACGCGGCGTACTCCTCCTCGCCGCCGGTGAGCGCAGCGAAGGACTCCGCGGTCCCGGGCCCCTCCGGGCGCTGGACGAACAGGCCTCCCGGGACGCCGTCGCGCAGCGTCGGGGTGTAGGACGCGGTCCCCCGCGAGGTGAGGGTGACGTCGAGGTCTAGGTCGGCCATCAGGGCGTCGGGCATGACCGACACGAGGTAGGAGTAGCGCGAGAGCCGCACCGGGTGGCCGGGGAACGCCTGCGCGGAGATCGCGGCGCCGCCGGTGTGGTCGAGGCGCTCGAGGACCAGGGTGGAGAGGCCGGCCCGGGCGAGGTACGCGGCGGCGACCAGCCCGTTGTGCCCACCCCCGACCACGACGACGTCGTAGTGGCTGCGGCTGCTGGTGTCGGTGCTCACCTCGACAACCTAGTCATGGGACCGACGCGAACGGGTAGGAGGGAGGGCGCGCCGTCGATGGTGTCCGGGTCGCCGGGGTGGTCTGATGGTCGCTGCGAGCGGTGACAGGGAGCAACCGTGAGGAGGGTGC
Source organism: Nocardioides sp. REDSEA-S33_B3 (assembly GCA_001627335.1). GTDB lineage: Bacteria > Actinomycetota > Actinomycetes > Propionibacteriales > Nocardioidaceae > Nocardioides. The sequence goes on along the minus strand of LUPK01000045.1, from coordinate 48,695 downwards.
GCGTGCTGCGCTGGTGGTCGTCGTCATGGCAGGTCCGGGTGTCCGCCCTGCTCGTGGTCACGGCCCTCACCGGTCTGATTGCCGTCTCCGCCGCTCCCGACGACGGCAAGGTCATCGGCATCTGGCCGGTCGGCGCCGCCGTGGGAGCGTTGCTGCTCGCCCCCCGACGCTGGGTGGTGCGACTCCTGCCGATCGTCACGGTGCTCGCGCTGCTGACCGTGGGACTCGGTGGTCGCCCGTGGGGCGTGGCCACCGGGTACGCCGTCACCATCACCGTCGAGGTGGCGCTGGTGTGGGTGCTGCTCTCCCGTGGCCAGGAGCGCACGTGGACGCTGTGCCGCGACGCGGACCTGCGCCGGTGGTTCCTCGCCTGCCTGGTCGGTGGTGCGGTGGGTGCCGGCGGCGGCGCCCTCACGGCGCTGGCCACCGGGTTCGGCCACCCCCCGCTCATCGCGCTGGGGATGGGCACCGCCCACCTCGCGTCGTTGATGGTGCTGACGCCACTGTGGGCGACCCTCCCGGCGCACGACTCGATCGCCGGGCGCGGGGAGTACGCGCTGCAGTGGCTGCTCATCACGGTGGCCGCCCCGCTGATCTTCATCCCGCAGGACACCCCGCCGCTGGTCTACCTCCTCGTCGCTCTCCTGGCGTGGAGCGCGCTGCGCATCTCGGCCCGCGAGGCGCTGGCGCAGATGATCCTGATGCTGGCCTTCGCCATCCTGCTCACGACCGCCGACCGGGGCCCGTTCGCCGCCGCCCCCGACGTCTACGGACTCGACCGGGACCTGCGGGGGATCCTGCTGTCCTCGTTCGCGGTCGTGTGCGCGGTCATCGTGGTGCCCCTCATCCTGCGGGTGGGGGAGAGCGTCGAGGCGGCCCGGGACGCGCAGGCCGAGCGCGACACCCTGGACCGCATCGTGGCGAGCGCGACGGGGGTCGCGATCATCGTGACCGACGAGCACAGCAGGATCTCGCTCTTCAACCCCGGTGCCGAACGGATGCTGGGCTACCGCGCCGAGGAGGTCCTGGGGCGCAGCACGAGCATGTTGCACAGCCCGTCGGCGGTCGAGGCGGCCGCCGCCCAGCTGGGGGTGGCGCCCGACTTCCGCTCGGTGGCGGGAGAGCTGCTTCGGCGCGGCGTCGCTCCGGTGGAGATGGGCTTCACCCGGGCCGACGGGGTCGACCGCACGCACTCGATGACGCTCAGCCGGGTCACCGACGACCAGGGCGCGGTGGTCGGCTACGTCAGCACCTCCGAGGACGTGACCGACCGGATCGAGACCGAGGAGGCACTGCGCGAGGCGCTCGAGCGGATGCGGGAGGTGGACGCGGTCAAGGACGCCTTCGTGTCCTCGGTCAGCCACGAGCTGCGCACCCCGATCACCAGCATCCACGGTTACCTGGAGATGCTGCTGGACGCGACGCTCGGCGAGCTCAGCCCCGCGCAGCGCTCGGCCGTCGAGAAGGTCGAGTCCAACTCCCGCCGGCTGCTGGGTCTCATCGACGACCTGCTCACCCTCTCGCGGCTGCAGGAGGACGGCCTCAACCTGGCGCCCCGGGTCGTCGACCTGCGCACGGTGGTGGGCGATGCCTGCCAGGTCGTCGCGCCGGCGGCCGAGACCGGCGGCCTCCGCCTGCGGGTCTCGGTGCCCGAGGAGCCGATGCCGTTCCTGGGCGAGCGCGACATGTTGGAGCGGGCCCTGGTCAACCTCGTGGGGAACGCCGTGAAGTTCACCCCGGGCGGTGGGGAGGTGGAGGTCTCCCTGCTGCCGCGCGAGGAGGGCAGCGTGGTGGTCGTGCGCGACACCGGCATCGGCATCCCGCTCGCCGAGCAGGAGCACCTGTTCACGCGGTTCTTCCGGTCCTCCCTGGCCCAGCGCCAGGCCATCCCCGGCAGCGGGCTGGGGCTCTCGATCGCCCGCGCGGTCGTGCACCAGCACGGTGGGTCGCTGCGCGTCGAGAGCGCGGAGGGTGCCGGGACGACGTTCTACGTCGAGCTCCCGGCACTGGTCTGAGTCGCCTGGCCAGCCCTCTCGGACCTGCCCTCCCAGGCGCGGTCGGCGCTCTCGCCGGCAGCGGAATAGTTCGAGTTTCAACGACGTTCTTCCGCTCGACCACCCCGAGGAGGAACCCATGCCTGCCGTCACCGTCGACGACCTCACCGTCCTGCCCCGCCTGCGCACCCCCGGCCTCGGTGACCAGCCGCGCCCGGTCTGGCAGCTGACCACCGCACCCCAGGGCTACGAGGGGGAGGGCTTCCCGGTGCGCCGGGCCTTCGCCGGTCTCGACCTGCGTGCCCTGGACCCGTTCATCATGATGGACCAGATGGGCGAGGTGGAGTACGCGCCCGGCGAGCCCAAGGGCACCTCCTGGCACCCGCACCGCGGCTTCGAGACCGTCACCTACATCATCGACGGCACCTTCGACCACCAGGACTCCCACGGCGGCGGCGGGACCATCACCAACGGCGACACCCAGTGGATGACCGCCGGCAGCGGCCTGCTGCACATCGAGGCCCCGCCGGAGTGGATGGTCACCCAGGGCGGTCTCTTCCACGGCATCCAGCTGTGGGTGAACCTCCCGCGCGACGCCAAGATGAGCGCCCCGAAGTACCAGGACATCCGCTCCGGCGAGGTCCAGCTGCTCACCACCCCCGACGCGGGGGCCCTGGTCCGGGTCATCGCGGGCTCGGTCGACGGGCACGCGGGCCCGGGGTCGACGTACACCCCGATGACGCTCGTGCACGCCACCCTCGAGCCCGGCGCGCGGCTCGATCTGCCCTGGGAGGTCGAGCACAACGCGCTTGTCTACGTCCTCAACGGCCAGGGCACCGTGGGCACCGACGGGCGCCCGATCCGCACCGGCCAGGCGGCCGCGATGGGCGCCGGTGACTACCTCACCCTGACCGCCGACGGCACGCAGGAGAGCCGCAGCCCGCGGATGGACGTCATCGTCGTCGGCGGGCAGCCGATCCGGGAGCCGCTGGCGTGGGCCGGGCCGTTCGTGATGAACACCAAGGCCGAGGTGCTCGAGGCCTACCAGGACTTCCAGCGCGGCTCGTTCGGGCAGATCCCCGGCTGAGGTCCTACAGCTCCTTGCGGAAGAACGCCTCGGCGTAGGGGTTGTCGTTGTAGCGCTCGACCTCGCGGTAGCACGCCGCGGCGTACATCGACAGCGCCTCGCCGAGCGTGCGGTTGGTGTCGAGGACGACCGTGCGGTGCCCGAGCTCGACCGCAAGCTCCTCCAGGGCGGCGAGCACCCGTCGTCCGAGCCCCAGTCCGCGGTACGCCGGGTCGACCCACATCCGCTTGACCTCGGCCGCGCCCTCGGGGCTCGCGATCGCGCGGACGCCGCCCACCGCGGCGGGTGCGCCGTCGACCGTCGCGAGGAGGTAGTGCCCTCCGGGGTCCACGAGGTCGTCGGGACCGGAGACGGTGAAGCCGCTCGGGAAGCGCTCGTCGAGCTCGGCGACGTAGCGGCCCACCAGGGCCAGGACCTGCGGGTCCTGCGACGTACGCCGCTCGAGCCGCACCTCGCGCGCGGGGGACCGGTCGGGTGCTGCCATGCGGCGACCCTAGCTATCCCCGCGCACGGGGGAGGAGCGGCGGAGACGCGACGAGCCCCTGACCCGGAGGTCAGGGGCTCGTGCTCGTGGGGTGAGCGACGGGGCTTGAACCCGCGACCCTCGCGACCACAACGCGATGCTCTACCAGCTGAGCTACGCCCACCACGGACCCGGCGGAGCCGGACCGGGGACGAGTGTAGGGGACTAGGACGCGGGCGCCGAATCCGAGGCCGCGCCCTGCGCTGCGGTGGTCTCACCGGTCAGCCCCGTGAGGGAACCGCCGTGCCGACCGGCGATCTCGCGGGCGGTGTCGGTGTCGGGGCCGGGCTGCGGCACGAACACCGCCTCGCGGTAGTAGCGCAGCTCCTCGATGCTCTCCTGGATGTCGGCCAGGGCGCGGTGGTTGCCCCGCTTGTCGGGTGCGGCGTAGTAGGCCCGGGGGAACCAACGGCGCGAGAGCTCCTTGATCGAGGAGACGTCCACGATCCGGTAGTGCAGGAACCCCTCGAGCGTGGCCATGTCGCGGGCCAGGAAGGCCCGGTCGGTGGCGACGGTGTTGCCGGCCAGCGGCGGGCGACTGCCGTCGGGGCAGTGGGTGCGGATGTAGTCGAGCACCTGCCGCTCGGCGGCGGCCATGTCGACGCCCTCCGCGAGCTCCTCGAGCAGCCCGGACTTCTCGTGCATCTCCCGCACGAAGGGCACCATCTGCTCCAGCGCGGCGTCCGGCGGCTTGATGATCACGTCGACGCCCTCACCGAGCACGTTCAGCTCGAAGTCGGTGACCAGCGCCGCGACCTCGATCAGGGCGTCGGCCCCCAGGTCCAGGCCGGTCATCTCGCAGTCGATCCACACGAGTCGGTCCGTCATGGATCGACACCCTACGCGTCGGCGCCCCCGCCGGTGCGGGCCGCACCAGCGGCCTCTCAGCCGCCCCTCAGACCCTCCCTCTAGGCTCGCGGTCGTGGAGGGACGTGTCGTGGGCTGGCTGGTGCTGGCCGCGAGGCTCGTCGTCGGGGGCGTCTGGATCGTCGCCGGGGCCCTGAAGATCCCCGACCCCGCATCGAGCGTGCAGGCCGTGCGCGCCTACCGGCTGCTGCCCGAGGCGCTCGTGCCGACCGTGGGGCAGCTGCTGCCGGTCGTGGAGGTCGTCGTGGGGCTCGCGCTGGTCGTGGGACTGCTGACGCGGACGATGGCGGTGGCGTCGGCGGTCCTGTTCGTCGCCTTCATCATCGGGATCGCGAGCGCCTGGGCACGCGGGCTGACCATCGACTGCGGGTGCTTCGGCGGTGGGGGCTATGACCCCGACGCCGCCGAGAAGTACCCCTGGGAGATCGCCCGCGACGTCGCCCTGCTGGCAGGGTCGCTGTTCGTGGCGGCCGTCGGCCACCGGGGCCGATGGGCCCTCGACCACGTGCTGTTCCGTCGTACGCCGCTGGAGAGCTGAGGAGAATCATGTCGAAGAAGAACCGCGCCGAGGACCGCGCCGCTCGCGCCGCCGAGGCGCGTGCCGCCCAGCAGCGCGCCGAGCGGCGTCGCACGATCCGGATGGCCACGATCGTGGCGGTCGGCATGGCGCTGGTGATCCTGGCCGGGTTCCTGCTCACCCGTGCCCTGGACACCAGCACCGACGTCTCGGCGGCCCCCGCGGGTGCCAGCGAGCACGGCGTGACGGTCGGCGACTCCGACGCCCCGCACACGGTGGTCGTCTACGAGGACTTCCTCTGCCCGTTCTGCGGCGAGCTCGAGGCCGCGACCCGCGACGACTTCGAGCGCCTCGCCGAGGAGGGCGAGCTGCTGGTGGAGTACCGCCCCTTCAACCTCCTCGAGCGGATCAGCGACTACAGCCCGCGGGCGGTCAACGCCTTCGCCGTAGTGCTGGAGGAGTCCGGCCCCGAGGTCGCCAAGCGCTACCACGACCTGCTCTTCGACAACCAGCCGTCCGAGTCCGGTCCCTTCCCTGACAACCAGGACCTGCTCGACCTCGCGGTCGAGGCCGGTGCCGAGGAGGACGCCGTCTCCGAGGGCATCCTGGAGGTGACCATGCGCGACTGGGTCGACGACGCCACCGCCGCGGCGATCGAGGCCGGCGTGCAGGGCACCCCCACGGTGATCCTCGACGGCGAGGTCGTCCAGGGCCAGCCGCAGGACATCCTCGACGCCGTGCTCGAGGCGACGGACTGATCCGGTGCGCGTGGACCCCGCCTTCATCGCCGGCCTGCCGAAGGCCGAGCTGCACGTCCACCACGTCGGCTCGGCCTCCCCGCGCATCGTCTCCGAGCTCGCGCGGCGCCACCCCGGCACCGTGCCGGAGGACCCCGAGGCGCTGCGCCGCTTCTTCGAGTTCCGCGACTTCGCGCACTTCATCGAGGTCTACCTCGCTGTCGTCGACCTGGTGCGCACCCCCGAGGACGTGCGGGTGCTGACCTACGAGGTGGCCCGCGAGATGGCGACCGAGCAGTCCCTGCGCTACGCCGAGCTCACCTGCACTCCCTACACCTCCGTGCGCCCGCACGAGGACGGGGTGGGGATGCCGATCGAGGCGTACACCGAGGCGCTGGAGGACGCCCGGGTCGCCGCCGAGCGCGACTTCGGGCTGGTGCTGCGCTGGATCTACGACATCCCCGGGGAGTCCGGGCTGCCCGCGGCCGACGCCACGCTCGACTTCGCGCTGCACCACGCCGGGGACGGGCTGATCGGCTTCGGCCTCGGCGGCCCCGAGATCGGCGTGCCCCGCCCGCAGTTCCAGCCGCACTTCGACGCGGCACGCGCCGCGGGGCTGCGCTCGGTCCCGCACGCGGGGGAGACCACCGGGCCGCAGACGGTCTGGGACGCGCTGCACCTGCTGGGCGCCGAGCGGATCGGCCACGGCACGAGCGCCGCGCAGGATCCTGCGCTGCTCGAGCACCTCGCGGCCACCGGCGTACCCCTCGAGGTGTGCCCGTCCTCCAACCTCGCCACCCGCGCGGTCGCGACGCTCGAGGAGCACCCGCTGCCGCGCTTCGTCGAGGCCGGCGTCACGGTCGCGATCGCCTCCGACGACCCGCCGATGTTCGGCACCACCCTCAACCGGGAGTACGAGCTGGCAGCCGACCTGCTGGACCTCGACGAGGAGGGCGTGCGGGAGCTCGCGCGGACGTCGGTGCGGGCCAGCTTCGCCCCCGACGACGTACGCCGGAGCCTGCTCGCCGCGATCGACGACCACGCCTGAGGCGTCGACCCGCCCGGCCCCCGCGTGCCAGTAGGGTCCTGCCATGTCCGAGGCACCAGCACCGGCTCCCGACGTCCGCCCGGGCAAGTCGGCACGCACGCGGGCCGCCCTGCGGGACATGGCCTTCAAGCACTGCCCACCCTGCTGGGTCCGGCGGCGCGCGGCAACCCCCGGGACGGGGCTGTCGGGGTAGCACCCCCGGCAGGACTCGAACCTGCGACCAAGTCATTAGAAGTGACTCGCTCTATCCAGCTGAGCTACGGAGGCTGGGCCCGCCAAGGCTATCTCCCACATGCCGGGACCACCCTGGCGGGGAGCACGGGGAGATACCGGGAGCGGTACCCTTCGGCCGTGGACGAGAAGACGACAGAGTCGAGCCGCCAGCTGCGGTTCCTCGTCGTCGACGACACCGACGACATCCGCGAGGTCATGGCCCGGATGGTCGAGCGGCAGGGCCACAGTGCCGACCAGGCCATCGACGGTGTCGAGGCCGTCGAGGCGCTGCAGCGCACCAGCTACGACCTGATGCTGCTGGACCTCTCGATGCCGCGGATGACCGGCGAGGAGGTCGTGCGCTGGATCCACCAGCACCCCGAGCACGCCACCGGTCTGCGGGTCGTCGTCGTCAGCGCCTGGGCGGGCGACAAGCGTCCGCTGCTGCAGGAGCTCGGCATCACCGACGTGCTGCCCAAGCCGTTCCGGCGTCAGCAGCTCGAGCAGCTGATCGCCGAGACGATCTGACCCGACGCGCGACCTGAGCCGGATCTTTACTCGATCATGGTCAGGACGATGCCGGCAGGGGTATTCTGCGCAGGCTGGGCAGTGAGGGAGGCTGTCCTGCCCGGGTCGCCCACTCTCGGGGACTCGGACGACCTAGTGCGCAAGGGAGGAACGACCATGCTCGCGAAGATCCGCGCCCGCCGGGCCGCTCGACAGCTGTCCGCTATCTACATGTGGCGTCCGTCCCCCTGAGGACCGACACCACCACGGACGACACCTTGGCGATCGGGCGCCTCGGTGCCGTTCTCGGCCTCCGCGACGAGCCCGGGCCGGTCGCCCTGGGGCCGGGCGGCCCCTACCTCGTCACCTCGGTCGTCGACACCCGTCGGGTGCTGACCGACAGTGACGCCTTCCTCTTCCCCGTCGACGTGACCCGCCGCGCCACGACCGGGGAGCACGCGATGATCACCCGGCTGCGACCCGACCAGGTCACCCGTGGCCTCGCCACCTTCGAGCACGAGCTCTCCCGGGCCGTCGTCGCGTGGGCCGCCGACGACGCCGCGGACGCGATGCGCGTCCTGCGCGAGCCCGTGGCCAGGTCCACGACCGACGCCGTGCTGGGCCCGCTCGAGCCGGCGGACCGCGACCGCGTCGCCGACCTGGTGCTGGCGTGGATCGACGCCCTGGCGCCCGTCATCGCCGCGGCGCGCCCTCCTCGTCGGTGGTCGAACACGCGCCGTGCCGAGCGCGCCGCCCGCGTCGACCTCGAGCGAGCGCTCGCCGACCTGCGGGTCGATGCCCCCACGGTGAGCGCGGTGGAGCTGGCCGCCGGTGTCCAGGTGCCGATCGCCGCGGGGGCCTGGCTGCTCGTGCTGCTAGCCGAGAACCCCGCCGCCGCGGCCCAGGCGGCTCGCCGCGGCCTCGCCACGGAGACGGCCTGGGAGACCCTGCGGCTGCGGCCGCCCACGTGGGTCACGGCCCGCATGACCGCGCGGGAGGTCGCGCTGGAGCACGGCACGGTGCCCGCCCACGCCGTCGTGCTCGTGAGTCCGCTGCTGCTCGGGCGCGGGGCCGACCTCCTGCCGGCGGGGTCGGCCGACCCGGCGCTCTTCGACCCCGCGCGGTGGGACGGCGCGGACGTGCGTCCCGGTGCCTGGCTGCCCTTCGGGGCCGGGCACCACGCCTGTCCGGGTCGCAGCCTGGGGCTGGCGCAACTGACCGCGCTGGCCCGATGGGGCCTGGATCGGCAGGTTGTGCTGACGCAGCCCGCACGGATCGACCAGACTAGGGGCATCTTCCCCTCGCCGGCGCTGCTGCGGTGCGGGGCTCTTCCTTCATCCCCCGAGGAGTGACGTGGCCCCCGCGACACCCGTGGCCCTGCAGGAGCTCGCGGTGGACGTCGCCCCCTCCGCGGACGCAGCGCTCCTGAGCGGCCGGCTGCTCACCGGCGAGCTGTCCGTGGAGGGGGCGTGCGAGCGGGTGTCGGCGCACTTCCTGACCGGCGGGGAGGCGGAGATCGTCGTCCTCGCCCTCACGCTCACCCCGCCGGAGGACCGCGACCCCTGGCTGCACCTCGGGGACCGGGTGTGGCTGCGGGAGTGGGTGGCTCCGGGGTCGCCGTGCCACTCCGTCCCGCGCGACGGCAGCGAGGGGGCGCTCACCATGCCCTACCTCTCCCAGCTCGCCCGCGACGAGATCGTCGCGCTCACCGACCGCGACCTGCTGCCGCCGGAAGCGGCCACCGACCGCGACGAGCTCGAGCAGTGCGGCACCGCCGCGATCGTCTCGTGCGCCCTGCAGCGCGACGCCGCGATGTACGGCAGCCTCTCCGTGGGACGGAGCACCCCCGGCCCTTGGTCCCAGCAGCTGCTCGCCGACTACCGCCTGCTCTCGGCCGCGCTGGCCGCCGGGCTCGCCGCGCAGCACTCCCGCTCGCTGCTCACCGACGCCCTCGCGGTCGGCGACCAGGCCCGCCACGTCCAGCAGCAGTTCTTCGCCACGGTCGGCCACGAGCTGCGGACCCCGCTCTCCACGATCATCGGGTACGCCGAGCTGCTGGCCGACCAGGCCGAGCGCCAGTCGCCCGGGGAGTTCGCGGCGGAGGTGGGGCGCGACGCCGGCCACGTCCTCACGGCCTCCGAGCACCTCCTCGACGTGGTCGAGGACCTGCTGGGCACGGGGCGGCTGCTCGGCGCGGAGGACTCGCGCCTCTCGGTCGACGTGGCCGGCGCCGTGGCCGACGTCGTGCACTGGCACCGGGTGCCCGCCGAGAAGCACGGGGTCACGGTCGTCAACGGCGTACCCACCGGCCTGTCGGTGCTCGCCCGCCCCGCCGGCCTGCGCCAGGTGCTGACCAACCTCGTCGGCAACGCGATCGTGCACAACCGCCACGGCGGCACGGTCGAGGTGGGCGCGCAGCCGCTGGTGGGGGAGGGGGGCCAGCCGCGCGTTCGGGTGACGGTCCGCGACACCGGCCGGGGCCTGAGCGCCGTGCAGCTGCGCTCGGCGTTCGAGCCGTTCGTGCGCTTCGCGGGGCCGAGCGTCAAGGGCACCGGGCTCGGCCTGCCGCTGGCCCGCACCGTCGCCGAGCGCGACGGCGGCGAGCTGGGCGCCGACTCGACGCCCGGCGAGGGCTCGGTCTTCTGGGTGGACCTGCCGGCCGGTTGACCACCCGCCGACCGGCTGCGCCGGGTCGAACGGGTGGGGTCAGCGGATCCGCTGACCCATCCACTCCTCGACCGCGTCGGGCGTGCGCGGCAGGGAGGCCGAGAGATTGTCGTAGCCGTCGGCGGTCACGAGGATGTCGTCCTCGATGCGGATGCCGATGCCGCGCAGCTCCTCGGGGACGAGCAGGTCGTCCTCCTGGAAGTACAGCCCCGGCTCGACGGTGAGCACCATCCCCTCGGCCAGGGTGCCCTTGGCGTAGGCCTCCGGCGCCGCCCGGCCGCAGTCGTGGACGTCCATGCCGAGCATGTGGCTGGTGCCGTGGAGGGTCCACCGCGCGTAGGTCTTGTTGTCGTCGGCCAGCGACTCCTCGGCGCTGACCGGCAGCAGCCCGAGGTCGTCGAGGCCGTGGGCCAGCACCCGCATCGCGGCGCGGTGGGGGTCCTGGAACGCCGCGCCGGGGCGCACCGCTCCGATGCCGGCCTCCTGGGCGTCGAGGACCAGCTGGTAGAGGTCACGCTGCAGCGGGGTGAAGGTGCCGTCGACCGGCAGGGTGCGGGTCACGTCGGCGGTGTAGAGGTTGTGGCCCTCCACGCCCATGTCGAGCAGCACCAGCTCCCCGGGCGTGATCGCGCCGGAGTTCTCGATCCAGTGCAGCGTCGTGGCGTGCTTGCCACCACCCACGATGGAGTCGTAGCCGATGTCGTTGCCCATGGTGCGGGCGCGACGGAAGAAGGTGCCCTCGAGCCAGCGCTCGCCGTAGCGCAGCACGTTGTCCCAGTCAGCGACCGCGTCCTCGAAGCCCAGCGTCGTGGCGTCGCAGGCGGCCTGCAGCTCCCCGACCTCCCAGGAGTCCTTGACCAGCCGCAGCTCGGAGGCCACCCGGGCGAGGTCGCCGTCGGAGGTCAGGTCGCGGGTCTTGGTCGTGGAGGCGGACAGTCGCGACTCGAGCTCGTCGACGTGACGCACCTCCAGACCCAGGGAGTCGGAGATCTCCTTCAGCGACGGACGGCGACCGGCCCAGAGCTCGCCGTACTGCCGGTCGCGGAAGAACTCGTCGGTCTGGCGCGAGGAGCGTGGGCGGGCGTAGAGCACGCCCTCGCCGTCCTCGACCACGAGCACGGCGTCGGAGGTGAGGTTGCCGGAGAAGTAGGCGTGCGCGGTGTCGGCACGGAAGCGGTAGTCGGTGTCGTTGGCGCGCACCTTGTAGGTGCCGGCCGGCAGCACCAGTCGCTCGCCGGGGAAGGCGGCGGAGAGACGCTCGCGACGGGTCGCGGCGAGGTCGGCGACCGGGTGGCGCGGTAGGTCGAGCTCGCGGTCGCCCCAGCCGGTGCGCATGAAGGCGGCGTACGCCTCCGGCACCGCCGGGTCGTGCGACTCGGTCCGGGGCTCGGGCTGCGTCTCCTCGCTCATGCCGCCACTGTACGACGGCGCGCGCGACAGGGGTGATCGGTGCGGGCCGCCGGCCGATAGGCTCGTGACCATGGTCAGGACACGTCGCCAGGGAGTCGCGTTCACGGTCGTCGTGACCGTGCTCGTGGCGCTCGGCGCCCTGCCCATGCTGCTGGTCCTGGCACTGTCCGGCGCCCCGGGCACGCTGCTGCTGGCCACCGTGCTGGCCGCGCTGCCGGTGGGCCCGCTGGTCGGCTGCTACCTCTGGCTGGACCGCTACGAGCCCGAACCCAAGTCGCTGCTGGCCCTGGGCCTGCTGTGGGGTGGCTTCGTCGCCACCGCGGGCGCGCTGCTGGTGCAGGGCATCGGAGGCCTGGTCGTCGGGGTGGGTGAGGTGGCCAGCCTCGCCGTCGTCGCCCCGATCACCGAGGAGGCCGGCAAGGGCGCCTTCCTGGTGCTGCTGCTGTGGCTGCGACGCGCGGAGCTCGACGGCATCCTCGACGGCATCGTCTACGCCGGCATGGTCGGCATCGGGTTCGCCTTCGTCGAGAACATCCTCTACCTCGCCGCCGCCTACGACGGCACCGACGGGATGGGGCCGGGCGGCACCGAGGCGGTCACCGCCACGTTCGTCATCCGCTGCCTCTTCAGCCCGTTCGCCCACCCGCTCTTCACGACCTTCATCGGCATCGGCGTCGGCATCGCCGTGACGAGCCGGTCCGGTGCCGTCCGGTTCCTGGCGCCCGTGGGCGGCTACGTCCTGGCGGTGCTGGCGCACGGGCTGTGGAACGGCTCCACCGTCTTCGGGCTGGGCAGCTTCGCGGCTGTCTACCTCGTGCTGATGGTCCCGGCCCTGATCGGCATGTTCGCCCTGGCCTTCTGGGCGCGCCGGGCCGAGCAGCGGATGCTGGGGGTGGCCCTGGGCGACGCCGCCCAGCGCGGGCTGCTGCCGGCCACCGACATCGCCTGGGTGGTCGACCTGCGGGCCCGTCGTACGGCCCGGTCCTTCGCCCGGCAGCACGGCGGTCGCGAGGGCGAGCAGGCCATGCGGGTCTACCAACAAGCAGCGATCGAGCTCGGATTCCTGCATCATCGCTACCTGCGCGGCACTCCTCCGCCAGACTTCGCGGTGCGCGGCCAGGAGCACGTCCGACGGATCTCCGCCGTGCGCCCATCCATCGCTTTCCCCGGACAGGTGGTCCCGACCCGCATGAGTGCCCGATGAGTGCCCGGCACGAGACCTCGACCGACGTCGGCTCCGGCGACGCCGCCATGATCACCGCGCTGGTGCGTCTGCGCGGCGCGCTGCAGGCCGCTGCGCTGCCGCTGGACCTGCCCGGTGTCGACGAGGTGCGCACCTCCCACCAGGAGATGGTCGACCAGCTCGAGGACTACGTCATCCCACGGGTGATGACCGTCGACGCGCCGCTGCTGGCGGTCGTCGGCGGCTCGACCGGCGCCGGCAAGTCGACCCTGGTCAACACCCTGGTCGGCCACCGCGTCACCGCCTCGGGCGTGCTCCGCCCGACCACGCGCTCGCCCGTGCTCGTGCACCACCCCGAGGACGGCCACTGGTTCGGCCAGGACCGCCTGCTGCCGGACCTGCGCCGCGTGGACCACGCCACCAACGACCCGGACTGCCTGCAGCTGGTCGCCTCCGAGACGATCCCGCAGGGCCTGGCGGTCCTGGACGCGCCCGACGTGGACTCCGTCGACGAGCAGAACCGCGCGCTCGCCGCGCAGCTGCTCGCCGCCGGCGACCTCTGGCTCTTCGTCACCTCGGCCGCGCGGTACGCCGACCAGGTGCCCTGGACCTTCCTCAAGCAGGCCGCCGACCGCTCGACGGCGGTGGCGATCGTGCTGGATCGCACCGCCCCGGAGGCCGTGCAGACGGTCTCGACGCACCTGGCCAGGATGCTGGCCGCCCGCGGCCTGAAGGACTCCCCGCTCTTCGTCGTCCACGAGGGCGCGGTCGACGAGGAGGGGCTCCTGCCCGCTGGTCACGTGGCCGAGGTGCGGGGCTGGCTCGAGTCGCTGGCCGAGGACTCCGGCGCGCGTTCCGCGGTCGTGAAGCAGACCCTCGACGGCGCCATCCGCTCCCTGACCCACCACGTGCACCCGGTCGCCGACGCGGCCGCCGCCCAGGTGGAGGCCGCCGAGCACCTGCGTCGTCTCAGCGACCAGGCCTACTCCGACGCGTTGTCCCGGGCGCTGGCCGCCACGGCCGACGGCACCCTCCTGCGTGGCGAGGTCCTCGCCCGGTGGCAGGAGTTCGTGGGCACCGGGGAGCTGCTGCGCTCGCTGGAGACCAAGGTCGGCTGGCTGCGCGACCGCGTCGTCGGCGCGGTCAAGGGCAAGCCCGCCCAGGCCGAGCGGGTGACCGTCGCGGTCGAGTCCGGCCTGGAGCTGCTCGTCCTCGAGCACGCCGAGGAGGCCGCCGAGGCGGCTGAGCGGGCCTGGCGCCAGCTGGAGTCGGGCGTGAGTCTGCTGGCCACCGCCGGCCCCGACATCGGGCGCGCCTCCCGCGACCTGCGCCGCCGCGCCGAGCGTGCGGTGCGCGAGTGGCAGGGCGACGTGCTGGAGATGGTCCGCGCCGAGGGGGAGGGCAAGCGCACCACGGCGCGCTTCCTCGCCCTCGGGGTCAACGGGCTCTCCGTCGCGCTGATGGTCGTCGTCTTCTCCCACACCGCCGGCCTGACCGGCGCCGAGGCCGGCATCGCCGGCGGCTCGGCGGCGCTGGGCCAGAAGCTGCTGGAGGCGGTCTTCGGCGACCAGGCCGTGCGCGGCATGGCCGAGCGGGCGCGGCAGATGCTGGAGGAGCGGATCACCGGCCTCTTCGCCACCGAGCAGGCGCGCTACACCGCCCTGGTCGAGGGCCTGGGCCTGAGCGACGAGGCGCCGGAGGCGCTGCGCGTGGCGGCCCGTCGGGTCGACGACGTGCGCTTCTCCAGCGCCCAGCGCGAGCACTGAGCGCACCGACCCCCTAGGGTGTGGGCCAGCACCACGAACAGGGTCGAGCGGGTTGGGGGATCATGACGTCCTTGCTGGAGGGGGCCAAGAAGCTGGTCACCCGGGGCACCGACACCGGAGCCCGGCTCGAGGGCCTGGGCGCCGCGACCGAGGCGGCCCGGGGTCGGCTCGACGACGAGCTGGTCGGGCGTGCCGCCACGGTGGTCGAGCGCGGCACCAGCCGGTTGCGGCTCTCCGCGCACCACACGGTCGTCGGGATCGCCGGTGCCACGGGCTCGGGCAAGTCGTCCACGTTCAACGCGCTGACCGGGCTGGAGCTCTCGGCCGTCGGCGTACGCCGGCCCACCACGTCGTGGGCGACCGCGTGCGTCTGGGGCACCGAGGGTGCCGGCGAGCTGCTGGAGTGGCTGGGCATCCCGCCGCGCCACCAGACGACCCGTGACTCGATGCTCGACACCCGACGCGAGTCCAACGCGCTCGAGGGCGTCGTGCTCCTCGACCTCCCCGACCACGACTCGACCGAGGTGGCGCACCACCTCGAGGTGGACCGGCTCGTCGCGCTCGCCGACATGTTCGTGTGGGTCCTCGACCCGCAGAAGTACGCCGACGCGGCCATCCACGACCGCTACCTCGCGCCGATGCGCACGCACGCCGACGTGATGGTGGTCGTGCTCAACCACATCGACACCGTGCCCGAGGACCGGCGTGACGCGATGGTCGACGACGTCCGGCGCCTGCTCGCCGCCGACGGCATCCCCGACGTCCCGGTGATCCCGATCTCCGCCCGTCACGGTATCGGCATCGACCAGCTCAAGGGCGAGATCGAGAAGCGGGTCGCCGACAAGCGGATGACCGCCGGCCGCATCGAGGCCGACGTGCGCGCCGCGGCGGCCGAGCTGCGCGCTGCAGCCGGGGACGCGCCCACGCGCACCCTGTCTGACGAGCGGGTCGAGGCCCTCGAGTCGGCGCTCGCCGAGGGTGCCGGCGTCCCGGCGATCGTGGAGGCGGTGGAGCGCTCCACCCGCTGGCGGGCCGGTCGCGCCACGGGATGGCCGCTGGTCTCGTGGGTCGGCCGCCTGCGTCCCGACCCGTTGAAGAAGCTCGAGATCGACCTCGGGGCCGACTCCAAGGCACTGCGGGGTCAGGGCGTCTCGGTGCCGCAGGCCACCGCCGTGCAGCGCGCCAAGATCGACGCCGAGGTCCGCTCGCTCGCCGACGACGTCTCGACCGGGCTCGGCGCCCCGTTCGCCGACTCCGTCCGTCGCGCCTCGACCGCCCGCCTCTCCGAGGTCGGGGACCGTCTCGACGACGCCCTGCGCACCGTCGACCTCGACGCCGAGCGACTCCCGGTGTGGGCCGGCGCCGTGCGGGTCCTGCAGTGGCTGCTCGTGCTGGCCGCCCTCGTCGGGGGCGCCTGGAGCGTGGCGGCCATGCTCTCCGGAGGTCTCGGCGACCTGCCCCGCGTCGGGGGAGTCGCGCTGCCGCTGGTGCTGCTCGGTGGCGGGGTGCTGCTCGGGGTGTTCCTGGCGCTGGTCTGTCGCGGGCTGGTCGCCGCGACCGCGCGCTCGCGTGCGGCCGCAGCGGACCGCAGGCTGCGGGAGGCCGTCTCGGAGGTCGCCTCCGAGCTGGTGGTCGCCCCCGTGCAGACCGAGCTGACGGCGTACACCTCGCTGCGCACGGGCCTGGACCGCGCCCTGGCCTGAGTCCCTCCGGGAGGGGACGGGACCGCCGGGCGTCCACAGGGGCGTCCCTCGGCACGGGTCTCCCCAGCGGTCCTCGAGGCCGCGTCGGAGCACGGCGTACGACGGCAGGCTCCTGCCCGTGGGGACGCCGGTCCCCGAGGAGGAGGACATCGTGCTCAACGACACCCTGGTGACCATGGAGGGCTGGCTCGGCAGCAACGTCACCGTCCGGCAGGCGGGGGAGGCCAGCGTGGCCAGCTTCCGGCTGGCGGCGACGCCCCGCCGGTTCAGCGCGGCGACCGGGCAGTGGAGCGACGACACCACGCAGTGGTTCACCGTCAACGCCTGGCGCGCGCTCGGGGAGGGCTGCGCGGCCTCGTTGCGGCGCGGTGACCCGGTGGTCGTCGTGGGGCGGCTGCGGGCCTCGACGTGGACCAACGCCCAGGGGGTGGCGATGACCTCCTTCGAGGTCGATGCGCAGGTCGTGGGCCACGACCTCAACCGCGGCACCACCGTCTTCACACGCACACCGCGGCAGGCGGGTGAGGAGGGGCAGGCCGCCTGAGCCCGGGCCGCTGGCCGTGGGTAGGCTCGGGGACCATGGCGGAATATGTCTTCACCCTGCGCAACGTCCGCAAGGCCCACGGTGACAAGGTCGTCCTCGACAACGTCACCCTGTCGTTCCTGCACGGCGCCAAGATCGGCGTCGTCGGACCCAACGGCACCGGCAAGTCCTCGCTGCTCAAGATCATGGCCGGGCTCGACCAGCCCAACAACGGCGACGCGATCCTCGACCCCGAGGCCACTGTCGGGATGCTGCAGCAGGAGCCGCCGCTGACCGAGGGCAGGACGGTCCTGGAGAACGTCCAGGAGGCCGTCGGCGAGATCAAGACGAAGATGGACCGCTTCAACGAGATCGGCGAGCTGATGGCCGAGCCCGACGCGGACTTCGACGCCCTGATGGCCGAGATGGGCGACCTGCAGACCGACCTGGACAACGCCAACGCCTGGGACCTCGACAGCCGCCTGGACCAGGCGATGGACGCGCTGCGCTGCCCGCCGCCGGACGCGATCGTCGACAACCTGTCCGGTGGCGAGCGCCGCCGGGTGGCGCTGTGCAAGCTGCTGCTCCAGCAGCCCGACCTGCTGCTGCTCGACGAGCCGACCAACCACCTCGACGCCGAGTCGGTGCAGTGGCTGGAGGGCCACCTGGCCAGCTACCCCGGTGCCGTCCTGGCCATCACCCACGACCGGTACTTCCTCGACAACGTCGCCGAGTGGATCCTCGAGCTCGACCGGGGCAAGACTCACCCCTACGAGGGCAACTACTCCACCTACCTGGAGACCAAGAAGGAGCGCCTGAAGATCGAGGGGCAGAAGGACGCCAAGCGCGCCAAGATGCTCGAGAAGGAGCTGGAATGGGTCCGCTCCAACCCCAAGGCGCGCCAGGCCAAGTCCAAGTCGCGTCTCGCGCGCTACGAGGAGATGGCGGCCGAGGCCGACCGGATGCGCAAGATCGACACCTCCGAGATCAACATCCCGGCCGGTCCGCGCCTCGGTGACGTGGTGCTGGAGGCCAAGGAGCTCACCAAGGGCTTCGACGGCCGCACCCTCATGCACGACCTGTCGTTCTCGCTGCCGCGCGCCGGCATCGTCGGCGTCATCGGCCCCAACGGCGTCGGCAAGACCACGCTGTTCCGGATGATCACCGGCAACGACCAGCCCGACGAGGGCGCGCTCGACGTCGGCCAGACCGTCAAGATCTCCTACGTCGACCAGAGCCGCGGCGGCATCGACCCGGACAAGAACGTCTGGGAGGTCGTCTCCGACGGCCTGGACTTCATCAAGGTCGCCAACTTCGAGATGAACTCCCGCGCCTACGTCGCCTCCTTCGGCTTCAAGGGCCCGGACCAGCAGAAGAAGGCCGGCGTGCTCTCCGGCGGTGAGCGCAACCGCCTCAACCTCGCCCTCACGCTGAAGATGGGCGGCAACCTGCTGCTGCTCGACGAGCCGACCAACGACCTGGACGTGGAGACGCTCTCCTCGCTCGAGGACGCGCTGCTCGACTTCCCCGGCTGCGCCGTGGTCACCTCCCACGACCGGTGGTTCCTCGACCGCGTCGCGACCCACATCCTGGCGTGGGAGGGCGACGAGGAGGACCCGGCCAAGTGGTTCTGGTTCGAGGGCAACTTCGCGGCCTACGAGGAGAACAAGATCGAGCGCCTCGGCGTGGAGGCAGCGCGTCCCCACCGGGTGACGCACCGGCGCCTCACGCGGGACTGACGGGGACGCGCCAGCGGACCCGTCGTCGGTGGTCGAGCGAGCGGCACGGCTGAGCTTGCGAAGCCGTGACCCGCGTGTCGAGACCCGGTGACGTACCCGCTGACCGTTACCTGATCTCCGCCTCCGGGTGACCGGCCACCAGCCGGTCGGAGACCGCGTCGAAGACCCGCGCGACGGCACGGAAGTCATCGGCGTCCACCAGGTCGACCAGGTGTGCGCGCACGCCGCGCACGTGCACCTGCGCGGCGCGCTCGAGGAGCTCCAGCCCCTCCTCGGTCATCACGCACACGATGCCGCGCCCGTCCTCGGGGGAGGTCGTGCGCTGCACCAGGTGCGCCTTCTCCATGCGGGACACGGTGTGGGTGACCCGGCTGCGCGAGTGCGCGAGCGCGTCGGCGAGCTGGGCCATCCGCATCCGGCCCTCGCGCTCGGAGAGCCGCACGAGGATCTCGTACTCGGTCAGGGAGAGGTCGAACGCCCGGCGCAGGTCGGCGTCGAGCCGGTCGAAGAGCAGCGTCGTGCCGAGGACGAGGGAGCGCCAGGAGTGCTGCTCGTCCTCGCTGAGCCAGCGGGTCTCGGTGGAGAGGTCGGGCGTGGGCACCCGCGTACTTTACGCGGCTGCCCACCCCGATCAGCTCAACCGGTGCCGGTCGGGCGGGTGCCCGTCCGGCGCGGCGTCGTACGACGGGACCGCCGGCGGCCCCGCGGGTGGATCAGGACAGGCGCTCGAGGATCAGCGCCATGCCCTGGCCGCCGCCCACGCACATGGTGATCAGACCGGTGGTCTTGTCGTGCCAGTCCAGGCTGTTGAGCATGGTGTTCTGCAGGCGCGCGCCGGTCATGCCGAAGGGGTGACCGACGGCGATCGCGCCGCCGTTGACGTTGAGGCGGTCGATGTCGATGCCGAGGTCCTGGTAGGACGGCACGACCTGCGCGGCGAAGGCCTCGTTGATCTCGACCAGGTCGATGTCACCGATGCTCATGCCGGCGTTGGCCAGCGCCTTCTTGGTGGCCTCGACCGGGCCGAGGCCCATGATCTCGGGGGAGAGGCCCGAGACGCCGGTGGAGACCACGCGCGCGAGCGGGGTCAGGCCCAGCTCGGCGGCCTTGGTGTCGCTCATCATGACCACGGCGGCGGCGCCGTCGTTGAGCGGGCAGCAGTTGCCGGCCGTCACGACGCCGTCGGGGCGGAAGACCGGGTTGAGGCCGGCGATGGCGTCGTAGGTGACACCGGCGCGCGGGCCGTCGTCGGCGGAGACGACGGTGCCGTCGGCCAACGTGACCGGGGTGATCTCACGGGCCCAGAAGCCGTCGGCGATCGCCTTCTCGGTGAGGTTCTGCGAGCGGACGGCGTACTCGTCGAGCTCCTTGCGGTCCAGCCCGCGCAGGGTGGCGACGTTCTCGGCGGTCTGGCCCATCGCGATGTAGACGTCGGGGACCAGGCCGTCCTCGCGCGGGTCGTGCCAGGCGCCCGCGGCGTTGCCGAGCTCGGCGGTCTTGTTCGTGCGCTCCTGCGCCTCGGCGAAGACGGGGTTCTTGGTGTCGGGCCAGTGGTCGGAGGTGCCCTTGGCGAAGCGGGACACGGTCTCGACGCCGGCGGAGACGAAGATGTCGCCCTCACCGGCCTTGATGGCGTGGAAGGCCATCCGGGTGGTCTGCACCGAGGAGGCGCAGTAGCGGGTGGTCGTCGCGCCCGGGACCTCCAGGCCCATGAGCGTGGTGACGATGCGGGCCATGTTGTTGCCGGACTCGCCTCCGGGCAGGCCGCAGCCGAGGTAGAGGTCCTCGATCGTGGTGGGGTCCAGCGCCGGGATCTTGTCGAGCGCGGACTGGATCGCGAAGGCGGCCAGGTCGTCGGGGCGGAAGTCCTTCAGCGAGCCCTTGTTGGCACGCCCGATCGGCGTGCGGGCGGCGGAGACGATGACTGCTTCGGGCATGCGGGGATGCTCTTCTCTGTGGGGTGGCTCCGGACCGGATCACACTAGCCTGGGAGCATCGGGCGCGTGAGACACGTCTATGAGTGCCCGGTGCGGTGGGCGGACCTCGACGCCCTGGGCCACGTCAACAACGTCGTCTACGTCGACTACCTGCAAGAAGCCCGCGTCGACATGTTCCGCAGCCACCGCGTGGAGCTGATGGGGCAGGAGCTGGTCGAGGGGCTCGTCGTGGCCCGCACCCAGGTGCGGTACGTCGAGCCGCTGATGTTCCGCTTCGAGCCGGTGCGCATCGACTGCTGGGTCACCGAGGTCCGCGCGGCCTCGTTCACCCTCGCCTACGAGGTCTACGACGAGCGGCCGGACGGCTCGCGGAGGCTGTACCTCACCGCGACGACCGAGCTGACGCCGTACGTCTTCGCCGAGGAGCGCCCGCGCCGCCTCACCGCCGAGGAGAAGGCGGTCCTCGAGGGCCACCGCGACCCCGATGCCGAGGCCCCCGAGCGCGCGCCGCAGCGGACCCCGGCGCACCGCCTGGAGGTGGGCCACTACCCGGTGCAGGTGCGGTTCAGCGACGTCGACGTCTACGGGCACGTCAACAACGTGAAGTACTTCGAGTACCTCCAGGAGGCCCGCATCGCGATGATGGGCCGGCTCTGGGAGGAGGTGCCCGGGGAGACCGGGCGCAGCTCGCTCGTGGTCGCCCAGGTCGACGTCGACTACAAGGTGCCGATCCTGCACCGAGCCGCGCCGTACGACGCGTGGACCTGGGTCAGCCACGTCGGCTCGACCTCGTTGGTCATGGAGACCGAGATCGTCGACGCCGCCGATCCCGAGCGGGAGGTGCTCCTGGCCCGGGCCCGGGTGGTGCTGGTGTTCTTCGACCCGGCGTCGGGCCGGCCGCGTCGTCCCGACGATGACGTCCGTGCTCCGCTGCTGGAGGTCATGTCTCCATCGTGTTGACCATGAACTGCGCCGCGTGGGTGACGTAGTCCCAGAACTGCTGGTCCTGCTCCGGCGGCAGCGCGACCTCGTCGAGGGCGTCGCGGAAGTGCTTGAGCCAGTGGTCGCGCGCGGTCGGGTCGACCGGGAAGGGCGCGTGGCGCATCCGCAGCCGCGGGTGGCCGCGTCGCTCGCTGTAGGTCGTGGGGCCGCCCCAGTACTGCATGAGGAAGAGCCGGAACCGCTCCTCGGCCGGGCCCAGGTCCTCCTCGGGGTACATCGGGCGCAGCACCTCGTCACCGGCCACGCCGGCGTAGAAGCGGGCCACGATGCGGGTGATGGTCTCCTCGCCGCCGATCTCGTCGTAGAAGCTCACCGGTCCATCATGCCGATCGGGCGGTGGCGGCTCACACCCGGCGTGGAACAGTGGGCTCGACCGCAGGGCCGAGCCCTGACCCACGCACCCCAGGAGTTCACCGTCATGGCCACCACCCGCACCGCGAAGACCACCTGGCAGGGCTCCCTCGCCGAGGGCGCCGGCAGCGTGGAGCTGCAGTCCTCCGGCGTCGGCAGCTTCGACGTGTCCTGGCCCTCCCGCTCCGAGGAGGCCAACGGCAAGACCTCGCCCGAGGAGCTCATCGCTGCCGCGCACTCCTCCTGCTTCTCCATGGCGCTGTCGGCCGGGCTGTCCAAGGCCGGCACCCCGCCGACCACGCTGGAGACCAGCGCCGAGGTCGAGCTGACCGTCGGCACCGGCATCACGGGCATCAAGATCACCGTCCGCGGCACCGTGGAGGGCATCACCGAGGAGCAGTTCGTCGAGGCCGCCGAGGGCGCGAAGGCCAACTGCCCGGTCAGCAAGGCGCTGGCCGGCACCACCATCACGCTCGACGCCGCGCTGGCCTGAGCCGACCGCCGCACCGACCACGCACGAAGGGCCGGCCCCCTGGCAGATGCTGGGGGGCCGGCCCTTCGGCGTACGGCGCTGGGTGCCGGGTGCTGGGTGCCGGATCAGGCGTCGTCGGAGCCGCGGGGCTCCCTGGCCGCCAGCTCGGCGGCGGCCGCGGTCTCCTCGCGGTGCCACACCACGCGCTGGGCGAAGGGGATCTCGATGCCCTCGGCGTCGAAGCGGGCCTTGATGCGTTGGCGCAGCTCGCGGGCCACGGCCCAGTTCTGCAGCGGGGCGGTCTTGACCATGATCCGCAGGTCCACGGAGTCGGCGCCGAGGCCCTCGACACCGGTGACCTCCGGCTGCTCGATGAGCAGGTCGCGGAAGTCGTCGTCGTCCCACAGGGACTCGCCGACCTCGGCGAGGACCTTCTTGGCGTGCACGACGTCGGAGTCGTAGGCGATGCCGACGTCGATGACCGCGCGCGACCAGTTCTGCGACAGGTTGCCGACGCGCATGATCTCGCCGTTGGGGACGTACCAGACCGTGCCGTCCAGCGAGCGCAGCCGCGTCACGCGCAGCGACACCGCCTCGACGGTGCCGATGGCCTCGCCGACGTTGACGACGTCACCGACGCCGAACTGGTCCTCGAAGATCATGAAGATGCCGGAGAGGAAGTCCTTGACCAGCGACTGGGCGCCGAAGCCCAGCGCCAGGCCGACGATGCCGGCCGAGGCGATGATCGGGGCGATGTTCACGCCGATCTCGCTGAGCATCATCGTGCCGATGATGGCGATCAGCAGGCCGGTGACGATCGACTTCAGCAGGCTGCCCATCGTCTGGGCCCGCTGGACGCGACGTGCCTGGGTGATGGAGTCGCGCGCGGCGACCTCCTGCTCGGCCTTGGTGGAGCGGCCGCGCGAGAAGCGGGGCACCCGGGCGGGCAGCACGCCGTCCTCGGCGCTGTTGACGAGACGGTCGACGAGACGGTGGAGCACCCAGCGGACCACGAGCCCGATCAGGAGCAGCCCCAGCAGGGCGAGGGGGACCCCGATGAGGACGTCGGCCGCTCGGGCGAGTGACTCGTTGCCGGTCCAGTCCTGGACCTGCGTGCACCACCACTCGTCCGCCGTGCAGGTGTCGGCTAGGGAGAACATGCCGGCCAGTAAACCGGGGGAGCGGCGAGGAATCGAACCACCCCGAGCGTGGGTCCGGTGTCACGCCCGTCACGTTGCGCACCCGCGCCGGCGGACCGCGCGGAGGGATGAGCGCCGAGCCACTATCCTGGCGCGCGTGACCTCGCAGCTCGCCCCCACCGTCCGTCGTGCCCTGGCCGCGTTCCTCGCGCTGGGCGCCACCGTCCTGACCGCGGTCTCCCTCGCGGTGCTCACCGCGGCTCCCGCTGCGGCCGAGGTGCCGACCGGCTGGTCCGACCCGGACCCGGTCGACCCGGTGTTCGTGCTGCTGGTCGCCGTCGGTCTGCCGCTGCTCGGTGCGCTGGTGATCACCGCGATGGTCTACGGCCCGCCGCTGGCGCGTGGCGAGCGCGTCGCCCCCGGCGCCCCCGAGGTCGAGAACCAGTGGCTCGGCGGCCCCCGGAAGGCCACCGTCGAGCTGGCCGGGCCCGATGGCGAGGGCTCCCAGGCCGGAGGTGCCAGTGGCCGCTGGTGACCCCTTCACCGCCTCCGAGCGGGCCCAGCTCGACGCGACCATCCGGCGCGCCGAGCAGACCTGCCGCGCGGAGATCTCGGTCTTCGTCGGCAACGCCGAGGGCGAGGACCCCCGCGTCTTCGCCACCCAGCTGCACAACACCCTGGTCGCGCCCTCGCGCAGCATCCTGGTGATGGTCGACCCCACCCGCCGTCTGCTCGAGGTCGTCACCGGCGCCCACGTGCGCCGTCACCTCACCGACGCCGAGGTCGAGATCGCGGTGCTGCACATGCGCACCGACTTCGCCACCGGCGACCTCGCCGGCGGCCTGCGCCGCGGGATCGAGATGCTCGCCGAGCACGCCCGCCCCCCGCGCACCCTCCACTCCGGCGCCTGACCGCCGAGAAGTCACTCACGCACGGCCGAGCCGTCACTGGCGCACGGCCGAGAGGTCGCTGGCGCGCGGCCGAGAGGTCGCTGACGCACGCCCGTCGCCCGCCGCCGTACGACGAAGAGGTCACTCCCGCACGTCGACCGTGCGGGAGTGACCTCTCGAGCGTGCGTGAGTGACGCCTCGGCTACCGGGCGGCGTCGCAGGCCTGGGCAGCGAGCGCCCGCTGGGCGTCGGCCAGGCCCTCGCGGACGTAGCGCTGCGCCGGGACCGGGGCGTCGGTCGTGGCCAGCCACGACTCGACCTTCTCGACCAGCTCCGGCGAGGCCAGCGGGGTCGGGAAGATGTAGCCCAGGACCGTCGAGGCCCGGTGGGTGCCGAGGTGCTCCCAGGCCTGCTCGCCGGCGGTGAGGTACTTCTCGACGTACGGCGCCAGCAGCTCCTCCTGGCCGGTGCGCACGAACGAGAACACGATCGAGCGGGCGGTCTCGTTGGGCGTGGACTCGTCGAGGACCGCGAGCCTCCATGCCTCGGCCTTCGCGTCGGCGTCGGGCTGGGCGGCGCGGGCGGCGGCGGCGTGCTCCTGGCCGGAGATCGTCGAGTCCTGGGCCAGCTCATGCTCGATCCGGTCGCCGGCGCGGCCGGTGGCGGCGAGCGAGGTGACCAGCGACCAGCGCAGGTCCTGGTCGACGGCGAGGCCCTCGAGCTGCTCGGTGCCGTCGAGCAGCCCCTCGACGAACGACAGCGCCTGCTCGGAGCGGGCTGCCCCGGCGTAGGAGCGGACGAAGGTCAGCTGGTGGTCCGAGCCGGCCTCGGCGGCCAGGGCCAGCTCGCGCAGGCCCTCCTCCCAACGGGTCTGCAGCGCCTCGCGCCGAGCCGGGTCGGAGTAGAGGTTGACCGCGGTGGCGGCGGTCGCGGGGATCCGCGAGACGCCCCAGGCGTCGGTCTCCTGGCCGATGTTGGCCAGCACCAGCTCGGCGTAGTCGGTGGCCGGCATCTCGGCGTCGCGGGTCATGTCCCAGGCCGCACCCCAGACCAGCGCGCGGGCCAGGGAGTCGTCGAGCTTCGAGAGCCCCTCGATCGCGGTGGCCCGCGAGCGCTCGTCGAGACGGATCTTGGCGTAGGCCAGGTCGTTGTCGTTGAGCAGCAGCAGGTCGGGCTGCTGCTCGCCCACGAGCTCGGTGATCTCGGTCAGCTCGCCCTCGACGTCGGTCTCGACGTAGCGGGTGCGCACGAGCGAGCCGCTGTCGTCGTAGGAGTAGCAGCCGATGCCGATGCGGTGGCGACGCAGGGTGGGCCAGTCCGGGTGGGCGGTCTGGCGGACCGCGACGCGGGAGTAGGCGCCGTCGGCGTCCAGCTCGATCTCGGGGGAGAGCGTGTTGACGCCCGCGGTCTGCAGCCACTCCTGGGCCCAGCCGGTGAGCTCGCGGCCCGAGGCCTTCTCGAGGGCGGCCAGCAGGTCCTTGAACTCGCTGTTGCCGAACGCGAAGTCCTTGAAGTACTGCCGCAGGCCGGCGATGAAGTCCTCGATGCCGACCCAGGCCACCAGCTGCTTGAGCACCGAGGCGCCCTTGGCGTAGGTGATCATGTCGAAGTTGACCTCGACCGCGTGCAGGTCGTGGTTGTCGGCGGCGATCGGGTGGGTCGACGGCATCTGGTCCTGGCGGTAGCCGGTCTGCTTGCGCGCGTTGGCGAAGCCGGTCCAGGCGTCGTCGTACTCCGTGGCCTCGACCTCGGCGTGGTAGCAGGCCCACTCGGCGAAGGACTCGTTGAGCCACAGGTCGTCCCACCACTTCATGGTCACCAGGTCGCCGAACCACATGTGCGCCATCTCGTGCAGGATCACCGAGGCGCGGAACTCGTAGAACGAGCGCGGCTGGCGGGACCGGGGGAGGTACTCGTCGCGCAGCGTCACGGCGCCGGCGTTCTCCATCGCGCCCATGTTGTACTCCGGCACGTAGAGCTGGTCGTACTTGCCGAACGGGTAGGGGAAGTCGAAGAGCTCCTCGAAGAACTCGAAGCCCTGCTTGGTGAGCCGGACGATCTCCTCGCGGTCGCGCTCGAGGTACTCCACCAGCGACTGGCGGCAGAAGTGGCCCAGCGGGATGGTGCCGTGCTTGCCCTCGTAGACGTCCTGGACCTCGTGGTACTCGCCGGCCACCAGGGCGGTGATGTAGGTCGACATCCGCTCGGTGGGCTCGAAGGCCCACTGCGCCTTGCCGTCCCCGAGCGGCGTCGGCTCGGGGGTGGGGGCGTTGGAGACGACCTTCCAGTCCTCCGGCGCGGTGACGGTGAAGCGGAAGACCGACTTCAGGTCGGGCTGCTCGAAGGTGGTGAAGACGCGGCGGGCGTCGGGCACCTCGAACTGGCTGTACAGGTA
Source organism: Nocardioides sp. REDSEA-S33_B3 (assembly GCA_001627335.1). Taxonomy (GTDB): domain Bacteria; phylum Actinomycetota; class Actinomycetes; order Propionibacteriales; family Nocardioidaceae; genus Nocardioides. The sequence goes on along the minus strand of LUPK01000045.1, from coordinate 22,025 downwards.
GACGCGCCCGTCGACCGGGTCGACGAACCGGTGCAGGCCCTCGCCGGTGTGCGAGTAGGCGCAGTCGGCGCGGACGACCAGCGTGTTCTCGGCGGCCAGGCCGGTCAGGGTGATCCGGCTGTCGGCGTACGCCGTGGCGGGGTCGATCGACTCGCCGTTCAGCGTGATCTCGTGGACGACGGCGCCGACGAGGTCGGCGAAGGTCTCGGCACCGGGCTCGGTGCAGGAGAACTCCAGGGTCGTGGTGGACGCGAAGGTCTTCTCGCCCGTCGTGAGGTCCAGGTCGATGGAGTACGACGTGACGTCCAGGAGGGCGGCGCGGGTGGCGGCCTCGTCCCGGGTGAGGTTGGTTCCAGGCATGGCGCCGATCATGTCACCGCCTGTCGAGCCCTTTCCCGCGGGTGCGTGCGAGAGTCCAGCGAGCGTCGGTGGGAGCCCGGCGTGGGACCGAGGTCCCGTGGCTGACGGGACCATCGGGACTGGTGTGACCAATGTGAAAATTTGGTCACGGTCGGCGTGTCGGTGCTTGACATGCGGTTTACTCACGCCTCGTGACCAGGATTCGTGGCCTGATCGGCGTGTCGCTCGCGGCTTTTCTCGTAGCCGTGGGCTTACCCTTCGCGCCCCCGGCCGCGGCGGAGCAGGTCGCGCTGTGCGACGGCTACGCCGGTTGCGCGGACAAGGGCTACGGCAACCGTGGCTACCGCGCCAACAACGACCGCATGTGGTGGCGGATGTACACCGGCCACAACTGCACGAACTACGTCGCCTACCGCATGGTCCAGAGCGGCATGTCGTCCGAGCGTCCCTGGGAGGGCAGCGGCAACGCGTCCAACTGGGGGCACGCGATGTCCCGCATCACCGACGACACCCCCATGGTCGGCTCGGTGGCCTGGTGGGACAGCCACCAGGGCTACGCCGGGTCCAACGGCCACGTCGCCTACGTCGAGAAGGTCGTCTCCAAGCGCGAGATCATCGTGTCGGAGGACTTCTGGGGCGGCGACTTCCACTGGCGCCGCATCACCAAGGGCGACCGCTACTGGCCCAACGGGTTCATCCACTTCAACGACCGCGAGGTCGAGGCCACCGAGCAGCCGACGATCACCGGCGACGCCGCGGTCGGCGAGACCCTGCGCGCCACGACGGGCAGCTGGACGCCGTCGGCCAGCCAGCAGCTGCAGTGGTACGCCGCCGGCAAGCCGATCCCGGGTGCCACCGAGGCCACGTTCACCCCGACGCCCGCGCAGCGCAAGACGCGTCTGAGCGTCGTCGTCACCGCCCGCAGCAAGGGCTACGTCGACGGCACCGCCTCCACCCCGCGCAGCCGCAAGGTGCAGCCGGGCACGCTGGTCGCCGCGGCGGCCCCCGCCCTGGAGGGCACGGCCCGGGTCGCCGAGACGCTCACGACCAGCCGCGGTGACTTCGAGCCCGCCGCCGACTCCACCACCGTGCAGTGGTTCGCCGACGGTGAGCCGATCGAGGGCGCCACCGGCAACCGCCTCAAGCTCACGCCCGGCCTGATGGATGCGCGCATCACCTCGCAGGTCACCGCGGTGCGCGAGGGCTACCACGACCTCGTGGTCACCTCGCCGGCCACCGAGCGGGTCGCACCGGGCCGCATCGTGCTCGACGAGCCCTGGAAGCTCGGGGGCGAGCCTGCGCGCGGCGAGCGGCTCACCGTCGACCCCGGCACCGTCGTCACGCCCGAGGACGCCGAGGTCACCTACACCTGGCTGCGCGACGGCAAGCCGGTCGACGGGCGAGACGGGCTGCGCTACCGCTTGGGCACCGCCGACGTGGGCCGTCTCGTGGCGGTCCGGGTCGAGGTCAGCCGTCGCGGCTACGCCACGCAGACCCAGGTGCTCGAGGCGGCGCACCGCACGACGACGACGTCGCGCACCACCGCCGAGGCCCGCATCAAGGTCGTGGACAAGGGCACCCGTCGCAAGCCGGACGTGCGCCGGCACGTCGTGCTCGACCTGCTGGTCGAGGCCCGTGGCGTCGACGGCCCTGCCGGTCCGGTGGTGGTCAAGGTCGACGGTCGCGAGGTCGAGGCCCGCGTCGAGCAGGGGACCGGGAAGGTCAAGCTGCGCAACGTGGAGCCCGGCAAGCACCGCATCCGCGTGGTCTACCTGGGCACCGAGGTCATCGGGCGCTCCCGCGACGTGCTGAAGGTCCGGGTGCCGAAGGACGCGCCGGCCGAGGAGAGCGGCAAGGAATAGGACCGCGGTCCGGTTCTGTTCGTGCCTGCATGGACAAGGCTGACTTCTGGTTCGACCCGCTCTGCCCGTTCGCCTGGATCACCTCGCGGTGGATCCTGGAGGTGGCGGAGGTCCGCGACATCGAGGTGGCCTGGCACCAGATGTCCCTGGCCTACCTCAACGAGGACAAGGACATCCCCGACGACTACCGCGCGATGCTGGCCGACGCGTGGGGCCCGGTCCGGGTCGTGCGCGCCGCCATCGAGGAGCGCGGCGACGAGGTGACCCTCCCGCTTTACACCGCCATCGGCACCCGCACCCACACCGACGGTCGCGGCGCGACCAAGGAGGTCGTGGCCGAGGCGCTGGCCGAGGTGGACCTGCCCGCCTCGCTGCTCGACGCCTGGGACGACTCGTCCTACGACGACGCAATCAAGAAGTCCCACCACGCCGGCATGGACCAGGTCGGCGACGAGGTGGGCACCCCCACCATCGCCGTCAACGGCACCGCCTTCTTCGGCCCGGTGCTCACCTCCATCCCGCGCGGTGAGGAGGCCGGGAGGCTCTGGGACGGTGCGGTGCTGCTCGCCGGTTACCCGCACTTCTTCGAGCTCAAGCGGTCGCGCACGGCGGAGCTCGACTTCAGCTGACGTCGCACCGGTGCGGCGTCCGTGCCGCACGATCAGGGCGGCTCAGAGGTCGAGGGCCGCCCGGTGCTCGGGCAGCGCGGCCACCCGCAACTCGATGAGCACGGCCTCGACGCGCTCGCGCACGCGCCGGTGGTCCTCGCCCCAGTGGGCGATGTCGGCCAGGGCGTCGCGGACCACCTGCGCGGTGCTGGGCTGACGCAGGACCAGCCGCGGCGTCCCGTCGTCGTCGAGCCGCACCGGCCAGATCGCCGGCGTGGTGAGCATCCGGCGCAGGAGGTCGTGCAGCTGGTCGAGGACCTGCACGGCCGTGGTCGGGTCGTTGACCCCGGGCGACAGGGCTCGCTCGGCCACGTCGACCAACCGGCGTACGCCGTAGCCCAGGTCCTGCTCCATGCTCCGGTCCGAGACGAGCGCGACCCGGCACAGCAGGTCGTCGGGGTCGGCCGGGACATCGGCCGGGTCGCCGTGGACCGCGAGCAGCGGGCTGCCCTCCACCACGAAGCCCCCGATCGGCACCAGCACCTCGACCCGCACCTCGGCGGCGCGGGCGGCCCGGACCAGGGGCACCACGTCGATGCGGTCGAGGTACCCGCTGCGCGGAGCCGCGATCACGTGGGGACCGGGGAGGTCGGGCAGCTCCGGCCGCTCGTGCGGCCAGCCGGAGTGCTGTCCCTCGACGAGGAGCGTGCGACAGTCCTGCGCGGTGCGCTGGAGGATGCTGGCGACCCCCACCGAGGTCGTGATGCGGTGGATGAAGGCCAGGAACATCGCCACCGCGACCAGCACCAGCAGGTAGGCCAGCGTGATCGCCAGCTGCGGGACCCCGTCCTGGCTGTCGACGCCCTCCTCGACGCGACCGTCGACCGAGCGCAGCACGGTCAGGGCGTACACGAACGACGCCGCGAAGGCGCCCAGGGTGTGCTGGGTCAGGCGGTCCTCGAGGAAGGTGCGCAGCACGCGGGGGGAGTACTGGCTCGAGGCGAGCTGCAGCACCACCATCGTGATCGAGAAGACCAGGCCGGTCACCGAGATCATCGCGCCGGCGATGGTCGACAGCACGGTGCGCGCTCCGTCGACGCCTCCCGGGAACAGCAGCGGCACCCGGTCGACGAGCCAGGTGAGCTCGACGTAGGGCAGCAGCAGGCCGAGCCCCACGACCACGAGGCACCAGGCGGCCGGGACCACCCAGAACGGCCGGAGGACCGCCGCGAGCCGGCGCGCGGGACGCGAGGCGCGCCAGCCGCCGAGGCTGGAGACGGCCGAGACCGGGAGGGGTATGACGGTGGGCTGCATGCCCCGACCCTGCCGCACCCGACCGGGTGGGGCACTCACCCGCGTCGGTCGACACCTGTGACCGGTGTGACGCATGATGGAGATGATGTCTCGGCGTCCGTCCCTTCCCCCTGTCCACCGTCGCCGCCTCCTCGGCGGCGCGGCCGTCGTCGGTGCCGCCGTGACGGTGCCGCTCGCCGCCCGTGCCTCGGCGGTCCGCTCCGACTCGGGCCGCTTGCCGGCTGACGAGGTCCCGCTCGACGCGCCCCGCTCGGCCACGCGCGGCTCCGACACCACCTGGCGCACCGGCCCGATGGCGACCGAGGACTTCGCCCTCGTCGGCCTGACCTGGCGTGCCGGTGCGAACGATCCGCGGCGGGTGCGGGTGCGGACCCGACGTGCCGGGTCGTGGTCGGCCTGGCGCACCCTGCCCCTGTTGGAGGACGGTCCCGACCCGACGAGCGCCGAGGGCAGGGCCGCCCGTCGCGGCACCCAGCCGCTCTGGGTCGGCTCCGCCGACGGCGTCGAGGTCGCGGTCGACGGGGCCCGCCCCGACGGGTTGCGGCTCTCGCTCGTCGACCCCGGCCGGGACACCGCGGCCGCGGCCCGCGCCGGTGCGGACCCGGGGGACGAGCCGACCGACGAGCCCACGGACGAGCCGGTCGACCCGTCGGGCGAGCCCACGTCGAAGGCCAAGGTCCGCGCGCCGCAGCCCGACCTGCGCAGCCGCAAGGACTGGGGTGCCGACGAGTCCTGGCGCGACGGCAAGCCGGTGCTGTGCCGCACCATCCAGCAGGTGCACGTGCACCACACGGCCTCGGGCAACGACTACTCACGCCGGGACGTGCCGGCCCTGATCCGCTCGTTCTACCGCTACCACACGCGCTCGCTGGGCTGGTCCGACATCGGCTACAACTTCCTCGTCGACCGCTTCGGCCGCACCTGGGTAGGGCGCGCCGGCGGGCCGAGCCGCCCGATCCGTGGTGCGCACACGCTCGGCTTCAACCACACCTCGGTCGGCGTCGCCGTGATCGGCAACTACGAGTCCGCTGCCGCCGTGGACCGCATCGTGACCGCGATCGTGCGCCTGGCGGCCTGGAAGCTCGACCGCTACGACCGCAAGCCGCGGGGGAAGACCCGCGTCTACAGCCACGGCTCGGACAAGTACCCCAAGGGCTGGGTGCGGCTGAAGGTCATCGACGGGCACCGCGACACCAACGACACCGCCTGCCCCGGGGACCGGCTCTACGCTCGGCTGCCCGAGATCCGCAAGCGCACGCACTGGCACGTGAAGCGCTGGAGCTGAGCCGGCCGGTCCGCGTTGCCCGCGACCGCTCAGCTGCTGGCTGCTGCCGCCCCGCCCGCCACCGCGGCGGCGCCCGCGGCGGCGGTGATCGCCGCGACGGCGTCGCGGACGGCCTTGGCCGCCCAGTCACCGTCGTCCATCTGCTCGACCAGGCGCTTGCCGCGCTTGCGCACCTCGCCGCCCGACAGCCCTTCCCGGTCCACGACCTTGTGCGCCAGGTCCACCGCCGACAGCAGCGCCACCAGCGCCATCGTCCGGGTGTCCGGGGTGAGGCCGCGCACCAGGAGGTCACCGAGCCGGCGGCGTACCTGCTGCTCGTGGGCGAGGTCCTCCGCCGGCCACCGCGTGGTCGGGAAGATCCCCAGCACCCGGTGCTCCTCGCGTCGCACCAGCCCGCGCTCGACCAGCCGCTCGGTGACGTCGTCCTTGAGCGGCTTGCCGATGCGGTTGACGAGGTCCTGGGCCGAGCGCGGCTTGGCCGCCACCTCGTCGTACGCCGCCGCCAGCAGCGCGTCCGAGGGCCGGGCCCCGTCCACGGGGTGCACCTTCGCGGTGTGCCACACGCCGCGCTTCTCCTCGACCTCCGCGGCGCCGGTGAGCGCGAGGTCGGCGAGCACCGCACCGCCCAGCAGCGGGCGCAGGTGGGTCTGCCGCACGGCGCCGGTCTCGTCGTCGAGCAGCAGGAGCATGAGGTCCTCGGCGAGCAGCAGGTCCATGCCCCGACCCTGCCCGATGACCACCGGCTCATAAACCGGTCGTGGGGATCCTTAGGATCGGGGCCATGAGCAGAGTGCTGTCCGCCGTCGCCTGGCCGTACGCCAACGGGCCCCGCCACATCGGCCACGTCGCCGGTTTCGGAGTGCCCTCCGACGTCTTCAGCCGCTACATGCGGATGGCCGGCCACGAGGTGCTCATGGTCTCCGGCACCGACGAGCACGGCACCCCGATCCTCGTCACCGCCGACAAGGAGGGGAAGACCGCGCGCGAGCTCGCCGACGACAGCAACCGCGTCATCGTCGAGGACCTCCAGGGCCTCGGGCTCTCCTACGACCTGTTCACCCGCACCACGACGGGCAACCACTACGGCGTGGTGCAGGAGATGTTCTCGACCTGCCTGCGCAACGGCTACATGGTCGAGCAGACCTCGCTGTCGGCGATCAGCCCGTCGACCGGCCGCACCCTGCCCGACCGCTACATCGAGGGCACTTGCCCGATCTGCAAGTACGCCGACGCGCGCGGCGACCAGTGCGACAACTGCGGCAACCAGCTGGACCCGACCGACCTGCTCGAGCCGCGCTCGAAGATCAACGGGGAGACCCCGCAGTTCGTCGAGACCCAGCACTGGTTCCTCGACCTGCCGGCCGTGGCCGACGCGCTGGGGGAGTGGCTGGACGGCCGCGAGGCCTCGGGCACGTGGCGTCCCAACGTCATCAAGTTCTCCCAGAACATCCTCGAGGAGATCCGTCCGCGCGCCATGACGCGCGACATCGACTGGGGCATCCCGGTGCCGGGCTGGGAGGACCAGCCCAACAAGCGGCTCTACGTCTGGTTCGACGCCGTCATCGGGTACCTCTCGGCCTCGATCGAGTGGGCCCGTCGACTCGGCGAGCCCGAGAAGTGGCGCGAGTGGTGGAACGACGCCGACGCCGAGGCGTTCTACTTCATGGGCAAGGACAACATCGTCTTCCACTCCCAGATCTGGCCCGCCGAGCTCCTGGCGCACAACGGCCAGGGCGAGCGGGGCGGGGAGCCGGGCGCCTTCGGGGTGCTCAACCTGCCCACCGAGGTCGTCTCGAGCGAGTTCCTCACCTTCGGCGACGCCCAGTTCTCCACCAGCCGCGGGCACGTGATCTACGTGCGTGACATGCTCGAGCGCTACGGCCCGGACCCGCTGCGCTACTTCATCTGCGCCGCCGGCCCGGAGACCTCCGACGCCGCCTTCACCTGGGCCGACTTCGTCACCCGCAACAACTCCGAGCTGGTCGCCGGATGGGGCAACCTGGTCAACCGCACCGCCACGATGGTCGCCAAGAACTTCGGCGAGGTGCCCGCGGCCGGCCCGCTGGAGGAGGTCGACGAGACCGTGCTCGCCACCGTCCGAGGCGGCTTCGAGTCGGTCGGCTCGCTCATCGAGCGGCACCGGCTGCGGGCCGCGATCGCCGAGGCGATGCGGGTCGTCGGCGAGGTGAACAAGTACCTCACGGTCACCGAGCCCTACAAGATGAAGGACGAGTCCCAGCGCGAGCGGCTGGCCACGGTCCTGCACGTGGCGCTGCAGTGCGTGAGCGACTGCAACACCCTGCTCGCGCCGTTCCTCCCGCACGCCGCCAACAAGGTGCACGCCGTCCTCGGCGGCGAGGGCGAGAAGTTCCCGATGCCGGTCATCGAGCAGGTCGACGAGCTCGAGCCCGACAACGGCGCCGGCCTGACGACGTACCCCGTCATCACCGGCGACTACTCCGCCACCCCGGCCTGGGAGTCCCGCCCCATCGTCGTCGGCACCCCCATTGCCAAGCCGACCCCGGTCTTCACCAAGCTCGACCCGTCGGTGGTGGAGGAGGAGCTCGCCCGTCTCGACGCCTGACCGCCTCGACGCCTGACCGCCGAGAGGTCGCTCGCGCACGGCCGAAGGGTCGCTCGCGCACGCCTTCCGGCGACCCCTCGGATAGTTTCTGCCCATGGCCGCTGAGATGTACCTCCCGCGCTTCTTCATCAAGCAGAAGTTCGCGATGACGACCAACCGCTACGAGATCTACGCGGCGAACCCGGACGGGACCGAGGGCCAGCTGATGGCCGTGGCGCAGCAGAAGCGACTGGCGTTCAAGGAGGAGGTCACCTTCTACACCGACGACTCCAAGACCCGTCCGGTCTTCTCCTTCAAGGCGCGCAAGAAGCTCGACCTCAACGCCGGCTACGACATCTACGACGAGCAGCGGCGCCAGATCGGCTTCTTCCGCAAGGACTTCGGCGCCAGCCTGCTGCGCTCGACCTACCACGTGGAGGGCCCCGGCTTCGCCGGCACCGGACAGGAGCGCAGCCAGGGCGTGGCCCTCCTGCGCCGCTTCATGGACCTGCCCTTCCTCACCATCCACTTCGACTTCACCTCCACCGAAGGCACCCCGCTGATGAGCTCGGAGCGGCAGTTCAAGCTGCGCGACCGCTACACGATCGACGTCCCCGACCAGCGCGTGGACTTCCGGGTCGCCGCTGCCATCGGCGTGGGGCTCGACGCGCTGATGCAGCGCTGAGGAGGGGGAGCACGGTGCTGCACCCGCAGGCCCGGCGGGCGGTCGAGGTCGCCGCCGGCGAGCCGAAGGTCTTCGACGAGAGCTTCGACATCGAGGCCTCGCGTCGTGCTGCCCGCGCGGAGGCCGCCGCGCACCCGCGCGTCTCCGTGGCCGAGGTCCGCGATCTCGACGCCGGGGGAGTGCCGTGCCGGCTCTACCGCCCTGACGGCGCGGCACCGGGCGTGGTCGTGCACCTGCACGGGGGCGGCTTCGTCTTCCACGACGTCGACGTCCACGACAACCTCGCCCGCTTGCTCGCCGTGCGCTCGGGCCGAGCCGTGCTCAGCGTCGACTACCGCCGTCCGCCCGAGCACCGCTTCCCCGCCGCCCCCGACGACGTCGACACCGTGCTGGCCTGGCTGGCTGACCACGCCGGGAACGAGGGGCTGGCCGGCCCGGTGGGCCTGCACGGCGACTCTGCCGGCGGCAACCTCGCCCTCGTCGGCGCACTGCGCAACCCCGGCCGGGTGCAGGCACTCGCGTTGGTCTACCCGTTCCTCGACCCCACCGCCGGCTTCGACTCCTACCGCACCGCCGCCGACGGCTTCGACCCCCGCGAGGCCGCCTGGTACTGGCAGCAGTACGCCGCTTCGCCCGACGACCTGCGCGACCCCGACCTCGCCCCGCTGCTCAGCGAGCGGCTGCACACGCTGCCGCCGACCCTGGTCACGACGGCCGAGCACGACCCCCTGCGCGACGAGGGGGAGGCGCTGGCGGTGCGGCTGGCCGAGGCCGGCGTCACCGTGACCGCCACCCGCTACCTCGGGCAGGTCCACGGGTTCTACCGCCACCCCGACCAGTTCGACGCCGCCGAGCCGATGCTCGCCGCCGTGGCGGGCTTCCTGGCGGCGTACCTGCGCTGAGGGGCCGCCGGGACGGCGAGCAGCCCCGGGACGCCCGCTCGGGCGGTCGACGTCACACCGCCACCGGTGCGATGGCCTCGGCGCGGTTCTGCCAGGATGCGGGCCATGCGTGTCCACCTGGGTTCCGACCACGCCGGCCTCGACCTGAAGAACCACCTCGTCGCGTGGCTCTCCGAGCACGGCTACGAGCCGGTCGACCACGGGCCGTTCGTCTACGACGCGCTCGACGACTACCCGGTCTTCTGCCTGCGTGCGGCCGAGGGAGTGGCGAAGGCCCGCGCGGCCGGCGGCGACGACCTGGGCGTCGTGATCGGCGGTTCCGGCAATGGCGAGCAGATGGCCGCCAACAAGGTCGAGGGCATCCGCTGCGCCCTGGTGTGGAGCGAGGACACCGCGAAGCTGGCCCGCGAGCACAACGACGCCCAGATGGTCTCCGTCGGGGGCCGCATGCACTCCCTGGAGGACATGACCCGCTTCGTCGAGCTCTTCCTCGCCGAGCCCTTCAGCGGCGACGAGCGCCACGTGCGCCGCATCGGCCAGCTCGACCACTACGACCGCACCCGCGAGCTGCCGCCGCTGCCGGAGTCCGCGATCGGGCTCGGCCCGGACGCCTGACCCGTGCCCGAGGGGCACACCCTCCACCGGCTCGCCGGTGAGCTGAGCGCGACCTTCGCGGGCCGCGCGGTGCGCGTCACCAGCCCCCAGGGACGCTTCGCGGAGTCGGCGGCGCTGGTCGACGGCTCGGTCGTGACCGGCGCCGAGGCCTGGGGCAAGCACCTGTTCGTCGCCTTCGAGGGCGGCCGGTTCGTGCACGTCCACCTCGGGCTCTACGGCACCTTCCTCGTGCACCCCGTGGTCGAGGAGGTCCCCGGGCCCGTCGGGCAGGTGCGGATGCGGCTCGAGGCCGGAGCGCCCGGCGCTGCGTCGTACGCCGACCTGCGCGGCGCCACGACCTGCGCGCTGCTCACCGGGGCCGAGCGTGCGGCGGTGGTCGCGCGGCAAGGCCCCGACCCGTTGCGCGCCGACGCCGAGCCCGACCTGGCCTGGGAGCGGATCCGCCGGAGCCGCGCGCCGATCGGCGGCCTGCTGATGGACCAGTCGGTGCTCGCGGGGGTGGGCAACGTCTACCGCGCGGAAGTGCTCTTCCGGCACCGGCTGGACCCGATGCGGCCCGGCCGCACCCTGCGGGTGTCGCAGTGGCAGGCGATCTGGACCGACCTGGTGGAGCTCATGCGCGAGGGTGTGCGCACCGGGCGGATCGACACCGTGCGACCCAAGCACACCCCTGAGGCCATGGGCCGCCCGCCGCGCCGCGACGACCACGGCGGCGAGGTCTACGTCTACCGACGAGACCAGCGGCCCTGCCACGTCTGCGGCGCGACCGTGCGCACCGCCGAGCTCCAGGGGCGCAACCTGTTCTGGTGCCCGCGCTGCCAGCCGCGGTTCCGCTCCCGGGCAGCCTCGTGAGCCCTAAGATGTCGGCACCCCAGCCAGGGTGCAGCCCGGGCCAGCCCGGAAGGACGCACAGATGAGCCGCTACAGCACACCGGGGCGGTTCCGCGAGCACCGCACGGTGCTGGTGCTCGGGATCCTCGCCGCTCTGGTCGTCGTCGGCGTCGCCCTGGCTCCCCGGTTCACGCCGTTCTCGTCGCTGATGATCGCGCTGCTGCTCGGCAGCATCGTGCTCAACCCCCGCCAGCTCCCGTGGTTCGTGGTGTGGGTGCTGGGCATGCTCACGATCGCCCTGACACTCCAGGAGACGATCACGATCCGCACCGCCGGAGCCGCCGCGGTGCAGTTCGTGATGTGCGTGATCGTGCTCGCCACCGCCTTCCGGCGCTCGCGCCTCGGGGTCGCGGGCTTCACCGGCGAGTCGATGTTCGTCGACCTGCGCGATCGGCTCCTGCGGCAGGGCCGGATGCCCAGGCTCCCCGAGGGGTGGCACGTCGAGTCCGAGCTCCGCTCGGCCTCGGGCACGCGCTTCGCCGGCGACTTCGTCGTGGCGACCTACCTCGAGGACGACGAGCGTCTGGAGCTGGTCGTGGTGGACGTGTCCGGCAAGGGCGACCAGGCCGGCACCCGGGCGCTGCAGCTCTCGGGAGCCTTCGGCGGCCTGCTCGGCTCGGTGGGTCCGGAGATGTTCCTCGCCTCGGCCAACGACTACCTGCTGCGCCAGGACTGGGCGGAGGGGTTCGCCACCGCCGTGCACCTCTCGCTGCTCCTCGACACGGGGGAGTACGAGGTCCGTTCCGCCGGGCACCCGCCCGCCGTCCTCCGCGCGGCCGGGTCGGGCCGCTGGTCGGTGCTGGACTCCACCGGTGCGGTCCTCGGCCTGCTGCCGGCCGCCGAGTTCACCACCGCCCGCGGGAGGCTCGAGCGCGGCGACTCGCTGCTGCTCTACACCGACGGCATGGTCGAGGAGCCGCGCCGTGACCTCGAGATGGGCCTGGACCGACTGCTGGGCGAGGCCGAGAAGCTGCTGTGCGGCGGTGTCGACGGCTCCGCCGCACGACTGGTGGAGCAGCTCGGCTCCCGCGACGACGACCGCGCCGTCGTGGTGGTGCACCGCCGCTGAGCGGGGCAGGGGCCGCGGCCGGAGCCGTGCGGGGGGCGGCGCCCCGTTTGGGGTGCGGGCGCGGGCCTGTGGCAGGATTCCAGGGTCGCGGATGTAGCTCAATGGTAGAGCCCCAGTCTTCCAAACTGGCTACGCGGGTTCGATTCCCGTCATCCGCTCCAAGGGGCTCCGCAGGGTCGTGACCGCGGTCGGGTGGTGCCCGCTTGGCGGGGCGTAGCGTAGTGGCTAGCGCGCCTGCTTTGGGAGCAGGAGATCGCAGGTTCGAGTCCTGTCGCCCCGACAGCCTCACCCGTGAGTCCCGCACGACCCAGCACGCCCAGCAGCACGCACCACCAGCCAGCAGCACCGAAGCAGCACCCGCACGATCCACCGATCCCCTAGGAGAAACCTGTGAAGAGCGCCGTCGAGACCTTGAGCCCGACCCGGGCCAAGCTGACCGTCGAGGTGCCCTTCGAGGAGCTCAAGCCGAGCCTCGACGCGGCGTACAAGGCCATCGCCCAGCAGATCAACATCCCCGGCTTCCGCCGCGGCAAGGTCCCGCCGATGGTCATCGACAAGCAGGTCGGCCGTGGCGCCGTCCTCGACCAGGCAATCAACGACGTGCTCCCCAAGAAGTACGTCGAGGCGCTGCAGGCCAACGAGCTCGAGCCGCTGGCCCAGCCCGAGGTCGAGGTGACCCGTCTCGAGGACAACGACGTGCTGGAGTTCACCGCCGAGGTGGACGTCAAGCCGACCATCGAGCTCCCGACCTACGACGGCCTCGAGGCCTCGGTCGAGGACATCGAGATCAGCGACGAGGACGTCGAGGAGCAGGTCACCGCGCTGCGCCAGCGCTTCGGCACCCTGACCGACGTCGAGCGCCCGGCCGAGGACGGTGACTTCGTCGTCCTCGACCTCAAGGCGATGCAGGACGGCGAGGTGCTCGAGGGCGCCGAGATCACCGGCACCTCCTACCAGGTCGGCCGCGGCGGCATGATCGACGGCCTCGACGAGGCCCTGGTCGGCATGTCGGCCGGCGAGGAGAAGACCTTCTCCAGCCAGCTGGTGGGCGGCGACCTCGTCGGCCAGGACGTCGAGGTCCAGGTCAAGGTCTCCCAGGTCCAGGAGCAGGAGCTGCCCGAGCTCGACGACGAGTTCGCCCAGCTCGCCTCCGAGTTCGACACCGCCGACGAGCTCGTGGCCGACGTCCGCGTGCGTCTCGGCAACGGCAAGCGCCTCGAGCAGGCCGCCGCCGCGCGCGACGCCGTCCTGGAGGCCCTGCTGGAGAAGGTCAGCATCCCGCTGCCCGAGACCCTGGTCACCGAGGAACTCAACGCCCGCCGCCAGAACATCGAGCAGCAGCTCGCGATGGCCGGCATCACCATGGCGAAGTACCTCGAGGACGAGGGCCAGACCCAGGAGGAGTTCGAGGCCGACCTCGACCGCCGGGTCCGCGACGCCGTCGCCGCGCAGTTCCTGCTCGACGAGATCGCGAAGAAGGAGGAGCTCGGCGTCGACCAGCAGGAGCTCTCCCAGCACCTGGTGCGCCGTGCCCAGCAGTCCGGCCAGGACCCGCAGTCCTTCGCCAACCACATGTTCGAGCACAACCACATCCCCGACCTCGTGCAGGAGATCCTGCGCGGCAAGGCCCTCGCGACCATCGTCGAGTCGGCCACGGTCAAGGACGCCTCCGGGAACGTCGTGGAGCTCAAGGGCCTGCAGCCCGACGGCACCATCGCTGACGTCTCCGACGAGGAGCCGGCCGCCGAGGCCGAGGAGGAGAAGGCCGAGGCCTGATCCCCACCCGTCGTACCCCGCGGCCCGTCCGGAGACTCCTCCGGGCGGGCCGAGGTGTATCCGGGGACGTGCCTCACACGCGACATGAGTGCACATATGTGCACTCAGGCGGTACGCTGCCGCGGTGACCACCGCACCCGGCCCCACCGTGCTCGACGCCGCCTCGCTGCTGTGCGAGGTGGCCGACGAGCTCGTCGTCCGCACCGTCCGCGACACCCACACCGCCTGGGTCGACCGCATCTACGGCGTCGGCCGCCTGGCCACCCGGGCACAGTCGCCGTCGTTCGGCGAGCGGGCGCACCGGGGCATCGCCTCGGCCGTCTACGCCGGGGTGGGCGGCGGCCTGCGGCTCGCCTCGACCGGGTTGGACCTCGTGGCCGCCACGGGCCGGGGCCCTCACCTGGAGAGCACCCCCGAGGGTCGTTTCGTCTCTTCGGCCGTCAACGGCCTGATCGGGGACCGGCTGCTGCGGGAGCGCCCGCAGATGGCGATCCCGATGGCCGTGCGCCACGCCGGCGCGGACGTCGACCCCACGCCGGCGGGTCTCGGCGCGGCCTTCCCGGAGGCCTCGGGGCGGCTGGTCGTCTTCCTGCACGGCCTGTGCGAGAACGAGTCCTACTGGCAGCGTCACCGCGACCGCACCGGCACGACGTACGCCGAGGAGCTGGCCGCGCGCGGGTGGACGCCCCTCATGCTGCGCGCCAACACCGGCCTGCGCCTGCGCGAGAACGGCGCGGCCCTCACCGGGCTGATGCAGCAGGTCGTCGAGGCCTGGCCGGTCCCGGTCGAGCGGATCGCGCTGGTGGGCCACTCCATGGGTGGTCTGGTCATCCGTGCGGCCGGTGCGGTGACCGCCGACGTCGAGGAGCCGTGGAGCTCGAAGGTCTCCGACGTGGTCACGCTCGGCACGCCGCACCTGGGCGCACCGATCGCCTGGGGCATCGGCCACGGCAGCCGGGGGCTCGGCGTGCTCCCCGAGACCGCCGCCTTCGGACGGCTGCTCGACTGGCGCTCCGCCGGGGTCCACGACCTCGTGGCCGGGCTCACCGAGGACGTCCCGCCCCTGCCGCACGCGCGCTACCGGCTGGTCGCCGCCACACTCACCGAGTCCCAACGGCACCCGGTCGGCCACCTGGTGGGGGACCTGCTGGTGCGACCGGGCTCGGCGTACGGGCGCGACCGCCGCGGGCGCAGCCTCTTCCCGGACGCCGACGTGCTCCACGTCGGGCGCACCGACCACTTCGGCCTGCTCAACCACCCGCAGGTGCACACGGCGCTGCTGGAGTGGCTGGCCTGAAATCCGCTGTCGGCGAACAGCCCCCGATTGTCCGTGGAACTGTCCGCGGCACGGGCTAGGGTCCTTGACGTGAACCCGAACTCCGCATCCGCTGCCCGCGGCGCCGAGCACCTCCCGATGATGGGTGGTGGCGCAGGTCTGGGCGTCCTCGACGACCACATCTACCAGCGACTGCTGCGCGAGCGCATCGTGTTCCTCGGCTCCGAGGTGCGCGACCAGAACGCCAATGCGATCTGCGCCCAGCTGCTGCTCCTCTCGGCGGAGGACCCCGAGGCCGACATCTTCCTCCACATCAACAGCCCCGGTGGCTCGGTCGACGCCGGCATGGCGATCTACGACACGATGAACTACATCCCCAACGACGTGGCGACGGTCGGCATGGGCCTGGCCGCCTCGATGGGGCAGTTCCTGCTGTGCGCCGGCACCAAGGGCAAGCGCTACGCCCTGCCGCACGCGCGGATCATGATGCACCAGCCCTCCTCGGGCATGGGTGGCTCCGCCTCCGACATCAAGATCCAGGCCCAGCAGTCGCTGCACATCAAGAAGGTGCTCCTGGACCTGATCTCCGAGCACACCGGCCAGCCGATCGAGCAGGTCGTCGCCGACGCCGACCGCGACCGCTGGTTCACCGCCGACCAGGCGCTCGAGTACGGCCTGGTCGACAAGGTCATCCGCAGCGCCCGCGAGGCCGCCGACGAGGGCCGCCCGGCCCACTCCAAGTGACGAGAGGCCCGAGATGAACTACTACATCCCCCAGTGGGAGGAGCGGACGTCCTACGGCATCCGCCGGATCGACCCCTACGCGAAGCTCTTCGAGGAGCGCATCATCTACCTCGGGACGCCGATCTCCGACGACGTCGCGAACGCCGTGATCGCCCAGCTGCTGTGCCTGCAGTCGATGAACCCCGACCAGGAGATCAGCATCTACATCAACAGCCCCGGTGGCTCCTTCACCGCGCTGACCGCGATCTACGACACGATCAACTTCATCAAGCCCGACGTGCGCACCGTGTGCCTGGGTCAGGCGGCCTCGGCCGCGGCGATCCTGCTCGCGGCCGGCACGCCCGGCAAGCGGATGGGCCTGCCCAACAGCCGCGTGCTGATCCACCAGCCCTACACCGAGGGCACCTTCGGCCAGACCTCCGACATCGAGATCCAGGCCAACGAGATCATCCGGATGCGCGAGCTGCTGGAGAAGATGATCAGCGACCACACCGGCAAGCCGGTCGAGGAGGTCAGCCGCGACATCGAGCGCGACAAGATCCTCACCGCCACCCAGGCCGTCGAGTACGGCCTGATCGACTCGGTGCTGGAGTCCCTCAAGACCCCGGCACTGGCCTAAGAACCTTCCGCCTCGGGCCGATCGGACGACGAGGACCCCGTGTCATCCGCCCCAGCGGGGGCGGGCGAGGGGTACCGTCAGATGGTCGGCCCGAGCGGCGGACCGGTCCAGCACGACCCGCGCCCTGACGGGCGCACGACCGAGCACCACCACAGCAACACCAGCACTCGACCCGGCGCACCTGGCCGGGCGGCACAGGGAGGATGACCGCATGGCACGGATCGGTGACGGCGGTGACCTGCTGAAGTGTTCCTTCTGCGGCAAGTCGCAGAAGCAGGTCAAGAAGCTCATCGCGGGCCCCGGTGTCTACATCTGCGACGAGTGCATCGACCTGTGCAACGAGATCATCGAGGAGGAGCTGAGCGAGGGCGCCGAGGTCAGCCTCGACGAGCTCCCCAAGCCCCGCGAGATCTTCGAGTTCCTCAACTCCTACGTCATCGGCCAGGAGCAGGCGAAGAAGTCGCTGGCCGTCGCGGTCTACAACCACTACAAGCGCGTCCAGGCGGGGCTGCAGCCGGTCAGCGGCAAGCACTCCAAAGACGAGCAGGTCGAGGTCGCGAAGTCCAACATCCTGGTCATCGGTCCGACCGGCTGCGGCAAGACCTACCTCGCCCAGACGCTGGCGCGGATGCTCAACGTCCCCTTCGCCATCGCCGACGCCACGGCGTTGACCGAGGCCGGCTACGTCGGCGAGGACGTCGAGAACATCCTGCTCAAGCTGATCCAGGCTGCCGACTACGACGTCAAGAAGGCCGAGACCGGCATCATCTACATCGACGAGATCGACAAGGTGGCCCGCAAGGCGGAGAACCCCTCGATCACCCGCGACGTCTCCGGTGAGGGCGTCCAGCAGGCGCTGCTGAAGATCATCGAGGGCACCACCGCCTCGGTGCCGCCCCAGGGCGGACGCAAGCACCCGCACCAGGAGTTCATCCAGATCGACACCACCAACATCCTCTTCGTGGTGGGCGGTGCCTTCGCCGGGCTCGAGCACATCATCGAGCAGCGTGTCGGCAAGAAGACCCTCGGCTTCACCGCCGAGGTCAAGGGTGAGGCCGAGCGCAGCGAGGCCGACCTGCTGGCCCTGGTCCGCCCCGAGGACCTCACCAAGTTCGGCCTGATCCCCGAGTTCATCGGACGACTCCCGCTCATCGCGAGCGTCTCCAAGCTCGACCGCCCTGCGCTGGTGCAGATCCTCACCGAGCCGCGCAACGCGCTGGTCAAGCAGTACCAGAAGCTCTTCGACCTCGACGGCGTCGAGCTGGTCTTCACCGACGACGCGGTCGACGCCATCGCCGACAAGGCCATGGAGCGTGGCACCGGTGCGCGCGGTCTGCGCGCCATCATCGAGGAGGTCCTCCTCCAGGTGATGTACGACGTGCCCTCGCGCGGCGACGTGGCGAAGGTGGTCGTTACAGGTGCGGTCGTGGCCGGCGAGGAGGCCCCCGAGCTCGTCCTGCGCGAGTCGGAGACCAAGAAGCGCAAGTCCGCCTGATCTCCTCGCCCACGCAGCGAGCAGCCCACGCGCGAACAGCTGGACAGGTAGTCCGAACGGACTACCTGTCTAGTCATCTCGGGCTGTCTAGCCCGGTCGATTGCGATCGGGAGGCCCGGTCGCGCGAGAATCGGGGCCGACACACTCGGGACGTGGAGGAGCGCCAGGCATGGAGGAGAAGCCGCTGAGGCTGCTCTCCGAGCTGCGCTCGCCCCAGCACCGCCCGGCGATGGCGGCCTTCGCGCTCGTCGCGGTGGCGTGCGCCGTGGTGATCGCGACGAGCATCCGGTTCGGCCCGGCCGGCGGACTGGTCCCCCCGGTCCCGAGCCTCCTCGCTGACCTGACGATCGGGCTGGTGACCGAGCCCGAGCCCCCGGCGCGGGTCGTGCAGGCGGGAGCTGCGATCGAGCCCGAGGAGTCGGAGCCAGCACCCTCCCCGTCCGCGGAGCCCACGACGTCGCTGCCGTCGGTCTCTCCGCCGACGTCCAGCGCCCAGGGACAGGGCGTCGGCACGGACCGCTCACCCGGCCAGGCCAAGGGCAGCGGCAAGGACAAGGGTCCCGGCAAGGGCAAGGGCAAGGGCAAGGGCAAGGGCCCCGGCAAGACCAAGGGCAACGGCGGGACCAAGGGCAACGGCGGGACCAAGGGCAACGGCGGCGGGAGCCCCGGCGGCCACGGGTCCACCGCGCCCGGCGGCGGTCAGGGGAACGGCAAGGCCAAGGGGCACGGCAAGGCCAAGGGGCAGAGCTCGTCCCCGAGCAGCGGCAAGGCTACGAGCTCCGGCAAGGCCAAGGGCCCCGGTAAGGCCAAGGGTCACAGCAAGAGCAACGGCCCTGGTAAGTCGAAGAGCCCGGGCAAGTCCAAGGGACACGGCAAGGCGAAGGGCCACTCCAGGCACTGAGCCGGACCACGGAGCCGGATCACGGTGGGTTCGGCGCACCAGGCGTACCGAACACTCCGTGATCTCGCTGGACGACCTGTCTGGGCGGACCCGACAGGTCCGCCCAGCGTCGTACGTCGTCAGTCGGGCTGGACGGCCAGCTCGGCGTCGACCGAGAGCTCGCTGCCCCCACCGGGGGTGAAGACGAGGTCGCCGGTGATGCGGCCACTGCGGCGCAGGTCGCCGGCAGCCTTCTCGGCCGCCCGGACGATCGCCTCCGGGCCGGTCACCTCGACGCGTGCCAGCTCGGCGCGCATACTCACCTTGGCCTGCGACTTCGCGCCGCGAATGCCGATCAGCGCCGCGGCGACCGCCTCCAGGACCGAGGGGTCGGCCGCGGCCGCCGAGCCGAGGTCGAGCTCGGTGGGCCACGAGGCGTGGTGGATCGAGCCCTCCTGCCACCACGACCAGACCTCCTCGGTCACGTACGGAAGGAACGGCGCGAGCAGCCGCAGCTGGACCTCGAGCGCGATCGCCAGGGCGGCCTTCGCCGAGGCGGTGGCCTCGCCGCCGTCCTCGTCGTACGCGCGCTCCTTGACCAGCTCGAGGTAGTCGTCGCAGAACTCCCAGAAGAACTTCTCGGTGGTCTCCAGGGCGGTGGTGTAGTCGTAGGCCTCGAACGCCTCGGTGGCGCGGCGCACGACCAGGGCCAGACGACCCAGCAAGGCGCAGTCGACCGGCTCGGAGACGGCGAAGGCGTCGGTCCTGGTGGCACCGACGTTGCCGAGGACGAACTTGGAGGCGTTGAGCACCTTCATCGCCAGACGACGCCCGACCTTCATCTGGGTCTCGTCGAAGGGGGAGTCCAGGCCCGGGCGAGCCATGGCGGCCCGCCAGCGGACGGCGTCGGCGCCGAACTTGTCGAGGATCTCGGTCGGGACGACGACGTTGCCCTTGGACTTCGACATCTTCTTGCGGTCCGGGTCGAGGATCCAGCCCGAGAGCATGGCGTGGCTCCACGGGACCCGGCCGTGCTCGAAGTGGGCGCGCACCACGCGGCTGAACAGCCAGGTACGGATGATGTCGTGACCCTGGGTGCACAGGTCCATCGGGAAGACCCGCTCGAAGAGGTCCTGGTCGTCCTCCCAGCCGCCGGCGATCTGCGGCGTCAGCGACGAGGTCGCCCAGGTGTCCATGACGTCGGGGTCGCCGATGAAGCCGCCCGGCTTGCCGCGCTGCGCCTCGTCGTAGCCCTGCGGGGCGTCGGTCGACGGGTCGACGGGCAGCTGCTCCTCGCGGGGGAGCAGCGGGTGGTCGTAGTCGGGCTCGCCCTCGGCGTCGAGGGGGTACCAGACGGGGAAGGGGATGCCGAAGAAGCGCTGACGCGAGATCAGCCAGTCGCCGTTGAGGCCGCTGACCCAGTTCTCGTAGCGGTGCTGCATGTGCGAGGGGAGCCAGGTGATCCGGTTGCCCTCCTCCACGAGCTCGCCGCGCAGGTCGGCGTCGCGGCCACCGTTGCGGACGTACCACTGCCGCGTCGCCACGATCTCCAGCGGCTTGTCGCCCTTCTCGAAGAAGTTCGCCATGCGCTGGGTGGGCTTGGGCTCGCCGTCGAGGTCGCCGGTCTCGCGCAGCATGGCGACCATCTCCTCGCGGGCCGAGAAGACGGTCTTGCCGGCCAGGCGCTGGTAGGCCTCGTCGGCGGCGGCGAGCCAGTCGGGGGTCTCGCGGGACAGGCGGCCGTCTCGGCCGATGACGGTGCGCACGGGCAGCTGGAGCTCGCGCCACCAGGTGACGTCGGTGAGGTCACCGAAGGTGCAGCACATGGCGATGCCGGCGCCCTTGTCCATCTCCGCGGCAGGGTGCGCCACGACGGGCACCTCCACGCCGAAGACCGGCGAGGTGACGGTGGTGCCGAACAGCGGCTGGTACCGCTCGTCGTCGGGGTGGGCGATGAGTGCCACGACCGACGGGATCAGCTCGGGACGGGTCGTCTCGATGTGGATCGGGGTGCCGTCCGGGCGGTGGTAGGCCACGCGGTGGTAGGCGCCGGCGTACTCGCGCGCCTCGAGCTCGGCCTGGGCCACGGCGGTCTGGAAGGTGACGTCCCAGAGGGTCGGCGCCTCCTGGAGGTAGGCCTCGCCGCGGGCGAAGTTGCGCAGGAACGCCCGCTGGCTGACCGTCTGGGCCTTCTTGCCGATGGTCGTGTAGTGCTGCTTCCAGTCCACCGAGAGGCCCAGCGTGCGCCACAGCTGCTCGAAGACCTGCTCGTCCTGCTCGACGAGCTCCTCGCACAGGGCGATGAAGTTCGGTCGGCTGATCGGGACCTGCTTCTTGGGGTCCGGCTTGGCCGGCGGGGTGAAATCGGGGTCGTAGGGCAGCGAGGGGTCGCAGCGCACGCCGTAGTAGTTCTGCACGCGCCGCTCGGTCGGCAGGCCGTTGTCGTCCCAGCCCATCGGGTAGAACACGGACTTGCCGCGCATCCGCTGGAAGCGGGCGACGAGGTCGGTGTGGGTGTAGGAGAAGACGTGCCCGACGTGCAGGCTGCCGCTCACGGTCGGCGGCGGGGTGTCGATCGAGTAGACGTTCTCGCGCGGCTGGGAGCGGTCGAAGGCGTAGGTGTCCTGCTCCTTCCACCGCTGCGACCAGGTGGCCTCGAGGCCCTCCAGTGCAGGCTTGTCCGGTACGACGACGGCACGCTCGGGCGCGCTCGTCGGTTCGGTGGCCTGCTGCGGGGTCTCGGTCATGCGGAGAATCCTATGAGCCGCCCCTGTGGCTGCCGAAACCAGTTCGACACACGGCTGTCGCGTACCCGCTGGTCGACGTGCGAGCGCAGCCTCCGGTGGTCGAGGTGCGAGGAACGCCAGCGACGAGCCTCGAGACCCACGACCCCGCCGGTCGAGGTGCGAGCGCAGCGAGCCTCGAGACCCATGGTCCTGGCACAGGTCACGGTCCGGTCACGATGCCCCGGGCCCTGCTGAAGAAGGGCTCTGAGCGTCTCGGAATGTCGGCGGTCCCTGGAAGAGTCAGCTCATGGAAGGGCTCGGGCAGCACCAGGTCGACCGCGGTGTCGCGGTCATC
>LUPK01000044.1 GCA_001627335.1 Nocardioides sp. REDSEA-S33_B3 | reverse complement strand
TCTCGACCGTGCCGATGCCGAAGAGCTCGAGCACGCCATCCGCACCATCGCCGACCAACTCCTCGCAGCCGGCTCCACCGACTCCCTCGACGTCCGCCGGGCCAAAGCCCTGGGCTACCTCAGTCGCGGCGACCTCACCCTCGACCTCGACACCTCACCGACCGACGAAGGTGGTTCAGCAGCGACGAGCGCCAGCGAGGCTTCGCCGGTCGAGGAGGCGCGCCAGCACCGTCTCGAGACCACGAAGCCCACCAGCCGCACCCGCCAGGTCGTCCTCCACATCCACCTCAGCGAGGCCGCCCTCCGTGGCAACGACGGACCCGGCACCCCCGAGGTCGACCCCGGCACCGGCCAGCTCGGCCTCCACCTCGCCCGCGTCGAGAACCACCACCAGACCCTCACCGCCGACACCGTCCGCGACTGGCTCTCAGTCCCCGGCACCCAGATCCCCGACCGCATCAGCCAGAGAGTGCGACTCAAGCGCCCCACCTGCGTCTTCCCCCACTGCACCCGCACCTCAGCCAGGACCGACCTCGACCACACCGACGAGTACGTCCCACCCGACCAAGGCGGACCACCCGGCCAGACATCAACGGCCACTCTCGCCCCGCTCTGCCGGCGACATCACCGAGCCAAGACCCACCCATCCCCCGACGGGCGGTGGGACTACGTCCAGCTCACCCCCACCACCTGGCTCTGGACCAGCCCCCACGGCATCCGCTACCTCGTCCACCCCGACGGCACCACCACGCTCTGACGGCGCGCTCTGGCCCTCTGCGTCAATGAGGTCGCGCCCGGCAGCGTCCGGTGACAACCTCACCCCGGTGAATGCCTTCGCGTCGACCGGCGCTGCGACCGACCGCCCGGCGCCGTGGCCGGAGTACGTGGGCGACCTGCTCCTGCGTGAGCCCACCGCCACCGACCTGGAGCCCGTCCTCGCCTTCCGCAACGACCCCGCCGTCAACCGCTTCATGGTGCGCACCCATGTGACCGCCGACGAGCTGCGTCGCGAGTGGGCAGCGATCCCGCACAGCGACACGGACTGGTCCTGCGTCGTCGAGCGTGAGGGGGACGTCGTGGCGATGGGGTTCCTCGACGTGGTCGACGGGGCGGGCCAGCCCGGCCACCCCGCCGGCACCGATGGCGCCATCGGCTACGTCGTCAGACCGGACGCGGCGGGGCAGGGCATCGGCAGCGCCACCGCGTCCGCGCTGCTGCGTGCCGCCTTCGAGGTGCTGGGCCTGCGCCGGGTCACGGCCAGGGCCGACGCGGACAACCTCGGGTCGGTCCGAGTGCTGGAGAAGGCGGGCATGAGACGGGAGCGCTACGCGGTGCAGGCGCTGTGGCACCACCAGCTCGGCTGGCTCGACGAGGTCGAGTACGCCCTGCTCGCCCACGAGTGGCGTCAGGCGTCGGGCGCCCGCTCGTTGTAGCCGGGCGCACGCTCCTGGCCGGTGAGTCCGGCGATGGCATCCATGACCTCGTCGGTGAGCACCCGCCGGGCCCTGCCCGACGCCATGCCCTCGAAGCGGCCGGCCACCTCGATCGGCGCGCCGAAGCGCACGTCGACCCGCACGATCCGCGGGACCGACGAGCCGACCGGCTGCAGCCTCTCGGTGCCGACCAGCCCGACCGGGACGATCGGCACCCCTGCGGTGAGCGCGAGGTGCGCGACGCCGGTGCGCCCGCGGTAGAGACGCCCGTCGCGCGAGCGGGTCCCCTCGGGGTAGAGCCCGAAGGCCTCGCCGCGCGCCAGCACCTCCAGTGCCGTGTCCAACGAGCCGAGCGCCGCACGCGGGTCGTCGCGGTCGACCGGCAGCATCCCCAGCCCCTCGAACCACGCCCGTGACAGCGCCCCCTTCACCCCGGTGCCGGTGAAGTAGTCGGACTTGGCGAGGAAGACCACCTTGCGCGGCACGACGACCGGGATCACCACCGAGTCGACGAAGGACAGGTGGTTGCTGGCGAGCAGCACCCCACCGGTGGCCGGCACGTGCTCGAGCCCCTCGACCCGGGGGCGCCAGATCGCCTTGGCGACCGGCGGGACCACGGCGTGGAGGGTCCGGTAGAGGCTCACCCGGCCAGTCTCGTGGTTACCGACGGGTCCGCCGAACGGGCGTCCACCGGCGAGTGCTCAGGAGATCAGGCCGGCCTTGCGACCCAGCTTCTCCGCTACCTCCTCGGCGCTGAGCTCACCGGCCAGCAGCCGTGACGTGGTCCAGCCCGAGGTGTCGAGGCCGGAGAGCCGGGTGAAGAGCGGCAGGTCCTCGGCGTACGCCGCCACCAGCACCTCGATGTCCTCGGCGGTCGGGGCGACGCCCTCGAAGCCGGTCTGGGAGGCGGAGCGGGCCTGCGGCTCCAGCGGCTTCTCGTACGGCGCCAGCCCGAGATCCGCGACGAGCTTGTCGGCTGCGGCCTGCTGGTCCTTGACGAAGGCGTGGAAGTCGAGGAGGTGCAGCTGCTCGGCGGGGAACAGCGACTGCGCGTGCGCCAGCTGCGCGCCGTACAACCCACGACCCACGACCGAACGGGTGCGCAGGTCCTTGTCGCTCCACCCGGCCGGGCGGGTGCCGATCCACGACGGGTCGTAGCCGATCCGCACGGTCTCGGCGAAGGAGAGCCGCTCCTCCGGCGCCAGGCGCCGGGTGTAGTTCATGACCCAGTGCGAGAACGCGCGGTCGACGGGGTCGCGGAAGCTCAGCACCAGCGGGACGTCGGGGTTCCAGGCGCGGATCCGCTCCAGGGCGCCGGGCCAGAAGAAGTACGACGGGCTCGCGTCGACCGACATCGTCGCCCGGGCCCGCGGGCCGCGTCGCGCCACCTCGTAGCCGGTGACCTCGCTGCTCCAGTCCATCGACTCGTCGTCGAAGAAGTGCCACTCCTTCTGCGGGGCGCGCGCGATCGACTGGTGCGACACGAGCACCCGGTACAGCGTGCTGGTGCCGGCCTTCTGCACGCCGGCCACCACGACCCCGATGGGGAGGATGCCGTGCGGGGCGGCCTGGGGCGCGCCGTCGGGACGGGGAGCGATGACGTCCTCCTCGAGAGGGCGGGTGAGGGCGGGTCGGGCGGGCCCGAGACTAGCCGACGCTCAGCCGAGCCCCCGGGCCCGGACCGCCAGCAGCACCTGGTCGTCGTCGTGGGTCAGCGACTCGCGCAGCAGCACGTCGCACAGCTCCTCGGGGCCCAGGTGCGCGTGCGCCGTGACCGTCTCCACGAGCCAGCTCAGCCCGTCGTCGAGGTCGGCCCCGCGCCGCTCGACCAAGCCGTCGGTGTAGAGCAGCAGCAGGTCCCCGGGCGCGAGCTCGAGGCGGTGGTCGGCCCGGTGGATCGACGGGTCGAGCCCCAGCAGCAGCCCGGCCTCCACGTCGAGCAGTCGTACGACGCCGTCGGCCCTCACCAGGACCGGCGGCGGGTGCCCGGCGTTGGCCCAGTGCACGAGCTGGCCGTCGGGCCCCTGCTCCTCCAGCACGGCCACCAGGGCGGTGGCGACCACCTCCATGCCCAGTCCCTCCATCGCCAGGTCGAGGTCCTGCAGGACCTGCGAGGGCAGCCACACGTCGGCGGAGTAGGCCACACCGCGGGCGAGGTTGCGCAGCTGGCCCATCGCAGCCGCGGCCGTCTGGTCGTGCCCGGCGACGTCGCCGACCATGACCGTGACCGCCCCGTCGGGCAGCGGGTAGCAGTCGTACCAGTCCCCGCCGACCCGGGCCTGCTGCGAGGCCGGTTGGTAGCGCACCGCGACCTCGAGGGCGTGGCCCGGCTGCGGCTGGGTGAGCAGGCTGCGCTGGAGCGCCTCGGAGATGGCCCTCTGGGACTCCGCCGCCGCCACACTGTCCAGCGCCGCGCCCACCCCGGCGGCCACCGTGCGCAGGAACTCGGTGTAGGCGCCGTCGAGCGGCAGCCGCGGGCTCAGCCGTCCCTCCAGGTGCCGTGGCGGGGTGCCCGCGTGACGACCAGGAACCTCCACCCGGCACAGCACGCCGCGCGACGGGTCGCCACCGGTCTCGAGCGTCAGCCCGCTCCCCGGTGCCGCCCCGAACGGCAGCGCGACCTCTCCCAGGTCCTGGCCCGAGTCGAGCGTCGCCCGGGTGCGTGCGACCACGTCCTCCTCGTCCACGGCGTCCTCGAGGGTGGCGAGCAGCTGCGCCACGAGGTGGCTGCGGCGCCGCGCCAGCACCTGCGCGGTCGTCTCGACGGCGATGTCGACGATGCCCTCGACCTCGCCGTCGGGGCCGAGCACGGCGGAGTAGGACCAGGTGAACCAGCAGTCCTCGACGTAGCCGGCGCGCTGCAGCGGCAGCAGCACGTCCTGGCTCCACGTCGCCTCACCGCCGGCCCGCACCTGCGCCAGCAGCGGCCCGATGGCGTCCATCGCCTCGGGGAACACCTCGTCGCACCGGCGCCCCAGGGCCGGGTGCTTGTCGCCCATCAGCTCGACGTAGGCCTCGTTGTAGAGCAGCACCAGCTCCGGCCCCCACAGCAGGGTCGCGGCGAACCGGGTGCCCCAGATCAGGTCCAGCGAGGCCCGCAGCGCCGGGCTCCAGCCCCCCGGGTCACCGAGCGGGCCGGCCGCCCAGTCGGTGGCGGCGTACTCCTCGCGCAGCGCGCCCGCGCGCGCGAAGGCGGGCGACGACGGCGCGGGGGGCGACATGGCCACATCGTGGCAGGTCAGCTCCACACCCGCAGCGCAACAGCAACGTCCAGGCGGACCCGCGCATCGCTGCTCACAGGGCCCACCAGCCGCTCGATCTTGGCCAGCCGGTAGCGCATGGTGTTGTAGTGGAAGAACTGCGCGCGCGCAGCCTCCGCCACGTTGAAGTTGGTGTCGAGCAGCGCCTGCAGCGTCACCCTCAGCCCCTCGGCCTCCGGGTCCTCGCCGGCCAACGGCCCGAGCACGTCGCGGGCGAAGGCGCGCAGCTCGTCGCGGTCGGTGACCGAGGCCAGCAGCCGGTCGACGCCGAGGTCGTCGAAGAACGACGTCACGCCCCCGCCGTGGACCCGACGACCGACCTCCACGGCCCGGCTCGCCTGGTCGTACGCCGTCGGCAGGCCCGTCACCCGGGCGGCCCGACTGACCCCGCAGGTGAAGCCGCCCACCTCGCCGGCGACCGTGGCCGCGGCGCGCTGCACGAGGTCCTCCCCGGCCCGACGTGAGGGGGCACCGCCCACCGGCAGCAGCGCGACCACCTCGGTGGCGAGGTCCGCGCACGGCAGCGTCGACCCGAGCCGGTCGGTGGCCGAGCGCCAGGCGGCCGCGAAGTGCGACTGCTCGGCCAGCCGGTCCGCGGCCGGGCGGTCGAGGGCCGCGACGAGCACCACGCAGTGCTCCTCCAGCAGGTCGAGCCCCAGCTCGGCGAGCACCTCCGCAGAGGCGCGTCCCGACAGGGCGTCACGCAGCAGGTGCCCGACGTACGCGTCGTGCTGCTGGTCCGAGAACTGCCTCCGCACTGTGCTCTCCTCACGCGTCGCAGAGGGCAGAGACTAGGCGACGTCCGGTGACGGCGGAACCGAAGGTGGCTGCCAGAAGGCCGCCCGGATGTCCACGGCGCCCGAGGGACGCAGCGCCGTGCCCTCCTCCAGGTAGGCCTGACGGGCGGTGTCGAGATGGCTGTCGGGCAGCGACCCGTCGGCGCGCACGACGCGCCACCAGGGCACTCCCCCGCCGTGGGTCGACATCACGTTGCCGACGCGGCGCGGTCCGAAGCGTCCGATGGCGTCGGCGATCGCGCCGTACGTCGTCACCCGTCCCCGCGGCACCGCCTCCACGCAGGCGAGCACGGCCTCGACGTAGTCCTCGGGGTGCCTCACCCCGAGGAATCTAGATCAGAGCAGCGGCGAGAACGGCTCCGTGCCCAGCGCCAGCTTGAGCCCGGGGATGCCGGAGTGCTGCTGGGCGAAGGCCAGCTCGCGGGACAGGTCGCCGATGTTGTTCGACAGCGGGAACGGGGTCAGGCCGAGGGTCGACAGGGTGCCGACCGCCTTGCCGTCGGCGCTGAGGAACGCCGAGCCGGAGTCGCCGGGGACGCCGGGGGTGATCGTGTAGAGCAGGTGCGACCAGCCGCCGTCGGCGGCGTCGTCGCCCAGCGAGATGCCCTGCTTGGGCGAGAGCAGCTCGAGGCCCGCGCGCAGCGAGGAGTTGCCGTAGCTCCACACGCTCTCGCCCGCGCCGAGGCCGTCGGTGTCGATGCCGGTGGGGCCACCCCAGAACGGGATGCTCGGGTTGACCTTCGAGACGTCGCTGCCGGCGACCTTGACCAGCGCGAAGTCGTTGAAGGAGCAGACCACCGGGTCGCTCGTGCCGATCCGGTTCATGGTCTCCCAGGAGCTGTAGGCCAGGGTGCCGCGGCCCAGGACCGTCCCCGAGGTGAGCAGGCTGCCGCCGCGCTCGAAGGTGACCGGCGTGCCGATCGGGACCGAGGACTGGCCGCAGCCGTTGGTGTCGGTCGCCGCGCCGAGACCGGCGCAGTGCGCGGCGTAGCCGACGTACACCCCGCCGTTGCGGTCGGTGAAGACGAAGTTGGCGGTGCACTGGCCGCCGTCGGTGTACATCTGCACGCCCGGCGTGATCGTCGCCGTGGCCGCGGGGGCCCAGGTGACGGCGCGCTTGCGCTTGCGCTTGGCCGCGTCCGCGGTGGGGGCGAGGGTCGCGACGAGGGCCAGGGCCACCGCGCAGACGAGGAGCAGGACCGGCACGGTGCGGGAGCGCAGCAGCGTCATGTCCCGCACAACGAGGCAGGGCCCCGACCGGCTACGCGGTCGGGGCCCCGTCTCACAGGGTGGGCTGTCAGATCACAGCCCGTGGCTCACAGGAGGGGCGAGAACGGCTCCGTGCCCAGCGCCAGCTCGAGGCCGGCGATGCCGGAGTGCTGCTGGGCGTAGGCCAGCTCGCTGGCCAGGTCGCCGACGCCGTTGGAGCCGGCCAGCGGCGCCAGGGCCAGCGTCGACAGGGTGCCGAGGGCCTCGCCCTCGCCGTTGATGAAGGCCGAGCCGGAGTCACCGGGGACGCCGGGGGTGAGCGTGTAGACCGGGTGGGTCCAGCCGTTGCCGGAGGTGCCGAGGCTGATGCCCTGCTTGGGCGAGAGCAGCTCGATGCCGCCGCGCAGCGAGGAGTTGCCGTAGGAGTGGACCGTCTCGCCGGCGCCGACCCCGTCGGTGTCGATGCCCACCGGGCCGCCCCAGAACGGGATGCTCGGGTTGACCTTCGAGACGTCGGCCGCGTCGACCTTGACCAGCGCGAAGTCGTTGTAGGCGCAGGTGTCGGCGTCGGTCTCGCCGTTGTCCTGCATGGCCAGCCAGGAGCTGTAGGCCAGCGTGCCGCCGCCCAGGCGCGTGCCCGAGCTGACCAGCGAGCCGCCCTCGGCGAAGTCGACCTTCGTGCCGAGCGGGAGCGAGCCGGACTCGCAGCCGTCGGTCTGGGTCGCCTCGCCGGTGCCGGCGCAGTGCGCTGCGTAGCCGAGGTAGACCCCGCCGGCGGAGTCGGTGAACACGAAGTTGGCCGTGCACTGGCCGCCCTCGGTGTAGGCCTGCACGCCGGGGGTCAGCGTCGCCTGGTCGGCCGGCGCCCAGGTGGGGGCGGCGGACGCGGGGGCGACCGTGGCCGTGGCGGCGCCGAGGACGGCGGCGCTGGCGAGCGCGGCGAGGGTCGCGAGGCGACGCGTGGACGTACGAAGGTTCTGCAAGGGACTCATCCTCCAGGGAGCACTGGCGCCGACCACCGAGCAGGCCGGCTGTGACAGAGCCGACCTACCCGGTGTGGCACGGGCTACACCCGGTAGAACCTGTTTTTACCCTCGAGTAACCCCAAGACCCGTCTCAGGCTCGGGGCCCTACGGGAAGCACTCCCGCGCGATCAGTACGACGGCTGGCTGGGGTCGATCTGGTTGACCCACGCCACCACGCCGCCGCCGACGTGCACGGCGTCGGCGAACCCGGCGCCCTTGAGCACCGCCAGCGCCTCGGCCGAGCGGACGCCGGACTTGCAGTGCAGCACGACCGGCTTGTCCTGGGAGAGCTGCTCGAGGGCGTTGCCGTTGAGGAACTCGCCCTTGGGGATCAGCACCGAGCCAGGGATCTGGTTGATCTCGTACTCGTTGGGCTCGCGCACGTCGACCAGCACGAAGTCCCGGCTGCCCTCCTCGCGCTCCTTGAGCATCGACTCCAGCTGGGTCACCGAGATCGTCGAGCCGGCAGCGGCGTCGGCGGCCTCGTCGGAGATCGCACCGCAGAAGGTGTCGTAGTCGATCAGGCCGGTGACGGTCGGGTTCTCGCCGCACAGCGCGCAGTTGGGGTCCTTGCGGACCTTCAGCTTGCGCCATGACAGCTCGAGGGCGTCGTAGATGACCAGCGAGCCGATGGCGGGGTCGCCAGCACCGGTGATCATCTTGATGGCCTCGTTGACCTGGATCGAGCCGATCGAGGCGCACAGCACGCCCAGCACGCCGCCCTCGGCGCACGAGGGGACCATGCCCGGCGGCGGCGGCTCGGGGTAGAGGCAGCGGTAGCAGGGCGCGCCCTCGACCTGCTTGGGCGCGAACACCGAGGCCTGGCCGTCGAAGCGGTAGATCGAGCCCCAGACGTAGGGGATCCCGAGGAAGTACGCCGCGTCGTTGACCATGTAGCGGGTCGCGAAGTTGTCGGTGCCGTCGATGATGAGGTCGTAGCCCTCGAAGACGTCGAAGACGTTGTCGTTGTCGAGGCGCTCCTCGTGCAGCACGACGTTGACGTGCGGATTGGCCTCGGCGATCGACTCCTTGGCCGAGAGGGCCTTGGACTTCCCGATGTCGGACTGGGTGTGGATGATCTGGCGCTGGAGGTTCGACTCGTCGACCTCGTCGAACTCCGCGATGCCCAGGGTCCCCACGCCGGCCGCGGCGAGGTAGAGCAGCGCGGGGCTGCCGAGACCGCCGGCGCCGATCACCAGGACCTTCGCGTTCTTCAGGCGCTTCTGACCGGTCATGCCCACGTCGGGGATGATCAGGTGACGGCTGTAGCGGCGTACCTCGTCGACGGTCAGCTCTGCTGCCGGCTCCACGAGCGGCTCGATGCTCACGGGGGTCTCTCCTCGCCTTCGGGGCTGGGGTGCTGGGGGGGTTCGTGCAGGGGGTTGGTGCTTGGTCTTCGGTCGCGGGCACAACACCCACGGCGCGCTCCATGTTCCCCCACGCCCGGCGACGCGCGACACGTCCACCCAGAGCCTGGACAGCCGTGCGGTGCGTCACGCGCGTTAGGCTCCTGTCCCCCGGAAGTGACCGAGCAGTAAGCCCGCAGGCCAGCCCCAGCAGACCCCCGCGAACCAGGAGACCAGCAGTGACGGCAGAACAGCAGGAGGTCGGCGGCCTCCGCCCCCGCGGGGCCCGGATGCCCCGGCGCGAGCGTCGCGCCCAGCTGCTGGAGTCCGCGCTCGAGGTCTTCGTCGCCCAGGGTTACCACGCCGCCGCGATGGACGACATCGCCGAGCGCGCCGGGGTCTCCAAGCCGGTGCTCTACCAGCACTTCCCCGGCAAGCTCGACCTCTACCTCGCGCTGCTGGACCGCTCGTGCGACCAGATCATCGACAACTGCCGCGCCGCGCTGGAGTCCACCGACGACAACAAGCAGCGCGTCGAGGCGACGATGGACGTGTTCTACGAGTACGTCGCCCACGACACCGGCGCCTTCCGCCTGGTCTTCGAGTCCGACCTGACCAACGAGCCGGCCGTGCGCGAGCAGGTCGACCGGGTCACCACCGAGTGCGCCCGCCTCATCGCCGGCGTCATCCACGACGACACCGGCCTGCCCGACGAGGCCTCCCGCCTGCTGGCGGTCTCGCTGGTGGGCATGGCCCAGGTCAGCGCCCGCTTCTGGCTCACCGAGGCCGGCGGCCTCGGCCGCGACCAGGCCGCCGCCCTGGTGGCCGGTCTCGCCTGGCGCGGCATCGGTGGCTACCCGCGCACCGACGACCCTTCCGTCGAGCACTAGGCTGGCTGCGTGGACGTCAAGATCGGAATCCAGCAGGCCCCCCGCGAGATCACCCTCGAGACCGAGGAGTCGGCCGAGGCCCTGACCTCCAAGGTCTCCGAGGCCGTCTCCTCCGACGGCCTGCTCTCCCTCACCGACTCCAAGGGCCGGGTCGTGCTCGTGCCCGGCGCGAAGATCGCCTACGTCGAGCTCGGCTCGACCACGGTCGCCGCGGTCGGCTTCCGCAGCTAGCTAGCTCTCGAGCCCGAGCTCGCTCATCCGCTCGGTGTGCCGCTCGGTCAGCCGGGCGAACATCCGGCCGATGGCCGCGAGGTCGAGACCGGGGCGATCGGTGCCGCCGGCCAGCAGCGAGGAGAGCGCGTCACGCTCGGCGGCGACCCGCTGCGCCTGGATCAGCGCCTCGCCCATGAGCCGTCGGCCCCACAGGGCCAGCCGCCCGCCCAGCCGGTGGTCGGCCGCGATCGCCGAGCGCACCCGGTCGACCACGAACTCCGCGTGGCCGGAGTCCTCGAAGGTGCCGACCACCAGGTCGCGGGTCTCGGCGTCGAGGTAGGCGGCGATCTCGCGGTAGAAGTCGTCGGCCAGGCCGTCGCCGACGTAGGCCTTCACCAGGCCCTCGTACCAGTCGGCCGGCGCGGTGTGGTCGTGGAAGCGGTCGATGGCCTTCTGGAACGGCGCCATCGCCGCGAAGGGGTCGGCCCCCAGTGCCTCCAGCCGGGAGCGCAGTGCCCCGACCTTGGAGAACTCCGCCGAGGCCATGGTCGCGATCGCGACCTTGTCCTCCAGCGTGGGCGCCAGCTTGGCGTCCTCGGCCAGGCGCTCGAAAGCGCTGATCTCGCCGTACGCGATGACCCCGAGCAGGTCGACGATCGCCTCGCGGTAGGTGGGGTCCTCGAAGGCCAGCGGTGTGTCGCCGTCTCCCGAGTCGGGCCCGGTCTCGACCTGGGATTCAGTCATGCTCGCACCCTACCGATACAGTCTTGAACCGTATGTGCGCGGTTGACCGGGTCCCGGGTCGGCCGCAGCGGTTGTGGCAGCGCCGCCCAGCAGACAGACCCGACGGGGCCAGCAACCACGAAAGCAGAACACTGTGACCACCTTCCGTGAGCTCGGGGTGCACCCCGAGATCTGCGACGCGCTCGAGCGCGGCGGCATCACCACCCCCTTCGCCATCCAGGAGATGACCCTCTCGGTCGCCCTGATGGGCACCGACCTCATCGGCCAGGCCCGCACGGGCACCGGCAAGACCCTCGCCTTCGGCATCCCGGTGCTGCAGCGCAGCGTCTCCCCCAAGGACCCCGACTACGCCGAGCTCCCCCAGGGCAAGCCGCAGGCCCTGATCGTGGCCCCCACGCGCGAGCTGGCCCTCCAGGTCTCCTCCGACCTGACCCTCGCCTCCGCCGACCGCGGCCTGCGCGTGCTGACCGTCTACGGCGGCGTCGGCTACGAGCCGCAGCTCGAGGCCCTCGAGGCCGGCGTCGACGTCGTCGTCGGCACGCCCGGTCGTCTCATCGACCTGGCCAACCGCAAGAGCCTCGACCTCTCCCACGTCCACGCCGTCGTGCTGGACGAGGCCGACGAGATGCTCGACCTCGGGTTCCTGCCCGACGTCGAGAAGCTGATGCGGATGACGCCGGAGACCCGGCAGACGATGCTGTTCTCGGCCACCATGCCGGCCGCGATCGTCTCGCTGGCGCGCACCTACATGCGCCACCCGATGAACATCCGCGCGGAGTCCTCCTACGAGAACGCCACCGTGCCCGCCACGGCGCAGTTCATCTACCAGTGCCACGACCTCGACAAGCCCGAGATCATCGGCCGGCTGCTCCAGGCCGAGGACGCCGACAAGTTCATCGTCTTCACCCGCACCAAGCGCCAGGCCCAGCGGGTCGCCGACGACCTGGCCGAGCGCGGCTTCGCCGCCTCCCCGCTGCACGGCGACATGGCCCAGGTCGCGCGCGAGAAGGCGCTGGCGAAGTTCCGCGAGGACAAGATCCGCGTCCTGGTCGCGACCGACGTCGCCGCCCGCGGCATCGACGTGCGCGGTGTCTCCCACGTCATCAACTACACCTGCCCCGAGGACGACAAGACCTACGTCCACCGGATCGGCCGCACCGGCCGCGCGGGCGCCACCGGCATCGCGATCACGCTGGTCGACTGGCAGGACCTGCACCGCTGGAAGCTCATCAACAAGGCGCTGGACCTGCCCTTCGACGAGCCGCTGGAGACCTACTCCACCTCCGAGCACCTCTTCCACGACCAGGGCATCGCCCCGGGCACCAAGGGCCGCATCGCCGACCCCAAGCCGGTGGAGAAGAAGGAGCCCCGCGAGCGCTCGGGCGACCGGGCCCCGCGCAACCGCAACCGCAACCGGACGCGCACCCGCTCGCGCGGCGGCGAGGTCGTGGCCGAGGTCAAGACCACCGAGTCCGGCGAGAAGCAGGTCGAGAAGGTCGAGTCCTCGGCGGGCTCGGGCTCCGGCTCCTCGAGCAGCCGCAACCGTCGTCGTCGCCGCTCGCGCGGTGGCGGCGGTGGCCAGGGCGGCGGCCAGCAGGGCGCCGGCCAGAACAGCCAGGGCGGCTCCGCGCCCGCCGGCCACTGAGCCCGCTCCGCCACTCGGACAGACGACGAGGCCCGCTCCCCTCCAGGGGGAGCGGGCCTCGTGCGTGTCTCAGCGCTTCTTGCGTCCCGCTCGCGTGACGAGGTTCGCGGCGACCTCCCGGTAGGCCTGGGCACCCTTGCTGGTGCGGCTGGTAGCCAGGATCGATCGGCCGGCCGCGGGGGCCTCGGCGAACTTGATGGTCTTGGGGATCGGCGGCTCGACGACCTCGAGCTCGTAGGTCTCGGCGATGGTCTCCAGCACCGTGCGCGAGTGGTTGGTGCGGCCGTCGTACAACGTCGGCAGCACGCCCCAGACCTCGAGCTTGCGGTTGGTGAACTTCCGGACGTCGTGCACGGTGTCGAGCAGCTGGCCCACCCCGCGGTGCGAGAGCGTCTCGCACTGCAGCGGGATGAGCACGCCGCGAGCGGCCGTCAGCGCCGCGACCGTCAGCACGCCCAGCGAGGGCGGGCAGTCCAGCAGCACCCAGTCGTAGTCGTCCTCGACGTCCTCCACGACCATCTTGACCACGTGCTCGCGGCCGGTGCGCGTGAGCAGGTCGGCCTCGGCGCGAGCGAGCTCGATGGTGGCCGGCAGGAGGTGCACGCCGTCCTCGGTCTCGATGATCACCTCGCCTGGGTCGGTGCCCTTGGTCAGCACGTGGTGCACCGAGACCTCGAGGTCCTCGGGATCGATGCCCAGGGAGAAGGTCAGGCAGGCCTGCGGGTCGAGGTCGACGAGCAGCACCCGCTGCCCGAGCTCGGCGAGAGCCGCGCCGATCGAGGCGACGGAGGTGGTCTTGGCGACGCCGCCCTTCTGGTTGGCGACGGCGAGTGTCGTGGTCATCGAGGGTCATCATGCCGGACGGGTCGCACGCTGCCGAGGTGGGACCTGTTCTACTCGGGTCATGTCTCGCTCCCTGGTCACCGGCCCGACCGCCGGCATCGGACGCTCCTTCGCCCATCAGCTGGCCGCGCGCGGCGACGACCTCGTGCTCGTCGCCCGGGACGAGGCCCGGCTCGAGGAGCTCGCCGACGAGCTCCGCGCGCAGCACGACATCGAGGTGGAGGTGCTCGCCGCCGACCTCGCCGACCGCGACCAGCTGCACCGGGTCGAGGAGCGGCTGGCCGACCTGCAGAGCCCGGTCGACCTGCTGGTCAACAACGCGGGGTTCGGCCTGAAGGGCCGCTTCCTCGACAACGACGTCGAGGCCGAGACCGCCATGCTGGACGTCCTGGTCACCGCCGTCCTGCGGCTGACCCACGCCGCGCTGGGCCCGATGGCCGCGCGGGGCCACGGCGGGGTCATCAACGTCTCCAGCGTCGCCGCCTTCCTCCCCCGCGGCACCTACTCCGCGGCCAAGGCCTACGTGAACCGGCTCGGCGAGTGGGCGGCGGCGGAGTACGCCGAGCAGGGCGTCACCGTCACCACCCTGTGCCCGGGCTTCGTGCGCACCGAGTTCCACGAGCGGATGGGCGTGGGCCGCGACTCCGCCCCGTCGTGGATGTGGCTCGACGCCGACGACCTGGTCCGCGACGCGCTGGCCGACCACGCGAAGGGGAAGGTCTACTCGATCCCCAGCGCGCAGTACAAGGTCATCGCCGGTGCCGCCCGCCTGGTGCCGAGCGGGCTGCTGCAGCGCTTCCAGGGGCTGGGCCGCAAGTAGTTGCTGCGCCTCAGAGCCCGAGCGGCTCCGGGGCGGGCCGGCCCGAGGCCGCACGGGCCCGCGCCGCGGCGTCCAGCAGCCGCTCGAGCTCGTCGGGCGCCGTGGTGTTGCACGCCAGGTCGTGACCGACCTTGCCGGTGCCGTGGTGGTCGCTGGAGCCGGTGACGACCAGGTCGAGGTTGCGGGCGATCGCGCGCAGCGAGTCGCGGGCCCCGGCGTCGTGGTCCTGGTGGTCGACCTCCAGGCCGACCAGCCCCAGGTCGGCCAGCTCGGCGATGGCCGCCTCGTCGGGGCTGCGGGTGCGGCGTCGACCCCACGCGTGGGCGATGACGCTGACCCCGCCGGCCTCGGCGACCACGCGGATGGTCTCGCGCAGCGGGGCGGCGTACCTGTCGACGTACCCGGGCATACCGGGGTTGAGGAACCGTCGGAACGCCTCGTCGCGGTCGGCCACCACCCCGGCGACGACCAGCGCGTCGGCGATGTGCGGGCGCCCGCTGGCCGCGGCGTCCCCGGAGACCCGGGCGACGTCGTCCTCGCTCAGCTCGACGTCGACTTCCCGCAGCCGCGCCAGCACCGCGGGCACACGGGACGACCGGCCCTCCAGCACCTTGTCGAGCAGCGCCACGAGCGGCGGGTACGTCGGGTCGGGGAGGTAGGCCAGCAGGTGCACGCCGCGTCCGTCGAGGCGGGTGCTGACCTCCATCCCGCGGACCAGTCCGAGACCGGCGGCATCGGCCGCGCGGGCCGCCTCGTCCCACCCCTCCGCGGTGTCGTGGTCGGTGACCCCGAGGACGTCCACACCTGCCGCGACCGCGGCGGTCACCAGCTCGGTGGGCGACTGGGTGCCGTCGCTGGCCCGGGTGTGGGTGTGCAGGTCGACCTTCACCGGCTCACCACGGGACCTGCCAGGGGGCTCACCACGGGGGCGCCGGCCCGGCGAAGGGCAGCTCGATCAGCGGCGGCCCGACCGGCGCCACGTCACGCAGGATCCAGTCGTCGCGCAGCAGCAGCACCGCCGAGGCCGGCCGGACCACGATCCACAGCCAGCGCCCGAAGGCCTCCCCCACCACGACCGAGCGGTCCCACTCCCCGCTCGAGCCGCTGGTCGAGACCGACCACAGCGGCACCTGCTTCTGCTCCAGCCGCACGCGCACCAGCGGCTGGCCTTGGAAGTGGCCGGGGTCGGGGTCGTCGTGGCGGGTGCCGGCGACGCGGGCCCCGAGGCCGGTGCCGGGCTCCTCGGTGACGACCAGGACGTCGACCGGCCCGTCGAGCTCGCTGGTGCCGGTGACGCAGGTCAGCGTGCCGCGCACCCGGTCGCCCTCGGTGACCGCGGCCAGGTCGCTGACCGACCAGCCGGGGCTCAGCGGCCACGGGAGGTAGGTCGGGAAGTCGCGGGTCCGGCCCAGGTGCGAGGCGAGCTCGTCGTACGTCGCCGCCTCGGGACGCCACAGCACGTGCGTGGGCCCGTGGTCGGGGCACGACCAGGCGCCTCCGGCCTCCGACGCGGTCGGCGTCACGGGGGCCGAGCAGCGGGAGCAGGAGGGCTGCACGGGCACGGGCCTACCGTACCGAGTGACGCGCGGCTCGGTCCCGGCTGCTCGGTCCCGGCTGCTCGGTACCGGCCGCTCAGTCCTCCCGGGGCGTGCTGCGCTCCACCAGCAGCTCGACCTGCGCGCGCAGCGCGGCGATCTCCGCGCGCAGCTCCTCGCGCTCGGCGGCCCCGCGCTGCTCGTCCTCGGCGTCGTCGGCATCGGTGACTCGCTCGACCAGCCAGCTGGCCAGCGTGGCGGTGACGACACCGAGCAGGGCCACCCCGGTGATCATCAGCAGCGCCCCGACGACCCGGCCGCTGGTGGTGACCGGGTAGGTGTCGCCGTACCCGACGGTCGTCATGGTGGTCAGGGCCCACCACATCGCGTCGCCGAAGGAGGTGATCGAGGCTCCCTCGGCGTACCTCTCGGCCTGCAGCGCCGCGAGGGCGGCGACGTAGGCGACGATGCCGGAGCCGAACCCGACGTAGAGGCCCACCCGGCCCCGCAGTCCCTGCGAGGCCGAGCGGTTGAGGACCTTGACCAGCAGCACCAGCTGCAGCGGGCGCAGTGCCGGCAGCAGCAGCACCGCCGCGTCGAACGCGTGCCGCCACGCCCACCGGAACCGGTGGTCGGCGGCCACCAGCCGCACCACGAAGTCGACGATGAAGACCAGCCACAGCAGGCCCACCACTGTGGCGCACAGCGCCTTCCACCGTCCCGGCATGCCGGGGTCGAGTATCGGCAGCGAGTAGGCCACCAGGAACACCAGCGCGGCGCCGGCCAGCGGCCACCGCGTCCAGCGCTCCCAGGTGCTGGTGGTGGGGGTCCTCACGGGACCGGTCAGTCGGCCTTCGCGTCCGGGCCGGGCCAGTTCTTGTCCGGCTGCGGAACGGGGCGGCCGGGCTGCTCGCCGCCACGGGCCTCGAGGTAGTTGTTCTTCGGCACCATCACCTTGCGGCGGAAGATGCACACGACCTTGCCGTCCTGGTTGTAGCCGATCGTCTCGACGTGGACGACGCCCCGGTCGTCCTTGGAGGTCGACTCCCACTTGTCGAGCACGGTGGTCTCGCCGTACAGCGTGTCGCCGTGGAAGGTCGGCGCGACGTGGCGCAGCGACTCGATCTCGAGGTTGGCGATCGCCTTGCCGGAGATGTCGGGCACCGACATGCCGAGCAGGATGGAGTAGACGTAGTTGCCCACCACGACGTTCTTGCCGAACTGCGTGGTCTCCTCGGCGTAGTTGGTGTCCATGTGCAGCGGGTGGTGGTTCATCGTGAGCAGGCAGAACATGTGGTCGTCGAACTCGGTGACCGTCTTGCCGGGCCAGTGCTTGTAGGTCGCACCGACCTCGAACTCCTCGTAGCTGCGACCGAACTGCACGTCTGCTCCTCTGCTCTGCTGCTGGTGACTGGTGGGTAACAAGGCCCCGCGTCATCCTGCCACGCGGAACCGGCCCGGAGGGGCTAGCGTCTCAGCACCATGAGCATGCTGCGCATCACCCTCCGCCGAGTACTGGCCGGGACCACCGCCGTCCTCCTGCTGCTGCCGCTCGCCGCATGCAGCGGCGAGGACGAGGTGGCGCGCGACCAGGCGGCCCCCACCGGCAGCGCCTCCTCGGACCAGGACGTGGAGGCCGAGGAGCCCACCAGCGGTCCCGACGTGGGCTTCGGCCCCACCGACTACGCCTTCACCCTCCAGGTCTCGTGCTTCTGCCCGTACGCCGCCGTGCCGGTGCGCGTCACCGTCGAGGACGACCGGGTCGTCGAGGCCGTCTTCGAGAAGGGCGGCGGACGCGGCGGCGCGAAGGCCGGCGAACCGGCGCCGGAGTTCTTCGAGCTCACCATCGACGAGGTCATCGCCGAGGCGGAGGACGCCGAGGAGGCGGGCGCCGCGCGCGTGGACGTCACCTGGCCCGAGGGCAGCGACTACCCGACCGAGGTCTACATCGACCGCGACGAGCGGATGGCCGACGAGGAGATCGGCTACACGCTCTCGGACGTGAAGGTCGTCGGCGAGGGCATCGGCGGCTGAGATACGAACGCCGAGCCG
The DNA here is from genome assembly GCA_001627335.1 of Nocardioides sp. REDSEA-S33_B3. Lineage (GTDB taxonomy): Bacteria > Actinomycetota > Actinomycetes > Propionibacteriales > Nocardioidaceae > Nocardioides. The sequence continues at coordinate 31,746 of LUPK01000044.1, read as the reverse complement.
TCAGTCACGGGCGGACGTAGACGCCCATCCGCCGCGTGGGACCTTGACGTGGGTCACGGTCACTGAGCGTCTCGGAATGTCGGCGGTCCCTGGAAGAGTCAGCTCATGGAAGGGCTCGGGCAGCACCAGGTCGACCGCGGTGTCGCGGTCATCGCCGGTGCCCTCACCGATCTCGACGAGGTCTCCCTGATCGGTCTCGACCAGCCCGCGACCGCCGCATCGTTGGTGGAGATCGCCGCGGCCGAGGCACGCCTGGGTGAGCTCAAGCACCGCGTCCTCGCGCACGCCTCGCAGGTGCGGGTCGAGGAGGCCACCGGCGCCGCCACCACCGCGACCTGGCTGGCACGTGCCACCCGCACCACCGTCCGGTCCTCCCGCCGGGCGGTGCACCTCGCCACGGCGTTGGAGACCTACGCGCGGCTGCGGGAGGGGTACGCCGCCGGGCGGGTGAACACCGAGCAGGCCGAGGTCATCGCCCGCGCGCTCGACGCCCTACCCGTCGACATCCCCGCCAGCGTGCGGGCTGCTGCCGAGGAGCGGCTGGTCGACCTCGCTGGCCACCACGACGCCTGCGACCTGCGCGTGCTGGGTGACCGGGTCCTCGACGTCGTCGCCCCAGCCGTCGCCGACGCCCACGAAGCAGCCCGGCTGGCGGCCGAGGAACGCGCAGCCGCGCGGAAGACGATGCTGACCATGACCCCTGACGGGCAGGGCAGCGTCCATGGCCGGTTCACCGTCCCCGAGCTGCACGCCGGGATGCTGCGCAAGCAGCTGCTGGCGCTGGTCGTCCACGACAAACCCGCCCTGACGTCCACGCCCACCACGACGGCCGAGCAGGAGGAGGGTGAGCGGCCGGAGCCGGTCAAGGCCGCCACTGCCGTCGAGCTCGGTGCCGCCTTCTGTGAGCTGCTGGAGCGGCTCGACGGTTCCCAGGTGCCGGAGATGTCGACCGGCGCGACGGTGGTGGTCACCATGACCCTCGAGACGCTGGCCGGTGGGCTGGCGGCCGCCACCCTGGACACCGGCGACCGGATCGCCGCCCACACCGCGCGCCGCCTGGCCTGCGAGGCCGGCATCATCCCCGTCGTCCTCAGCGGCAGACGCGAGGTCCTCGACCAAGGCCGCCGCAAGCGGCTCTTCACCCGCGCCCAACGCATCGCCCTCGCCACCCGCGACCGCGGCTGCACAGCCGCCGGCTGCCGCACCGCCGCATGGTTCTGCCACGCCCACCACGACCAACCCTGGGCCACCGGCGGCACCACCGACCTCATCAACGGCCGCCTGCTCTGCCCCACCCACCACCGCACCGCCCACGACCCCCGCTACGAGAGCAGGGTCTTGGCCGACCACCAGATCGAGTTCACCCTCAGATGCTGACCGACGTGGCCGCTCGCCCCGGCACACCAGCGGCCCGGCCCCTTCTCGGGAACCGGGCCGCTTGATCAGGCGTCAGCGACAGGCGCTCAGAGCTTGTACTCCTTGAGCAGCTGGCGACCGATGATCATCTTCTGAATGTCGGAGGTGCCCTCGCCGATGAGCATGAACTTGACCTCGCGCATCAGGCGCTCGATCTCGTACTCCTTGGAGTAGCCGTAGCCGCCGTGGATGCGGAAGGCGTCCTCGACGACCTCGTTGGCGTACTCCGAGGCGACCATCTTGGCCATGCCGGCCTCGACGTCCATGCGCTCGCCCTTGTCCTTGAGGCGGGCGGCGCGGACCATCATCGTGTGCGCGACCTCGACCTTGGTCGCCATCTCCGCGAGGCGGAAAAGCACGGCCTGGTGCTCGGCGATGGCCTTGCCGAAGGTCTTGCGCTGCTGAGCGTACTCGACGGCCAGCTCGAAGCCGCGCCAGGCCAGGCCGCAGGCGCGGGCCGCGACGTTGACGCGGCCGACCTCGACGCCGTCCATCATGTGGAAGAAGCCCTTGCCGGGCTCGCCGCCCAGGATCTGGTCGGCGGAGATCCTGTGGCCCTCGAGGACGAGCTCGGTGGTCTCGACGCCCTTGTAGCCCATCTTGTCGATCTTGCCCGGGACGGTGACGCCCTGGGCGGTCTCGCCGAAGCCGGCCTCCTTCTCGATGAGGAAGGTCGTCATGTTCTTGTAGACCGAGTCGCTGCCCTCGTCAGTCTTGACCAGGCAGGCGACCAGCGTCGAGGTGGCGCCGTTGGTCAGCCACATCTTCTGGCCGGTGATCTCGTAGCCGTCGTCGGTCTTGGTGGCCTTGGTGGAGATCGCCGAGACGTCCGAGCCCAGGCCGGGCTCGGACATCGAGAAGGCGCCGCGCACCTCACCCAGGGCCATCTTCGGAAGGTACTTCTCCTTCTGCTCTGGCGTGCCGTGCTGCATGAGCATGTAGGCCACGATGAAGTGGGTGTTGATGACGCCGGAGACGCTCATCCAGCCGCGTGCGATCTCCTCCACGCACAGCGCGTAGGTCAGCAGCGACTCGCCGAGCCCGCCGTACTCCTCGGGGATCATCAGGCCGAAGACGCCGAGCTCCTTGAGGCCCTCGATGATCTCGGTGGGGTACTCGTCGGCGTGCTCGAGCTCGTTGGCGACCGGGATGATCTCCTTGTCCACGAAGGCCCGCACGGCCTTGAGGATCTCGGACTGGTCCTCGGTGAGGCCCTCGGTCGTGCACAGGCGGGTCATGGGGGGTCCTTCCATGTCGACGGGCGAACTGTTACCGGAGAGTAACCGACCGTCGGTGACCACGGGAGGCCCGTTCGAGCCCCGAGTGGTGTGACGGCTCCTACACTGAACGGGTCAGATCATGACAGGCACGTCATGACCGGCGCGCGATCCCGGGTGGAGGAATGGACGGACCCAGACGGCCGTGGCTCGAGGCGATCGGCCTGATCCTGGTCCTCAGCCTCGCCGCCACCGCGTTCTTCGTCTCCCGCCAGCCCACCCGCACGCTGCCCGCCACCGCCCCCGGCCAGACCACGGTCACTCCCGGCGCGCGTCCCGCCCAGGACGTCGTCACCGGCGGTGACCCGATCGAGGGCACCACCCAGGGCAAGAGGAAGCGCAAGGGCAGCAGCGGTACGGCGGCGCTCCCCAAGCCCCAGCGGCTGCCCGGCGGGTTGCCGAAGCGTGCCAGCAACTGCGTGGTCAGCACCGACAGCTCCTTGGAGGTCGCCAGCTTCAACATCCACTCGGGGTGGAACCGCGGGCGCACCCGGCTGATGCTGCCGCAGATCGCGCGCGAGATGGACGCCCTCGACGTGGACGTGTGGCTGCTGCAGGAGGTGGACAAGAACCGCATCAACAGCGGCCGCGTCGACCAGGCCGCCTACCTCGCGGGCCAGCTGGGCATGGAGTACGCCTTCGCGACCAACGTGCTCCGCCCGAGCGACAGCCGCTACGGCACGGCCGTGCTGTCGGCGTACCCCATCCTCGAGAGCAGCAACACCCTGCTCCCCCGCCCGCCGGGCACCCAGCAGCGCGGCCTGCTCCGCGTGGTGGTCGAGCCGTTGCCGGGCCAGCGGGTCAGCGTGTTCACCACGCACTTCGAGCACACCTCGCAGGACGCGCGGCTGACCCAGGCCCGCACCGTGGCGCGCATCCTGGCCGACGACCCGCACCGCGTCGTGCTGGGCGGCGACCTCAACGCACGCCCGGCCTCGGCACCCATCACCACGTTGCGCGGCGTCGCGACCGACACCTGGGCGGCCGCGGGTCGCGGCGCCGGGTTGACCCACCCGTCGGCACAGCCCCGCAGCCGCATCGACTACCTCATGCACCGCGGCCAGCTGGGGGTCAACGTCGTCAGCACCCACCCCAGCCGGGTCTCCGACCACCGCGTGGTGCGTGCGTCCTACGACCTGACGCCGGGCATCCCCGACGAGATCGTGGTCCCGCTCATCTGTTGATGCCGGCGTCGACGCCGAGCAGACGTCGCACCCGGCCCCGCCAGCCGCGGCGGGCGCGCTCGGCGGCTTCCGCGGTCGCCCGGTCCTTGCGGGTCCGGTGGGTGGTGAGCTGGCGCGAGACCATGGTGGTGAGCGCGTCGACCGCCACCTGGGCGACCTGCTCCTCGCTCACCTCCTGCTCGTCGGGCGCGAAGGCGGAGTCGCGCGGCAGCAGGTCCTCCACGTCGCCGACGACGTCGTAGCCGCCCTCGCGCACGTGGTCGACGTAGCGCTGCGAGAGCTCCTCGCACCAGGCGCGCTCGCTCTCTGGCAGCAGGATCGGCCGGCCCTCGGCCCCGCCGAGGACCTTGACCGAGAAGCCGCGCTTGCCCACATCGCCGTAGACGTCGCGGCGCTTGAGGTCGTCGGGGATGCCGGCGTTGACCCGGCGCAGCACCTCGGCCTGCTCCAGTCGCAGGCCGCGGTTGGCCCGACCGACCGAGGACTGGTCGAGGAGGGCGGGGTCGACGTCGAGCACCGAGCAGAAGCGCTCGAGCAGAAGCCCCTTCTCGGCCCCGGGAGGGGGCACCGTGACGACGTGGATGCGCTCGGCCGGCACGTGCCGACTCCACTTCTCCAGGACCGCCGGCAGGTCCTTCTGCCACCAGATCGGGGCGGGCGTGCCCTGCGTCTTGTGCAGGCGCGCGAGGTAGTCGGGGAAGGTGATGGCGCGGCCGGACTGCAGCCCCTGCTGCCACACCGAGGGGATCTGGCGGCCCAGGTCCCGGGCGGTGACGACCACGTGGACCTCGCGGTCCGAGCAGGCCGCGAGCAGCCGCTGGACCTGCGCGTCGTCGGCAGGTGAGAAGGACTCCTCGGAGACCAGCGCCGCCCGCCCCCGGGCGGCGTCGAGGTTGCCGGGCAGGTCGCGCAGCACCTCGCGCGCCTGCGGCGGGTCGTGCGGGCGGAACCGGTCGCGCACGTCGAGCATCAGCCAGTACGCCGCGCGGCGGTGCGTCGGGTAGACGTCGAGACCGGCCTCGCGCAGCGCGTCGACGGAGCCGAGGAAGAGCCCTTGGAGGTACGACGTGCCGGTCTTCTGCAGACCGATGTGGAGGTAGAGCGGGCGGGTCACGCGCACACCCTAGGGGGCAGCGGTCTCCTCTGGCTGCGGCACGTCCCCGCCCTCGCCCTCGCCCGGCTCGCCACCGGACTCCTCGGTCGGCTCCTCGGGCTCGGCCGAGGGCGGCGCGGCGTCTGCCTTGAAGGCCCGCACCTGCTTCTTGTAGGCCTTCTTCTTCGTCTCCAGGCGCAGCACGGTGCGCTGGCTGACCATCGTCCGCGACAGGCCGCGGTCCAGGGCCAGCGAGGTCCACGGCGTGATCCCGGCGCGGCTGGCCAGCAGCACCGAGGAGGTGGTCCCCGGCTCGAAGGCAGCAGGACGGTGACGGACGTAGGAGCCCGGGATCTCCGAGAACTGCTTGGTCAGCCAGCGCTCGGGGGTCGTGGACTCGGTGGTGCCGGTGACGACGTTGACGGTCACCCCGCGGCGCGCCGCGGCCAGCAGCTTGGCCGCCACCCGGCGTACGTCGAGGGAGGAGGTGCGCACCCGCAGCTCCTCGCCGGCCGGCACGGCCTTGATGACGCTCTTGATCGAGCGGATGACGGTGCTGCGGCCGCGCTGGGAGACCGAGGCCGGGTCGTTGACGGTGGTGCCGGCCGAGAAGCTGACCACGGGCTCGCCCACGGTCTCCTCGGGCAGCGAGAGCTCGACGACGACGGCGTCGTGGTCGGAGTTCAGCTCGCGGGTGCGCTGCTTGAGCACGGTGAACACCTCGGCCGGACGCACCATGACGTAGTCGATGGTGGCGCCGCGGTGGTCGCCGGTCGGCTCGTACTTCCCCGACAGGTCGTAGACCGCGTTGAGACGAGCGGCGTCGAGGAGCGCGCGGGGGTACTCCGAGGACTTGTAGTGGCGGTTGAAGTCACCGCCGACCAGGACCGGGCCGCTGCCGCTCAGCTGCCCCACGAGCGCGCCGAGGCGCTGGATCGAGGGGCCGAGCAGCTTGGTGGTGCGCGGCGACTTCGGCGCGATGTGGACCGCGACGACCGACACGGTCTGCTTGCCGTCGACCGAGCGCAGCGTCACCCAGTTGGCGTATCGCACGCCCCACATCACGTGCTGGCCCTTGCCGTAGCCCTGCTTGTTGCTGATCATCGTGGTCCCGCGCGCCTCGGGGACCCAGCGGTCCGTGCGCCACACCACCGGGTTGGCGCCGGTGTACTGGCCGGGCGTGCGGAACATCTCGTAGCCCGCCGGCGCGAGGTACTGCGGCTGGCGCATCGGGACCTCGTTGAAGGTCACGAAGTCGGGGCAGGTGCGGAAGACCTTGCGCAGGTCGGCCTTGAACTTCTTCAGCGCGGTGCCGGACTTGATGTTGGCCTGGACCATCTCCACCGAGGTGACCGGCTCGGGGTCGGTCGTGGGCTCGGGGTCGGCGGTCGGCGTGCTGGTCGGGCTGCCGGTCGGGCTGCTCGTCGGAGTGGCGGTGGGCGTGTACGTCGGCGGCTCCGGCTCGCTCGCGCACCCGGTCGCCGCGGCCAGCGCGAGGTCGCCGGGGGCGCTCAGCAGCCCACCCGTCGGTCCGGCGGTCACGGCCAGCGCGGCCACGCCGGCCGTCGCCACGGCAGCACTCAGCCCGCTCGCCAGGGCCCGGCGCAGCATCATCTCGACTCCTCGTTCGTCAGCAGGCGAGGGCGCTCCGGCGCCCTCGTCACAGGAATCACAACAGCAACACAGGCCACACGACAAGACGTTCGCGACAACTACAGACGTGTAATTCGCCGGCCCGCTCGTCGGGTCGTCCTCGGGGTCGTCCCGGCCCTCCTCACGAGGAGGGATCGGTCCCGAGGCCGAGGTCCTGAGCAAGAGCGTCCGCGAGGTGCACCGAGTAGGCGGTGGTCATGTGCTCGGAGTCGCGCATCGTCACGAAGTTCCCCACGACCGAGGGGCAGCGCCGCCGCTCGCAGAACCACTTCTCGGCGTCGACGGCCTCGAGGCCCAGACCGGTCGCCACGTCCATGAAGCCGCGCTGCAGCTGCCGCGGACCCCGCTCGGGCGAGAGCAGGCAGTCGCCGAGGTCGTCGGCGCGGGAGAGGCACACGGCCTGCTCACGGGGCAGCTTCGGGGTGTTGGCCAGCAGCACCACGCGATCGGCGTGCTCGGCGAGGTCCGCCAGCGCGACCTCCAGACCGCGGTCGACCGCGGCCGCGTAGACCTCGCGCCCCTCCCCCTTGGTCACGACCTCGCCGGAGTCCACGTCCTCGACCGGCGCCAGCGGGGCGTTGGACACGAGCACCAGCTCCGGCTCCAGCTCGGCGACCGTCTCCTGGGTGAAGGCCACGAAGTCCTCGCAGGCGTCCCAGTGGCGCCCGGTCTCCGGGTCCAGGCGAATCGCGGCGTTGGTCGGGCAGCCGGTGTAGGCCAGCGTGTAGACCCGATAGCCCAGCCGCTCCCCCACGGCACGGACCGCCGGGCTCCAGGCCCGTGCGTGGGAGTCGCCGGCGAGCACGATCGAGCGCTCCGCGTCGGGGTCGCCCTCGGGGCACAGCTCCCGGGTCCCGGTGCGGTAGTCGCAGTCGCCCAGCGACGCCGTGTCCCGGCGGATGTCGAGCAGTCCCGGGACCAGCCGCCCGGGGATCGGGCGACCCTCCTGGGCCGCCAGCACCGAGGCCTGCACCAGCGCGCGCACGGGGTCGGCACTGAGCCCCTCGTCGAGGTAGTCGGCCGGCTGCACGGCCGGGTTGCTGCGTGTCGAGGCCACCCGGTGGTCGAGCCAGGTCTGCGACGCCAGCACGCCCAGCGCCAGCACCAAGACCGCGGCGGGATACATCGGCACCGCCCAGCGGGCCAGGTCCCACCGGCTCCCCCGTCGCCGGAAGGGCTGCTCCACCAGGTGGTAGGTCAGCCCGCTCAGCACCCCGATGGCCACCACGCACACCGCGACGGCCGCCGGGGAGAGCCCGCCGAGGTGGCTGCGGGCCACGATGATCACCGGGAAGTGCCACAGGTAGATCGAGTAGGACCAGTCGCCCACGACCTGCATCGGCCGCAGCGACAGCCCCCGCGCCACCCAGGTGTCCGCGCCGCCGGGCAGCGCCCCGGCGAGCAGCAGCATCACGGTGCCCAGCACCACAGGCACCGTGACCACCCCGGGCACCGGGGACTGCGGCGTCAGCACGAACGCCGAGGACACGACGAGCAGCATCCCGACCGCGGCCAGCACCCCGGGGCGGCCGCCCAGCGGCGTACCCGACGACGTACGACGGTGCAGGACGACGGCCAGGAGCGCGCCCGCCCCCAGCTGCCAGCCGCGGGTCAGGGTGGAGAAGTAGGCGGTGTCGGGCGAGGCGTAGGTCGCCCATGCCGACCAGGCCAGCGAGGCCACGACGAGCACCGTCAGCACGTGCTGGACCGAGCCGACCGGGTCGCGGCGGCGGCGCACGGCCAGCGCGGCGACCACGAGCAGCAGCACCGGCCACACGAGGTAGAACTGCTCCTCGACCGACAGCGACCAGTAGTGCTGCAGCGGCGAGACCGGTCGGCCTTCGGCGAAGTAGTCGGTCTCGACGAGCGCGAAGCGGATATTGGCGGCGAACAGGGCCGACCACCACGCGTCGGTGAGGATCTCCCCCACCCGCACGACCGGGAGCAGCAGCGCCGAGATGCCGCACGTGGCGACCAGGACGACCGTGGCGGCGGGCAGGATGCGGCGCGCGCGCCGCGCGTAGAAGTCGATCAGGGCACCGCCGAGGCCGGGGGCATCCGGGCGCTCGCGGGCGCGCAGCAGCAGGCCGGTGATGAGGAACCCGGAGATGACGAAGAAGACGTCGACGCCGAGGTAGCCGCCCGAGACGACGTCGACACCGAGGTGGGCGACCACGACGAGCAGGACCGCCACGGCGCGGAGGCCTTGGACGTCGCTCCGCATCGATCCTCCGGCTGGTTCAGGCTCAGGTAGACTCACCCGGTCATGTCGGACCCCAGCAAGCACCGCGCCGAGACCCCACGTGCCTCCGGGAGTCTAGTGCGACGGCTGGTGCCGGCGATCATCGCCGCGGTCCTGGTCACCGGTGGCGTCACCGCGGCCGCGGTCGTCGACCCCTTCGCCGACGACCCCGTGGAGCCCACGCGGCGCACGGTCGGCATGAGCATCGGCGGCGCGATGACCGCCCAGCTCCTCGAGGACGCACCCCAGCCGGTCGTGGCCGGCGAGAAGCTCCGCCTCACCAAGGCACGCAAGGCCGAGCTGAAGCGGCTGGAGGAGCAGCGCAAGGCGCGACTGAAGGCCGAGCGCATCGCCGCGAAACGCGCCGCCCAGCCGTTCTCCTTCCAGATCGCCTCGTTCAACGTCCTGGGGAGCAACCACACCGGGCCCGGTGGTGCGCGGCGCAACTTCCCCGCCGCCGGCACCCGCACGCCGCAGGGCGTGGGCGTGCTGCGCAGCCACGGCACCGACATCGTCGGGCTGCAGGAGGCCAAGCCCGACCAGCTCGGCACGATCATGCGGATGACCGGCTTCGTGGGCTACCCCGGTCCCGGCGCCGCGGACCCCGACAACACCGTGCTGTGGGACCCGAGCCGCTTCGAGCTGGTCTCCGGCTCGACGTTCCCCATCGTCTTCATGAACCGCACCCGTCCCCAGACGATCGTGCGGCTGCGCGACAAGCCGACCCAGCGCGAGTTCTACGTCGTCAACATGCACCCCTCCGCCGGCCACGACGCCCGCAACACCTCCACGCGCGTCGCCGGGTGGCGCCGCGGCGTCGCCGAGGTCAACGCGCTGCGGCAGAGCGGACTGCCCGTCCTCGTGACCGGCGACATGAACGACCGCGCCGCGTTCTTCTGCGCGTTCCTGCCGCCCACAGGCTTCGTCGCCGCGGTCGGTGGCAGCACCTCGGGCGGGTGCCGCCCGCCGGGGCGGATGCCGGTGGACTGGATCGTCGGCAGCCCCGATGTCTCCTTCAGCGGCTACGTCATCGACGAGTCCACCGTGAACCGCCGCATCAGCGACCACTTCTACATCAGCGCGACGGCGACCGTCGCCCCCGCAGGCGACTGACCACCCGGGCCGGCAGACCGGGCTGCTCGGTGGTGCCGGCCCGTTTGGCCTCCGCCTTCAGCGCGCGCACGTCGCCCAGCAGTCCCGCGATGACCTCGGCCGCGGCGTCGGCGACCTCGGTGTCGCTCACGGTGTCCGGCGTACGACGCTGCTCCAGCGTCTCGGGGACCAGCAGCCACCCGGGGTCGCCGACCAGGTCCACGTCACGCTCGGCCAGCAGGGCGACGGCGCGCTCGCCGCGGGCCCGGCAGTCGGCCACCTGGTCGGGGTAGGGCCAGAACCGCTCACCCCCGCGGGTCACCAGGCGCTCGTCGGCGAGGAAGGTGCGGATCCACACGCCGCGCTCGAAGGCGGAGCGGAACTCCCCGAGGTGCCCGTTGACCCGGCGCAGCAGCTCGGCCTCGACCACCCCCATGGACTCGTTGGGGAAGGACCCGGACACGTCGACGCGGGTGGGGTCGATCCCCACCACACCGGCGAACCGTCGCCAGATCTCCTCACGGTCCGCGGAGCGGTCCAGGGGCAGCACGTGGGTGCGCTCGCCCGGGACCACGGCGAGCCACCGCTCGAGGACGAGCGAGAGGTCCAGGGTGCGCCAGTCCCAGATGTCCTGGGGGCTGGTCGACTCGCTGCGGCCGTAGTCGGCCAGCGGCGTGGTGCTGCGGTTCTTCAGGCTCTCCTGCCAGCTGGCGGTGAACAGCCCGAGCGGCTCGCGGGCGGTCACGATGACGTGCACCTCGCGGCCGGTGGCCGCCAGCCGGGCCACGAACGCCGCGGCCTGCTCGGTGGAGGCGGCGGCGAAGAACTCGTGGGAGACCAGCACGTCGCCGTCCCGGGCGGCCACGTCGGCGAGCACGCGGTCCATCGCCTGGTGCTCACGCTCGGGGCGGCGCTTGCGGTCCGGCTCCTCGCGCACGACGCGCGAGACCCACAGGTGGTCGCGGCGCTCGCGGCCCGGCAGCAGCAGCCCCTGCTCGGCGACGGCGTCGCGCTGACCCCACAGGATCGTCTGCAGGTAGGTCGTGGCGGTCTTGGGCAGACCGATGTGCAGGAAGGCCCGACGAGTCACCGCGGGACCAGCCCCGACGACGTCGCAGTGGTCACAGCGCGTCCTGGAAGGCGGCGATCGCCGCGTCCACCCGCTCCTGGTCGCGCTGGGCCATGGGCACGAGCAGCTCCTGCACGACGTCGGCCAGCTCGGCCAGCCGCAGGTTGTGCCGGCGCAGGTCGGCGACCTCGCGCTCGAGGCGGGCGACCCGCTCGGCGAGCTCCTGGTCGCCCCCACCGGGCACGACCCGCTGAAGCCGCTGCTTGAGTCCCTGCTTCATCGCCACTGCGCGACCACCCTTCCGACCGATCCCTTGCCGCCGTCCGATCCTCCACCGGGCGACTCCGACACGTCGAGCACGGTGCCCCCGTGCCGCTCGACGAGCTTCTGCACCTGCTTCGTGCGCACCGGCACCAGGCCCGCTCCCCCGCGGCCCTTGCCGGTCCAGGTCTGGACGTAGAGGCGCCCGCCCCCGCGCAGGGTCATCGAGGCCAGCCGTCCCAGGGACTGTCGGCCGAGCTCGTCGGTGGCGTCGAGGACGTGGCGCGCGAGCATCGCGCGCGGGCCGTCACCGGCACGGCTCATGCGCGCACCCTCGCTGAGGACCCAGCGCCACTCGTCGAGGTTCAGCGCGCGCACCTCCAGCGGCAGGTCGCGTCGGCGGGCGGTGCGCCGGGCCTTCTCCAGGCCGCGGGGCGCGAAGTCGTAGGCGGTGGTGGGGAAGCCCTGGCGGGCCAGCCACAGCGCGTCGCGGCCGCGGCCGGCGCCGACGTCGAGGACGGTCGTGCCCGCGGCCTCGCCGCGGCGCAGCTGCTTGGCCAGCGCGGAGGAGCCTTTGGGCACCGGCCGGCGCCGCCGCTGGGCGGCGCGCCGCTCCCAGTCGCGTCGGGCGTGCCCGGTGCCGCGGAACCACTGGTTGAGCACCTCGGTGGTCTCGCGCGGGGTCTCGAACTTGAAGGCCGGGTCCGGCACCTTCCAGGACGGGCCGTACATCGCCTCGAGCAGCTTCTCGGGCCGGGCCGGCGCCGGGTAGTCGCGTCCCCGCAGCGACACCGTGCCCAGCGGCAGCAGCCAGTCGCGCTCGAACGGGGTGCCGACCTCGCCCATGAGGTAGAGGCGGCCGCCGTCGAGGAAGCCGCCGAAGACGTCGAGGAAACGGGTGGCGCCGTCGGCCTCGACCACGTCGACGCGGAAGGCCAGCCCGCTGTAGCGGTAGGTGCGGTAGCCGGCGGCCGCGACCACCCGCTGCAGCTCGAAGGACTCCCGGATCACGTCGACCGGGTTCGACCGCGAGGAGACGTAGCCGAGGTCGGCGTCGGAGTCGTGCCCCAGGAAGTCGCCCTCACGGACCGCGCCGAGCAGCGTGCCGTACGCCGGGAACGCGGCCACCCCGGCGCCCGCGAGCACCTCCAGCAGCTCGGTCATGGCGTCCAGCAGCGGGTCGAGGTCCGCTGCGGTGCGCTCGGAGAAGACCGGGCTGAACCGGTTGGCCTTGTCCAGCGCGATGGGGTGGCCCTGCCGGTCCACGAAGTCCACCCGGCGGTCGTCGTCGGTGAAGCGGACCTCACCGCTCCAGACGTCGGCGCCGGAGACGTGGTCGCGCAACGTCACCGAGCCGGTGCCGGACAGGTGCGGCCGCATGGCCGGCGGCCAGCCCACCCTGCGGACCGGCCGAGCCGCCCCGCGACCCGGCTCGGTGTCGCGGCGTACCCAGAACGACCAGATGCGCCGCCCGTCGAAGAGGACGTCGACCACCCGGTCCGAGCCCAGCACCACCAGGCCGACGCCGTCGGCGTCCACGCGGCGCACGCGCAGGTCGAGCACCGCGGCCTCAGTCCATGTCGACGTGCTGGTACGGGTCGATGTTCGGGTCGGCATCGGCCCGGCGACCGGCGTTCGGCGGCGGGTTCTCGTACCAGCGGTCGATGAAGCGCTGGTAGGCCAGCGTGTTCCTCTTGCCGACCAGCTTGCCGATCTGCTCGTCGGACCTGCTGGAGGGGTCGGAGGTGTTGGCCGAGCCGTTGAAGGTGACGTACGCCGTCCGGTCGGCGCCGATCCGACCGTTGATGGTCAGCACCTTGAGGTGGAAGTAGTTGTCGAAGTCGCCGTCGCCGTCGAAGTCCTGCACGAGGTGCTTCATCGGGACCGGGCCGCGACCGCCGCCGCCGTTGAGGTGCTTCTTCACGTCACGGCCCATGACGGTGTAGGCGATCCGCACGTCACAACCCTGGTCCCACAGCGTCTTGAGACGCCGGGCGGCGATCATGCCGCGCTTGCCGCGGATGACGTCGGGCGCGCTGCGCACGATGGTGCGGCCGTTGGCGTTCCCGGCCTTGCGTGCGCCCTTGCACCTGATGCGGTCCATGGTCGCCTGGACCGGGTCTTTCTCGAAGTACTTCCCGTAGTACGGCGAGAAGTAGAGGCTGTAGCGGTTGCCCTCGAACTCCCGGTAGGCGTTCTTGGTGACCTTGTCGCGCCACATCTGGTCGAAGATCTTCTCTGCGAAGTCGTAGATGTTGTCGCGCCCGACGTAGGTGTAGACCTCGTTCCACTGGTTGGCCGCGGCCGCGGTGGTGAGGTTGGCGCTGCCCTGGATCAGGACGTTGCGCGAGAGCCCGACCTTGTCGAAGAGGAACATCTTCGTGTGGGCGGCGCCGCTCTTGCCGCGGCACGAGCCGCGGCACATGCGGGCGAAGGACTTGGTCGCACCCTTCTCATTCTTGCCGTTGGTGGCCTTCAGGCCCTTCTTCAGTCGGCGGAACGACGGGTTGTCGGTGTCCGCGTCGTTGTTGTTGGCATCGATGAGCACCCGCACGGTGGTGCCCTTCTGCGCCCGCTGGATCAGCGCGTCGGCCGCCCCGGCGTTCATGAAGTTCCAGGTCATGATCTTGATCTGGCCCTTGGGCGAGGTGTGCCGGATCGTCTGCAGGATCAGGTCGAGGATCGCGCGGCGGGAGGACTGGTCACCGATCGCGGAGTTGAACGTGGGGCCCTCCTGGGCCTTGTACGTCGGCTTCTGCTCCGCGCTCGTCTCGGCGGCGACGGCCTGCGGGGCGGTCGGGGCGAGCAGCACGGCGGCGGCCGAGGCCAGGACCAGGGCGAGGGCCAGGGCCGTCGTGGCCAGGCGCGCGCGGGTGGTGTGGAGACGGAGCACGGAACTTCTCCCGGGTGTTCGGACGCCCACCGCTGCGCGGCCGGACGCCTAGGAGCACGACGGTGCGAGGGTACACGGGAGAACGGCCCCACGACCGCATCGGCCCGAGGTCTCGCCCCGACGGCGGGTGCCGGGCCGTCGTCGCCCTCAGCGCCCCCGGCCGCCCAGGAGCCCACGGCGCCGCCCGCGCCCGGCGCCGTCGCCGGCGGCACCCGGTCCTGCCGGCGAGGTGCCGCGGAAGAACTCCTCCTCGGTCTTGGCACGCCCGCGCCACTCCTCCAGCGCGGCCTCGAGGTCCGCCACGGGCACCGCCCCGGGGGCGACCGGAGCGCCCTCCAGCGGCACCAGGGGGTCGACCTCGGTCACGACACCGAGGTCGCGCAGCGTCTCGAGGTCCTCCTCGACCTGCATCCGGTAGAAGCGCTCGAGCTGGCGGCGCAGCGCCTCGGGCTCGAGCCCGCGGCTGATGAGGTCGCGCAGGGTCCGCGCCACCTGGCGCCGCTCGGCGCGGTAGGCGGCGCGCGGGCCGGAGGCGACCATCGCGGTCCACTTCCGGCAGAAGTCCTCCAGCGAGTAGGACTCGTAGTGGTGGACCAGCCAGGCGTCGTCCTGCAGGCCCGGCTCGTGGCCGCGGTCCTCGCGGGCCACCTTGTGCAGCGTCAGCCACCGGTCGGCCTCGATGCGCACGGCGGACTTGCCCATGACATGGCCGCGGATCCACACCTGGTTGCTCGGCTCGTCGATGACCCCGAGCCCGTGCAGCAGCGCGAGGTCGCGGTCGTCGAGCTCGGCCTTGAAGGCGGTCGGCTGCCCGGTCCAGGTGCTGCTCGAGACAGCCTCGCGCACCGCCAGGCGCAGCGCCAGCGTCTCCTCCGGCACCCGGGCGAGGACCTCCCGGTCGACCCGGACGACCTCGTCCCCGTCGACGTGCAGCAGCCACCCCTGCCCCAGGCCGAGGTCGGCGAGCACGCGCCGGGTCACGTTGGCGTTGATGCACTGCCGGACGTTGAGCTCGCGGGGGCGCTGCCCGCCCCACCACGCGCCTCCCGCCCGGACCACGCTGACCCGCGGGTGCTCGGTGAGCAGTGCGAGGACCTCGTCCTGCTCGTCGTCGGAGGGCGCGTCCAGGAACACCACGAGGTGGTCGACCCCGCCGGCGAGGTTGCCCTCGACGTAGCGCCGCACGTGGTCAGGGCTGTCCTTGATGGTGCTGACCGCGAGCAACGGGGCCTGGCCGCTCGGGACCTGCGAGCCGGTCTGCATGCCCCGCACCATAGTGGCGGACATCAGCCCCGGCGCCACCAGCGCGGCCGGCGGGCGGGGCCGCCGTCGCCGCCCGCGGCCCGGGCGCGCAGCATCGCCACGACCTCGTCGGGGTCCAGGTCGGCGGGCGGCGTGGTGTCCGGCGCCGGGTCCCCGGGCCCGGCGACGACCGGATCGAGGTCCTCGGCCGGCCCGTGCACGACGTGACCGGCCTCGCGGACCTCCTCCAGCCAGGCGCGGGTCCGATCGGCCAGCAGCCCGGCCGCCGTGGCCGGGGTCCGGGCCGGGGCTGAGTCGCGCGCGGCGAGCTCGCCCTCGGCGTACTCCCTCTTCACGACCCGGTGGCGTACGTCGGTGGGCAGCGAGTCCCCGATCCGGGCGTTGACCTCGCGCAGCAGCGCCACCTCGGCGGCCCCGAGCGAGGCGTTGGCGCGCACGTCCGCGTCGGTGTCGACGGCCCCCACCACCGCGGCCGGCAGCCCGGCCGCCTCGGCGAACCGCCGCCACAGCTCCCCGGTCGGGGCGCCGGGCGCGGGGCAGACGACGAGGTGCCCGTGCCCGGGCGGCAGGGCGAAGGTCCAGCGGCGCAGGGTGTCGGCGAAGTCCTGGCCGTGCCAGAAGCGCGGCCGCACACCCCCGGCGTCGGGGCCGCGGTCGCGCCCGGTGTCCGCGAAGAGCTCCTCGCCCTCGAAGTCCGCGAAGCTGCGGGTCTCCCCCAGCTTCACCCGCTCCTGCCAGTGCGCGACGGCCTGCCGCCCGAGGTCGCGCGCGGTCACCACCACGTGCACCTCGAGTCCCTCGAGCTGCTGCAGCGCCCGGTCCGCCTGCTCGGGCGTGGCGCCCGCGAGCACCTCGTGCCCGATCAGAGCGTCGCCACCGGTCGACTCCACGTGTGCGCGCACCTGGGCGCACAACCGGGCCCAGGCGCCGTCCACCTCCTCGGCCGGCAGGCCGAAGACCTCCGCGCTGCCGCGGACGTCGACCGCGCCCCGGAAGTGCAGCCCCGGCGGCCGCACGGGGTAGAGCACCCCCGCCTCGAGCAGGGCGGGCGCGTGCGCGGCCAGCAGCCCCTGGAGGTGGGTGGTGCCCGTCTTGGTCAGACCCACGTGGACGACGACGCGCACCCGGCCATCGTGCCACCCGCGGCCCGGGACGCGCGCGATGGCCTAGCCTCGTCCCGTGAGCTCCAGCCCGGTCCGCGTCTACGCCGCACGGCTGGTCGGGCTCCCCATCTTCGACCCCCAGGGCGACCAGGTCGGCAAGGTCCGCGACGTCGTCGCCGCGGTGCGCTCGGAGACCAGCGAGCCGCGGGTGCTCGGCCTGGTCGGCGAGGTGTTCGGCCGGCGCCGGATCTTCGTGCCGATGACGCGCGTGACCAACATCGACGCCGGGCAGGTCTACACGACCGGGCTGCTCAACATGCGCCGCTTCGAGCAGCGCACCACCGAGACCCTCGTCATCGGCCAGATGCTCGACCGCACGGTGCGCATCCCGAGCAGCGGGGTGAGCGGCGTGGTCTACGACGTGGCGCTGGAGCAGGCCCGCAACCGCGACTGGGTCCTGTCCCGCGTCGCGGTCCAGGAGCCGGGCAAGGGGCTGCGCCGTCGCGGCCAGACCCACGTCGTCCAGTGGCGCGACGTGGAGGGGCTGACCCGCCGTGAGGAGACCCAGGGCGCCACCCACCTCGTGCACGCGCTCAACGAGATGAAGCCGGCCGACGCGGCGAACATGATCCACGAGCTGCCGCCGGAGCGACGGACGGCCGTCGTGAGCGCCCTGGCCGACGAACGGCTCGCCGACGTGCTGGAGGAGCTGCCCGAGGAGGACCAGGTCGAGATCCTGAGCCACCTCGAGGACGAGCGCGCCGCCGACGTCCTGGAGGAGATGTCCCCCGACGACGCGGCCGACCTGATCGCCGAGCTGCCCCCGGAGACCGCCACCGCGCTGCTGGACCTCATGGAGCCCGAGGAGGCCGAGGACGTGCGGCGGCTGATGTCCTACGTCGAGGACACCGCCGGCGCGATGATGACCCCCGAGCCGGTGATCCTCGGCCCGGACGCCACCGTCGCCGACGCGCTGGCCCACGTGCGCAACCCCGACCTCACCCCCTCCCTCGCCTCGCAGGTCTACGTCTGCCGCCAGCCCCTGGAGACGCCGACCGGCAAGTTCCTCGGCGTCGGGCACATCCAACGGCTGCTGCGTGAGATGCCGTCCTCGCTGGTGGCGGGCGCGCTCGACGAGGGGAACGAGACGCTGCGCCCGGAGATGAGCATCGACGAGGTGGCGGCCCACCTGGCGACGTACAACCTCGTGGCGGCGCCGGTGGTCGACGAGAACGGCCACCTGCTCGGCGCGGTCACCGTCGACGACCTGCTCGACCACATGCTCCCCGAGGGCTGGCGCGACTCGCTGAGCACGCGGCGCGGACGCCGCTCCTCCCAGCTCGGGTCCCAGCTCGGGTCCCAGCTCGGATCCCAGGCGGGCCGCCGTGCCTGAGCAGCGGCCGCGCCTCGACACCCCCCGGGAGCTGCGCCGCCAGCTGGTGCGCCGGCCGAGCTACGACGCGGACTCCTTCGGGGTCTTCGCCGAGCAGTTCGCGCGCTACATGGGCACCGCGCGCTTCCTGATGTGGATGACCGTCTTCGTGCTCGTGTGGGTGGTCTTCAACGCCGTCGCGCCCGACTCCGCGGCCTTCGACGCCTACCCCTACATCTTCCTGACCCTGATGCTGAGCCTCCAGGCCTCGTACGCCGCCCCGTTGATCCTCCTGGCGCAGAACCGTCAGGAGCAGCGCGACAAGGTGGTCGCCGAGCAGGACCGGCAGGCCAACGCCCGGGCCCACGCGGACATGGAGTTCCTGGCCCGGGAGGTCGCCTCGCTGCGGATGGCCGTGGGCGAGGTCGCGACCCGCGACTTCGTGCGCTCGGAGCTGCGCGCGCTGCTCGCCGAGATCGACGAGCGGTCCGAGCGGGGGACCGAGGACGGCGAGGAGCCACCCCGCCCGTAGACTCGAGCATCATGAGCAGCACCCTCCTCGAGCAGGTCCGCGCCGCGCTGGCGACGGTCAACGACCCCGAGATCAAGCGGCCCATCACCGACCTCGGCATGGTCGACTCCGTCGAGATCGGCGACGACGGCGGCGTGGACGTCACCGTCCTGCTGACGGTCGCCGGGTGCCCGCTGAAGGACACCATCAACCGCGACGTCACCGCCGCGGTCGCCGCGGTCGACGGCGTGAGCGACGTGCGCCTGACCCTCGGCGTCATGACCGACGAGCAGCGCGCGGGCCTCAAGGAGGTCCTCAGCGACGGCAAGGCCCAGCGCGAGATCCCCTTCGCCCAGCCCGGCTCGCTGACCAAGGTCTTCGCGATCGCCTCCGGCAAGGGCGGCGTCGGCAAGTCCTCGGTGACGGTCAACCTGGCGCTCGGCATGGCCGCGCAGGGCCTGAAGGTCGGCGTCGTGGACGCCGACATCTACGGCCACTCGGTGCCGGCGATGCTCGGCGTGGCCGACTCGCGACCCACCCAGGTCGACGACCTGATCATGCCCGTCCCGACCGCCTCGGGCGTCTCGGTCATCTCCATCGGCATGCTCAAGCCCCGCCGCGACCAGGTCGTCGCCTGGCGCGGCCCGATGCTCGACCGGGCCCTGGTGCAGATGCTCGCCGACGTCTACTGGGGCGACCTCGACGTGCTGCTGCTCGACCTGCCGCCGGGCACCGGCGACATCGCGATCTCGCTCGGCCAGCACCTGCCCGGTGCCGAGGTCGTCGTGGTCACGACCCCGCAGGAGGCGGCCGCCGAGGTCGCCGAGCGAGCGGGCACGATGGCCTCGATGATGCACCAGCGGGTCGTGGGCGTCATCGAGAACATGAGCTACCTCACCGTCGTCGACAGCGACGGCACCGAGAAGCGGGTCGAGGTCTTCGGCTCCGGCGGCGGTCAGCGGGTCGCGGAGACCCTCTCGTCCCGCTTCGGCTACGACGTCCCGATGCTCGGTCAGGTGCCGCTGGACACCTCGCTGCGCGAGGGCGGCGACGCGGGCAAGCCGATCGTGGAGTCCGACCCGACCGCCCCCTCGGCGGTCGTCCTGCGCGACGTCGCCCAGCGGCTGGCCGGGCGCGGTCGCGGCCTCGCGGGCATGCAGCTGGGCCTGACCCCCGCCAACAAGCTCTAGGATCGGCGCCGTGTGGGGAGTCGGGCTGTCGGAGCTGGCAGTCATCGCGTTCGTGGCCGTGCTGGTCTTCGGGCCCGACCGACTCCCCGTGCTGGCCAAGCAGGCGGGCCAGTGGCTCAAGGTGGCGCGGCGCTTCGCCCACCAGGCCCGCGACGAGCTCCGCAGCGAGCTCGGCCCGGAGTACGCCGACCTCGAGCTGCGTGACCTCGACCCGCGCCAGGTCGTGCGCAAGCACATCATCGAGGCGATGAACGACGCCTCGGACGAGGACGACGACGAGGACGACACGCCCCGGCGGGGCAAGCGCAAGCAGCGGCCGCTCGACGAGGGCGAGGTCCCGCCCTACGACCTCGACGCCACCTGAGCCGTCCCCACCGGCACCACGGCGGCCAGCGAGTCCAGCGCCACCAGCACGCCCTCGCCCTGCGCCCCTGAGCGCAGCTCGACGAAGTCGGCGCCCACGCGCACCGGCACGCCCTCGGTGCGCCCGCCGTCCAGGCGGTGCCACCAGCACGGCTGAGCCTCGTCGGCCAGTCGACGCAGCGCCGACCCCACCCCCACCCGGTCGGCCACCGACCACGCGACCTCCGGGACGGCCCGCGCTGAGGCCCCACGCACCTCCACCACCGCGCTGGTCCGCACGACCCACTCCTGGCCGGCGACGCCGATCCGCAGCCAGCCCGCGGCAAGCCGCTCGAGCACGCCGGTCAGCCGCCCGACGCCGCGGACCTCGAGGGAGAGCGGCGCCCCGACTCCTGCCGCCAGCCGGGCGGCCAGCGTCACCGTGGCGTACTCCGACCGCGCCCGGTCGACGAGCTCCGGGCCACGCTCGACGGCGTACATCGACTCGGCCTGCTGCTCGAGGTCCTCGAGCAGCGAGAACACCTGCTCCTCCCACGCCATGGCTGCGACCTCCCCCGTGCGTCGGTCCGCCAAACGACGTCATGCGTCCCGGCCTGTCCACAGCCGAGGGAGCGAACGATTGACAACGCTGCCGAACCAGCGTTCACTGGCTTCACTTGAAGCAAACAGAAGCAAACGCAAGGTTCATTCTCCGATGATCTCTCTCGGGCACGTCTCCGCTCCACGCTGCGCCGCAGTGTGGACCGCCGTCACCGGCGTCGGCGCCGCCACCTGCCGCGCGCTGGCCGCGGACCTGCGGGTCCTGGTCTCCTCGCCCGCTCGCGGCGGCGCGGACCTCGAGTCATGGGTGGTGGGCCTCGCCGCTGCAGCGGTCTGCCTGGCCGCCTGCTGGGCCAGCGCCGTCACGGGCCTGGTGTGCGTGCAGCTCCTCCGTCACCGGGCCGGGGAGCAGCGCCCCGACCGGATCGCCGGGGTTCCCGCTCCCGTCCGCCGGCTCGTGCTGCGCGCCTGCGGCGTGGCGGTCGCCGGCGGTCTGGCCGGAGGACTGGCCCTCGCCCCGGCGGGCGCCACCCCCGGCAGCCTCGAGCGCGACCGCCCGAGCACGCCTTCTACCTCCGTCGCCTCCTCGCGCGCCCTGATCACCGCTCCCGTGGCCGCCTCCGTGCCGGAGGACCGGCGGGTCGTGCGTCCCGGCGACTCGCTGTGGCGCATCGCCGAGGCCGAGCTGCTGCGCCGCCACGGCCACGAGCCGACGGTCGCCGAGGTCGCGGCCTACTGGCCGCGCATCCACGCCGCCAACCGGGCCCTCGTGGGCCCCGACCCCGACCTCGTCCGCCCCGGCGTGCCGCTCGTGCTGCCCGCCCCGTCCTCCCAGGAGTCCTGATGCCCGCCCACCCGATCAGCGCCCATCCCATCGCCGCACGCCCCGGTCGCCGCTCCTTCGACCACGTACCCTTCGCCGAGGTGCAGGGCTCGCTGGCCCTGGACACGTGCACCGAGCCCGTCGTCGACCCGCTGGTGGAGAGCGTCGTGGAGCCGGCGCTCGAGCGCCCTGCCGCAGGGGTCGTCCCGATCGACCGCCGAGCGCGGGGCGAGGCCGAGCGGTGGGCCCGCCACATCGTGCAGGCAGCGCTCGAGGTGGTGGCCGGCATGCGTCCGTCCTCCCAGCTCGTGCGCTGGGTCTCCCCCGAGGTGTACGCCGACGTCCGCCGGCGCACCCAGCTGCTGGCCCTGGCCACCCACCGCGAGCCCGAGCGCGCCCACCCGGTCCGCGCCCGGCTGCAGTCGCTGCACGCGACGTACCCCGTCCCCGGCGTCCTCGAGGCGGCCGTCCACGTGCGGCACGGCCACCGCTCCCGGGCCCTGGCGGTCCGCTTCGAGCAGCGCGCCCGCCGCGGGTGGGTGTGCACCGCCCTCGACTTCGCCTGACTGCTCGCCGGGGCGCTCGCCTGACCCGTTCGTCAGACCCGTTCGCCAGACCCGTTCGCCAGACCCGTTCGCCAGACCCGTTCGCCAGATCAGTCGCGACACGCCACCGCCCGATCACGCGGGGTTCACCGGGCCGGCGGACCCTCGCGGCCATGGTGTGGGTAGTCGTGCCGGCCCTCGACGAGGCCGAGAACCTTCGGATCCTGCTCCCGCGGATCGCGGCCGAGCTGGCGACCTTCGACCCCGCCGGCCGGATCCTCGTGGTCGACGACGGCTCGACCGACGACACGAGCAAGGTCGTGGTCGAGCTGATGGCCGACCTGGCCTGCTTGGAGCTGGAGACCCTGCGGCACAACCTCGGCAAGGCCGCCGCGCTGCACCGCGGCTTCCGCCGGGCGCTCGACGGCGGGGCCGACGTCGTGGTGATGATGGACGCCGACGGCCAGGACGACCCGGCCGAGCTCCCCCGGCTGCTCGCTGCGATCGACGCGGGCGCGGACCTGGTGACCGGCGCCCGGCTGGAGCGGCGGGACCGGTTCGTGAAGCGCACGACCTCGCGGCTCTACAACCGCACGACCGCCTGGATGTCGGGAGCCCCGGGCCGCGACTTCAACTCCGGCTTCAAGGCGATGCGCGCCGGCGTCGCCGAGGACGTGTCCCCCATGCTCTACGGCGAGATGCACCGCTACCTGACCGTGATGGCGCACGGGCTGGGCTACCGCGTCGCCGAGGTGCCGGTCGAGCACCACCCGCGAATGTCGGGTCGCAGCAAGTACGGCCTGGCCCGCTTCTGGCGCGGGTTCGCCGACCTGCTCACCGTGCGCTTCCTGCTCAGCTACGAGCACCGCCCCTCGCACCTGTTCGGCGGGGTGGGCCTCGCCAGCCTGCTCGCCGGGGTGGCGGTCCTGGGCTACCTCACGGCCCTCAAGATCGGCGGCGCCACGATCGGCGACCGTCCGCTGCTGGTCGCCGGGTTGCTGATGGTGATGGTGGGCCTGCAGCTCTCGCTGTTCGGCCTGCTCGCCGAGCTGGTCGTGCACGCCCGCCAGCAGACCCGGCACCGCAGCACCGCATGACGGCCCCTCCCCCGACCGGGCAGACCCCGCCGCGGGTCCTGCTCGTCGTGGCCGTGGGCGTCCTGGCGGTGGCCGTCCCCGCCACGTTCGTCGGCGGCTGGCTCACCGGTGTCTCCTGGGACGAGACCTACCACGTGATGCGGCTGACGACGTTCCTCGAGCACGGGTGGTACCTCCTCGAGCGCGACATGCTCGGCGGCGAGCCGGGGCCGTGGGAGGACCAGCAGTACGTCTACGGCCCCGCCACGACCCTGCTGCTGCACGCGTGGAGCGTGCTGTGGGGCGTGGAGGGCTGGGGCACCGTGTCGGCCAGCGCGACGGCGTACGCCGTGCGGCACCTCGGCGTCACGCTGCTCTCGCTCGTCGGCGTCGCCGCCACCGCCGCGCTCGCCGGCCTGGCCCTGGGCTCCTGGCGCTGGGGTGCCGTCGCCGCGGCCGCGCTCGTGGCCGTGCCGACGTGGTCGGGGCACGCGATGTTCAACGTCAAGGACGTCTCCGTCGCGACCGGCTACACCCTGGTGACGCTGGGCCTCGCGCTCACCGCCCGGCGGGACCGGCGCGGTGCCGCGGCGTTGGCGCTGGCCCTCGTCGTGGCCGGCGTGGCGCTCGCGGTGGGGACCCGCCCCGGCATCGCCCCCGGCCTGGTGGTGGCAGCCCTGGTCACGATGGTGACCCGCGACCGGTGGCGCTGGTGGGCGGTGCCCGCCGCCGGGGTCTCGGCCGGCCTCGTGCTGTGGGCGGTCTACCCCGCCCTCTTCTCCGACCCGGTGACCGCGTTGTGGCGCGGCGCCCTCAGCTCCTCCCGCTTCGACGACCAGCAGGGCGCGTGGTGGTACCTCCCGCTGTTCCTGGTCGTCGAGCTGCCCACCCTGCACCTGCTGCTCGGGGCGATCGGCGTGGTCGCCGCAGTCCTGGCGGTCCGGCGGACGGCGGGTCCGGGCCGGCTGCTGCTGGTCCTCGTGCTGCTCCAGGCACTGCTGCTGCCGACCCTGGGGGTGCTGCGGCAGGCCAACCTCTACACCGGCCTGCGCCAGCTGCTCTTCGCCGCGCCCGCCCTCGCCGTGCTCGTGGCGGTGGCGATCGCGACGCTGGTCGCGGTCGGGACGCGGCGCTGGGTCCCCTGGGTGGCGGCCGCCGCCCTCGTGCTGCCCGTGCTGGCGCAGCTGCAGCTGTTCCCCTACGGCTACGCCTACCGCAGCCCGGTGGCCCTGGTCGGCGCACCGGTCGTGGTCGAGCGCGACCCGTCCTGGGAGCTGCCGACCGACTACTGGCGCACCAGCGTGCGCGAGCTGGCGCCGGCGGTCCCCTCGGTCGGGGCGGTCACCTGCTCCCCGAGCCGGGACGCCGACGGCGGCTTCCGTCCCTACTCCCACGAGAGCCACGACGACTGCGCCCGCGACCCCGTCGGCCCCCTCATGCCGTACGCCGACGAGCGGGTCGGGCCGGGTCTCGGCTCGCCCACGCAGTTCGCCGCCGTCGTCACCGGCACCGACCGGGAGGCGGACAATTGCGAGCGGGAGGCCGAGGTGACCCGGCGGCTGTGGTGGCGCGAGCTGACCATGAGCTGGACGGCTGTCTGCGACCTCGAGCCGACGCCCTACCCGGTCGGCGGCCTCCGCCTCGACGGTGCCGGGCACGACGCGGCCGCGCTCCTGGACGGCTGGGACCTCCACCGCGCCCGGGTCGGCGCGGGCGTGCGCGGCGAGTCCGCCTCGCTCGCCGTGACGCTCCCGCCGCGGCTGCGGGCCCGCCCGCTCGCTCTCGAGGCGACGGCCGTCGGATCGGGCAGCCTCGCGCTGCACGTCAACGGCCGTGAGCTGCCCACGAGCACCGCGGGTCGGACCGTGACCGCCCGGGTCCCGGCCGAGCTGGTGGCGGCGTACCGCTTCGGACGGCTGGTGCTGGACGTGACCCGCACCGACGACCGGCAGGTGCGGCTGCTGACCCTGCGACTCAGAGCGGTGGGCCGATGACCGACCTGCACAAGCGTGCCTACGTCTCCGGGGTGCGCGGCGTGCGCGCCGGCCTGACGCGCACCGGCGTGATGGAGCGCCTGGACCGGTGGGCCGACGAGAGCCGCACCGGGTTGTGGGTGCGTTCGTGGTTCGCGGTCTACGACCTCGACGAGATGGCGCGCCTGAAGGTGCCCTGGTGGACCTTCGACTCCGCCGACGTCGTCGCGGCCCACCTCGTCGGTCGACCCGGGGCGCGCGTGCTGGAGTGGGGCTCGGGCTCGTCGACGTTGTGGTTGGCCGACCGGGCCGCGACCGTGGACAGCATCGAGCACGACCCGTCCTGGGCGGAGGCCATGCGGCCCCGGCTCCCGGCGCACGTGACGCTGCACGTGGTCCCGCCGGTCCCGCACCCCGACCCGCGCACCCCCTCGGGCAAGCGTGGCTTCGAGGGGTTGGACTTCACCGACTACGTGCACTGCGCCGACGACCTGCCGGGGTCCTTCGACCTCGTCGTGGTCGACGGCCGGGCCCGCGAGGCCTGCCTGACCCGGGCGGCGGACCGACTGGCACCCGACGGCCTGGTCGTCGTCGACAACGTGGACCGAGCGCGCTACCGCAGCGCGATCGCCGAGCTCGCCGACCGGCTCACCGACCGTCGCGGCAGCCGGGTCGAGGTGACCTGGACCCGCGGACTGACCCCTTCGCTGCCCTACCCGACGCGGACCGCGCTGCTGCGGGTGCGCCCACCGGTGGTCGCGCCGTGAGCCGGCAGCGGCTGCGCACCGTGGCGCGGGCGGCGTTCCTGGTCGCGGTGGTCGCCTTCGCCGCCTGGGGCCTCCAGGGCAGCTGGCGCGACCTGGTCGTCGCGCTCTCCTCGACCCCGCTGCCGGGCCTGGCGGTCGCCGCCGGGCTGGTGCTGCTCGGACTGCTCACCACCTGCGGCGCGTGGCTGCGGCTCCTCGCCGGCTACGGCCACCGGCTGCCCCGCGAGGACGGGCGCCGGGTGTTCTTCGTCGGGCAGCTCGGCAAGTACATCCCCGGCTCGGTCTGGTCGATGGGGGCGCACGCCGACCTGGCCCGCGGCTTCGGCGTCCCCGTCCGGGTCACCGTCGGCACCTCGTTGGCCTTCCTCGGCCTCAACGTCGCCACCGCGGGGCTGCTGGCCTTCGGGATGCTGGCCGCCGGGATGCCGACGCTGCCGCTGCCGCGGTGGGCCGGCCTGCTGGGCGCCCTGGGCTGCGCGGCGGCGCTGACGCCGCCCGTCGTCGCCCGGCTCGGCTCGCTGGTGGCCGGGTCCGCCGGGACGCTGCGCCTGACCTGGGGTGCCCTGGCGGTCCTGGTGGGCCGGATGGCGCTGACGTGGACCTGCTACGCCGGGGCGATGGTGGCGCTGATCCCCGGGACCACACCCGGG
Source organism: Nocardioides sp. REDSEA-S33_B3 (assembly GCA_001627335.1). Lineage (GTDB taxonomy): Bacteria > Actinomycetota > Actinomycetes > Propionibacteriales > Nocardioidaceae > Nocardioides. The sequence goes on along the minus strand of LUPK01000044.1, from coordinate 5,390 downwards.
CACGTGGCCGAGCTGCTGGCCATCGCGGCGGGCGGCTTCGCCGCGGCGTACGTCGTCGGGGTGGCCGTGGTCGTCGCTCCCGCGGGTGTCGGCGCCCGCGAGGTCACGCTCGTCGCGCTGCTCTCCCCCGCCGTCGGGCTGGCGACCGCCACCGCCGTCGCCCTGGTCACCCGCGTGCTGCACACTGCGGCCGACCTGACCCTGGCGGCGGTCAGCGCCTTGCGGCGGGGCCGCAGCCCCGCCGTCCAGCGCTGACCTGCTCGGCCCGCTGGGGCCGGCTGGCGTCGGCTCAGCGCTTGCGCGACTTCTTGGCGCCCTTGCCGCCCTTGCTCTTCCAGCCCTCGGAGGCCTTGGGGCCGTCGCGGCGGACCTCGGCCTCACCGGACTCGTCCGGCGCGGAGTAGGTCAGGTTGGCCGGCGAGGTCGGGGCGTCGAGACCCTTGGCGTGGATGTGCGGCTGACCGACCGGCGAGCGCAGCGTCGGGTCGATGACCAGCACGTCCTCGTCGTCCTCGTCGACGTCGGCGTCCTCGTCCTCCTCGACGGTGACCTGGACGTTGAAGAGGTACCCGACGGTCTCCTCCTTGATGCCGTCCATGACCGCGGCGAACATGTCGAAGCCCTCCCGCTGGTACTCGACCAGCGGGTCGCGCTGGGAGTAGGCACGCAGGTAGATGCCCTCGCGGAGGTAGTCCATCTCGTAGAGGTGCTCACGCCACTTGCGGTCCAGGACCGAGAGGATCACGCGCCGCTCCAGCTCGCGCATGACCTCCTCGCCCAGCTCGGCCTCGCGGGCGTCGTAGGCCTTGTGGGCGTCGGCCTTCAGGGCCTCGATGAGCTCGTCGCGGTCGAGGTTGACCGCACCGTCGACGGCGGCAGCCATGCCCTCGAGGTCGAGGCTGACCGGGAAGATCTGGCGCAGCGCGGTGGCGAGCTGCTCCATCTCCCAGTCCTCCTCCTGGGTGGCGCCGGTGACGTAGCCGGTGACGACGTCGTCGATGAAGGTGCGGATCTGCGCCTCGAGGTCGGCGCCCTCGAGGATCGCGCGACGCTCGGCGTAGATCACCTTGCGCTGGCGGTCCATGACGTCGTCGTACTTCAGGACGTTCTTGCGGGACTCGAAGTTCTGCGCCTCGACCTGGCCCTGCGCGTTGGCGATGGCGTTGGTGACACGCTTGTTCTCGATCGGGACGTCGTCGGGGATGCGCAGCACCTGCAGCACCCGGTCGACCCAGTCGGACTTGAACAGCCGCATGAGCTCGTCCTGCAGCGAGAGGTAGAACCGGGATTCGCCCGGGTCGCCCTGACGGCCGGAACGACCGCGCAGCTGGTTGTCGATGCGGCGCGACTCGTGGCGCTCGGTGCCCAGGACGTAGAGGCCGCCGAGCTCCTTGACCTCGTCGTGCTCGGCCTGGACCTGCGCCTTGACCTTCTCCAGCGTCGCGGGCCAGGCCTCGTCGTAGGCCTCGGCGGTCTCGCCGGTGGGCTCGAGGCCCTGCTTGCGCAGCTCGGCGTCGGCCAGGAACTCCACGTTGCCGCCGAGCATGATGTCGGTGCCTCGACCGGCCATGTTGGTGGCGACGGTGACCGCGCCCTTGTGGCCGGCCATCGCGACGATCTTGGCCTCGTCGGCGTGCATCTTGGCGTTCAGCACGCTGTGCGGGACGCCCTTCTTCTTCAGCAGCGCCGAGAGGTAGTCGGACTTCTCGACCGAGACGGTGCCGACGAGGATCGGCTGACCGGTGCGGTGCTTCTCGGCGATGTCCTCGGCGACGGCCTCGTACTTCGCCTCCTCGGTGCGGTAGACGAGGTCGGGCTGGTCGACGCGCACCATCGGACGGTTGGTCGGGATCGGGACGACGCCGAGCTGGTAGATCTTGTCGAACTCCGAGGCCTCGGTCATGGCCGTGCCGGTCATGCCGGAGAGCTTGTCGTAGAGGCGGAAGAAGTTCTGCAGGGTGACGGTCGCGAGCGTCTGGTACTCCTCGCGGACCGTGACGTTCTCCTTGGCCTCGATGGCCTGGTGCAGACCGTCGTTGTAGCGGCGGCCGGACAGGATGCGGCCGGTGTGCTCGTCGACGATGAGGACCTCGCCGTTCATCACGACGTACTCCTTGTCGCGACGGAACAGCTCCTTGGCCTTGATGCCGTTGTTGAGGAAGGAGATCAGCGGGGTGTTGGCGGCCTCGTAGAGGTTCTCGATGCCCAGGTGGTCCTCGACCTTGGTGATGCCGGGCTCGAGGACGGAGATGGTGCGCTTCTTCTCGTCGACCTCGTAGTCGACGTCCTTGGTCAGGCGGGCCACGATCTTGGCGAACTCGCCGTACCACTTGACCTCGTCCTGGGTCGGACCACTGATGATCAGCGGGGTCCGCGCCTCGTCGATGAGGATCGAGTCGACCTCGTCGACGATGGCGAAGTTGTGGCCGCGCTGGACGCACTCCTCCAGGGAGGAGGCCATGTTGTCGCGGAGGTAGTCGAAGCCGAGCTCGTTGTTGGTGGCGTAGGTGATGTCGCAGTTGTAGGCCTCGCGCCGCTGCTCGGGGCGCATGTCGGGCAGGATCACGCCGACGGTCAGGCCCAGCCAGTTGTGCACGCGGCCCATCTGCTCGGACTGGTACTTCGCGAGGTAGTCGTTGACCGTGACGACGTGGACGCCCTTGCCGCCGATGGCGTTGAGGTACGCCGGGGCCACCGCGACGAGGGTCTTGCCCTCACCGGTCTTCATCTCGGCGATGTTGCCCAGGTGCAGCGCGGCGCCACCCATGATCTGGACGTCGAAGGGGCGCATGCCCAGCACCCGCTTGGCCGCCTCGCGCACCGTGGCGAAGGCCTCGGGCATCAGGTCGTCGAGGGACTCGCCTTCGGCGTGCCGCTTGCGCAGCTCGTCGGTCATGCCCTGCAGCTCGGCGTCGGACATCGCGACGAAGTCGTCCTCGATGGCGTTGACGGCCTTCGCGACCCCCTCGAGCTGGCGGAGGATCTTGCCCTCACCGATGCGGAGGATCTTGTCGAGAATCGCGGGCACGGCGTTGCTGCTCCTCTGAAGGTGGCTGTCCCGGACAGGTGCCCCGGGCCGCGCTCACTCTACCCAGCGGGGTGAGCCATCCCTAACCGACTGTCGACACGGCCGCGGACAGCTCGGGGGCGAGGTCCCCGCGTGGCGCGACGGTGATCCCGACCAACCCCAGCCAGCCCGCCAGGCGCCACAGCTCGGCTGCCAGCTGCTCGGCCGTCGCAGCGGGGGCGCCGGGCTCGGCCCAGGCGGCCGCGACCCGCAGGAGGCCCCCGTCGGCGGCGGCCCGGTCGGCCTTGAGGTCGACGCGCGCCACGATCTCCTCCCCCAGCAGGAACGGCAGCACGTAGTAGCCGTGCACCCGCTTCTCCGGGGGCGTGTAGATCTCGATGCGGTAGTGGAAGTCGAAGAGCTGCTCGGTGCGCTCGCGCTCCCACACGACCGGGTCGAAGGGGCTGAGCAGGGTGCGGGCGGCGACCCGCCGCGGGACCCGGGCGTCGCGGTGGAGGTAGGCCTGGCGCCGCCAGCCCTCGACCCGGACCGGCTCGAGCTCGCCGGTCCCGACGAGCTGCTCGATCGCGACCGCGGTGCTGGGCAGGTCGGGTCGCTTCGGGTCGTGCTGCTGGCGCAGGCGGTAGTAGTCGGCCAGGCAGGAGGCGGTGGCGACCCCGTGGGAGCGGGCTGCCCGGCGTACGAGCTCGGTGACGGCGTCCTGCGGGTCGAGCACCGGGAGGTCGAGGATCTGGGCGGGCAGGACCCGCTCGGGCAGGTCGTAGCGGACCTCGAACTGGGTGGTGCGGCCGGCGATCGCCAGCTCGCCGATCTGGTAGAGGAAGTCGAGGGTCTTGCGCGCCTCGGACCAGTTCCAGCCCCAGTGCTCCTTCGAGCGCGGCCCGCCGGAGCCGATGACCTGCTCGAGCTCACGCGCCGTGACCGGCCCGGGCTGCGCCGCGACGGCCACCCGGACCCGCTCGATCATCGAGTCCTCGACGTCCTTCCACCACTTGCCGCGGGCGGCGCGGTAGAAGTCCATCCGGTGCTGCATGAGCGGCCACAGGTCGACGGGCATGAACGCCTGGACGTGCGCCCAGTACTCCACCACCCGCCGAGGCCGCTTCTCTGCGGCCCGCGCCAGCAGGCCGGTGCGCGGGTCGGCGTCGTAGGGACCCATCCGGGAGTAGAGCGGCATGTAGTGCGCCCGCTGGAGCACGTTGACCGAGTCGACCTGCAGCACCCCGGTGCGCGCCAGGGTGCGGTCGAAGGTCCGCATCGTCGGCCCGGCGTGCGGCTTGTCGAGGAAGCCCTGGGCGGCCAGCGCGACCCGACGGGCCTGGGAACGGCTCAGCGTCTGGGTCTGTCCCTGGGTCGACGACACGGGCCGAACTCAACCACGCCGCACCGACACCTCGACTGCAGCCGGCTGGTCGAGGTGCGAGCGCAGCCTCCGGTGGTCGAGGTGCGAGGAGCGTCAGCGACGAGCCGCGAGACCCTGGGTCCTGGCGCGGGTCACGGTGCCCGGAGCCCCTGTGGAGAAGGGGTCTGAGCGTCTCGGAGTGTCGGTGGTCCCTGGAAGAGTCAGCTCATGGAAGGGCTCGGGCAGCACCAGGTGGACCGTGGTGTCGCGGTCATCGCCGGTGCGCTCACCGAGCTCGACGAGGTCTCCCTGTTGGGTCTCGACCAGACCGCGACCGCCGCCTCGCTGGTGGAGATCGCCGCGGCCGAGGCACGGCTGGGTGAGCTCAAGCACCGCGTCCTCGCGCACGCCACGGCGGTGCGGGTCGAGGAGGCCACCGGGGCCGCGACCACCGCGACGTGGCTGGCCCGTGCCACCCGCACCACCGTCCGGTCGTCACGCCGGGCGGTGCACCTCGCCACCGCGTTGGAGACCTACGCCCGGCTGCGGGAGGGGTACGCAGCCGGCGCGGTGAACACCGAGCAGGCCGAGGTCATCGCCCGTGCCCTCGACGCCCTACCCACCGACATCCCCGCCACGGTGAAGGCTGATGCCGAGCAGCGGCTCGTCGACCTCGCTGGCCACCACGACGCCTGCGACCTGCGCGTGCTGGGTGATCGGGTCCTCGACGTCGTCGCCCCCGCCGTCGCCGACGCCCACGAGGCAGCCCGGCTGGAGGCGGAGGAGCGCGCAGCCGCCCGGAAGACGATGCTGACCATGACCCCTGACGGGCAGGGCAGCGTGCATGGCCGGTTCACCGTCCCCGAGCTGCACGCCGGCATGCTCCGCAAGCAGCTGCTGGCGCTGGTCGTCCACGACAAGCCCGCCCTGGGCGAGATCCCGGTGGAGGGTGGGCGACCGGAGCCGGTCAAGGCCGCCACTGGCGTCGAGCTCGGTGCCGCTTTCTGCGAGCTGCTGGAG
>LUPK01000043.1 GCA_001627335.1 Nocardioides sp. REDSEA-S33_B3 | reverse complement strand
GGCTTCCACACCCCAGCAGAGGTCTTCGCTAAGTTGCTCGCCGAAGACCAAGCCAAAGGTGTTGCGACCACCCCTTGAATCCGCCGTCGCTCGCGCACGGCCGAGAGGTCGCTCGCGCACGGCCGAGAGGTCGCTCGCGCACGCGCCGTCCAACGTCACCGGGCCGAAATGCCAGCGACACCGGACGCTCCTAGCGTGATGGCGTAGGTCTCGGGTGATCGCGCGTCCGCGCATGGCTGAGGGAGTGCCCCCATGACGTCCAATCCGGTCCGGTTGCAGGCCATCACGTCGGTGGAGGCCTTCGTGCCGCCGCCCGTCACGTTCGACCCCGGCGAGGAGCCGGGGGAGATCTTCGGCGAGAACGTCTTCAGCCTCACCGTGATGCAGAAGCGGCTGCCGAAGTCGGTCTACAGATCGGTGCTGACGACGATCGAGAAGTCCGCGCCGCTCGACCCGGCCGTCGCAGACGCCGTGGCCTCGGCGATGAAGGACTGGGCGCTGGAGAAGGGCGCTACCCACTACGCGCACGTGTTCTACCCGCTGACCGGCCTGACCGCCGAGAAGCACGACAGCTTCCTGGACCCGGTCGGTGACGGCACCGCGCTGGCGTCGTTCTCGGGAAAGACGCTGGTCCAGGGTGAGCCCGACGCGAGCTCGTTCCCCAACGGCGGGCTGCGCAACACCTTCGAGGCGCGCGGGTACACCGGCTGGGACGTGATGAGCCCGGCGTACGTCCTGGAGAACCCCAACGGCAACACGCTGTGCATTCCCACGGTCTTCATCTCGATGACCGGCGAGGCGCTGGACCACAAGACGCCGGTGCTGCGCAGCCAGCAGGCCATGTCGGCGCAGGCCAAGCGGGTGCTGTCCCTCTTCGGGCACGAGGAGCCGGAGAACGTCGTCGCGTTCTGCGGCCCCGAGCAGGAGTACTTCCTGGTCGACAGCCACTTCTTCCACGCCCGACCCGACCTGCTCAACGCCGGTCGCACGCTGTTCGGGGCCAAGCCGCCCAAGGGCCAGGAGTTCGACGACCACTACTTCGGGGCGATCCCCGAGCGGGTGCTCGGCTTCATGATGGACACCGAGCGGGAGCTCTTCAAGCTCGGCATCCCGGCCAAGACCCGGCACAACGAGGTCGCGCCCGGGCAGTTCGAGGTGGCGCCGATGTTCGAGCGGGCCAACGAGGCCTCCGACCACCAGCAGCTGACCATGACGACCTTCCGGGCGGTGGCCAAGAAGCACGGCATGGAGTGCCTGTTCCACGAGAAGCCCTTCGCGGGCGTCAACGGCTCGGGTAAGCACGTGAACTTCTCCATCGGCAACAGCGAGCAGGGCAACCTGCTGCTGCCCGGGGACACCCCGCACGAGAACGCGCAGTTCCTCGTCTTCTGCGCCGCGGTGATCCGCGCCGTGCACCTGTACGGCGGTCTCCTGCGCGTCTCCGTGGCCTCGGCGTCCAACGACCACCGCCTCGGCGCCAACGAGGCCCCGCCCGCGATCATCTCGATCTTCCTCGGCGACCAGCTCGCCGACGTCTTCGACCAGATCGCGAAGGGCGGCGCCACCCGCTCGAAGGAGAAGGGGACGCTCATGATCGGCGTCGACACCCTCCCCGACCTGAGCAAGGACCCGGGCGACCGCAACCGCACCAGCCCGTTCGCCTTCACCGGCAACCGCTTCGAGTTCCGCGCGCCGGGCTCGCTGCAGACCGTGGCCGGCCCGATGGTCATCCTCAACACGATCATGGCCGAGGCGCTCGACCACTGCGCGACCGTGCTCGAGGCCGCCGTGGCCGACGGCACCGACTTCGACGAGGCCGTGCAGCAGCTGCTCACCTCGATCATCTCCGACCACGGCGCGGTCATCTTCAACGGCAACGGCTACTCCGAGGAGTGGCAGGTCGAGGCCGAGCAGCGGGGCCTGAAGAACCTCCGCACCACCGTCGACGCGCTGCCCGAGCTCGTCACCTCCGAGGCCCTGGAGCTGTTCGAGAAGTACGGCGTCTTCAACGAGCGCGAGATGCACAGTCGCTACGAGGTCGGCATCGAGCAGTACGTGATGACCGTCGGGGTCGAGGCCAACCTGACGCTGGAGATCGGCTCGACCACCGTGCTGCCGGCCGCGATCCGCTACCAGACCGAGCTGGCCTCCAACGTCGCGGCGCTGAAGGCGGCCGGGGTCGAGGCCGACACCTCCACGCTGGAGGCCGTCACCGCACCGATCACCGCGCTCCGTGCCGGGCTCGCGGCGCTGTCGTCGGCCATCGAGGGCGCCCACGAGCACGAGGGCATCGAGGAGGCGGCGTACTGCCGTGACACGGTGCTCCCGGCGATGGCCGCGGTCCGCGAGGCCGCCGACGAGCTCGAGGGCCTCGTCGCCGACGACCTGTGGCCGCTGCCGACCTACCAGGAGATGCTCTACATCCTCTGAATCCGCGCGGGTGCCTTGACCGGGGACGACCCGGTCAGGGCATCCCGCAGGGTCTCGCGGGCGGCGGCGTACCGGCTGCGTGCGGTGGAGGGGTTGAGGCCGAGCAGCTCTGCGGCCTCGGCGACGGCGAAGCCGTCCCAGTGGATCAGCATGACCAGCTCGCGATGGGCGTCCGGCAGCCGCCGGACCGCGTCGCGTACGGCGTGCTGCTCGGCCTCGTCCGGTCCGTCGATGACCGGCGCCGTGCTCAGGTGCTCGCGGAGCCGGTCGGTCAGCGCTCCGCGGCGACGGCGCGAACGACGGTGGTTGGCCAGCACATGGCCTGCGATCGTGAAGAGCCACATCCGCTGGCGGACCGCGTCCTCGGGCACCGACTCGTGCCGACGCCAGGCCTGCAGCATCGTCTCGCCGAGCAGGTCGGCTGCGTCCTCGCGCACGTCGACGCGACGCTCGAAGTAGCCGAGGAGGTCGCTGGACGTGGCGTGCAGTGCGGCGCGCATCCTGGCCCGGGCGTCCGGCGTCACAGCCGGCACCCGTTGCCGGTCGTGACCGTCACAGCGCGCAGGTCGTGACCCTGCGCCGCCAGCGCCGAGCGCATGCGCTCCACGACCGCGTGCTGCACCGCCGTGACCTCGAGGTCGTCGCCGGTCAGCGCCGGCTGCCGCTCGGAGGGGTCCTCCTGCTCCGACCGGACCCGCTCCTCGGCCGACTGCCAGTCGCTGATGGCGTCCTCGCGGTCGATCGCGTCGTAGTCGAGGTCCGCGAGGAACGCGCGCGCCGCGGCGAGGGTGGCCGCCTGCTCGGCGTCGCTGAAGGCCGGGGCCGACGGCTCGCCGTACCCGGGGGAGAGCGCCTGGACGGCGACATCGACCTCGCAGGTCTGCCCGGACCCGGTGGTGAGCAGCCCCCAGCCTGGCAGGACACCGGCGGCCGTCGCGACGGTCCCGAGACCGAGGACACCCAGGGCGACGCCCCCGACCAGCGTCATCCGCGCCCGACGCCGGGGCCGACGAGCGTCCTCGCTGGCCACCACCAGACCCCGCAGCTCCTCGTGGAGCTCCGGGGTCCGTCGGGCGACCGGGGGACCGGACTGGTCGAGCAGGTGGTCGAGATCCATCGTGGGCTCCTCGTGTCGGGGACGGTGTCACCCCGTACATGTCCGGCAGAGCCGGAGACGTCCACGATGGGTCAGCGACGGTCGAGGGGCCGTCGGTCGGGTCGCGCCGTACGGATCAGACGACGCGGGTCTTCGGAGCTGTCTTCTCGGTCATGCCCGGGTCGTCGATGACGGCGTCGCCGAGAACGTCGTCGATCGCCTTCATCAGGTCGGCGTCGAGCTTCTTGCCGGCGGCGGCGACGTTGTCCTCGACCTGCTCGGGGCGCGAGGCGCCGACCAGGGCGGAGGCGACGTTGGGGTTCTGCAGGACCCACGCGACGGCGAGCTGGGCCATGGTCAGGCCGGCCTCGTCGGCCAGCGGACGGAGCTTCTGGACCCGGGTGAGCAGGTCGTCGTCCATCCAGCGCTTGATCATGTCGGCGCCGCCCTTGTCGTCGGTGGCGCGCGAGCCGGCCGGGGGAGCCTGGCCGGGCTGGTACTTGCCGGTGAGCACGCCCTGCGCGATCGGGCTCCACACGATCTGGGAGATGCCGAGCTCCTCGCACGCGGGCACGACCTCGCCCTCGATGACCCGCCACAGCATGGAGTACTGCGGCTGGCTGCTGATCAGCTGGATGCCGAGGTCCTTCGCGAGCGCGTGGCCTGCGCGGATCTGGTCGGCGGTCCACTCCGAGACGCCGATGTAGAGCGCCTTGCCCTGCCGCACGACGTCGGCGAAGGCCTGCATCGTCTCCTCCAGCGGCGTCTCGGTGTCGTAGCGGTGCGCCTGGTAGAGGTCGACGTAGTCGGTCTGGAGCCGGGTCAGCGAGCCGTTGATCGACTCCATGATGTGCTTGCGCGACAGCCCGGTGTCGTTCTTCCCGCCCGGACCGGTCGGCCAGTAGACCTTGGTGAAGATCTCCAGCGACTCACGACGCTCGCCCTTCAGTGCCTCACCGAGCACCGTCTCTGCCTTGGTGTTGGCGTAGACGTCAGCGGTGTCGAAGGTGCTGATGCCCGCATCGAGCGCGGCGCGCACGCACGCGGTGGCCGCGTCGTTCTCGACCTGCGAGCCGTGGGTGAGCCAGTTGCCGTAGGTGATCTCCGAGATCTTCAGACCACTGTTGCCGAGGTAGCGGAACTCCATGCCCACAACCTATGCGGTGGATGGTCGTGGTGGGAGGGGCGGCGCTGCTCTCAGTGCCACCACCGGAACGTCAGGTTGGGACGGGGGCCGACGGGCTCGTCGGTCGCCGGTACGGCGTGCTGCCAGGCGCTCTGCGACTCCCCGTGCATCACCACGAGGCTGCCGTGCGTGAGCGGGAGGCGCACCTCGCGCCCGCTCGCGAGGTGGCGCATCGCGAAGGTCCGGGTGCTGCCCAGGGACAGGGAGGCGATGGTGGGCTCGGGACACAGGGCCGACTCGTCGTCGCCGTGCCATCCGATGCAGTCCCGCCCGTCGCGGTAGAGGTTGAGCAGCACCGAGTTGTAGCGCGCGTCGGTGCGGTGAGATGGGTCGAGGTCTTTCGAAGATGGCGGTTCCTACGCCAGCCACCTGAAGGACCTCGACGTGATCGACGCTACCCCGCCGGCCGGCTTCGGCCGCCCTGTCCTGACCGCCTTCGCGTCTCATCCCCATCGACCCTGATCGAGTCTGCTGACCCCCCCCGACGAGAACTCAGCGACATCACGGCCACCCAATCCCGACCGTCCGGGAAGCCGGGACACGTCACATGGCCTGTGCTGTGGGCGTGTCGAGTGGGTCGTCCAGGGGCGACGCAGGAGCGTCGACGCGACGTGCTGAGAGGTGGTTCCAGTCGAGCACTAGGTGTACTGACCACGGACGTTAGGTACGTCGTTCCTGCTGGACGATGACGAAGACCTCCGGGTGAGGTGTGAAGCGACCAAGCATCCACTCGCTCACGAACTCCGGAGGTCTTCGTGTCTCACGCTAACGCC
>LUPK01000042.1 GCA_001627335.1 Nocardioides sp. REDSEA-S33_B3 | reverse complement strand
GAGCTGCTGCGGGCCGACTACACGTATCTGAACGAGCAGTTGGCGCGACACTACGGCGTCGACGACGTCTACGGCAGCCGTTTTCGTCGCGTGACATGGGAGGACGATCGGCGCCACGGGTTGCTCGGGCACGCGAGCCTGTTGACCGTGACGTCGTACGCCAACCGGACGTCGGTCGTGCTGCGCGGGATGTGGGTGCTCGAGAACCTGCTCGGCGCGCCCCCGCCCCCGCCGCCGCCCGTGTGAGGGCCGGCTCGCGCAGGGTATGCGCATGGATGTGCCCTCCGATCCTCCGGGCGTGCGGCGGGACCGGGAGCGGAAGTCCTGACGTCGGGGTGACGAGGTTCACGTTTTCTGACGGTATGTCAGGTTTGTGGGCGGGTGGCCTCCACGCGTAGCGTCGACGCCATGCCGGACAAGCGCATGACCGAGGACGAGGTGGTCGCCGAGCTCGAGAGCGGCATGACCATCGGCATCGGCGGCTGGGGTTCCCGCCGCAAGCCCATGTCCCTCGTGCGCGCCATCGCCCGCAGCGGCCTCGACGACCTCACCATCGTCGCCTACGGCGGCCCCGACATCGGCCTGCTCTGCGCCACCGGCACCGCCCGCAAGGTCGCCTACGGCTTCGTGTCGCTCGACTCCATCCCGCTCGAGCCCCACTTCCGGGTGGCCCGCCAGAACGCCGCCGTCGAGTTCGCCGAGTTCGACGAGGGCGCCTTCTACCTGGGACTCCTCGCTGCTGCCCACCGGGTGCCCTTCTACCCGACCAGGGCCGGCCTCGGCAGCGACATGCTCACCATGAACCCCGACCTGCGCACCGTGGCCTCGCCCTACCCCGACGCCGACGGCAACCACGAGGAACTCGTCGCCATCCCGGCCTTCGACCTCGACGTCTCGCTCCTCCACATGAACCGGGCCGACGCCGCCGGCAACGGCCAGTTCCTCGGCCCCGACCTCTACTTCGACGACCTCTTCGCCAAGGCCGCCCGGCGCACCTTCATGAGCTGCGAGAGGATCGTGCCCACCGAGGACCTCCTCGACGAGGGCACCTTCCACACCCTCAAGATCCCCCGGCTCTTCGTCGACGGCGTCGTCGAGGCGCCCCGCGGCGCCCACTTCACCGAGTGCCCGCCCGACTACGGCCGCGACGAGGCCTTCCAGCGCGAGTACGCCGCCACGGCCCGGGACCCCGAGGCCTGGGCGGCGTTCCGGGAGCGCTACGTCGACGCCCCCAGCCACGAGGCCTACCTGGCGGCCGTCGACGCACGGGAGGGGGTCGGATCGTGAGCACCGACGCCACCATCGACCCCACCATTGACCCCACCGTTGACGAGGTCTGCGCCGTTGCCATGGCCGAGGCCTTCCGGGGCGACGGCGAGATCCTCTGCAACCCCATCGGCACCACACCGATCATCGGCGGCCGCCTCGCCCGGGCCACCTTCGAGCCCGACATGGTCATGACCGACGCCATCTCGGTGCTGGCCGCCAACGTCCTGCCCGTCGGCGACGACGACGCCCCCCGCCTCGTCGAGGCCTGGATGCCGTACCGGGACGTCTTCGACATCGTCTGGTCCGGCCGCCGCCACGTCGTCATGGGCGCCAGCCAGATCGACGCCCACGGCAACCAGAACCTGGCCGCCATCGGCGACTGGCGACAGCCCAAGGCCCAGCTGCTCGGCCTGCGCGGCGCCCCCGGCAACCTCGTCAACCACGCCACCTCCTACTGGGTGCCCAACCACTCCACCCGCTCCTTCGTGTCCAGCGTCGACGTCGTCTCCGGACCCGGCTATGACCGGGTCGCCGAACTCTCGGCATTCGTGCGCCACAACCACGAGATCCGCCGGGTGGTGTCCAACCTCGGCGTGTTCGACTTCCGCAACGAGGAGCACCGCATGCAACTGGTCTCGGTGCACCCCGGGGTCACCGTCGGCGAGGTCGTCGAGGCCACCGGCTTCGAACTGCTCGTCCCCGACGACGTCCCCGAGAGCCGGCTCCCGACCGACGAGGAACTCCACCTCATCCGCGAGGTCCTCGACCCGCGCGGCCTGCGCAAGGCCGAGTTCCGCTGAGGCGGGCCCGGTGACCGACATGCCCGACGATCCGCGCCTCCACACCCGGCTCTGCGACCTGGTCGGCGTCCGCCACCCGATCGTCCAGACCGGCATGGGCTGGGTGGCCGGACCGCGGCTCGCCCCCGCCACGGCCGAGGCCGGCGGCCTCGGCATCCTCGCCTCGGCCACCATGACCTTCGACGAGATGGTCGCCGCCATCGACGAGGTCCGGGCCGGCACCGACGCCCCCTTCGGCGTCAACCTCCGCACCGACGTCGACGACATCGACCGGCGCATCGAGCACCTCATCACCGCCGAGGTGAGGGTGGCCTCCTTCGCCCAGGCACCCGGTCCGGCCACACCTGGGGCACGAGCACACCGGTGCCGTCCCCACCGGCGTGCTCGTGCCCCAGGTGATCGACGCCGTCGACCTCCCCGTCATCGCCGCCGGCGGCATCGTCGACGGACGCGGACTGGCCGGGGCGTTGGCCTGGGGCGCCGCCGGGATCGCCATGGGCACCCGCTTCCTGCTCACGAGCGACAGCAGCGTCCCCGACAACGTCAAGGCCGAGTACCTCGCCACCCCCGCCAACGGCACCGTCGTCACGACCGCCATCGACGGTGCCCCCCAGCGGGTCGTCGCAACCGACATGGTCCGCCGCCTCGAGGCCGCCCGCCTCACCCGCTTCCCCCGGGCCGCCGCCAACGCCCTGCGCTTCCGCCGGCTCACCGGCACCCCGCTGCGGGCACTCGTCGCCGAGGGCCTCCGCATGAAGCGTTCCCAGGACCTCACCTGGGGGCAGGTCGCCCTCGCCGCCAACGCCCCCATGCTGACCCGGGCCACCATGGTCGAGGGACGCACCGAGGTCGGCATCCTCCCCACCGGCCAGGGCGTGGGCGCCATCGACGAGTTGCCCTCCGTCGCCGAACTCGTGGAGCGCATCCTCGCCGAGGCCTCCGCCGCCCTCGACCGCCTCTGCGGATCGGGAGACTGAGCGCCTTGGACCTGCGCTTCACCGCCGACCAGCGCGACTTCCGCGACGAGGTCCGTACCTGGCTGGCGGAGAACATCCCCGCCGAGCCCCTGCCGCCCATGGACACCCCCGAGGGATTCGAGGCCCACCGGGGGTGGGAGCGGATCCTGTTCGACGCCGGATGGTCGGTCGTCAACTGGCCCGAGGCGTACGGCGGACGCGAGGTCGGGCTCGTCGAGTGGCTGCTGTTCGAGGAGGAGTACTACCGCTCGGGCGCACCGGGGCGGGTCAACACCAACGGCATCACGCTGCTCGGCCCCACCCTGTTCGCCTACGGCACACCGGAGCAGCACGAGCGCTTCATGCGGCCGATGGCCGCCGGCGACGAGATCTGGGCCCAGGGCTGGTCCGAACCCGACTCCGGCAGCGACCTGGCGTCCATCTCGACCCGGGCGATCCGCGACGGCGACGACTTCGTGCTCAACGGCCAGAAGACCTGGTGCTCGCGGGGCGCCTGGGCCGACTGGATGTTCTGCATCGTCCGCACCGACCCCGACTCGGAACGGCACCGGGGGCTGTCCTACCTGCTGGTTCCCGCCGACAGCCCCGGCCTCGAACGCCGCCCCGTGGGCCGGCTCGACGGCGAGCCCGCCTTCGCCGAACTCTTCTTCTCCGACTGCCGCGTCCCGGCCGTGAACCTGCTCGGCGAGGAGGGGCAGGGCTGGTCGGTCGCCATGGCCACCACCTCCAGCGAGCGGGGACTCAACCTGCGTGCCCCCGGCCGCTTCCTCGCCGCCGCCGGACGCCTCGCCGACCTGTACCGGCGGGCCAGCGCCGAGCACGACGTCGACCCCGGCGTGCTCGACCAGGTGGTCCGGGCCTGGATGGCCGCCGACGCCTACCGCTGGCAGACCTACGCCACCGCCTCCCGCCTCCAGGCCGGCGGCGAGCTCGGCGCCTCGGCCTCGATGATGAAGGTCTTCTGGTCGGAACTCGACGTCGAACTGCACGCCACCGCCCTGCGCCTCCTCGGCAGCCACGGCGAACTCGTCGCCGACGCCCCCGAGGCCGTCGACGCCGGCTCGTGGATGTCGGGCTACCTCTTCGCCCTGTCGGGACCCATCTACGCCGGCACCAACGAGATCCAGCGCAACATCATCGCCGAGCGGGTGCTCGGCCTGCCGAGGAAGTAGGGGACGGGCCCGTGCAGTTCTCGTTCACCGACGACCAGGTGATGTTCGCCGAGACCGTCCGGGACATCCTCGCCAATGAGTGCCCGCCATCGGCGGTGCGGGCCTCCTGGGAGGACCCCGACGGTCGTGTCCCCGGACTCTGGGAGACCCTTGCCGCCACCGGGGTGCTCGGCGTCGCCGCCCCGGAGGCGCACGGCGGCCTCGACATGTCGACCCTCGACCTCGTGCTGCCGCTCGAGGAATTCGGGTATGCCGCCTGCCCCGAGCCGGTCGCCGAGCATGCCGCCGTGGCGATCCCGCTGCTGAGCGGACACGCCGCCGGTCCGGTCGCCGACGAGTGGCTGGGTCGGGCCGCCGAGGGCACGGCGCTCCTCACCGCCGGCTCGCCCACCGACGCCTTCGTGCTGGCCGCCGAGCGCGCCGACCTGGCACTGCTGTGCGCCGACGACGAGGTCCACGCCGTGCCCGCCGGGTCGTACACCGCCGTCGCCCAGGCCAGCGTCGACCACGCCCGGCGCCTCGCGCGTGTCGACTGGACGCGCGGCCCCGACACCCTCCTCAGCGACGATCCGGCCGTGGTCCGCGAGGTGCTCGACCGCGGCGCCCTGGCCGCCGCCGCCCAGGCCGTCGGCGTCGGGCGCCGCCTGCTCGACCTGACCGTCGCCTACGTCGCCGAACGCGAGCAGTTCGGCCGTCCCGTCGGCGTCAACCAGGCCGTCAAGCACCACTGCTCGAACGTGGCGATCGCTCTCGAGTTCGCCGGTCCCTCGGTGCACAAGGCCGCCTGGTCGTGTGCGCAGGGCGAGGGTCCGGAGGGCGGCGATCCGTCGCTCGACGTGTCGACCGCCAAGGTCCTGGCCTCCGACGCCGTCGATCTGGCCTGCCGGGCAGCCCTGCAGTGCCACGGCGCCATCGGCTACACGATCGAGCACGACCTGCAGCTCTGGCTCAAGCGGGGCTGGGCGCTGTCGGCCTCGTGGGGCGACGCCGCCTTCCACCGTCGCCGGGTCGGCGAGGCCCTCGCCGCAGGCTGACACGTGCGCCGGGCCGATCGCCCGGTAGACACTTCCGCCATGGCAGGTTCCGAACGCGACGCCCGGGACGAGGGCGTCCGGCTGGCCGACGAGGTACGCGCCCTGCTCGTCGACCTGCACGCCCTCGCGCCCGACGCCGAGGCGCTGTCCGACGCAGCCGACGCCGTGTCGGCCGCTCGGGCCTCCCTCGGGGAACGGCAGCGCCGCCGCTGGTACGAGGTGCCGGCCGATGAGATCGACGACGAGGCCGAGGTTCGCCTGCGCCGTGAACACCGCGACCACAGCCTCTTCCGGGGCGACCGCAACCCGCTCGCCCCGCCGCTCACCGTCACCACGGGCGAACTGGACGACGGCACGCCGGTGGTCGTCGGCGAGGTCCGGGTGGACCGGGGCCGCGAGGGCCCCCCGGGACGGATCCACGGCGGCTACGTGGCCGGGCTGTTCGACGACGTGCTGAGCGGCACCCTCGGCCTGGTCGACGCCGGCCCCGCCTTCACCGCCCGCCTGCAGGTCCGCTACCGCAGGCCCACGCCGATCGACGCCGACCTGCGCCTCGAGGCGTGGATCGACCGGCAGAGTGGCCGGCGCATCGTCGCCCGGGCCCGCTGCCTCGTCGACGGCGTGGTCACCGCCGAGGCCGAGGCACTCTTCGTCGCCGTCACCCACGACATCGAGCGGGAACAGGCGGGAGGCGGCGGGTGACTTCGGACGCCCGACCCGTCGTCTGCTTCGTCTGCACCGGCAACGCCGCCCGGTCGGTCATGGCTCGCCGCATGTTCGCCGAGGTGGCGCCCGGCTACCGGGCCACCTCCGCGGGGACGCTCGTGCTGGAGGGTCACCCCATGAGCAGCCGGACCCGGTCCGCGCTGCGGGGCCACGGCCTCACCGACCCCGACCACCGCAGCCGCCAGTTCGGCGCCACCGAGGCCGCCGCCGACCTGATCGTCGTCATGGAGCCCGACCACGTGGCCTGGGTGCGGCGCCACCATCCGGAGGCCGCCAGCCGCACCGCCACGCTGCCGAGGCTGGTCCGCGACCTTCCCACCGACGGGTCGCTGGCCGACCGTGTGGGCACACTCGACCTCGACACCCTCGAGGTCGAGCCCTGGGAGGAGGTCGTCGATCCGGCTTCCGGCGACCAGACGGTGTTCGACGCCTGCGCCGCAGAACTGCGGCACCTCGTCGACGCCCTCGCCGTCCGGCTCCCGGACCCGGCGTGAGCGCCCACCGCCGCGACGCCGTCGTCCTCGCCGTCGCCACCGGGCTCATCGGCGTCACCTTCGGCGTCTTCGCCGACTCCGCCGGACTGGGCCTCGCCCAGGCGTCGGCCCTGTCGGTGCTGACCTTCACCGGCGCCTCCCAGTTCGCCGCCGTCTCGGTGCTCGACAGCGGCGGCAGCCCGGTCGCCGCCGTCGGCAGCGGCCTGCTGCTGGCCGCCGGCGGGGTGGGCGCTGTGACGGGCACGGCGCTCTCGAGTGACGCAGCGCCCGGCCGAGGCGCGTCGCGCACGAGCCGAATCACCCGCGGCACGCACCTGGTGCACGCCGACCTGCACAACCACACCCTGATGTCCGACGGCGATGGGGACCCGGCGCTCGCCTTCGACTCGATGCGGGCGGCCGGTCTCGACGTCGCGGCCCTGACCGACCACGCCACGATCAGCGACAACGTCCTGGGCGAGGTGCTCGCCGGTCTGCTCCCGCCGGAGTACAAGCAGCTCGCTGGAATCCACCAGGGCGACTGGGCGCAGACCAAGGCGTACGCCGACGCGGCCAACACCGACGGGGCCTTCACCGCGATCCGCGGCTTCGAGTGGTCCGAGCCGCTGCTGGGCCACGTCAACGTGTGGTTCACCGAGCACTACGTTGACGTGCTCCAGGCAGGCGTCATGCAGCCGTTGCTGGACTGGTTGGCCCGCGAGCCCGGTCTCGTGCTCGACGGGGGTGCGGACGGGTTGGCCGGCTTCAACCACCCGGGCCGCGAGCCCGGTCGCTTCCAGGAGTTCCACTACGACGAGCGGATGCGTGACCGGATCGTCAGCCTGGAGATGTTCAACCGCGGCGACGACTACCTCTTCGAAGGCTGGGCCGACGGCAAGTCCAGCCCGCTGTGCGCCTGCCTCAACGTCGGCTGGCGCACCGGGATCGCCGGCGTCACTGACGAGCACGGCACCGACTGGGGCTTCCCGGAGGGCAAGGGCCGCACGGGCCTGTGGGTCACCCACCACACGCGAGGCGGGGTGAAGCGGGCCATGAAGCGGCGCCGCTTCTTCGCCACGCGAACGTCGGGCCTGCGACTCGACGCCACCGCGGAGCTCAAGGACGGACGGAGACGACCGATGGGCTCGACCATCCCGATCACCAAGGACCGCAACGTCCTGAGGGTGCGCCTCGACCTGGCTCGTGACCGGGCGTGGCGAGGTCGCAGGTTGCACGCCCAGGTCCTGCGACCGGGCGTCGATGCCCCCGAGGTCGTCAAGGTGGTCCCGTTCGACGTCGGACCGGTGCTCGACTTCCGGGTGAAGGTCGACGTCGAGGACGGCGACTGGATGCTGGTGCGAATCTCCGACCCTGACGAGCCCAATGCCTCCCCCGGTCCCGACGGGCACCCGTGCAACGACCTGGGCGTCGCCTACACGAGCCCGTGGTGGCTGGAGCCGCAGGCCGGCTGACCCCACGCGTGCGCGAGCGACGTCTCGACCGTGCGCCAGCGACCTCTCGGCCGTGCGCCAGCGACCTCTCGGCCGTGCGCCAGCGACCTCTCGGCGGTGGGTCAGAGGCGCTCGATGATCGTGACGTTGGCCTGGCCGCCGCCCTCGCACATGGTCTGGAGGCCGTAGCGGCCCCCGGTGCGCTCGAGCTCGTTCAGCATGGTGGTCATCAGGCGGGTGCCCGTCGCGCCGATCGGGTGGCCCAGGGAGATGCCGCCGCCGTTGACGTTGACCTTGTCGTGAGGTGCGCCGGTCTCCTTCATCCAGGCCAGCACGACCGAGGCGAAGGCCTCGTTGCACTCGAAGAGGTCGATGTCCTCGATCGAGAGCCCGGTGCGCTCCAGGGCGTGCTTCGTCGCGGGGATGGGGCCGGTGAGCATCCACACCGGGTCGTCGCCGCGCACCGAGAGGTGGTGGATGCGGGCGCGCGGGGTGAGCCCGTGCTCCTTCACCGCCGCCTCGGAGGCGATGAGCATCGCCGAGGAGGCGTCGCAGATCTGCGAGGCGACCGCCGCGGTGATCCGCCCGCCGGGGGCCAAGGGCTGCAGTCCGGCCATCTTCTCCAGCGAGGTGTCGCGCGGGCACTGGTCGGTGTCGAAGACGGTGCCGTCGGGCAGGGTCACCGGCTCGATCTCACCGGTGAAGCGGCCCTCGGAGATCGCGGCGAGCGCGCGCTGGTGCGAGGCCAGGGCGAACTCTTCCATGTCCTCGCGGCTGACGTCCCACTTCTCCGCGATCATCTCGGCGGAGCGGAACTGCGAGACCTCCTGGTCGCCGAAGCGCTCCTGCCAGCCCGGCGACTCCGCGAACGGGGTGGTGAAGCCGTACTGCTGGCCCACCAGCATGGCCGCGGAGATCGGGATGGCCGACATGTTCTGCAGGCCGCCGGCGACCACGAGGTCCTGGGTGCCGGACATGACGCCCTGCGCGGCGAAATGCACCGACTGCTGCGAGGAGCCGCACTGTCGGTCGATGGTCACGCCCGGCACGTGGGCGGGGAGCCCCGCGACCAGCCAGGCCGAGCGGGCCACGTCGCCGGCCTGCGAGCCGATCGTGTCGCAGCAGCCCATGATGACGTCGTCGACGGCACCCGGGTCCACGCCCGTGCGGCGCATCAGCGCCGACAGGATGATGCCGCCGAGGTCGGCGGAGTGGACCCCCGCCAGCGCTCCTCCGCGCTTGCCGACCGGGGTGCGGACGGCGTCGATGATGTAGGCCTCAGGCATGGTCGTGGTCCTTCGCGATTCCGTCGAGCAGGATGGTGAGGTACTGGTCGGCGACGGCGGTGGTGGTGTGCGGCCCGCCGGGGCGGTACCACCGCACGGCCACCCACACGGTGTCGCGGATGAAGCGGTAGGTCAGGGTGATGTCGAGGTCGGCGCGCAGCGCCCCGGTCTCGACGCCCTCGGTGAGCAGGCTGACCCACACGTCGCGGGACTGCCGGTTGCGCTCGGCGAGGTAGCCGAAGCGCTCGAGCTGGCCCAGGGTCGCGGCCTCGTTCTGGAAGATCGCCACCTCGGCACCGCGGCGCTCGATCGTCTCGAACGACAGCCGCACCGCCCGCTCGAGCTTGGAACGGGCGTCGTCGGGACTGGCCAGGATGTCGTCGTACGCCGCGAACAGCTCGGCCTGGAAGGTGCGCATGAGCTCGTCGACCATCGACTCCTTGGAGTCGAAGTGGTGGTAGAGGCTGCCAGAGAGGATGCCGGCGGCGTCCGCGATGTCGCGGACGGTGGTGTTGCGGAAGCCCTTGGTCGCGAAGAGGTCGGCCGCGATCCGCAGCAGCTCCTCGCGCCGGCTGGCTCCCGCGGTCGACGCCGCTGCGCCGCCGGCCTGCTCAGGCATGCTGGCTGCTCACCGAGACGACCTCGCCGGTGAGGTAGGAGGAGTAGTCGCTGGCCAGGAAGACCATCACGTTGGCGACCTCCCACGGCTCGGCCGCCCGCCCGAAGGCCTCGCGCTGCTTGAGCTCGTGCAGCAGCTCGGGCGAGGTGACCTTCTCCAGGAACGGGTGCATCGCCAGCGACGGGCTCACCGCGTTGACGCGGATGCCGTGCGGCGCGAGGTCGAGGGCCGAGCACCGGGTCAGCGCCATCACGCCGGCCTTGGCGGCGGCGTAGTGGGCCTGGCCCTCCTGGGCCCGCCAGCCGATCACCGAGGCGTTGTTGACGATGACGCCGCGGGTGCCGTTGGCGACCATCCGCTGACCGGCACCGCGCACGCACCGGAATGCGCCGTTGAGGGTGATGTCGAGGACCTTGAGCCACTGCTCGTCGGTCATCTCGAGCACCGAGGTGGTGCCGCCCAGGCCGGCGTTGTTGATCATCACGTCCACGCCGCCGAGCTCGTCGGCGACGTCGAGCATCGCCTGGACGTCGGACTCCTGGGTCACGTCGCACACCAGCTGGCGCACGCGGTCGGCGCCGAACTCCTCGGCCAACGCGGCCTCGGCCTCGGCGAGGCGACGCTCGTGGGTGTCGGAGAAGACGACCGCCTTGGCGCCCTCCTCCAGCACCCGGCGCACGACCGCGGCGCCGATGCCCGCGCCGGCGCCCGCCGTCACGGCGACCACCTTGTCGCGCAACAGGTCGTGGGGAGGGACGTACGCCGGGGTCGGCTGCTCAGGTCGGGTCGCGGTCATGCGTCAGGCTCCCTTGGGCTCGCGAGGAAGGCCGAGCACGCGCTCGGCCAGGATGTTCTTCTGCACCTCGTCGCTGCCGCCGTAGATGGTGTCTGCGCGGGCGAAGAGGAAGAGTCGTTGCAGCTCGTCGAGCTCGTAGCCCGCGGCGCCACGGTCGTGCGGGACCTGCAGCAGGCCGTCGGCGGCCATCACGTCCATGGCGACCTCGCCGAGGCGCTGGTGCCAGTTGCCCCAGACGATCTTGAAGATCGAGCCGGCCCCACCACCGGCCGCGGAGTCCTCGCCTCCGGTCACGGCGGAAAGTCCCCGGATGCCGTTGGCGCGCATCACGGTGAGCTCGGCCTGCAGGGACGCGAGCCGGTCGCGCAGCACGGGGTCGTCGATCGCACGGTTGGCCCGGGCCCGCTCGCAGACCAGGGCGAGCTCGCGCTGGAAACCGACGACCTGGCCGAGGGTCGACACGCCGCGCTCGAACCCGAGCAGGCCCATCGCCACGCCCCAGCCCTTGCCGACCTCGCCGACCACCAGGTCGGCGTCGGTGACGGCGCGGGTGAAGAAGACCTCGTTGAACTCCGAGCCGCCGGTCAGCTGCTCGATCGGCCGGACCTCGACACCGGGCTGGTCGATCGGGACGAGCAGGAAGCTGAGCCCCTGGTGGCGCTGCGACCCGGGCTCGGTGCGGGCGACGACGAAGACCCACTGGGAGAAGTGCGCGTTGGACGTCCACACCTTCTGGCCGTCGATCACCCACTGCGAGCCGTCGTCGGAGAGCCGGGCGCGGGTCTGGACGTTGGCGAGGTCGGAGCCGGCGTTCGGCTCGGAGTAGCCCTGCGCCCAGAGCTCCTCGACGTTCCGGATCGGCTCGAGGAAGCGGGCGCGCTGGGCATCGGTGCCGAAGGCGATGAGGGTTGGACCGAGCAGCTGCTCCCCGAGGTGGTTGACCGTCGCGGGGGCGTTGGCACGGGCGTACTCCTCGTGGAAGACCACCTGCTGCCACAGGCTGAGCCCGCGACCGCCGTGCTCGGTGGGCCAGCCGACGCAGGTCCAGCCCTCGCGGGCGAGGAAGCGGTTCCACTCCAGGCGCTCGTCGAGCGCCTCGTGGTCGCGCCCGGGGCCGCCGAGCCCGCGCAGCGACTTCCACTCGCCGGCCAGGTGGTCCTCGAGGAAGGCGCGCACGTCGGCGCGGAACGCCTCGTCCGCTGCTGAGTAACCCATGTCCACGGGTGCTACCCTACCAAGCACTTGCTTGGTTGAGTGAGAGGTGATCGCGATCAGCGTCGAGGAAGAGCAGACCATCCCGGCGGTCCTCCGGGCCGCCGCGACGCGCTTCGGCGACCACCCGGCGTACGTCGAGGGCAGCACGTCGCTGTCCTACGCCGGCCTCCTCGAGCGTGTCCGACGGACCGCGGCCGGCTTCCGTGAGCGCGGGCTCGAGCCGGGCGGCCGGGTCGTGGTGTGGGGGCCCAACAGCATCGACTGGGTGGTCGCCGCCCTCGCCACGTCGTACGCCGGTGGCGTGCTCGTCCCGGCCAACTCCCGCTACACCGGCACCGAGGTCGCGGCGCTGGTCGACCGTACCCACGCGGTGCTGGTCATGGTCGCCGACGGCTTCCTCGGGCGCACCCAAATCACCGACCTCCGCGCGGCCAGCCCACTCCCGTCGGTGCGCGAGGTCGTCGAGCTGGCGCACCTCCACACCGTGGAGGACGACCCCGACGACGCCCTGGACCACGTGGCGACGGGCATCGCGGCCGGCGACGTGGCCGACATCCTCTTCACCTCCGGCACCACCGGCCAGCCCAAGGGCGCCATGAGCGCGCACCACCAGTCGATCGGCGTGGCGCGGGCGTGGGCCGAGCTGGGCGGGGTCCGCCAGGACGACCGCTACCTCGTGGTCAACCCGTTCTTCCACTCCTTCGGCTACAAGATCGGCATCCTCGTCGGGCTGCTCACCGGCGCCACGCTCTACCCGATGGCGACCTTCGACCTCGACGAGACGATGCGGCTCATCGAGACCGAGCAGATCACCGTCCTGCCGGGCGCACCGACGATCTACCAGTCCCTGCTCGGCGCTCCGGGTCGGGAGGGGCGCGACCTCTCGAGCCTCCGCCTCGCGGTCACCGGCGCCGCCGTCGTCCCGGTCGTGCTGATCGAGCGGATGCGGGCCGCCGCTCCGGAGGGCCTGGGCATCGACCAGGTCGTGACGGCCTTCGGCATGACCGAGGCGGTGGTGGTGACGATGGCCCGCGACGGCGACCCCGCCGAGCTGGTGGCCAGCACCTGCGGTCGTGCCATCCCTGGCATGGAGACCCGGATCGCCGCCCCCGCCGATGATGGCAGCGGCGAGCTGCTGGTCCGCGGCGACTTCGTGATGCTCGGCTACCTCGACGACCCCGAGGCCACGGCCGAGGCGATCGACTCCGACGGCTGGCTGCACACCGGCGACGTGGGCGTGCTCGACGACGCGGGCAACCTGCGGATCACCGACCGGCTCAAGGACATGTACATCTCCGGCGGGTTCAACGTCTACCCCGCCGAGGTCGAGCAGTCGCTCATGAGGCTCGAGGGGCTCGCGGACGTCGCCGTCGTCGGCGTGCCGGACGAGCGGATGGGCGAGGTCGGCAAGGCCTTCGTCGTCCGCGCCGACTCCCCCGCCGGCGAAGCGCTGACCGCCGACGACGTGACCGCGTTCGCCCGGGAGCACCTGGCGAACTTCAAGGTGCCGCGACAGGTCGAGTTCACGGGCGCGCTCCCGCGGAACCTGTCCGGCAAGGTGCTGAAGAAGGATCTCCGCTGATGGATCTGACCCTGTCCGAGTCCGAGCAGGCCTTCCAGGCCGAGGCCCGGGAGTGGCTGGCGGCGCACGTGCCGGCCGAGCCGCTGCCGTCGATGGACACCCCCGAGGGGTGGGTGCTGCACCAGGAGTGGGAGAAGAAGCTCGCCGAGGCCCGCTTCTCGGTCGTCTCCTGGCCGCGTGAGTTCGGCGGTCGCGAGGCCTCGCTCGTGGAGTGGGTGATCTTCGAGGAGGAGTACTACCGCGCCGGCGCGCCCGGTCGCGTCTCCCAGAACGGCATCTTCCTGCTGGCGCCGATCATCTTCGAGCACGGCACCCCCGAGCAGCAGCAGCGCTTCCTGCCGTCGATGGCGACCGGCGAGCGGATCTGGGCGCAGTGCTGGTCCGAGCCGGAGGCCGGCTCCGACCTGGCGTCGCTGCGCTCGACCGCCCGGCGCGACGACGAGCGCGGCGGCTGGGTCCTCAACGGTCAGAAGACCTGGTCCTCGCGGGCGGCCCTGGCTCACTGGGGCTTCGGGCTCTTCCGCTCCGACCCGCAGGCCCAGAAGCACGCGGGCCTGACCTACTTCCTCTTCCCGCTCGACGCCGAGGGCATCACGGTGCGCCCGATCGCCCAGCTGGACGGCGAGGCCGGCTTCGCCGAGATCTTCTTCGAGGACGTCTTCGTCCCCGACGCCGACGTGCTCGGTGGCGTGGGTGACGGCTGGCGGGTCGCGATGAGCACCGCCGGCAACGAGCGCGGCCTCTCGCTGCGCTCCCCCGGCCGGTTCACCGCCGCCGTCGACCGGCTCATCGACCTGCACGGCAGCACGCACCGTGGCCAGGTCACGGACCGCGTCGTCGACGCCTGGGTGCGCGCGCAGGCCTACCGTCTCTACACCTGGGGCACCGTCACCCGGCTCGCCGCCGGCGGCGACATGGGGGCCGCGGGCTCGGTCAACAAGGTGTGGTGGTCCGGGCTCGACGTGGCCCTGCACGAGACCG
Source organism: Nocardioides sp. REDSEA-S33_B3 (assembly GCA_001627335.1). GTDB lineage: Bacteria > Actinomycetota > Actinomycetes > Propionibacteriales > Nocardioidaceae > Nocardioides. Next base: position 71,118 of record LUPK01000042.1, on the reverse strand, counting down.
CGCTCGACATCCTCGGCGCCGAGGCCGAGGTCGAGTCACCGTGGCTCGACGGCTACACGTTCTCGCTGTCGGGGCCCATCTACGCCGGCACCAACGAGATCCAGCGCAACATCGTGGCGGAGCGCATCCTGGGCCTTCCCCGCGAGCCCAAGGGCCAGCCGAAGGAGGCAGCCAAGTGAGGTTCGAGCTCGACGAGGACCAGCGCGACTTCGCCGCCGCCCTGGAGTCCCTGCTCTCCGGCGCGGGCACGGTGGCCGCCGCCCGCGCCTGGGCCGAGGGCGACCACGCCCCCGGCCTCGGCCTGTGGAAGCGACTCTCGGACCTGGGGGTGCTGTCGCTGGCCACCGACGCCTCGCCCGTCGAGGTCGCCATCGCCTTCGAGGCACTGGGTCGGCACGCCGTCCCCGGCCCGTGGGTGGAGTCCGCGGCGTACCTGCCGATCGCCCTCGGCCGCGAGGTCGAGGGCGTGGCGACGGTGGCGCTGCCGCCGCACGTGCCGTACGCCCTGGACGCCGACGTCGCCGACGAGGTGTACGTCGGAGCGACCCCCGCCACGGGGGTGGGCGAGCAGGTCACCTCGGTCGACCGCACACGCCGCCTCTTCCGCGTCGAGGGCGCCGGCGAGCCCCACCGGGAGGCGATCGACCTGGCCGTCCTGGCCACCGCCGCCCAGCTGCTCGGTGCCGGCGAGCGGGTGCTCGCCGACTCGGTGGACTACGTCAAGCAGCGCACCCAGTTCGGTCGTCAGATCGGCTCGTACCAGGCGATCAAGCACGCGCTGGCCGACGTGCGCATCGCGCTCGACTTCGCACGGCCGCTCGTCCACGGCGCCGCCCTCGGTGAGATCGACGTCTCCGCGGCCAAGCTCGCGGCCGGGGACGCGGCGTACCTCGCCTCCCGGGTCGGCCTGCAGGTGCACGGCGCCATCGGCTACACCGCCGAGTTCGACCTGTCGGTGTGGCTGACCAAGATCCGCGCCCTGGTCACGGCCTGGGGCACCCCCGACTTCCACCGCGGCCGGCTGGCTCAGCAGCTCGGCCTGGACTGAGGACGACGATGGACCTCTCCCTCTCCGAGGAGCAGACCGAGCTGGTCGCGACCGTGCGGTCGCTGCTGGCCAAGCGCAGCGACAGCGGCGCAGTGCGCACCGCGATCGCGTCCGAGGCCGGCTTCGACGCCGACCTGTGGCAGGTGCTGTGCGAGCAGATCGGCGTCGCGGCACTGGCGGTCCCCGAGGAGCACGACGGCGTCGGCGCCACCCTCGTGGAGTCGGTCCTGGTCCTCGAGGAGATCGGCCGTGCGCTCGCCCCGGTGCCCGCCCTGTCGTCCCTCGTCACGGCCGAAGCGGTCCTCGCCGGAGCCGACGACGACGCGGCCGCACGCCTGCTGCCACGGCTGGCTGCCGGTGAGATCGGTGCGTTCGCCGTGCTCGAGGGCGGGCAGGCGAGTGCCGTCCTCGACGCGGACCTCGCCGACGTCCTCGTGGCCGCCGACGGCGAGCACCTCTACGAGGTCGACCCGACCGCGGCCCAGGTCTCCTGGACACCGTCGATGGACCAGACCCTGCGCCTGGGCAGCCTGCAGGTCGACGTCGCCACGGCCACCCGCATCGGCTCGGCCGCACCGGCGGTGGAGCGGGCCCACCTGGTCGGCGCCCTCGGCGCGGTCGCCCTGTCGGTCGGCTGCGCCCAACGCGGGCTGGACATGACGGTCGCCTACAGCAAGGACCGGGTGCAGTTCGGCCGCCCGATCGGTTCCTTCCAGGCGCTCAAGCACCGCATGGCCGACATGCTCGTGCAGCTGGAGATGTCACGCTCGGGGTCCTGGTCAGCGGCGTACGCCGTCGCCTCGCAGGCCCCCGACGCGGCCCAGCTGGTGCACGCGGCGAAGTCCTACGTCGCCGAGGCGGTCGCCCAGGTCGCGGCCGAGACGGTCCAGATGCACGGTGGCATCGCCATCACCTGGGAGCACGACGCCCACCTGGTGCTCAAACGCGCCCACGCCCTGGGCCAGCTGTTCGGGGCGCCCCACGTGCACCGCGCCGCACTCGCACTGCCCTGAGCGGGAGCGCTCGCGCACGTCCACGGACGGCCCACACCGCAGTCACCCAGGCGTTGACCAACGGTGTCCCGGGTGAGGACCGGGTGTGGGCTGCGCAGGCCTAGCGTCGTCGCATGAACTCGAACTCCACCACCGCCCGCGGCAGCAGCTCCGCTTCGTCCCACGCCGGCACCGAGGTGCGGCCGGTCGCCGGGGTCGGCATGGTCGCCAACCCGCGACGCACCCGCGTCTGAGCACACGCTGGGCAGGGTCCCCAACGCCCGGGCCGCCGCCCTGTGCAGTCAGTCGGTGGGGATCTCCGTGGTCGCGTAGCGACCACGGAAGAACAGCAGCGGGTCGTCCACGTCGCCGATCTCCAGGCCGAGCACCCGGCCGATGACGACGTAGTGGTCGCCGGCCTCGTGCACGGCGTGGATGCTGCACTCGAGGTGCGCGATCGTGCCCCGCAGCAGCGGCGTGCCCGTCACCGGGGCCGGGGTCCAGTCGACTCCCGCGAACTTGTCCGCGCCGCGGCTGGCCATCTGGTTGGACAGCCACGCCTGGTCCTCGGCGAGGATGTTGACGCAGAACTTCCCGGACCGCTGGATGAGCGGCCAGGCCCGCGAGGTCTTCGCGGGGATGAACATCACCAGCGGCGGGTCCAGCGAGACGCTGGAGAACGACTGGCAGGTCATGCCGACCGGCAGTCCCCCGCTCATCGTGGTCACGACGGTCACGCCGGAGGCGAACTGCGAGAGCACGTCGCGGAAGCGACGCGCCGCTGACACGGCCTCCTCGTCGTCGGCCGGGACCTCGACCTCCTCGCCGGGGCGCAGGTCGAAGATCGAGTCGCCGAGCCACGACTCGATCAGCTCCGGGCTCGGCCAGGTCGCGCGCGCGTCGGTCCGCATCCCCTCGGGGACATCGTCGTGCGTCATGCGAGCCACCCTAGGGACCTCGATGCCTTCCAGCACGTCCGGCCCGCCTACTGCCCGCCGCCGAAGTCGTGGCCCCAGTAGGACACGGCGGTCGACTCGCGGGCGACCCAGGTGCGGTCCTCGACGCGCAGGCCGTCGGTGCCGAACTCCACGTCGAAGCCCGCGGGGCTCTTGACGTAGAAGGAGACCATCTCGTCGTTCATGTGGCGACCGAGCGTCGCCGACAGCGGCGCCTTGTGCTTGCGCACCCGCTCCAGGGCACGGCCCACGTCGTCGAGCTCGTCGACCTCGAGCATGATGTGCACGCACTTGCTGGCGTTGGGCATCGGCAGGAAGGCCAGCGAGTGGTGCCGCGGGTTGACGCCGAGGAAGCGCAGCCAGACCTTCGAGCCCGGCTCCTTCCCGACGAACTCACCGGGCATGCTCATCGAGTCACGCAGGCGGAACCCGAGCACCTCGTCGTAGAAGCGCAACGCCTCCACGTCGTCGGTGACCGGGAGCACCACGTGGCCCATGCCCTGGTCGCCGGTGACGAACCTGGCGGCGTACGGCGTGACGATCGGCCGGGACTCGTAGGTGATCCCGTGGAAGATCTCGAAGACGTTGTCGAAGGGGTCGCTGAAGCGGACCAGCTCCTGCACGCGGCGCTCGTCGAGCTCCTCGCGGGTGCCGTCCTCGAAGTCCACGCCCGCCTTCTGCAGGTGCTCGCGCACCTCCTGCAGGGCGCGGTGGTCGGCGACCTCCCAGCCCACGCAGGTCAGCTCGTCGACGTCGCCGGGGACGACGACCAGCCGGGCAGACACCTCGTCGATGCGCCAGTACTGGTGGTCGGGGTGGGGGCCGCGGCCCTCGGCGAGGCCGAGGACCTTGCCGGCGAAGGTGCGCCACTGCTCCGGGTCGGTGCTGCTGACCCGGACGTAGCCCATGGACTTGATGTCGATCGTCATGTCAGCGCTTCCGTTCGACGTGGCGTGCGAGGAAGGCGGTGGCCACCTCGCGGAACTCCTCGGCCGCCTCGATCTGGGCCCAGTGGCCGCAGTGGGGGAAGACGTGGAGCCGCGCCCTGGGGATCAGCTTGAGGGCCACCATCGCGCCGTCCAGCGGGTTGACCCGGTCCTCGCGACCCCAGGTGAGCAGGGTGTGCTTGCGCAGGCGGTGCGCCTCGCGCCAGAGCATGCCGTCCTCGGCGGTCTCGGGGTTCCAGAACGACATCCCCATCGAGCGCATCGCGTCCTGCGCGCCCGGCGCGGTCGCGTCGGCGAAGCGCGCCTCGACCAGCTCGTCGGTGACCAGGGACTGGTCGACCACCATGGTGGAGATGAACGCCCGCAGGGCCTCGCGGCTCGGGTTCGCGCCGAAGTCCATCAGGCGCTGGACGCCCTCGGTCGGGTCGGCGTGGAAGAGGTTCAGCGACAGCCCGCCCGGCCCCATCATGATCAGCCGGCCGACCCGGTCGGGGTAGGACAGCGCCAGGCGCATCGCCGTACCGCCGCCCAGGCTGTTGCCGAGCACGTGGACCTTCTCGATGCCCAGCGCGTCGAGGACCGCCACGATCGCGTCGGCGGAGAAGCGGTAGTAGTTGCCCACCACCGGCGGCTTGTCCGAGGCGCCGAAGCCGGGCTGGTCGACCAGGATGGTGCGGAACTCCTCGGCGAAGCCGGGCAGTGCCGGGCCGAAGTTCGACCACGAGGAGGCACCGGGCCCGCCGCCGTGCAGCATCACCAGCGGCAGTCGCTCGGCCTTGTCGTCGGTGCGACTGTCGGCCTCGTAGTAGGCGATCCGCAGGTCACCGGCCGCCTCGGTCTTGACCGAGACGAACTGCTGGACCTCGTCCTTGGTCAGCTGCGTCGACACTCAGTACATCCCCGGGTCGATCTTGTGGCCGAACTCGTGCGCGCCGTACATCTGCAGGGCGCGCTCGGGGTCGTTGGCGGCGTGGACGCGACCCGCGTGGGCGTCGCGCCAGGCGCGCTGGAGGTAGGTGCCGCTGGTCAGCGCCCGACCACCGGAGGCCTCGAAGAGCGCGTCGATCGCGTCGATGGCGCGCTGGGAGCCCAGCACCTGGTCGCGCCGGACCTTCAGGCGCGTCTTGAGCGGGATCTTCTCGCCCTTGGCGACGTAGTCCTGCTCCTCGCGGATGTTGTTGACCAGGAGCGCCCAGGCGGCGTCGATCTCGCTGGAGGCCTTGGCGATGCGCACGGCCGAGAACGGGTCCAGGCTGGCTTTCTCGCCGAGGTACGCCGCACGGGTGCGCTTCTGCTGCATCTCCACGTGCTCGTCGTAGGCGCCCATGGCCATGCCGATGATCGGCGTGGTGATGGTGCCGGTGAAGATCGAGTGGAAGGGCAGCTTGTAGAGGTCGGAGGTGTTCTGCTCCTGGCCCGGGCCGCGGCACTGGCCGGTCTCGCCCATCGACAGGGTGAACGCCTCGGGGATGAACACGTCCTCGACCACGATGTCGTTGGAGCCGGTGCCGGCCAGGCCGACCATGTTCCAGACGTCGACGATCGTGTACTTCTCCCGCGGGACCATGAACGTCTTGAAGTCGACGATCTGGCCCTCCTCGGTGAAGACCAGCCCGCCGAGCAGCACCCACGAGCAGTGGTCGCAGCCGGAGGAGAAGCTCCACTTGCCCGAGAGGATGTAGCCACCGTCGGTGACGGTCGCCTTGCCGGTCGGGGCGTAGGAGGAGGAGAGCCGGACGTTGGTGTCCTCGCCCCACACCGCCTGCTGCGCCTCGTCGGCGAACAGGGCGACCTGCCACGGGTGCACGCCCACGACGCTGGAGACCCAACCGGTGGAGCCGCAGGCCGAGGCGATGTCACGCACGGCGGTGTAGAAGGTCACCGGGTCGGCCTCGTGGCCGTCGAAGCGCTTGGGCTGCAGCAGCTTGAAGAAGCCGGTCTCCTCCAGCTCCTTGATGCTCGCCTCCGGGACGACGCGCAGCGCCTCGGTCTCCTCGGCGCGCTCCCGGAAGGTGGGGAGCAGGTCGCGGACGCCGTCGAGAACAGCCTGGGACATCGCACAAACTCCTGTCGGTAGAACGTGTTACTGGTAAGACTAGAACACGTTTCAGTTTTGGACCAGCACTCCCGGGTGAGAGTCGTCTCAGCGACCCCGACGGTGCCGGGTGCAGCGGTGGGTCAGGCGTTGGCCACCTGCTTGTCCTGCTCGGCCTTCAGCATCAGCGCGATGTCGATGAGCTGGTCCTCCTGGCCGCCGATCAGCTTGCGGCGGCCGGCCTCGAGCAGGATCTTCGCGCCGGAGACGCCGTAGCGATCGGCGGCGTTGCCGGCGTGCTTGAGGAAGGAGGAGTAGACCCCGGCGTACCCCATCATCAGGGTCATCCGATTGAGCTCGCACTCTTCGGGCATCGCGGGCTTGATGACGTCCTCGGAGGCATCGACGATCTGGAGGAAGTCGACGCCGGTGCGCCAGCCGAGCTTGTCGCACACGCCGATGAACGCCTCCAGCGGCGTGTTGCCGGCCCCCGCGCCGAAGCGACGGACCGAGCCGTCGATCTGGGTGGCGCCCGCGCGGGCGGCTGCGACGGTGTTGGCGACACCGAGCGCGAGGTTCTCGTGGCCGTGGAACCCGACGTCGGCGACGTCACCGATCTCCGCGACGACGGCGGAGACCCGGTCCGCGGTCTGCTCCATGATCAGGGCGCCGGCGGAGTCGACCACGTAGACGCACTGGCAGCCGGCATCGACCATGATCCGCGCCTGCTTGGCCAGCACCTCGGGGGGCTGGGTGTGGCTCATCATCAGGAAGCCGACGGTCTCCAGGCCGAGCTCGCGCGCCAGGCCGAAATGCTGGATGGAGGTGTCGGCCTCGGTGCAGTGGGTGGCGATCCGGCAGATCTGTCCGCCGTTGTCCTGCGCGGCCCGGATGTCGTCCTTGGTGCCGACGCCCGGGAGCATGAGAAAGGCGATCTTGGCGCGCTTCGCGGTCTCCGCGGCGATCCGGATCAGCTCCTGCTCCGGGGTCCGGGAGAACCCGTAGTTGAACGAGGAGCCGCCCAGTCCGTCGCCGTGGGTCACCTCGATGACCGGGATGCCGGAGCTGTCAAGGGCCTCGACGATGTCGTGGACCTCGGTCGCGGTGAACTGGTGACGCTTGTGGTGCGACCCGTCGCGCAGGCAGGTGTCGGTCAGGCGCAGGTCCAGCTCGCCCCAGGGCTCGGTGCCGTGGGTGCCGTGCCAGGTGCGGGTGAGGGTGTTCAGGTCGGTGCTCATGGGTTGCCTTTCAGGTTCCGGGGTTTCGAGACGGCGCTGGCGCGCCTCCTCAACCGCCGGACGGGGCGAGGATCGAGCGGGCGATGTTCTGGCCGACCTGCGTCGCGGCGGCGGTCATGATGTCGAGGTTGCCGGCGTACGGCGGCAGGAAGTCGCCGGCGCCCTCGACCTCGACGAAGATCGAGACCTTGAGCGCCCCACGGGTGGCCGGCGAGGGGTCGTCGAGCTGGGGCTCCTGGAGCAGCCGGTAGCCCGGGACGTACTCCTGGACGGCCTTCTCCATGGCGAAGACCGAAGCGATGATCGCGTCGCGGTCGGCGTCTGGGTCGGCGGCGCAGAAGATCGTGTCGCGCATGATCATCGGCGGCTCGGCCGGGTTGAGGATGATGATCGCCTTGCCCTCCGTCGCCCCACCGATCTCGCGCACCCCGCTGCTGGTGGTGCGGGTGAACTCGTCGATGTTGGCGCGGGTGCCCGGGCCCGCGGACATGGACGAGACCGAGGCCACGATCTCGGCGTACGACACCGGAGCGACGCGGGAGACCGCGGCGACCATCGGGATGGTGGCCTGGCCGCCGCAGGTGATCATGTTGACGTTCATGGCGTCGACGTGGGTCTCGCCGTTGACCGGCGGGATGACCGCGGGGCCGATCGCGGCCGGGGTCAGGTCGATCGCCCGGATGCCGGCCTCCTCGTAGCGCGGTGCGTACTCGCGGTGCACGTAGGCCGAGGTGGCCTCGAAGATCAGGTCGGGCATCTCGTCCTGCTTGAGCAGCCAGTCCACGCCCTCGTGGGAGGACTCCAGGCCCTTCTCCGCGGCGAGCTTGAGGCCCTCGCTGCTCGGGTCGACGCCGATCATCCAGCGCGGCTCGATGACGTCGGAGCGCAGCAGTTTGTACATCAGGTCGGTGCCGATGTTGCCGGGCCCGACGATCGCTGCGGTCAGCTTGCTCATGGGTCTCCCTGGTTCCTCGGGGCGGGTGCGTGCAGGTGGTGCTGGTGGAGCAGTGGTCAGTCGGTGAACGTGGCCCGCAGCGGGGCGAACCCGCTGATCGTGGCGAGGACGTCGTCGCCGGGGGCGAACGGCACGAAGGGGCCGAGCGCGCCGGAGAGGACCAGGTGGCCCTTGCGGAGCGGGTCGCCGAACCGGGCGGCCTGGACCGCCAGCCAGCGCAGCGCCTCGAGCGGGTCGCCGAGGCAGGCGGCGCCGTTGCCGCTGGAGCGGACCTCGCCGTTGATGGCGAGCGTCATGTCGACGTCACGCGGCTCGAGCTGCTCGAGGGGCCGTGCGTCGTCCATGCCCACGACGTACAGGCCGCTGGACGCGCAGTCGGCCACGGTGTCGGTGAAGCCGATGTCCCAGCCGGCGATGCGGCTGTCGACGATCTCCAGGGCCGGCAGCGCCACGTCGACCGCCGCGCGCACGTCGGCGACGGTGAGGTCGTCGGGGTCACCCGGGTCGATGTCCTGGGACAGGACGAAGGCCACCTCGGCCTCGACCCGCGGCTGGAGGAGGCCGGCCATCGAGATCGGCCCGCCGTGGCTGACGTCCATGTCGTCGAGGAGGTAGCCGAAGTCGGGCTGGTCGACCCCGAGCTGGTCCTGGACCGCCTTGGACGTGGCGCCGATCTTGCGGCCGACCACGATCGCACCGGCGGCGAGCCGCCGCTCCACGACACCCATCTGCACGGCGTACGCCGCGTCGAGGTCGTCGGCGCCGATGAGGTCGCGGACGGGGGCGCACGGCTCCCCGGTCTCCTGGGCTCGGATCAGGCGCTCGCTGGCTGCGCGGATCGCGTCGTCGGACGTCACCTGTCGATACTAGAACCTGTTACAGTTTCGCGCCATGACGGGTGGTCCGACCGGCGCGTTGCCGGCAGAGGTGGATGTCGTCGTCGTGGGAGCCGGTGCGGCCGGCATGAGTGCGGCGCTGCGCGCCGCGTCCCACGGCCTGGAGACGGTGCTGCTGGAGAAGAGTGAGTACTTCGGCGGCTCGACGGCCCGCAGCGGCGGCGGGGTCTGGATCCCCGACAACTACGCACTGCGCGCGGCCGGCGAGTCCGACGGCATCGAGGCGGCCAAGACCTATCTCGACGCGATCGTCGGTGACGTTGTGCCGAAGGTGCGGCGCGACACCTACCTCGAGCGTGGCCCCGAGGTCATGGACTTCATCCGCGACCGCTCCCCCGTGCGCTTCCGCTGGGTGCCGCAGTACGCCGACTACCAGCCTGAGCAGCCCGGCGGCCGCGCCCGCGGCCGCTCGGTCGAGCCCGACCCGATCGACGGGCGCATCATCGGCGAGGAGCTCGACCGACTGCACCCGCAGTACACCAAGGCCCCGGCCAACATGGTGGTGCTGCAGCGCGACTTCCGGAAGATCAGCCTGGGCCTGCGCACCCTCGGCGGCCCGATCACGATGCTCCGGGTGCTGCTGCGGCGCACCCTCGCCGGCCTGCGCCGCCAGCGCCTGTTCGGCATGGGCAACGCGATCGCCATCGGCCTGCGCAAGGCGCTGATGGACGCGGGCGTGCCGGTGGTGCACGAGGCCGAGCTCAGCGAGCTGGTCCTCTCCGAGGGCCGCGTCGTCGGCGTGAAGGTGCAGCGCGACGGCGCCGAGCACGTCGTGCGGGCGCGCCGCGGTGTCGTCATCGGCTCCGGCGGCTTCGAGCGCAACCTGGAGATGCGCGAGAAGTACCAGCCCAAGCCGACGTCGGTGGACTGGACGACCGGCTCGCAGTTCAACACCGGCGGCGGCATCAGCGCGGGCATCACCGCCGGCGCCGAGGTCGCACTGATGGACGACTCGTGGTGGGGCCCGACCATCCCGCTGCCGAGCGGTCCGTGGTTCTGTCTGGCCGAGCGCAACCTGCCCGGGTCGATCATCGTCAACCAGGCCGGCCAGCGCTACATGAACGAGGCGCTGCCCTACGTCGAGGCGACCCACAAGATCTACGAGGGGGAAGCCACCGGTGTAGGGCACGTGCCGAGCTGGATGGTCATCGACACCCGCTACCGCAACCGCTACCTGTTCGCGGGGCTTTTCCCGCGCCAGCCGTTCCCCGGCCGGTGGTACAAGCACGGCACCATCAAGCGCGCCTCGACCCTGGCCGGCCTGGCCGAGGAGATCGGGGTGCCGGCAGCGGCCCTGGAGGCCACCGTGGAGCGCTTCAACGGCTTCGCCCGCAGCGGCGTCGACGAGGACTACGGCCGCGGCGAGTCGGCGTACGACAAGTACTACTCCGACCCCACCGTGAAGCCGAACCCCTCCCTCGGCGTCATCGACCAGGGCCCGTTCTACGCGGTGAAGATCGTGCCCGGCGACCTCGGCACCAAGGGCGGCCTGGTCACCGACGAGCGCGCCCGCGTGCTGCGTCCCGACGGCTCGCCGATCGAGGGCCTGTACGCCGCCGGCAACGCGTCGGCCGCGGTCATGGGCCACACCTACCCCGGCCCCGGCGGCACCATCGGCCCGGCGCTGGTCTTCGGCTACCTGGCCGCCGACGACATCGCCGATCAGGGCGTGGTCTCTCCCGGGACGAGCGCCAGCGAGGAGCGGGCGTCGAGACCACACCCGAACCCCGAGAGCGAGACCGTCTGATGCCCATCGACCCCACCGTCGCGATCGGCTCCCCCGTCGGGGAGGTCGAGTTCTCCTGGAGCGAGAGCGACGTCCTGCTCTACCACCTCGGCATCGGTGCCGGCTCGCGCGAGGGTGACAACCTCTCCCCCGACGCGCTGCGCTACACCCTGGACGGCCCGGCGCTGCAGGTGCTGCCGTCCTTCGGCGTGGTGGCCCCGACCTTCCACATGACCGACCCGCCGCCGCTGGACCTGCCGGGCTGCGACATCAACCTGGCCCAGGTCGTGCACGGCTCGCAGTCGATCTCGGTCTCCGCGCCGCTGCCGACCTCGGGCTCGGCGACGATCCGCACGACGCTCACCGACGTGTGGGACAAGGGCAAGGCGGCGGTCATCTGGCAGGAGGGCGTGGCCACCTCCCCGGAGGGCGGGGAGCTGTGGCGGGTGCGCTCGTCGATCTTCGTCAAGGGCGAGGGCGGCTGGGGCGGCGACCGCGGCTCCTCCCAGGCCGTCGAGATCCCGGAGCGCGTCGCCGACTGCGACGTGTCCTACGACGTCACGCCGCAGCAGGCGCTGCTCTACCGGCTGTGCGGCGATCGGAACCCGTTGCACGCCGACCCCGACTTCGCCAAGGCCGCGGGTTTCCCGGCGCCGATCCTGCACGGGCTGTGCTCCTACGGCATCGTGCTGCGCGAGCTGACCGACGCCCTGCTCGGCGGGGACGCCACCCGGGTCTCCGGGTTCGGTGCCCGCTTCGCCGGCGTGGTCTTCCCCGGGGAGACGATCCGGGTGCAGGGCTGGCAGGAGGACGGGCGCCTGGTCGCCTCGGCCACCGTCGCCGGCGGCCCCCGCGACGGCTCCCCCGTGCTGGCCGACTGCTGGGTCGACCTGGCCTGAGCGGCCGGCTCGTGTGGCTGAGCGCGGTCCAGGGACCGCGCTGAACCACACGAGGCAGTCACAGGGCGCGCCTCAGAGCGTCGTGACGTGGCCCTTGTCGGGGTCCCAGCGCCGCACCTCGGTGAGCCGGAGGTCGATCTCGGGTGCCCCCACGACCTCGAGCGTTCGGCCGAGGTCGGCGCGCGGCACCCGGCGGGCCAGCGTCACGTGCGGCAGCCAGCCCCGGTGCGCGCGGTCGGGCACCTGGACCCGCACGGCGAGGACCCGGCGTACGACGTCGTCGTGCAGGTCGACTCCGAGCGCGATCGTGACCCGGTCGCCGCCCAGGAGCAGGACCCCGCGCGCGGTCGCGGTGACCGGCAGCATCCCCCGCAGCCGGGCCCGGGCGACGTCGATGGCGGCGTCAGGGATCTCGGGCGCCTCCACGACGGTGACGTGCGGCTGGTTGCTCGCCTTGGTGTGGTCGGCCTGGCTGGGCAGCCCGGCGTCCTGCAGCGCCGTCCACAGCTCGCGGACGCGGGCGCGGCCCTCGTCGTCAGGGGTCAGCTCGAGGGCGTGGAGACGAGGCACGCCCGTCAGTCTCCCAGCCAGGCACTGGCCCGACGGGTGTGCTCCGACTTCTTGGCCGGGTCGAGGCCGTCGTACGTCCGGACCGCGAAGCCGGAGCGGGGGTTGCGCTCGAAGACCTCGCGGTGGTCACGGACGAAGGTCCAGTAGAGGCCGTCCCAGTCGGCCTCCCAGTCCCCGCGCGGCAGGTCGCTCATCTTCTTGAGGTAGTTGCTGCCGGAGACGTAGGGCTTGGTGGTGATCGACTCCCCCGCCGCGAACTGGCTCATGGCGTAGACGTTGGGCACCATCACCCAGTCGTAGGCGTCGACGAACATCTCCATGAACCACTCGTACGCCGCGTCCGGCTCGGTGCGCAGCAGGCACATGGCGTTGCCCAGCACCATCAGCCGCTCGATGTGGTGGGCGTACCCGTTGTCCAGCACCCGTCGCAGCACCAGGTCGACGGGGTCCAGCCCGGTCTCCGCGGTCCACCAGCCCTCGGCGAGCGGGCGGGTGTGGCCGAGGTGGTTGCGGCCGCGCATCCGGCGGCCCCACAGGACGTAGGTGGCGCGCATGTACTCCCGCCAGCCGATGAGCTGGCGCACGAAGCCCTCGAGGCTGGCCAGTGGCACGTCATCACCCACATCGAGGGCGTCGGCCAGCACGTCGCGCGGGTCGAGCAGCCCGATGTTGAGCCCCGGCGTCAGCAACGCGTGGAAGACGAAGGGGTGCTCGGCGGAGATGGCGTCCTCGTAGGGCCCGAACTCGGCGAAGCGCTCCCCGAGGAACTGCCGCAGCCCCGCCCGCGCCTCGGCGTGGGACGTCGGCCAGGCGAACGCGTCGGCGTCACCGGGGTTGTCGGGGAACGCCCGCTTCACCCAGGCGATCGCGTCCTCCACCTCGGGGTGCCGGGAGTCCGCGCCGGGTCGCTCGACGTCGGGCACCGGGTGCCCCTTCGGCAGCTTCTTGCGGTTGTCCTCGTCGAAGGACCACTTGCCCCCGACCGGCTCGCCGGAGTCGGTCATGAGCACGTCGAGGCGCGTGCGCTGCCAGGAGTAGAAGTGCTGCATCCGCGCGCGGCGACCGCGAGGGCCGGCGGTGCCGTCGAAGTGCTCGGCGAGGTCGTCGCGCGTGCACAGGAAGTTCGGCGACTCCAGCCACTGGTCGACGATCGGGTCGAGGTCGCGCTCGAGCCAGTCGTCCACCACGTCGTACGCCGACACGTGCACGTCGTCGGAGCCGGCCAGCCCCGCGAGGACCCGGTCGAGGGCGGCCCGGGAGGTGGTGCGCCCGTCGGTGTCGACGCGCTCGACCGCGTACCCCGCCTCCTCGAGCCGGCTGCCGAACCGGCGCATGGAGGCGCGGTGGAGCACGAGCTTCTGGGTGTGGAAGCGGTACTGACGAAAGAGCAGGTCGTGCTCGACCAGCACGAAGACCGTGCCCTCCGCGGCCGAGAGGTGCTGCTCGAAGAGCTGGTGCGGGAGGACGAGCCGGACGCGGGTGGGAGCCACTCCGCGAGCCTAGGCAGGCGCGCAGCGGCACCGGTCACCCCTAGGGTCGCCCCATGGCGCTCCTCGACACCTGGACCTCCGGGTCGCACACGCACGACGGCACCCGCCACCCGACGTACCGCAAGGGCACCGGCCCCGGTGTGGTCGTCATCCACGAGATCCCCGGCCCCACGCCGAGCGTGATCGGCTTCGGCGAGGAGCTGGTCGATGCCGGCTACACCGTCGTGATGCCGCACCTGTTCGGGCGAGCCGAGGCGCCGATGTCCGCCGGCGCGGTGGCGCGGTCGATGCGGCAGGTCTGCGTGAGCGCGGAGTTCACCAAGCTGGCCACCGGCGTCACCACGCCGATCGCCGGCTGGCTGCGCTCCCTGGCGCGCGAGCTGCACGGCGAGCTCGGCGGGCCGGGCGTCGGTGCCCTCGGGATGTGCTTCACCGGCGGGTTCGCGCTGGCGATGATGGTCGACGACTCCGTGGCCGCCCCGGTCCTGTGCCAGCCGTCGGTGCCGTTCGCGGTCGGCCGGAGGCGCTCGGCCGACCTCAACCTCTCCCCCGACGACCTGGCGACGGTCAAGGAGCGGGTCGGGGGCGGGTGCGCGGTGCTGGGCATCCAGTACGCCTCGGACCCGATGACCGGGACCCGGTTCGACACGTTGGACCGCGAGCTCGGTGACGGCTTCCTGCGCGTCGACCTACCAGGCAAGGGCCACTCGGTCGTCACCGAGCAGCGCTCCCAGGTCGCCGTGGACCGGGTCCTGGAGTTCTTCGCCGAGCGTCTGCACTGAGCCCATCGAGCCGGCGCACCGTCACCCCTGCTCGACCTGCCGTCCTCAGGCCAGGCATCGGGCCAGGCGTCAGGCCAGGGACTCGACCAGCGCGTGCCCCAGCGCCGTGCCGGAGAGCCAGGCACCCTCGACGCGCGGCTTGTCCGACCACGAGTCCCCGCAGGCGGCGACGCCGGTGTCGGTGAGCAGGTAGCGCTCGGGACGCCCGGCGACCGGCTTGGCGAAGGTCCAGCGGTGCACTGCGGTGTGCACGGGGTCGAGCGAGGGAGCGGCGTACCTCGTCAGGGCCTCGAGCATCGCCGGGCCGCCGGTCGCAGGGTCCGTGAGGTGCGGCCGCGCGTGCGCGTCGGTCGAGTGCGCGACGAGCACCGGCGCGGCGTCGCAGCGCCGACGGCCGTCGTCGGCGATCCATGCCAGGACAGGGTCGTCGTTGACGAACAGCCCGTCCGGCAGCTCCTCCCAGCAGCGCTGGGGGTAGACCGCGGTCAGGGCCAGCACCGCCTCGTACGCCGCCGTCAGCCCCGCGGCCGCGGCCGGGTGGGCGGCCTCGTCGAGCATCCTGCGGGCCTGCGGGTCGGGCATCGCCAGCACGACCATGCGCGCAGGGCGGCCGTCCACGGTGGGCAGGCCGTCCTCGACGGAGACCCGTTGCACCTCGGTGGCCCCGCGCACCGGCAGGTCGACGGCCAGCACCTCGACCAGGGACCGGATGCCGCCCGGGGTCCCCCAGCGCGTCGGGCCCGACGCGGTCGTGCGCGCGTCCTGCGAGCCGGACACGACCCCGAACGTGTCGGTCCACCCCCGAGCGAGACCGGCCTCCGCCCACCGCGCGACGACCTCCTCGAACGCTGGGTCGGACACCGTGAAGTAGGACGCCCCGATGTCGGCCGGACGGCCCTCGTGGCGGCGCGAGGCCATCCGACCTCCGACCCGACGCCCGCGGTCGACCAGCTCGACGGGGATCCCCGCCGCGGCGAGCACACGGGCACAGGCCACGCCGGAGATCCCGGCGCCGACGATCGTCACGGGCAGGCGAGGGGACTCCACGTGACGAGCCTGGCAGGTCGGCGACGGCGTGGGTCCACCCTGTTGTCGGTGCTCGCTCCTACGGTCGTGGCATGCGCCTCCTCCACACCTCCGACTGGCACCTCGGCCGGTCGTTCCACCGTGAGGGGATGCTCGGCCACCAGGCGGACTACATCGACCACCTGCTCGAGGTGGTGGAGCGCGAGAGGGTCGACGTGGTGCTGGTCGCCGGCGACGTCTACGACCGTGCGCTCCCCCCGGTCGACGCCGTCGCCCTGGCCGACGAGGCACTGGCCCGGTTGGCCGCCTCGCGCGCCCGGGTGGTGGTGACCAGCGGCAACCACGACTCCGCGCGTCGCCTCGGCTTCAGCGCACGCCTCATCGACGCCGCGGGCGTCCACCTGCGCACGGATCCCGACGGCGTCGGCACGCCCGTGCTGCTCGAGGACGACCACGGCCCGGTCGCGGTCCACGGCCTGCCCTACCTCGACCCGGAGTCCGTGCGCGAGCCGTGGGGCCTGGCCGAGCGCAGCCACGAGGCGACGCTGACCGAGGCCATGCGCCGGGTCCGCCGCGACCTCGACGCCCGACCCGGCACCCGCTCGGTGGTCATGGCGCACGCCTTCGTCGGCGGCGGGGCCCGCCCCGAGGAGAGCGACTCCGAGCGCGACATCTCCGTCGGAGGTGTCTCGCTGGTCCCGCTGCCGGTCTTCGACGGCGTCGACTACGTCGCCCTCGGTCACCTGCACGGCCGTCACGTGCTCAGCGACCGGGTGCACTACTCGGGGTCCCCGCTGGCCTACTCCTTCTCCGAGGCCGACCACCACAAGGGGTCGTGGCTGGTCGACCTGGCCGCCGACGGGTCGGTGCGCACCGAGTTCGTCGACGCCCCGGTCCCCCGTCGGCTCGCTCGGCTGCGCGGCAGCCTGGAGGAGCTGCTGACCGACGCCCGGCACGCCGAGCACGAGGGCTCCTGGCTGCAGGTCACCCTCACCGACGCCGACCGGCCGGCGCAGGCGATGGAGCGGCTGCGCCGACGCTTCCCGCACACGCTGGTCCTGGGCTTCGACGCACCGCTGCCGAGCATCGGCGGTCTCCCGGCCACCCGCACGTCCGGTCGCAGCGACCACGACGTGGTCGCGGAGTTCTTCACCACCCTGCGCGGCCGGCCGCCCGCCGACGACGAGTCCGCGCTGCTGCGCGAGGCCGTCGACGCCTGCTGCGAGGACGACGACCTCGCCCGCGAGCAGCGTGCCGAGGTTCCTGCAGGAGCCGCCCGATGAGGCTGCACCGCCTGGAGGTCACCGCCTTCGGCCCGTTCGCCGACACCGTCGAGGTCGACCTCGACGCGCTCTCCGACGCGGGCCTCTTCCTGCTCACCGGACCCACGGGCGCCGGCAAGACGAGCGTCCTGGACGCCGTCTGCTTCGCGTTGTACGGCGACGTCCCCGGCGACCGGGGGTCGGCCAAGCGCCTGCGGGCCGACCAGGCCGCGCCCGGCGTCCGGCCCCGGGTCGAGCTCGAGCTCAGCGTGGCCGGTCGTCGACTGCGCCTCGTGCGCACCCCCGCCTGGGAGCGCGAGAAGCTCCGCGGCACCGGCACCACCACCGAGCAGGCCTCCGTCGTGCTGGCCGAGCGGCTGCCCGACGGCGAGTGGCGCACGCTCTCGACCCGGCTCGACGAGACCGGCCATCTCGTCGGCGACCTGCTCGGGATGACGCTGACCCAGTTCACCCAGGTCGCGATGCTGCCTCAGGGACGTTTCCAGGCGTTCCTGCGCGCCAAGTCCGAGGACCGCCACAAGCTCCTGCAGCAGCTCTTCCGCACCGGTCGGTTCGAGGACGTCGAGGCGTGGCTGCGCGACCACCGCACGGGACTGCGGCGGGAGTCCGGCCGGTTGCAGCAGGTCGTGGCAGACCTGGCCAGCCGGGTCAGCGAGACCGCGGACGTCCAGCCGCCGGAGCCCGACACCTGGGAGGAGACGCTGCTCCCCTGGGCCGTCGACCGCCGGGCGACGGCACACGCCGACCGCGATCGCGCCGAGGGCGCGCGCCGGGACGCCGAGGCCACCGAGGCCCGCGCGCGGGCGGCGCTCGACCGGGCCCGAGCGGCCCACGAGCAGCACCAGCGCTGGTCCCGCGCCCGCAGCGAGCGGGCCGCCCTGCTCGCCCGCGCCGACGAGCACGCGCAGCAGCTCACGGCACTGGGCGAGGCCCGGCGAGCGGTCCCCGTGGTCCTGGCCGAGCGCCAGCGCTCGGAGTGCGTCGAGGCCGTCGCGCGTCTGGAGGCACGCATCGCCTCCTTGCGCGACGACCTGCCCGTGGCCGTGCCGGGCGAGGACCTGGCACCCCACGAGGAGGCGCTGCTGCTGGCCGCCGGCAGGGTCCGGGGCGCGCTCCCCCGCCTGCGGGAGCTCGACGCTCTCGAGCACCGCCTGCCCGGGCTGCAGGAGTCCCGCCGTCGCGCTCGGGCCGAGGTGGAGGCCTGCGTGGCCGACGTGGCCGAGGCCCCCGACCGGGTGCGCGCCGCCCGGGAGCGGCTCGCCGCCCTCCAGGCCGAGGCCGCGGCCCTCCCCGTCCACGAGGCAGCGCTCGCGGGCCTGCGTGAGTCGGTCGGCGCTGCGCTCGAGGCGCGTGCGGTGGAGGCCGAGCTCGCCCCCGCCCGCGCCGAGCACCTCGCCGCCCGCGAGCTCACCGTCACCCGGCACGAGCGGCTGCTGGCGGTCCGCGAGGCCCGGATCGAGTCGATGGCCTCCGAGCTGGCCGGGTCGCTGGCCGTCGGTGGCTGCTGCCCGGTCTGCGGCTCCCACGACCACCCCGCCAAGGCACAGCCGGGCCCCGACGCCACCGATGCCGCCGCGGAGAAGGACGCCCAGCGCCTGCTCGACGACGCCAAGACCGACGAGCACCTGCGTGCCGAGCACGTCCGGGACCTCGAGACCCGCCTGGCCCTCCTCCGCGACCGCGCCGGTGACACCGACCCCGACGCCGCCACGGACGAGGTGCATCGGCTCGAGGAGGCCTGCGCCGGGGCCCGCGCGGCGGTCGAGCAGGTCCCCCTCGCCACCACGACTCGCGTACGCCGTCGGTGTGCTGCTGCTCGGCCTCGACCCCGCGGAGCCCGAGCTCCCGCTCGACGGACGCCCCGACCTGGCTGCTCTCGAGCGCGCCCTCGACCGCCGGCTCGGCGTCGTGCGTCAGCTGCGCGACCTGACCCGCGAGCAGGCGATCGCGGAGGAGTCGGCCACGCAGGCACTGTCGCGGTGCGAGGAGGCCGTGACCGAGGCCGGGTTCGCCGAGCTCGGCAGCGCACTCGCCGCCGCCCTGCCCGCCGCGGAGCAGGAGCGCCTCTCCACGGCCGTCGAGGCACACCGGGCCCGGCTGGCCGCCGTCACCGAGGTGCTCGCCGACGCCCCCGACCCGGGCGAGGAGCACGCCCTGCCCGACCTCGAGGTCCTGGCTGCCCGGCACGCAGCCGCCCATGCCGGGCTCGCCACGGCCCTGACCGGGGCAACCACGTCACGGGTGCGGGCCGAGCGCCTCGACGCCCTGGTCGTCGAGCTGACCGGCGCACTGGAGACGTGGGCACCGGTCCAGGAGCAGCTGCGCCTGGCCACCTCGGTCTCCGCCTTCGTCGACGGCCGGTCGGCCGACAACCCGCTGCAGATGCGGCTCTCGGCCTACGTCCTGGCCTGGCGCCTGTCGCAGGTCGTCGCCGCTGCCAACGAGCGCCTCGCACGGATGAGCGACCAGCGCTACTCCCTCGAGCACACCGGTCGCCGCGGCGCCGGCGAGACCCGGGGCGGCCTGAGCCTGCTGGTGCGCGACGACTGGTCCGGGGAGAGCCGCGACCCGGTCACGTTGTCCGGGGGCGAGACCTTCGTGGTGTCCCTCGCGCTGGCCCTCGGGCTCGCGGACGTGATCGCGCAGGAGGCCGGCGGCACCGAGCTGGACACGCTCTTCGTCGACGAGGGGTTCGGGTCCCTGGACCCCGACACCCTCGAGGACGTGATGGACACCCTCGACTCGCTGCGCGAGGGCGGGCGGGTCGTCGGCGTGGTCAGCCACGTCACCGAGATGCGCGACCGGATCCCCGTGCAGCTGCACGTCACCAAGGGCCGCAGCGGGTCGAGCGTCCGGCTCTCGCGCGGCGTGTAGGTTGCGGCCATGAGCCGACCCGAGGTCGATCCGACCTTCCTCGCGCTCCCCTTCCGCAGCCTCGGCGAGGTCGCCCTCGCCCGGGCCACGGAGCTGGGCGCCACCCATGCCGACTTCCGCTTCGAGCGCGTGCGCTACCAGCACCTGCGCGCCCGTGACGAGATCCTCCAGTCCGCCTCCGACGTCGAGGACCTCGGCTTCGCGGTCCGCGTCATCCACCGCGGCGCCTGGGGCTTCGCCTCCGGCGTCGTGCTCACCGTCGACGAGGCCCGCCGGGTCGCCGAGACGGCGGTCGCCGTGGCCGAGGTCGCCGCGACCATGACGACCACGCCGGTCGAGATCGCCCCCGAGCCCGTGCACGCCGACGTCACATGGGTCTCGGCGTACGACGTGAACCCGCTCGAGGTCGCGACCGCCGACAAGGCCGCGGTGCTGACCGACTGGACCCGACGGCTGCGCACCGGTGCGGCGGTCGACCACGCCACCGCCTTCGTGATGGCCGTCCAGGAGAACAAGTACTACGTCGACACCGCGGGCACCTCCACCACGCAGCAGCGCGTGCGGATGCAGCCGGGCTTCGAGGCGATGGGCACCGGCGCCGACACCTTCGACTCGATGGCCTCGATCGCCCCGCCGGTCGGCCGCGGCTGGGAGTACGTCGCCGGCAGCGTCGCCCAGGGCGCCTGGGACTGGGACGCCGAGATCGACGAGGTCCCCGAGCTGCTCGCCGAGAAGCTCAAGGCGCCCGGCGTCGAGCCCGGCTCCTACGACCTGGTCATCCACCCCTCCAACCTGTGGCTCACCATCCACGAGTCGATCGGGCACGCCACCGAGCTCGACCGCGCGCTCGGCTACGAGGCCAACTACGCCGGCACCTCCTTCGCGACCTACGACAAGCTCGGCTCGCTCCAGTACGGCAGCCCGGTCATGAACGTCACCGGCGACCGCACCATCGAGCACGGCCTGGCCACGGTGGGCTACGACGACGAGGGCGTGGAGACCCAGTCCTGGGACATCGTTCGCGACGGGGTCCTCGTCGGCTACCAGCTCGACCGTCCCATGGGCGCGATGAAGCCCGAGCTCGCCGGCCCCGACCACCCGCAGGGTCGGTCCAACGGCTGCGCCTACGCCGACTCGCCGGGCCACATCCCGATCCAGCGGATGGCCAACGTCTCGCTGCAGCCGGCGCCCGACGGCCCCAGCACCGAGGAGCTCATCGGCCGGGTCGAGCGTGGTCTCTACGTCGTGGGCGACAAGTCGTGGTCCATCGACATGCAGCGCTTCAACTTCCAGTTCACCGGCCAGCGGTTCTACGCCATCCGTGACGGCGAGCTGACCGGTCAGGTGCGCGACGTCGCCTACCAGGCGACGACCACCGACTTCTGGGGCTCGATGGAGGCCGTCGGCGGCCCCGAGACCTGGGTCCTCGGCGGTGCGTTCAACTGCGGCAAGGCGCAGCCCGGCCAGGTCGCGGCCGTCAGCCATGGCTGCCCCACCGCGCTCTTCCGCGGCGTCAACATCCTCAACACCACGCAGGAGGGCGGCCAGTGAGCACCCATCAGGTCACCCCGCAGAGCCTGGTCGAGCAGGGCCTGCACGCCAGCGTCTCCGACGACTGCATGGTCGTGGTGCGTGACTCGACCGGCGCCAACCTGCGCTGGGCCAACAACACGCTCACCACCAACGGCGTGATGCACGGCATGGACGTCTCGGTGGTCTCCTTCGTCCGCGGCACCGGAGGCGTGCAGGTCGGCACGGTCTCCGGCAGCGCCGCATCCCAGGCCCAGGTCACCGACCTCGTCCGCGCCGCCGACGAGGCCGCCCGTGCTGCCTCCCCCGCCGAGGACGCCGCCGAGCTGGTCCGCGACCGCGTGAGCCCGGACTGGGACGACCCGCCGGTCCCCACCGACATCCACGTCTACGACGTCTTCGCACCCGCGCTCGGTGAGGCCTTCGCTCGGTCATCGGCCGCCGACCGGGTGCTCTACGGCTTCGTCAGCCACGAGGTGACGACCACCTACCTCGGCTCCACGACCGGGCTGCGTCTGCGCCACGTCCAGCCGACCGGCCACTACGGCTGCACCGGCAAGGACGCCGCCCTGACCCAGTCGGCCTGGGTCGGCGGCGCCACCCGCGACTTCACCGACGTCGACGCGCTGGCCATGGAGGCCGAGCTCGAGCAGCGGCTCGCCTGGGGCGAGCGTCGCGTCGACCTGCCGGCCGGGCGCTACGACACGATCCTGCCGCCCAGCGCGGTGGCCGACCTGATGATCGACGCCTACTGGTACGCCGGCGCGCGCGCCGCCCACGAGGGCCAGTCGGTCTACTCCCGCCGCGGCGGCGGCACCCGCATCGGCGACCGCCTCGCCGCTCCGGGGGTGCGCCTGTTCTCCGACCCGGCCCACCCGGGCCTGGAGTGCTCGCCGTTCGCCGTCACCGGGTCCTCCGACGACGACCACTCGGTCTTCGACAACGGGCTCGCCCTGGGCAGCACCGACTGGATCCACGACGGAGAGCTCGCCTCGCTGGTGCAGACCCGGCAGACGGCCGCGATGACCGGCCGGCCCGTCACGCCGTACGTCGACAACCTGGTGCTCGAGATCGACGGCGGTTCCGGGGACGTGATGGACCTCGTCCGCGGCGCCGAGCGCGGGCTGCTGGTCACCTGCCTGTGGTACATCCGCGAGGTCGACCCGCAGTCGCTGCTGCTGACCGGCCTCACGCGCGACGGCGTCTACCTCGTCGAGGACGGGGAGATCGCCGGGTTGGTCAACAACTTCCGCTGGAACGAGAGCCCGGTCGACCTGCTGCGCCGCTTCACCCACGCCTCGGCGACGGTGCCCAGCTTCAGCCGGGAGTGGGGCGACGACTACTTCAGTCGCACCGCGACCCCGGCGATCCGGGTGCCGGACTTCAACATGTCCAGCGTCTCCCAGGCACGGTAGGCGAGCTCGACCTGCAGGGCCTCCTGCCGTGCGTGCAGGAGGCCGTAGGTGAACGTCGGCTCGCCCGCGGTGCCGGCGTCGTCGGCCAGCGCCAGCAGGTGCTCGCGAGCAACCACGGTGTCCTGGCGCTCACCGAGCACCTGGGTGGCCTCCTTGGCCCGCTCGGCCAGTTGCTTGGCCGGCTTGCCGAGACCAGGCCGCGCCACCTCCGCGGCGTACCGCAGGCGCTTGGCGGCCTTGCGCACCTCGTGCCAGGCGGCCTCGCGGTCCTCGGGCGACGTCGCCGCCCGCACCTCGTCGAGCCGGCGGCCCACCCGCCGCGCCTGCCGGCGCAGCCGCTTGGCCATCGCCTTCTCCGACGGCGCCTCCTCCAGCCGGAGGGGAGGCTCCTCCACCAGCGCACGGAGCTCCTCCAGCAGTGCGGCGTACCGCTCGCCGTCGAGCACCTGCACGGCCGCGGCGATCCCCGCCCGGGTCCGGTGCTCGTAGGTGGAGTCGATCCGCTCGCGGACCGGCCCGTGCACCAGCGCCGGGTCCTCCGCGTCGAGCGCGGTCATCAGCAGCTCCCGCGCGACCACGGCATCGCGGGTGTCGCTCAGCGCATGGCCCAGCCAGCGCAGCTCCTCGCGCACCGGCTCGGTCGCCTCCGTCTCGACCAGCGGCCGGTAGGCCGCCAGTGCGGCTCGCATCCGGCGGCAGGCGACGCGGGCCTGGTGGACCCCCCGGAGATCGCCGCGCCGGACGGCCACGTCCTGCGTGCGGAGGTCGTCGACCTGGTCGGCGAGGTACGCGATCAGGGGGTGCCGGGGTCGGGCGGGTTCGTGGAGCCGGTCACCGAGCACCGCCTCGATCTTGCGCTGGGTGCGCGCGGGGACCACGCCCTCCTCGGCCAGCTCGTCGGTGATCAGGTCCAGCAGGTCGACGTCGCCATCGACCAGCTCGACCTCCCACTCGCGCCAGCTCATGGTCGGGCCGTCGGGCAGCCGACCGGTCACCTCGTCGTCGCAGACCTCCGCGAGCACCGCACCGTCGTCGCCCAGCAGCGCGGTGGTGGTGCGACGCGTGCTGATCGTCGCGACCACGCCCAGGTCCTGACCACCGGTGTAGGCGCGCACCAGGTCCCGCAGGGCGTCCGGGGCCGGCTCCTCGGGCTCACCCAGCGGCTGGTGCACCTCGTCCCGTCCCGCGCCGACCGGCAGCTTCAGGTGCCAGCCCTCGTCGCCACCGCCGGAGCGTCGTCGCAGCGTGATGCCCGCACGGACCAGCGCCAGGTCGGCGGTGTCGAGGTAGGCCGCCTCGAGGTCGACGACGTCCGGAGGGCCGACCGAGGCCACGGCCCCCACCCCGGCGAGGTCGGGCATCGTCGTACGGCTGTCGACCGTGAAGGTGCGCTCGATCTCGTGGTGGTCGCTCACCCGCACATTCCTATCGCACCCGATGCAACCCGATCAGGCGGTGCGGCGTACTCCTGCTGACAACCACCACACAGGAGACGAACCACCATGCGAAGCACCACCGCTCTGGTCACCCTCGCGATCGCGACCGGCCTCCCCCTGGCCGCCGCCGCGGCTCCGGCCCACGCCGAGACCACCACCGAGCGCGAGAAGGGAGTGCTCGTCGAGTGCGCCGGCACGTGGCGGACCCGGCCGGTGACGGTGTCGGTCTACGAGCACCGCACCTACGGCAACGAGGTCCTGGTCGCGATCGGCGCCGAGGACCAGGAGGACTTCTGGATCTCCCAGCCCGACGGCCGCATCGTCCGACGGGGCGAGCTGCAGCAGGAAGGCACGCTCGGCGGCCGCAAGGTCGTCCTGGCCGGCACCGTCGTCCGCGACGGGGACCCGGTCGAGGTCCACGACGAGTTCGACGACGCCGGCCAGCACGTCGTGGTCGACGGCGTGCACAAGCCGCTCGCGGCGGACCTGGTCCTCACGTGGAGGAAGCGCAACGCCGTGCTCGACTGCAGCAACGCCTTCCGCTTCGACCTCACGGTGACCAAGACCGACATCGAGTGACGCCCGACGTCCGGTGACGACTCGGTGCTGCGTCAGCCCCTCACTCGGCGAACGCGTCGAGCGGCGGGCAGGCGCAGACCAGGTTGCGGTCGCCGTAGGCCTGGTCGATGCGGGCGACCGGCGGCCAGTACTTGTCGGGGTCGATGCCGGTCGGGAAGACCGCCAGTTCTCGGGAGTAGGGGCGGTCCCAGTCGCCCACCAGGGCGCGGGAGGTGTGGGGGGCCCGTCGCAGCGGCGAGTCCTCCGCAGTCCACTCCCCCGCGGCCACGCGGTCGATCTCGCCCTTGATCGCGATCATCGCGTCGCAGAACCGGTCGATCTCGCCGAGGTCCTCGGACTCGGTGGGCTCGACCATGAGCGTCCCGGCGACCGGGAACGACATCGTCGGGGCGTGGAAGCCGTAGTCGACCAGCCGCTTCGCGACGTCGTCGACGCTCACGCCGGTGTCCTTGGTGATCCCGCGGACGTCGATGATGCACTCGTGGGCGACGAGCCCGTTGTGCCCACGGTAGAGCACCGGGAAGTGCTCGTCGAGCCGCGCGGCGACGTAGTTGGCCGCGAGCACCGCGGTCGCCGTCGCCCTGGTGAGGCCCTCGGCGCCCATCATCCGCACGTAGGCCCACGAGATCGGCAGGATGCCCGCCGAGCCGTACGGCGCCGCCGAGATCGGGCCGATGCCGGTGCGACGCTCGGGGTCCGGGTGCATCCCGTGCGAGGGGAGGTACGGCGCCAGGTGGGCGCGCACGGCGACCGGGCCGACCCCCGGGCCACCGCCGCCGTGGGGGATGCAGAAGGTCTTGTGCAGGTTGAGGTGGGAGACGTCTCCCCCGAACTCGCCGGGCCGCGCGTAGCCCAGCAGCGCGTTGAGGTTGGCGCCGTCGACGTAGACCTGCCCGCCGTGGTCATGGACCACCTTGCACAGCTCGGTGATCCCCTCCTCGTAGGCGCCGTGCGTCGAGGGGTAGGTCACCATGATCGCCGCCAGGGTGTCGGCGTGCTTGTCGCACTGGGCCCGCAGGTCGTCGAGGTCGACCGACCCGTCGTCGGTGGACTTCACGACCACCACGCGCATGCCGGCCATCACCGCGGAGGCGGCGTTGGTGCCGTGGGCCGAGCTGGGGATCAGGCAGACGTCGCGCTGGGTGTCGCCGTTGCCGAGGTGGTAGCCGCGGATGGCGAGCAGCCCGGCGAGCTCGCCCTGGGAGCCGGCGTTGGGCTGGATCGAGACCCGGTCGTAGCCGGTGACCTCGGCCAGCCAGCCCTCGAGCGTGGACACCAGCTCGTGGTAACCCTCGGCGTCCTCGGCCGGCACGAACGGGTGCAGGTCGGCGAAGCCCGGCAGCGAGACCGGCTCCATCTCGGTGGTGGCGTTGAGCTTCATCGTGCACGAGCCCAGCGGGATCATGCCGCGGTCCAGCGCGTAGTCGCGGGCCGAGAGCCGGCGCAGGTAGCGCAGCATCTGGGTCTCGCTGCGGTGGGCGTGGAAGGTCTCGTGGGTGAGGTAGTCGGTGGTGCGCGAGAGCTCCTCGGGCAGCGCGGCCACCGGCTCGACCTCGGTGGGCGTGACCCCGAAGGCCGTGTGCAGCGCACGCAGGGTCGCGGGCGTGCTCACCTCGGAGAAGGACAGGCCGACGGTGTCGGCGTCCACCCGGAGCAGGTGCAGCCCCTCGGCGCGAGCGGCGGCCACGACCTCGTCCGCACGACCCGGCACCGCGACCCGGACGGTGTCGAAGAAGCGGGTCGTGAGGACCTCCAGGCCAGCCGCTGACAGGGACGCCGCGGCGCGCGCTGCGAGGTCGTGGGCACCCCGGGCGATGCCGCGCAGGCCCTCGGGACCGTGGTAGACGGCGTACATCCCGGCGACGACGGCCAGCAGCACCTGCGCGGTGCAGATGTTGGAGGTCGCCTTGTCGCGACGGATGTGCTGCTCGCGGGTCTGCAGCGCCAGGCGGTAGGCCGGCCGGCCCTCCGCGTCGACGGACACGCCCACCAGGCGACCGGGCAGGTGGCGCTCCAGGCCGGCCTTGACCGACATGAACCCGGCGTGCGGCCCGCCGTGGAAGAGCGGGACGCCGAAGCGCTGGGAGGAGCCGACCGCGACGTCGGCCCCGAGCTCGCCGGGAGACTCCAGCAGCGTCAGCGCGAGCAGGTCGCAGGCCACCACGGCCAGGCCACCGCGCTCGTGGGCGGCCTCGATGGCCGGACGCGGGTCGCGCACCTCACCCGAGGCGCCGGGGTACTGCACGAGCACGCCGCAGACCTGCTCGAGCTCGTCCGGCAGGCCCGCGGAGACGTCCGCGACGACCACGTCGATGCCCATGGCCTCCGCGCGGGTGCGCACGACCTCGATCGTCTGGGGCAGCGCGTCGGCGTCCACCACGAAGGGCCCGGACGCCTTGCGCTGGGCGCGACGCACCAGGGTCATCGCCTCCGCGGCGGCGGTGCCCTCGTCGAGGAGCGAGGCGTTCGCCGTGGGCAGTCCGGTCAGGTCGCCGATCACGGTCTGGAAGTTGATGAGGGCCTCGAGGCGCCCCTGGGAGATCTCCGGCTGGTACGGCGTGTAGGCGGTGTACCAGGAGGGGTCCTCGAGCACGTTGCGCCGGATCACCGGCGGCGTGGTGGTGCCGTGGTAGCCCAGCCCGATCATCGGCTCGGCGGGCCGGTTGCGCGCGGCGAGGTCGCGCAGCTCCTGCGCGACCTGGGTCTCCGTGGCCGCCTCCGGCAGCGAGAGCTCGGCCGCGGAGCGGATCCCGCCCGGGACGGCCGCGGCCATCAGCGCCTCGAGGGAGTCGAACCCGAGCCGGGCGAGCATCGCCTCGACGTCCTGGGGCCGCGGGCCGATGTGTCGGTCGGCGAAGATGGCGATGCCGGTCGGGCTGCTGTGGGGCTGGGAGGACATGCGGGTAGGGCTCCTGGGGCGTCGGGGTCCGGGCCCTCCCCCTCTGTCACGTCACCGGCGGGTGCCGGGGTGCTCCAGAGTCGCCTGGCCTGCGCGGTCCGGGTGCCTGAGAGGTTCCGGGGAGGAATTGCCCCTTCGGCGCCCCCCGCCTGAGACGAGGAGACTCTCCCGCGCGGGATGGTCAGCGGGAGCGAATCTACCAGTGCCGGCGCAGGGCCGGCGCCACCTCAGCCGGCGGAGCGGGCCGCGCGGCGCGCCGCGAGCTCGTCGCCGACCACCGGGGCCTCGGCGGCGGCCTCGTCGGCCGTGCGCTCGGAGGGCAGCTCGGCGAGCGTGCCCTCGATCTCGCGCCACACGCCACCGATGGCGATGCCGAAGACACCCTGCCCGCCCTGGAGCAGGTCGATGACCTCGTCGTTGGAGGTGCACTCGTAGACCGAGGCACCGTCGCTCATCAGCGTCACGCGGGTCAGGTCGTCGGTGCCGCGCTCGCGCAGGTGCGAGACCGCGGTGCGGATCTGCTGCAGCGAGATGCCGGCGTCGAGCAGCCGCTTGATGACCTTGAGGATGAGGATGTCGCGGAAGGAGTAGAGGCGCTGGGAGCCCGACCCCTTCGCACCCCGCACCGTCGGCTCGACCAGGCCGGTGCGGGCCCAGTAGTCGAGCTGGCGGTAGGTGATCCCGGCAGCGTTGCAGGCCGTGGGCCCGCGGTAGCCGAGGTCGCTGGGCAGGGGTGAGACGTCGTCGGTGAAGAGGAGTCCCTGCTCGTCGGCGGCCTCGGCCGCGCGTGCGGCGTCGACGCTCTCGCGCAGCTCCTGCTCGTGCTCGTTCACGCGGGTCCTCCGGTGTCTACTCCGTTCACCGTAACTCCGAGGGGGAAGACGTCGCAGGCGTTCCCGGGCGGGAGGACCACAACGGTGGAGTTACAACAGAGACGGCTCACCGTAAGCCCGGCCACCGACAGGGTCAAAGACTCTCGCGGCGTGTCGAACCCTCAACCTGAGAGTGAGACTTCGCGCCGAACCGGCGTATTGATACGCCGGCTCGGCGGGGCGCGTGGGTCGAACCGGCGTATTGATACGCCGGCTCGGCAGGATCAGGGCCTCAGTCGGAGGGGGCCTCGAAGTCCTCGGGGGTGACGTGGTCGAGGAACTCGCGGAACTTCTCGACCTCGTCCTCCTGCTCGGCGGGCACGGCCAGGCCGGCTTCGTCGAGGACGTCCTCGGAGCACACGATGCGCGAACCGGTGCGCAGGGCCAGGGCGATGGAGTCGGAGGGACGTGCGGAGACCTCGGTGCCCGAGGTCAGGACGAGCGTCGCGAAGAACACCCCGTCCTTGACGTCGGTGATGCGGACCTCCTCCAACGCGTTGCCGGTCGCCTCGAGCACGTCCTTGAGCAGGTCGTGGGTCAGCGGTCGCGGCGGGGTCACGCCCTGCTGGGCGAACGCGATGGCCGTGGCCTCGACCGCACCGATCCAGATCGGCAGGTAGCGGTCCCCCGCGACCTCGCGCAGCAGGACGATCGGCTGGTTCGAGGGCATCTCGACCCGGACTCCCATGACGTCCACCTCACGCATGTCTCCCACCCTACGCGCCGGTGGGGAGAGGCGGCGGGCAGGTCAGCGCGACAGGCCGGTCTTGACCAGGGTCGCGTGCAGACGCACCGACAGGGCCGCGATCTCGGAGGCGGCGTCGGCGGCACGGGCGCTGGCGGCGGCGTCGCGGCCGCGCTCCAGGGGAGCCACGACCTGCTGCACGAGCCCGACCTCGCGATCGGCCGCCGCCTTGAACGCGCGCAGGTGACGCGGCTCGATCCCGAAGTCAGCGAGCTCACGGGCGGTGCGGACGACGACGAGGGCGTCGGTGTCGTAGTGCCCGGTCCCGGGACGCGGCGACACCAGGCCGAACTGCTCGAGCTGCTCGAGCAGCTCCTCGGAGACCTCGGCCACCTTCAGCAGCTCCTTGCGTGAGAGTCGCAGGTCGTCACGTCGACGGAAGGACTCGGGACTCGGCATCCCGTCGGCCGCCAGCGCCACGGTCGGCACCGTGGGGACCACCGGCTCGATCGGCGGCGGCTCCATCCCGCGGTCGATGGCGTCGAGGTGCTCGCCGATGACCTTCAGCGGGAGGTAGTGGTCGCGCTGCATCCGCAGGACGTAGCGCAGGCGCGTCACGTCGTCGGCGGAGAACTTGCGGTAGCCCGCGGGGGTCCGCTCGGGCTTGATCAGGCCCTTGTCCTCCAGGAAGCGGATCTTGGGGATCGTGACCCCCGGGAAGTCGGGACGCAGCTGCTCGAGCACCTGCCCGATGTTCATCCGGGCCGAGCCGGAGGGACGTGCTCCCGAGGAGGCTCCCGAGGACGAGACGGAGCCGGTGGACACGACTCAGGCGCCCTCGTGGCCGGAGAAGAAGACCAGGCGGTACTTGCCGACCTGGACCTCGTCGCCGTCCTTGAGACGGACGGTGTCGATGCGGTCGCGGTTGACGTAGGTGCCGTTGAGGCTCCCCACGTCCGAGACCGTGAAGGTCGAGCCGTCCCGGTCGAAGACCGCGTGCCGGCGCGAGACGGTCACGTCGTCGAGGAAGATCTCGCTGTCGGGGTGACGACCGGCGGTGACCTTGTCGGTGTCGAGCAGGAAGCGGTTGCCCGAGCCCGGGCCACGCTGCACGACCAGGAGCGCGTGGCCCACCGGCAGGGCGTCCACGGCGGCGGCGTCGACCGGGTTGAGCTGGCGGTCCGAGGTCTCCACCCGCGAGTCGCCGGCGCCGATGGAGATGGTCGCGGTGGTCTCGCCGCGCGAGGGCTCCGCGGGGGCGTCCGGCGTCACCAGACGGGTCCCGCACTGCGAGCAGAAGCGGGCGTCGTCGGGGTTCTGCCGACCACAGGCGGTGCAGAACGGCATCGGGGTCTCCTCGGGTGGTGGACTCGCGTCGCTGACGCTCCCAACCCTCACCCCCGGGTGGAGGGTGATGGCGTGGGAGAACCTATCAGCCGTGCAGCGTGGTTCAACTCCGAACCGACGAGGTCCGGGAGGGGCCGTCGGGAGGGGCTGACCGGACCGGCTCAGCCCTCGAGCGAGGCCTCGTACGTCGCGGCGTCCATCAGGCCGTCGCCGACCTCGCCGGCCGGCTTGACCTCGAAGAGCCAGCCGCCGCCGTACGGGTCGTTGTTGACCAGCTCGGGGGTGGCGTCGAGCGCCTCGTTGCGGGCGACGACCTCGCCGGTGACCGGCGCGTAGACGTCGGAGACGGACTTGGTCGACTCCAGCTCACCGCAGGTGCTGCCGGCCTCGACGCTCTCGCCCACCTCGGGCAGGGAGACGTAGACGATGTCACCGAGGGCGTCCTGGGCGTAGTGGGTGATGCCGATGCGCACCGCGCCCTCGTGCTCGCCCGGGGTGCGGACCCACTCGTGCTCCGCGGTGTACTGCAGGTCGTCGGGGTACAAGGTGTCTCTCCTGGGGGTCGGGTGTCGGCAGGCTACTGCGCGTCCTGGGGCTGTGCGTACTCGGGCTCGACGGCGGGTCGGACCGACTCGATGTCCAGCGAGGCCAGGACCTCGACCTCGACCTCGGCCCCGTCCTCGGCCAGGTCCACGCGCGGGCCCTCGAGGATCGACATCGCCCCGGCGAGCGCGCTGGGGTCGCCGATCACGTCGACGACGTACGGCGAGCTGAGCAGCTGGCCGTCGACGACCAGCCCGCCCTCGGCGCTGGTGAACGAGCTCTGCGCGACCAGCCGCACCTGGCCGTTGAACTGCATCGCCTCGGCCGAGGCGATCCGCAGGCCCTGCACCATGTTGAGGATGGTGTCGGCGCGCACCCGTCCGGTCACCTCGGTGATGGTGATGCGGATGCCGGGACCGGTCACCGGCACCAGGCCCGCGAGGACGCTGAGGGTGTCGGCCTCGTTGGTCGCCTGCTGCAGGGCGACCCGCTCGGCGTCGGTGTCGGAGACCAGCTCGTCGCGGGCCTCCTCCAGCCGCGTGATCTCGGCGCGGGCGCGACGCGAGGCGCCGGCGAGGCCGGAGAGCACGTTGACGAGGTCCTGCTCGCGGTAGCCGGCGTAGGTGTCGTCGTCCTCGGCGGTCTGCACCTGGACGATCGCGGCGAAGGCGACCACGGCCAGCAGCACCGCGACCACGACCTGGCTGCGACCGGGGTGCAGGAGCGCTTGGCGCAGCCGCCGGCGGCCGGAGTCCTCGTCGGGACCCGACGGGACGGCGTGCATCTCCGGGGGCTGCTCGGCGGACTGCTGCGGGTCGGACATGGGCGCCGGGCTCACGCGTGGAACAGGTGCCGCCGGATGGCGGCCACGTTGGAGAAGATGCGGATGCCGAGCACGACGATGACGCCGGTCGAGAGCTGGCCTCCGACGCCGAGCTGGTCGCCGAGCCACACGATCGCCGCGGCGATGACGACGTTGGAGACGAAGGAGACGACGAAGACCTTGTCGTCGAAGATGCCGTCGAGGTAGGCACGCAGGCCGCCGAAGACGGCGTCGAGCGCGGCGACGACGGCGATCGGGAGGTAGGGCTCCAGGGAGAGCGGCACGTCGGGCTGGAGCACGAGACCGAGCACGATCCCGACCAGCAGGCCCAGGGCGGCGATCACGGGGTGCCCTCCTCGGGGTCTCGGGGTCCGTCGTCAGCGGGCAGCGGCTCGGCGTGGCGCAGCGTCCTGGGGGCGGCGGCCGGGAGGACGAGCTCCTCGACGTTGACCATCTCGAAGCCGAACCCGAACCGTGTCACCAGGTCCGCGACCCCGATGCCGCTGTCGCTGGCCAGCAGGTCTGCCTGGAGGGTACGCCGGTCCCCCACCGCGTTCACGACGTAGGGCGAGCGCAGCGGCTGGCTGTTGATGTTGACGACCGACCCGGAGTTCTCGATCGCACTGCGGACCGTGAGTCGCTGACCGTTGATGCTGATCGCCTCGGCCCCCGCCTGCCACAGCCCGTTGACGAGCAGCTGCAGGTCGGTGTCACGGATCAGCTCACCACCCGGCGGGGCGTCGCTCATGGTGATCCGCACCCCTTCGCCGCGCACGGCGATGAACCCGGTGCGGATCTGCAGCCGGCGCAGCCGGCTCTGCGCCGTCACCTGGTTGGCGGTCGTCGCGGCCAGCAGCTGCTCGGACTCCTCGACCTCCGAACGCAGCGCGAGGATGCGGTCCTGGAGCTGCTCGACGGTCTCGCGACGCTCCACCACGCGGGCCACGAGCACCGTCCGGCTCGACTGCGCCTCGTCGGCGCCCTGGGCGGTCTGCACGGCCGCGGTGGTCGCGAGCACGCCGAAGGCGGCGACGACGATGGCCGCGGTCCGGTGCGGCGTGCCACGGCGCTGGGTGGTCTCCCCCGCCGCCGCGCGACGACGGGCGACGTGCGCGTAGTCCTCGTCCATGGACTGCGCGGTGATGAGCGACAGCAGCGGCGTCGCGGCCCGCGCGCGCGGGTCCGCGGTGACGGGCGGCTCGAGGTCGACCACCGGTCAGCCCGCCGTGCCGGCCGTCCCTGCCGACCGCGCGGGTCGGGGGCGGCGCTCGGTGGTGCGCAGCAGCTTGCGGACCTGCCAGGCGTAGAGCAGCCCGGCCCACCAGTAGAGCCCGACGCCCCAGAAGGCGAAGGCCCAGCCGAAGACCTGGGCGAGCTCGGCCACGGTGCCCTCACCGTCGCCGAGCAGCAGCAGCGGGAACGCGTAGAGCAGGTTGAAGGTGGCGGCCTTCCCGAGGAAGTGGACCGGGAGCGCGCTGTACCCACGGGTGCGCAGCAGCGGCACCAGCAGCCACATCAGTGCGTCGCGCAGCGGCAGCGACACCGCCAGCCACCACGGGATGACGTCACGCATGGCCAGGCCCACGACCACGGCCAGGATGTAGAGCCGGTCGGCGACCGGGTCGAGGACCTGCCCCAGGACGGAGGTCTGCCCGAGCCGTCGAGCCAGCCAGCCGTCGAGCCAGTCGGTGACCCCCGACAGGACCAGCAGCCCCAGCGCCCAGGCGTCGGCCTCGGGACCGAGCACCAGCCAGAGGAAGACCGGGACCCCGGCCAGCCGGATGGCGCTGAGCAGGTTGGGCAGGGTCCACACCCCTGCGTCCGTCCCCGCCGTCGCTCGCTCGGTCACCCGCAGGACCCTAGCCAATGACGGGGGGTACGACGTCGGACGGCTCGTCGTGGTGCGCCGCGTCGCGGATCTCGCCGACCAGCTCCTCGATGACGTCCTCGAGAGTGGCCAGCCCGACGGTGGTGCCGTCGGCGGTCACGACCCGCGCCATGTGCGCCCCCCGGCGCTGGAGCTGCTCCAGCACGTCGTGCAGCAGGTCGTCGGGGCCCACGGGGGCGAACGGGCGCACCCACTTGTCCTCGACCGGCCGGTTGCGGCGCTCCTCGTCGGGCTCGAGCACGTCCTTGATGTGCAGGTAGCCGACCAGCTCACCGTCCTCGCCGGCGACCGGGAAGCGGCTGTAGCCGGTGGCGGCGCACAGCGACTCGACGTCCGCGGCGCTGGACCCGCGCGAGACCGTGGTCAGCGACGACGGCTCGAGCAGGACGGCCGCGACGGTCTTCTCGGTGAAACCGAGGGCACCGGCCAACCGGTCGTACTCGTCGTCCTCGAGCAGGCCCTCGCCGCGCGACTCCTCCACGAGGGCCGCGACCTCCTCGCGCGTGAACGCCGAGGACAGCTCGTCCTTGGGCTCGACCTTGAGCAGGCGCAGGGTGCCGTTGGCGATGGCGTTGAGCGAGACGATGATCGGCCGCAGCACGGTCACGACGCCCAGCATCGGCGGGCCGAGGACGAGCGCGGCCCGGTCGGGGCCCGCGATCGCGATGTTCTTCGGCACCATCTCGCCGAGGACGACGTGCAGGCAGACCACGATCGCCAGGGCGACCACGAACGCCACGGGGTGGACCAGCGCCTCGGTGACCCCGGCCCGCTCGAAGAGCGGCTCGATCAGGTGGGCGACGGCCGGCTCGCCGACGGCACCGAGGCCGACCGAGCAGATGGTGATGCCCAGCTGGGCGCCGGCCATCATCAACGACACGTTCTCCATGGCCCGCAGGGTGCTCCGCGCCATCCTCGAGCCGGACTGCGCGAGCGGCTCGATCTGGGAGCGGCGGGCGGAGACCAGGGCGAACTCCGCGCCGACGAAGAACGCGTTGGCGGCCAGCAGCAGGACCGCGATGACCAGGGCGGTGGCGTCGCTCATGCCTCCTCACCTGCCGTCGGGGTGTCGAGCAGCCGCAGCGAGACGCGGTCGACCCGCAGGCCGTCCATGTGCTCCACGGCCAGCACCGCGAGCTGCTCGCGGGGCTCGTCGGGGTCGGTGCGGTCGGGCACGGGCACCTCCGCGATGTCGCCGGTCTCCGGCACCTTGCCGAGCGAGCGCATCACCAGGCCTCCGACGGTGTCGTAGGACTCGTCCTCGGGCAGCTCGATCCCGGTC
Source organism: Nocardioides sp. REDSEA-S33_B3 (assembly GCA_001627335.1). Taxonomy (GTDB): domain Bacteria; phylum Actinomycetota; class Actinomycetes; order Propionibacteriales; family Nocardioidaceae; genus Nocardioides. The sequence goes on along the minus strand of LUPK01000042.1, from coordinate 36,102 downwards.
AGGTCCTCGACCTCGTCGGGTCGCAGCATCCCGGAGAGCACCCAGCTGCCGTCGCGGCGCTGTCGGCCGCGGGAGCCGAGCCGGTCGTGCTCGTCGGAGATGTCACCGACGATCTCCTCGATGACGTCCTCGAGGGTGACGATGCCGGCGTGGCCGCCGTACTCGTCGAGGACCACGGCCATCTGGAACCCGTCCTCGCGCAGCAGCTGCAGCAGCGGGTCGAGGCGCAGGGAGTCCGGCACGACGATCGGCTTGGCCATCAGGTGCTTGACCTTGGTGGTCGAGCGCTCGTGGACCGGCAGCGCCACGGCGTGCTTGACGTGGACCGTGCCGGCGACGTTGTGCTCCTCGTCGAGCACGGGGAACCGCGAGTGCCCGCTGGAGCGGGTGAGGTCGATGATCGCCTGCGCACGGTCGTTGAGCTCCAGCGACAGCGTGCGCATCCGCGGGGTCATGATCTCGCCCGCCGTGCGGGTGCCGAACTCCACCGAGCGCTCCATCAGCTCGGCGGTGTCCGCGTCGAGGGTGCCCTCGTCGGCGGAGCGCGCGATCAGCGAGGCGAGCTCGGTCGAGCTGCGCGCGGAGCGCAGCTCCTCCTGGGGCTCGATCCCGAGCCGGCGTACGAGCGCGTTGGCGGCGCCGTTGAGGAACCGGATGGGGTAGGTGTTCACGGCGGTGAACAGCCGCATCGGGCGCTGGGTCGCGCGGGCGGTGGCCAGCGGCAGCGCGATCGCGAAGTTCTTGGGCACCAGCTCGCCGAAGAGCATGGTCAGGATCGTGCTGATGATCAGGCCCAGGGCCAGCGCGATCGGCGTCACCGCGCCGTCGGGCACCCCGGCGGCGCCGAGCGGGTCCTCGATGAGGGAGGAGATCGCGGGCTCGGCGAGGTAGCCGATGCCGAGGTTGGTCAGCGTGATGCCGACCTGGGCGCCGGAGAGCTGGGTCGACAGCGAGCGCAGGGCGCGCTGGACGCCGACGGCACCGGCGTCGCCCGCGGAGGCGAGCTGGTCGACCTTGTTGCGGTCGACGGTGACGAGCGCGAACTCGGCGGCGACGAAGATGCCGCAGGCCACGACGAGGAGCAGGGCTGCCAGCAGGAGCAGCAGGGCGGTCATCGGCGCTCTCCCCGGGACGGTCGCTCAGCGGCGACGGGCGGGAAGAGCGGGCGACTTTGGGAGCCGTCCATCAGCGGAGCTCAGGGTCCTTTGCGATCAAGGGCGGATGACCAGCGAAGTGTAGCGGGGCACCCCGGGCGACCCCTACCGCTCGCGGGCGTCCTCTGCCACGCTGCCGCGCATGCGTGTGATCCAGTGGGCGACCGGCGGCGTGGGACGAGCGGCGATCGAGGCGATCCTCAAGCACCCCGAGCTCGAGCTGGTCGGGTGCTGGGTGCACTCGGCGGCCAAGGACGGCGTCGACGTGGGGACGATCCTGGGCGGGGCGGAGATCGGCGTGGCCGCCAGCGCCGACCGCGACGCCGTGCTGGCGATGGACGCCGACGCCGTGGTCTACGCCCCGCTCGTGCCGGACGCGGAGGAGGTCGCGGCCATCCTGCGCTCGGGCAAGAACGTCGTGACGCCGGTGGGCTGGTTCTACCCCCACGAGCGGGACCGGGCCGTGGTGGAGGCGGCGGCGCTCGAGGCGGGGGTGTCCCTGCACGGCACGGGGCTGAACCCGGGCGGCATCACCGAGCTGCACCCGTTGGTGTTCTCGGCCCTGTCCTCGGCGGTGACGCACGTGCGCGGGGAGGAGTTCTCCGACATCCGCACCTATGACGCGCCCGACGTGGTGCGCCACATCATGATGTTCGACGGCACACCGGAGGAGGCGTCCGGCGGGCCGATGCTCGGCCTGCTCAGCGGCGGTTTCAAGCAGTCGGTGCGGATGTGCCTGGACGTGCTGGGCTTCTCGCCCGACGCCGAGATCCGCACCTCCCAGGAGGTGGCCGTGGCCACCGCGCCGATCGAGTCGCCCATCGGGGTGATCGAGCCGGGCCGCGTCGCCGGCCAGCGCTTCTGCTGGGAGGCCTGGGTCGGCGAGCAGTGCGTGGTGCGGGTGGCGGTCAACTGGTTGATGGGCGAGGAGCACCTCGACCCGCCGTGGACCTTCGGGCCCGAGGGCGAGCGCTTCGAGGTCGAGGTGCAGGGTGACCCGCCCGCCTTCGTCACGATCAAGGGCTGGCAGCCCGAGACCGTCGAGGAGGGGCTGCTGCGCAACCCCGGCATCGTGGCGACCGCGGTGCACTGCGTGAACTCGGTCCCCTACGTGGTGGCGGCCCCGCCCGGCGTGCAGACCTACCTCGACCTGCCGCTCGTGGCGGGGCGCGCCCATCCCGACCTGGCCTGAGCCAGGCCCGTGCTCACTCCTCGCCGAGGGTGATCCCGCACTCCTCCTCGGCGTGCTCGGAGATCGCCTCGGTGGCGTCGTTGAACTCCTCGCTGTCGAGCTCCTCGAGCGTGGTGCCGAGCTCCTGCAGCTTCTCGAGGTCGACGCCCTCGGGGATGTCGCCGGTCATGACATCGGACAGGTCGTCGAGCGCGAGGCCGGCGTCGGCGAAGGCGTCCTCGATCTCCTGCACGCCGTCCTGCAAGACGGCCCAGTCGTCCTCGACCTCCTTCGGGGCCTCGTCGGCCAGCTCGTCGAAGGCCTCGAAGGCGGTGCTGAAGGCGCCGGGGTCGCCCGCCTCCAGGGCGTCGATGTCGGACTTGGCGCCCTCGAGGGAGTCGCAGTAGGCCTCGGTGTCGCTGCCGCTGCACCCGGTGAGGGCGAGGGAGGCCGCGAGCGCACCGGCGCCGAGGAGGGCCGAGGGGCGGCGGAGGGTATGGGTCAGGCTCTTGAGTGTCTTCACCCGGGCCAGCATGCCGTGTCCGCCTCCTGAGCGGGAGTCCCCCCGCCGAAGCTGGACGAGACCTGCCCACCGTCCAGCACCTGGTACGGCGACAGTCCGGTGCTCGACCGGGCCCGCCACGCCTCCACGGGGACCGGCGCGGCGCCCGCCAGCAGCAGCACGTTGCCGGGGCGTCGGGCCCGCCTGGTCGCGGGCTCCAGCCCGGCCGCCAGGTGCGGCAGCACCGCCCGCAGCCCGGCCACGGTCGACCGGATGACGGGGAACGGCGCCCGGTCGACCACGTTGAGCAGGGCCACGCCGGTCGGTGCCAGCACCCGGGCCACCTCGGCCAGCGCGGGAGCGGTCAGGAGCTCGGGCGGCACCAGCCCGTCGTCGTACGCGTCGAGGACGAGGAGGTCCGCGCGGCCGTCCGGCAGGTCGACCAGGCCGGCGCGGCCGTCGACGGGTCGCACCTTGATCCCGCTGCGCGGTGGCAGCGGGAGGTCACGACGGACCAGCGCGGTCAGCTCCTCGTCGGGCTCGAGGACCGTCTGGCGTGACCCGGGACGCGTGGCGGCGAGGTAGCGGGGCAGGGTCATGCCGGCCCCGCCGACGTGGATCGCACGCATCGGGGCTCCGGGGTCCCCGAGCGCGTCGACGACGTCGCCCATCCGGCGTACGTAGTCGAAGGCCAGCCGGGTGGGGTCGGCGAGGTCGACGTGCGACTGGGGTCGACCGTCGACGAGGACGACGTGCCCACCGTCCATGAGCCGGACCTCACGCTCTGCCACGGGTCCAACCTCCCACGCGGATGCTCCGGACACGGCATGATGGGCAGGTCATGCCCTCCCCCGCCGACCCCTCGGTCACTCCCGCCACGTCGCCCGCCCCCTGGCAGGTCGAGCCACCGCGCCCGGCGGACCGCGGCCTGGTGGGTCGCCTGCTGGAGGACGTCGTGGCCGAGGACCCCTCGGTGGCCCCCGAGGTCGCCGCCGGGACCGTGCGTGCGGGTGCGTGGCTGCACCGCGAGCGGCCGGCCTGGTCCGGCGTGGTCCTCGACCCGGCCCAGCCCACCCGCACCGTCGTGGGGTACGCCGACGTGCTGGCCACCTCCGAGGGCGCACCCGAGTCCCGGCACCTGCTGGTCCACCCGGCCTACCGCGACCGCGGGGTGGCCGCCGCGCTGCTCACCGCCTCCACTGCGGCCGTCGCCGAGCTCGCAGGAGCGGCCCCGGCCGCGGTGCCGCTCGACGACCTGCTCCCCGATCCCGACGAGGTCACCTACGAGCCCGCCCGCGTCAGCCGCCCGCGGTGGCGCAGTGCCGCCCTCGGCGCCGGCGCGATCGCGGCGGCCGGTGTGGCCGCGGTGCTGGCCGTCCAGGTGGCCGCCGGTCCGCTGGGCTCGGTACTGCCCTTCCTCTCGCCCCGCGACGCGGGTTCCTCGTCCTCGACGCCGCCGCCGGCACCCTCGTCGCCCACCTCGGCGCCGAGCCCGCAGCCGGTCGTGGCCGCCGGGGACCCGATCCCCCCGCAGCCGGGCAGCACGCCCTCGGGTGGGCCGGGACCGTCCGCCCCCGCTCCGACCGCCAGCGGCACCCCGACCCCGACGACACCTCCGACCCCGACGACACCGTCACGCAGCCCCGGGCTGGCCTCGCTCCTGCTGGACCCGGTCGTGGGGGGCCTGGTGGGCACCGTCGACGGCGTGACGGGCGACGCGCTGTCGCCGGTCACCGGTGTCCTGACCGGCACCACCGACGCCACGACCGACGTCCTCGACGACGTGCTCGACGGGGTGCTGGGCCTGCTCCCGGTGCCGGCGGCGGCGACGCAGCCGGCCCCGCGGCGCTGACGCGGACCGGGGTGGTCGGCCCCGCCTGGACCGGCTCCGTCAGGATGGGCCCATGAGCGCCTACTGGGTCAGCAGCTACCTCGAGATCACCGACGAGGCGAAGCTCCGCGCGTACGCCGAGCTCGCCGGTCCGGCCATCATCGGCGCCGGGGGCAGGTTCCTGGCGCGGGGCCTCCCGGCGGCGACGTACGAGGCAGGTCGCGAGGAGCGCTGCGTGGTCATCGAGTTCGACAGCGTCGAGGACGCCGTCGCCTGCCACGACTCCGCGGCTTATCAGGAGGCCTTGGCGGCGCTGGGCGACGGCGCGGCGCGCGACCTGCGGATCGTGCCGGGCGCCTGAGCCGGCGCTGAGACCCCCTCAGCCGCGGCGGGCACGCCGTCCCGCGAGCCCGCGCACCATCTCACCGCCGACGAAGCGCGCCGCGGCGACCGCCGCGTGCAGGCCCGGGTCGGGGTCCTTGCCGCGCCCCATCCGGGCGATCTGCGTCTCGTACCACTCCGACTCGCCGGCCAGCCCGGCCACCGTCGGCAGCGAGTAGCGCGGCAGCGGGTGCCCGTCGCCGCCGGCCAGCAGCCGGGCGGTGAGGTCGGGCTCGATGGCCAGGGGGCGGCCGAGGCCGATCAGGTCCACGCCGCCGTCGTCGAGCAGCTGCTCCATCGTGGCGCGGGTGCGGATGCCGCCGGTGAGCATCACCGGCACCCGACCGGCTGTCTCGCGCACCCGGCGGGCGAAGCCGGCGAAGTAGGCCTCCTTGTGGCTGGTGGTCCCGCGCTGCTCGGCGAGCTCGTCGACCTCGCCGAAGAGGGCGGGGTTCTCGTAGGTGCCACCGGAGATCTCGACGAGGTCGACGCCCTCCTCCACCAGCATCCGCACGACCTGCTCGGCGTCGTCCTCGGTGAAGCCGCCGTGGCGGAAGTCCGAGGAGTTCAGCTTCACCGCGACGGTGAACCCGTCGCCGGTGCTCGCCCGCACCGAGCGCACCGCCTCGACGAGCGCCCGGGACCGACCCTCGAGGTCGCCGCCCCAGCGGTCGCTGCGGCGGTTGACGTACGGCGACAGGAACTGCGCCAGCAGGTAGCCGTGCGCTGCGTGGACCTGCACCCCCTCGAAGCCGGCCTCCTCGCAGCGCCGGGCCGAGGCGCCGAAGCCGGCGACGATGGCCTCGGTCTCGCCGTCCTCGAGCGCACGCGGCTTGGCGAAGAGCCCGGCCATCCGCACCGCACCCGCGTCGGCGCTGGGCGCCACCGGGCGCCCGGTGATGAAGCGGTTGGTCTGGCGACCGGGGTGGCTCAGCTGGGCGATCAGCGGGCTCTCCCCCGACGCCTGCCTGACCCGGGCCAGCCGCGCCACGTCGAGCCGCTCGTCGGCCACGACGTTGCGGCTGCGCTCGAGGTAGCGCCGGTCGACCATCAGGTTGCCCGTGACCAGCAGTCCCCCGGCCGCGCCGGCTGCCCACCGGCGGTAGACCGCCTCCAGCGCCGGGGTCGCCTGGTGCTCGGAGTCAGCGAGGTTCTCGGTCATCGGCGCCTTGGCGATGCGGTGCGGCAGTGTGAGTCCGGAGGGCAGGGTCAGCGGGTCACTGAGTCGGGGCACGGGCGGCACCGTAGTGGAGGCACGCCGCTCGCCCCGGTCGTTCTCAGCCCGCGGGGGTCAGCGGCATCCGGTCGAGCACGCGGCCGGCCGCCACCCCTGCCGTCGCGTACCCGATCCCCCGGTGGCCATCCCCACCTGCGGGTGAAGGCGGAGAGCCCACCGCCCGCCTAGCGTGGACCGGCCATGTCGCTCTCCCTCTCCCCCGCCCATCTCACCCGCTACCGACAGATCGCCGGCCTGCTCGTGCGGCACGGCCGTGGGGACCTGGTCCGCTCCTCGGGCCTGTCGGAGGTCCTGGAGGACGAGCCCGCCTCCGATCGCGTCGAGGCCGACGCCGAGCGCCTGGCCGCCGACCTGGAGGCGATGGGCCCGACGTTCGTGAAGCTCGGCCAGCTGATGTCCTCGCGGGTCGACCTCATCTCGCCGGCCTACGTCGAGGCGCTCTCCCGGCTGCAGGACGACGTCGAGCCGTTCGGCCTCGAGCAGGTCGAGGACATCGTGAGCAGCGAGCTCCAGGTGAGGCTGAGGTCGGTGTACGCCGAGTTCGACCCGGTCCCCATGGCAGCGGCCTCGATCGGGCAGGTCCACCGCGCACGCTTGCGTGACGGGCGAGAGGTCGTGGTCAAGGTGCAGCGGCCCGGTGTCCGGGAGCGGATCCGCGACGACATGGAGGTCCTCGCCGACCTGGCCGGGCTGCTGGACCGACACACCGACGCCGGCCGGCGCTTCGGGTTCGCCGACCTGCTCGAGGAGTTCCGCAAGGTGCTCGTCGACGAGCTGGACTACCGGCGCGAGGCGGACAACCTCGCCAGGGTGCGTGAGCTCGTCGCGGGCCGAGACCTGCTCGTCGTGCCCGCCCCGGTGCCCGAGCTCACGACGGGTCGCGTGCTCACCATGGAGTACGTCGAGGGGCGCAAGATCACCGACATCGGTCCTCTCGGGCGGATGGACCTCGATGGCGCGGCGCTGGCCGACGAGCTCTTCGCCGCCTACCTCGACCAGGTCCTGGACAAAGGCGTCTTCCACGCCGACCCGCACCCCGGCAACGTGCTGGTGACGCCGGACGGACGCCTGGTGCTGCTCGACATCGGCATGATCGCCCGGATCGCGCCGTCCGTGCGCGACCACCTGGTGAAGCTGCTCCTGGCGCTCGCCGACGCTCGTCCCGAGGAGGTCACCCGGATCGCGATCCGGCTCGGTCAGCCGCTGCCGGACTTCGACGAACGGGCGCTGGGGCGTGCCGTCGCCGAGCTCGTGGGGCGCGCCGCCGACGCGAGCCTGGGCGAGCTGGAGATCGGCTCGCTCGTGCTCCAGCTCACCGTCCGTGCCGGGGAGGCCGGCCTGCGGATGGAGCCCGAGCTCTCCCTGCTCGGCAAGGCACTGCTCAACCTCGACCAGGTGGCGACCGCCCTCGATCCCCGGTTCGAGCCGCGCGAGGCCCTGCAGCGGCACGTCACCAGGATCATGCAGTCCTCGATGCGCACGACGCCCGCCGCGATGATGGCCACGCTCCTGGAGACCAAGGAGTTCGTCGAGGAGCTCCCCGGCCGGGTCAACCGGGCCTTCGACGCCCTGGGGCGCGGGCACTTCGAGCTGCGCGTCGACGCCATCGACGAGGACGAGTTCCTGCGGGGCCTGCACAAGCTCGCGAACGTCCTCGCCGCCGCGGTGGTCCTGGCCTCGATGATCCTGGCCGCCGCGATCCTGGCCGCCAGCAGCGACGACGAGGGGTCGCTGACCAGCCGGATGGCACTGGCGGTGTTCGTGCTGGCCGTGCTGGGCTCGGTGGGCATGCTGGTGCGCATCGCGCTGCAGACCCGACGGGCCAACCTCGGACGCCGCCGAGGACCGGGGACCTCGTGAGCGGGCCCCGATGAGCGAGCCCCCATGAGCGAGCCCGAGCGCACCCCCGACGGCCGCTACGTCGTCATCGACGGCCGCCGGTGGCGGGCCACCGACCCCGCGATCCCCGAGGAGCGCCGCGCCGAGCTGACCCGCCTCCTGATGGCGTGGCGGCGGGAGGTCGGTCGCACCAAGGACACCGACGAGGAGGCCGCCTCCCGCGCGGGCGTCCAGGCAGCCAAGGTCGCACTCGGCGAGCGCGGCACGCCGTGGTGGGAGCAGAGCGACGCCGAGCGCGAGGAGCGGTGGTCGGCCGGCGTACCCCTTCCGGGGGCGGGTCGGGGCGACTCCGGGGCAGGATGAGCAGGTGCCACGAGTCTCGAGAGTCAGCGTCCTGCAGGTCGGCCGGGTCCGTGTGCGGCCCGACAACGTCGCCGGCACCTGGCGACCGATGCTCTGGTGGACGGCCTTCTCCCGCTCGTGGACGCCGTGGCTGCCGGTCAACGTCGTGGTCGTCGAGCACGACGAGGGCGTGCTGCTGGTCGACACGGGGCAGAGCCCGGCGTCACTGGAGCCGGGCTACCACCCGGGCGGCGTGCTCGGATGGGCGTACCGCCGCCAGGCAGACTTCGACGTCGACGCAGCAGACCACCTGCCGGCACGGTTGGGCGGGATCGGTCGGTCGGTCAGCGACGTCGACACGGTCGTCCTCACCCACCTGCACCAGGACCATGCGGGCAACATCGGTCTGCTCCCCCACGCCCGGGTGCTCGTGTCGGCCGACGAGCTCGCGCTGCTGGAGGAGAAGCAGCCCGCAGCCCACGGCGTGATGCCCGAGCACGTGGCACCTCCGTCGGTCACGTTCACCCCGGTGGTCCCGGCACCGCTGCCAGCGCCGCTGGGCCCGTTCACCACCGGCACCGACCTGTACGACGACGGCACGCTCGTCCTGCTGCCCCCCCCCCGGGCACTCGCGCGGCTCGCAGAGCCTGCTGGTGCGCCGGCCCGATGCCGTCCCGCTGCTCGTGGTCGGCGACCTGACCTACGACCCCGCGCTCCTCGCCGACGAGCGGGTCCCCGGCACCGGCGCCACCGCGCAGCAGCGGGCCTCCACGCGGGCCGTCAACGAGCTGCTGGCCGCCGAGCCGGGGCTGCGGGTCGTCGCCGCGCACGACCCCGGAGCGGCGGCGCTCGTCGCGGGGGCGGGCTCATGATCCGCTACCCGGCGCCGCTGCGTCCCGGCGACACGATCGCCGTGACGTCGCCGTCAGCCGGCGTCGAGGGCTCGGCCGCCGCCCGGATCGACTTCTGCGTGCAGTGGCTGCGGTCCGAGGGGTTCGAGGTCGTCGTCGGCGACTGCATGGACGGCTCGGGCATCACGTCCGCGTCCGCCGAGCGCCGCGCGGCCGAGCTCACCGAGATGTTCTGCGATCCCGCGGTCCGGTGCGTGCTGCCTCCGTGGGGCGGTGAGACCGCGGTCGACCTCGTCGACCGGCTGGACTGGGACGCGCTGGCGGCCGCAGAGCCGACCTGGCTGGTCGGGTACTCCGACATCTCGACCCTGCTGCTGCCGATCACGACCCGCCTGGGCTGGGCGACGATCCACGGCGACAACCTGGCCGACACCCCCTACCAGCCGCCGGCGGGGCTGCTGCCGTGGACGGCGCTCGCGGAGGGTCCGGGGCCGCACGTCCAGCGCGACTCCGGTGTCGTCGCGGACTGGGAACCCCGGCAGGGCGACCCCCGGGCGACCGAGTGGCGCGAGGTGACCGGCGGCCGGTGGCGGCTGCACGGTGCCGAGTCGCTGGTGGCCGGCGGGCGGCTCATCGGTGGGTGCATCGAGACCCTCGTCAACCTGGCGGGCACGCCGTACGGCGACGTCGCCGCGTTCGGTGAGGCCCACGCGGACGAGGGCCTGATCGTCTACGTCGAGGCCGCCGAGGACGGTGCCGCGACGATATGCCGCCACCTGCACGGGTTGCGGTTGGCCGGCTGGTTCGAGCACGCCTCGGCGATCCTCGTCGGCCGCACCAACGCGCCCGACCATCCACGGATGACCCAGGAGCAGGCGGTGCTCGACGCCCTCGGCCGCTTGGGCGTCTCCCTCGTCCTGGACGTCGAGATCGGGCACGTCCCGCCGCACCTGCCCCTGGTCAACGGAGCGCTCACCACCATCACCGTGGACGGCGACGTGCACGAGCTCGTGCAGGAGCTGCGCTGACCCGCAGCCGCGCCACCCGCCGGGGCCGATCCTCGCCGCCTGAGGGCCGATCAGAAGCCGGCGTTCTCGAGGAACGCCACCCACTGGTCGGTGCGGTCGTCGTCGGTCTCCGGGGCCGGGTCCACGACCAGGTCGTCGTCGACCTCGAAGCGCTGCAGGACGGTGATGACCCACTCGGTGTCCGAGGCGAGGTCCTCGACCTGGGCCAGCTCCTCGTCGCTCGGCCGCGGGTCGAACATCTCGGGTCGGTCGAAGATCGACACGTAGATCTCGGACAGGTCCGCCGTGTACTCCACCGAGGACACCTGCTCGTCCTCGTCCAGCCCGATGGTGACCTCGGCGAGAGTGGCCTCGTAGAAGTCGACGTAGAGGTCGGTGAGGTCGTCGACGTCGACGCCCAGGTTGAGTGCCAGCCCGGCGGCGACGCTGCGGGAGGACTGCTCGACGTCGGCGCCCATGGCCGCCATCACCTCGGCGTACGGCGCGGTGCCGGTGACGGTGTCGCCGTCGCGCTCGACGTCCTTGAGCACTTCGGGGAGGTCCTCGGAGAGCTGCCGCAGGTCGGTGACGCCCTGCCCGAGCATCAGCTCCACGATCGAGGAGTCGTCCTCAGGGACCACGGCGAGGTCGAAGTAGGAGATGCCGGGCTCGAAGGGGCCGAGGTCGGCCTCGGGGTTGGCCTCCTTCAGCGCGGCGTAGTCACGGGAGTCGACGGTGATCCGCTCGGGCCCGACCCACATCTCGAACCCGACGTCGGCACCGCCGCCGGTCATCGGGCCCAGGATCGCGGACAGGTCCATCGTCATGTGGCTCAGCTCGGGGCTGACCTCGGCCGTGAGCGTCGGGCTGTCCTCGTCGATCTCGGTCTCGGTGTCGACGCCCATCAGCGAGGACGACAGGTCCTGCGCGGTGAAGGACGTGATCCGGTAGCTCGTCGCCTCGCTCGCCTCGGCGAAGGCGTCGTCGAGGACGAACGTCTGCGTCTCCTCGTCGGTGGTGCCACCGCAACCGGTGGCGAGGGCGCAGGTCAGGAGCAGGCCGGCCGCGAGGCGACCCCGAGATGTCGTCATGCCGGCAAGGCTATGCGGACACGTCCTCCCGCGCCTCGCTGCGTCCACAGGCACGGCGGCAGCGCGAGCCGACGGGTCGATTGGAGGTCCTGTCCGGCACCGGGTGCCGTCTACGACCTCCACGACCGGCGTCCATCGAACGTCCGGGATTGTGAGCGGCTCTCCGATGCAGATGGCTTCCCGGCCGCATGCCGTTGGACACGTGTGGCACGCGACTGGGACAGAAACAGCGCCTGACCCGCGTTTCCGCAGGTCAGGCGCTGTTCTCGTTCGGTCGGGCTGACAGGATTTGAACCTGCGACCCCTTGTCTTGAGCCGAGCACCGGACTTCCTTTGCAATAGTTGGCAAACTCGGCTCTGACCTGCGGCGATACGCCCGTTTGGGCCTACTGGCTCATCAACGTTCGTCATCGTTCCGCTGTGAAAACCGTGAGTAAAGCGAGAGCGGTTCAGATTCGTTGAGCTCGGCACACTCCTGCCACCGTCAGTATTGGCGCGCTGGCCCTCACTGCAAGAGGGAGCCCTGCCCTCTAACGGGAAGAGGATTGTGCGGGAGGCACAACGGGGTCGCGTCACTCCACGGATCGCATCCGAGAAGGCGGACCGCTCCCCCACTCGCGCGCACCAGTCCCAGCAGGATCCGGATGGTCGTGGACTTGCCGGCGCCGTTCGGCCCGAGGAAGCCATGGGTCTCCCCCGGAGTCACCGTGAGATCCAGCCCGTCGAGCGCTCGGACCCGCCCGAACGTCTTGGCCAGGCCCTCGATCGCGATGGCTGGGGTCGTCACGACACGACCGTAGGCCCGACCGGACACCACGACATGGGGCGAAGGTCCCGGATGCTCGGGGCGTCGTACGGGCCGCCCCGTCAGGCGTCGGCGCTGGTGGCAGCGGCCGCCGTGACCGACGGGGACCGTCCCTCGCCGGGCCGCTCGCCCTCGTCGCTCCACCGCCAGTCACGCACGAGCGGCAGGTCATCGCCGTGGTCGCGGGTCCACTGCCGCGCCTCGCGGCGCAGGTCGACCATCTCCTGACGCAACGACGCGGCGCGCGTGCCCAGGCCGGGCGTGCGGTCGACGACGTCGATGACCAGGTGAAAGCGGTCCATGTCGTTCATCATCACCATGTCGAAGGGCGTGGTGGTCGTGCCCTCCTCCTTGTAGCCGCGCACGTGGAGGTGCTCGTTGTTCGCCCTCCGATAGGTCAGCCGGTGGATGAGCCAGGGGTAGCCGTGGTAGGCGAAGACCACGGGCACGTCGGTGCCGAAGAGGCTGTCGTACTCACGCTGGCTCATGCCGTGCGGGTGCTCGCCCTCGTCCTGCAGGCGCATCAGGTCGACGACGTTGACGAACCGGATCCGCAGGTCGGGAAGCCGTTCGCGCAGGATCTTGGTGGCGGCGAGCGCCTCGAGGGTCGGCACGTCACCGGCCGAGGCGATGACCACGTCGGGCCGGCCCTCGTCGTTGGAGGCCCACTCCCAGATGCCGGCGCCGCGGGCGCAGTGCAGGTCGGCCTGGTGGGCGTCGAGCCAGTCGTACGACGGCTGCTTGCCCGCGACGACGACGTTGACGTACTGCCGGCTGGCCAGGCAGTGCTGCATGGTCGACAGCAGGGTGTTGGCGTCCGGCGGCAGGTAGACGCGCACGACCTCGGCCCGCTTGTTCACGACGTGGTCGATGAACCCGGGGTCCTGGTGGGAGAAGCCGTTGTGGTCCTGGCGCCACACGTGCGAGCTCAGCAGGTAGTTGAGGCTCGGCACCCGGGCCCGCCACGGGATCTCCCGGGTCGTCTTCAGCCACTTGGCGTGCTGGTTGAACATCGAGTCGACCAGGTGGATGAACGCCTCGTAGCAGCTGAACAGCCCGTGCCGACCGGTGAGCGTGTAGCCCTCGACCCAGCCCTGGCAGGTGTGCTCGGAGAGGATCTCGACGACCCGCCCGGAGCGGGCGAGGTGCTCGTCCACGTCGAGGATCTCGCCGGCGAAGACCTTGTCGGTCACCTCGTAGACCGGGCTGAGCCGGTTGGAGGCGGTCTCGTCGGGACCGAAGATGCGGAAGTTGTCGGGGTTGTCGCGCACGACGTCGACGAGGTACTCCCCCAGCACCTTCGTGGGCTCGTGGATGGTCGCGCCCGGCGCGGGTACGTCGACCGCGCGGGTCCGGAAGTCGGGCAGCCGCAGCGGACGGGTGAGCAGCCCGCCGTTGGCGTGCGGGTTGGCGCTCATCCGGCGGGTGCCCTCGGGCGCGAGGGCGCGGAGGTCGGGTCGCAGCACGCCCGCCTCGTCGAAGAGCTCCTCGGCGCGGTAGGACCGCAGCCACTCCTCGAGCTGGGCGCGGTGCGCGTCGTTGTCGCGGGTCTCCGAGAGCGGGACCTGGTGGGCGCGCCAGGTGCCCTCGACCGGCAGGCCGTCGACGACCTTGGGCCCGGTCCAGCCCTTGGGGGTGACCAACAGGATCATCGGACTCGGCCGCCGCTCCAGGTCGCCGTCCTCGCGGGCCGCGCGGCGGGTATCGGTGATCGTGTCGTGCGCGGTGTCGAGCGCCGCGGCGAGCTGGCGGTGTACGTCGGCCGGGTCGTCGCCCTCGACGGTCAGCACCTCGTGGCCGTAGCCCTCGAGCAGCTTGACCAACTCCGCGCGCGGGATTCGCGCCGGCACGGTCGGGTTGGCGATCTTGTAGCCGTTGAGGTGCAGGATCGGGAGCACCGCCCCGTCGCGGACCGGGTCGACGAACTTGTTGGAGTGCCAGGACGCGGCCAGTGGCCCGGTCTCGAACTCGCCGTCGCCGACCACGGCGGCGACCAGCAGGTCGGGGTTGTCCATCGCGGCGCCGTACGCGTGGGAGAGGACGTAGCCGAGCTCGCCGCCCTCGTGGATCGACCCGGGCGTCTCCGGCGCGACGTGGCTGGGGATGCCGCCCGGGAAGGAGAACTGGCGGAAGAGCTCCCGCATGCCGTCGCGGTCGGGGCCGACGCGCGGGTAGAGCTCGGAGTAGGTGCCCTCCAGCCAGGCGTTCGCGACCGCGGCCGGTCCGCCGTGGCCGGGACCGGCGAGGAAGATCGCGTCGACGTCGCGCTCACGGATCAGCCGGTTCAGGTGGGTGTAGACGAGGTTGAGGCCGGGGCTGGTGCCCCAGTGGCCCAGTAGTCGCGGCTTCACGTCGTCCCGCGCCAGCGGGCGGTCGAGCAGCGGGTTGTCGAGCAGGTAGATCTGGCCCACCGACAGGTAGTTGGCGGCCCGCCACCAGGCGTCCAACCGGGCCAGCTCGGCATCGTCCAGCGTCACGTGGTCTCCTCGAGAAGTCGTCCGTCGGATCCCCCCGCGACCCATGCTGCCGCGTCGCGTGGCCCCACGACAGGGGCCGAAGGTCACCCGTCGAGCAGGGCCTGCGCCTCCCGCGCGATCTGCCACTCCTCGTCGGTGGGGACGACGAGGACCGCGACCTCGCCGTCGGCGGGCGAGATCCGCCGGGCCTCGCGGGACGGGGCGTCGTTCGCCGCCGCATCGACCGCGATCCCGAGCCGCTCCAGCCCGGCCAGCGCGGCCGCCCGCAGGACGGCGGAGTTCTCGCCGACCCCGCCGGTGAACGCGATCGCGTCGACCCGTCCGAGGACGGCGTAGTAGGCGCCGACGTACTTGCGCAGCCGGTGGCAGCAAACCGCGAAGGCCAGCTGGGCCGCCGGGTCACCCGCCGCCATCCGGGCCTCGAGCTCGCGGAAGTCGCCCTGCCCGGTCAGGCCCTTGAGACCGGAGTCGCGGTTGAGGTGGCCGTCGATCTCCTCCAGCGACCAGCCCAGCTGCCGGTGCAGGTGAGCGTGCAGGGACGGGTCGACATCACCCGAGCGGGTGCCCATGACCAGACCCTCCAGCGGGGTCACGCCCATCGAGGTCTCGACCGAGGCTCCCCCGGCGACGGCGGTGGCCGAGGCGCCGTTGCCGAGGTGCAGCACGATCGTGTTGACCTCGCCCACCGGTCGGCCGAGCAACTGCGCGGCCCGCTCGCTGACGAAGCGGTGCGAGGTGCCGTGGAATCCGTAGCGTCGGATCCCGTGCTCCTCGCGCCAGGCGATCGGCACGGCGTAGGTGTAGGCGTGCTCCGGGATCGTTTGGTGGAAGGCGGTGTCGAACACCGCGACGTGCCGGACCTCGGGGAAGAGCCGGCGCGCGACCCGGAGGCCGGCGAGGTTGGCGGGGTTGTGGAGCGGGGCGAGCGGCACCAGCTCCTCGACCGCCGCGATCAGGGCGTCGTCGACCAGCGCGGGCGCGGAGAAGCGATCACCGCCGTGCACGACGCGATGGCCGACCGCACGCACCGACGACGTCGTCAGGGCCGGACCGTGCTCGTCGAAGGCAGCCAGGGCGGCACTCAGCGCCGCCTCGTGCGACGGGAGGTCGAGCTCGCTGCGGTGCCGCTCACCCGCGGCGTCGGTGTGGGTGAGGACACCGACACCGGACCGGTCGCCGATCCGCTCCGCCAGGCCGGCCGCGGCGGTCTCGCCGGACCCGGGGTCGAGCAGGCGGTACTTCAGCGAGGACGAGCCGGTATTGAGGACCAGGACGTGGGAGGTCACTGCGCGACCCCACCCCGCTGAGCCTGCACGGCTGTGATCGCGATGGTGTTGACGATGTCGCGGACGGTCGCCCCCCGCGAGAGGTCGTTGACCGGCTTGCGCAGCCCCTGCAGGACCGGGCCGATGGCGACGGCATCGGCCGAGCGCTGCACGGCCTTGTAGGTGTTGTTCCCGGTGTTGAGGTCGGGGAAGACGAAGACGGTCGCGCGACCGGCCACCGGCGATCCGGGCAGCTTGGTCGCCGCGACCGCGGGGTCGATCGCGGCGTCGTACTGGATGGGGCCTTCGACGAGGAGCTCGGGCGCCCGGGTGCGGACCAGCTCCGTGGCCACCGAGACCTTCTCGACGTCGCTGCCCGACCCGGAGGCACCGGTGGAGTACGACAGCATCGCAACCCGCGGCTCGATCCCGAACGCCGAGGCGGTCGCCGCCGAGGAGATCGCGATGTCCGCGAGCTGCTCGGGGTCAGGGTCGGGGTTGACCGCGCAGTCGCCGTAGACGAGGACCTGGTGCTCCAGGCACATGAAGAAGACCGAGGAGACCACCGAGACTCCCGGCACGGTGCGGACCACCTGGAGCGCGGGGCGGATGGTGTGCGCGGTGGTGTGGACCGCGCCGGACACCATGCCGTCGGCGAGGCCGAGCTCGACCATGAGGGTGCCGAAGTACGACACGTCCTGGACCGTCGTCCGCGCCTCCTCCGCCGTCATCCCCTTGTGGCGGCGCCGCTCGAGGAGCTCGGCCGCGAGCCGTTCGGTCAGGTCGGAGGCGGACGGGTCGACGATCCGGGCCCCGGTGACGTCGGCGCCCGCGCTCGCGGCGGCCGCGCTGATCCGGACCGGGTCGCCGAGCAGGGTCAGGTCGGCGATGCCGCGCCGCAGGACCAGGTCGGCCGCCTGCAGGATCCGCGGCTCCTCCCCCTCGGGCAGCACGATGTGGCGGCGGTCGCGGACCGCGTCGTCGGTCAGCTGGTGCTCGAACATCAGCGGCGTGACCGCGGTGCTGCGGGCGACGTCGAGCCGGTCGAGGAGCGTGTCGGCGTCGACGTACTGGGCGAAGAGCGCGAGCGCCACGGCGATCTTGCGGGGCGAGGCGGAGGTGAGGCGGCCCCGGACGGCGGTGAGCGCGGTCGAGGTCTCGTGCGTGCCGAGGTCGGTCGCGACGATCGGCAGCGTCGCGCCCGAGCCCTCGAGCAGCCGCACCACCTGGCGCGGCAGGGCGATGCCACCGTTGAGCACGATGCCGGCCACCTGCGGGAAGCCCGCCGACAGGTGGGCCATCAGCACGCCGAGGACCACCTCGGGCCGGTCCCCCGGGGTCACCACGACCGCACCCTCGGTGAGCCGGTCGAGGACGTTCGGCATCGTCATCCCGGCGACCACGACGCCCAGCACCTCACGGTCCATCAGCGCCGGGTCGCCGGCCACCAGCGTGCCGGCGCAGGCGGGGACCAGGTCGGCCATCGACGGCGCCGACAGCAGCGGCTCGTCCGGCAGCGCGTAGACCAGCGGGGCGTCCGGGCCCTCCAGCCCCGCGGCCAGACCCGCGGCCAGGACGACGGGGTCGCTGATCGTCACCCGGTTCGCGACCACGGCGAAGAGCCGGGCGTGGTTGCCGGTGATCTCGACGCGGGCCATGTCGGTGAGCGCGACGAGGTCGGCGACGGACCGGCCGGCGGCGTTGAGGACCAGCAGCACCGGCGCGCCCAGGTTGGCCGCCACGCGGGCGTTGAACGCGAGCTCGGTCGGGCTCGCGACGTCGGTGTAGTCGGAGCCGATCACCACCACGGCGTCACAGCGGTCCGCGACGCGGTGGTAGCGCTCGAGGATGGTCTCGAGCGCGGCGACCGGGTCGTCGTGGACGTCGTCGTACGTCACGCCGGCGCAGTCGTTGTAGGCCAGGGTCACCGCGTCGTGGGAGACCAGCAGGTCGAGGACGTAGTCGCGCTCCGTGGCCCCGCTCCCGGTGCGGACCACGGGCCGGAAGACACCGACCCGCTCCACCCGGCGAGACAGGGCGTCGAGGACCGCCAACGCGACCGCCGACTTGCCCGTGAAGCCCTCGGCGGACGCGACATAGACGCTGTTCTCCACGCAGCCAGCCTAGGAGGCGCCGACGGTGCCGAACCGCCGCCCCGCGATCGCGTCGGCGACCAGCTCGACGATCTCGGAAGCGAGCTCGTCGAACCACGGCCGCTGCGGGAAGTCCACCGCCGGCGGCAGTTCGGGTGGATCCAGCCGGCGCAGGCGACCCCGCGCCACCACGGACCAGGCATGATCACCGGCGTCGCAGTCGATCTCGAGGGCGACGTCGGAGGAGAGCGCGGCGGCGAGCAGCTTGTTGCCCGCGTGGGTGCGGACGTACACCGACCTCCCCGCTACCGCATAGTCGAGGGGGACGACGTGCACCTCGTCCACGAGCCGGTAAGCGAGCCGGCCGAACGAGTGGGCCTCGAGCAGGTCCCAACACTCCTCGACGCTGATCGCGGTGTCGGTCTTGTTGTCCATCGTCCGCCTCCTCGGTCGTGGTGGGGCTCAGCCCCATCCTCCGCGCCCCGGACCCGCGAGCGCAGAGCCGAAGGCCATGCGCCGACAGGACCTGGGCCCCTGCCGGTCGGCCCGACGAGCCGCGAGGTTGGAGACACACCCCGACCGAGGAGGACCCCCATGAAGGCAGCAGTCGTCACCGGCTTCACCGAGCCGCTGCAGATCCAGGACCGAGACGTTCCCGTGCCCGGCGCCGGCCAGGTGCTCGTCCGCATCGAGACCAGCGGGCTGTGTCACACCGACATCCACGCCGCCCACGGCGACTGGCCCGTCAAGCCGACGCCGCCCTTCGTGCCCGGGCACGAAGGAGTCGGCATCATCGAGGCTCTCGGCGAGGGAGTCACGCACCGCGCGGTCGGTGACCGCGTCGCCCTCCCCTGGCTCGGCCACGCCTGCGGCCACTGCGACCACTGCGTCCGCGGCTGGGAGACCCTGTGCGAGGAGCAGCAGAACACCGGCTACTCCATCGACGGCGGCTTCGCCGAGTACGCCGTCGCCGACGCGACGTACGTCGTCCCCGTGCCCGACGGGGTGACTCCCTTCGACGCGGCTCCCCTGACCTGCGCGGGTGTGACGACGTACAAGGCCGTGAAGGTGGCGGGCATCCGCCCGACCGAGCGGGTCGCGATCTTCGGCATCGGCGGCCTCGGCCACCTCGCGCTGCAGTACGCGAAGATCGTCGGCGCTACCGTGACCGCCGTCGACGTCGACGACGCCAAGCTCGAGATGGCCCTCGAGCTCGGCGCCGACCACGTCATCAACGCCGGCACGACCGACCCGGGCCCCGCCCTCGAAGCCCTCGGCGGCGCCGACGTGGCCATCGTCCTCGCCGTGATCCCGAGCGTCTTCGAGACCGCGTTCGCGGCCCTGCGCCGCGGCGGCCGCCTGGTCTGCGTCGGGCTCCCGCCCGAGACCGAGGGACCGATGGCCCTGCCGATCTTCCCCACCGTCCTCAAGGGCATCTCGGTCATCGGCTCCATCGTCGGCACCCGCCAGGACCTCACCGAGGTCTTCGAGCTCCACGCCCGCGGCCGCACGCGCGTCATCGCCGATACCCGCAAGCTCGATGAGGTCAACGAGGCCATCGACGATGTGCTCGCCGGCCGGGCGCCGGCCCGGATCGTCTTCGAGTTCTGACGTCCATGCCGTCCATCGCCCAGCACCACGCCGCGGCACCGGCACAGGTCTCGGCCCTGCGACGACGGTGGCTGCGGGCGTGCGTCGCGGCCGAGGCGATCGGCATGACCGCCGCCTCGTCCGCCGCCGTCATGGCGGACCGGCTCGGGTCCGCCGCCGCGCTTGCCCTCGTGGTCGTCGGCGGGCTCATCGAGGGTGCCGCCCTGGGCTGGTTCCAGGGCGGCGTCCTCGCCCAGGCCTTCCCCGCCCTTTCGCGTCGACTCTTTGGCGTCGCCACCGTCGCGGTAGCGGGTCTCGGCTGGGCGGCAGCATCAGCGCCCGCCGCCTTCGCGGACGGGGACACCACCGATACACCACCCCTCGTGGCCATCGCGGCGATGGCCGCCGTGCTCGGAGTCGTGATGGGGCTGGTCCTGGGTGCGGCCCAGGCCACCACCCTCCGTGGCGCCGTCGCCCACCCGTGGCGGTGGATCGGCGCCAGCGCCGCCGGCTGGGCCCCCACGATGACCGTCATCTTCCTCGGGGCCACCGCTCCGGACGCGAGCTGGCCCGTCGCAGCCATCATCGGTACCGGCCTCCTCACCGGCGTCACCGCGGGCGCCATCCTCGGCCTGGTGACGGGCTGGTTCCTCCCATCACTCGACGGCACGTCGGCGAGCGGTCGCCTCGTCCTCCACCTGCTCGCCGGCTCCCGAGCGCCCGGGATCGCTCGCACCGTGATCGGTCTCGAGGTCACCGGGCGCCGCTCCGGGCGCCGGATGCGCTTCCCCGTCCAGTACGCCGTGAACGGCGACCGCCTCGTGGTCGTCCCCGGCCACCCGGACAACAAGACCTGGTGGCGGAACATCGGTCGCTCGGCGACGCAGGTCGGCGTGCTCCGCCAGGGCGCCTGGTCGCCGGCGACGGCTCGCCTCCTGGTTCACGGCGACTCCGACTACCTACCGGCGCGTCTCGCCTACCTACGTCGGTGGCCGCGCCGAGTGCTGCCTGACACCCAGCCCATCATCGTCGTCACCGCCCCCGGCCGGGATGAGCAGCTGTGACCGCCGGTCGACACCGACATGGAGCACTCGTGCGTCGGGAACGAGTGACGCACCTGGCCGGTCGTTGCCGCACCTGCGGCAACGACCTCGTCTACGTCCGCGACGTCGGGTGGTTCGACCCGGATGCCACCCACGCGTACGACATCTGTCCGGTCGACCGCTACGGCAACCACGCGGCCGAGTCCGTCGTCGTGGTGAGGCCCCGCGTGACCGAGCAGGTGCAGCGAGCTGATCGACAGCGCTGCTGCATCCCGGACAGTCTGAGATGACACCGGCGCGGCACACCGTCGGCACGTAGAGATGTGCGTCGCTCGTGCCGTTCGTCGCCTTGGAGATCCGGGCCGGTCGCTGGCCACGTGCGCACCTGCACATCGCTACACCCGGGAAGTCGGGAGAGAGCTCGATGGCTTTCTGGGCGTCCTGGACAAGCGCGACCACGGTGCTGACTCGCACTGGGTTTCGTTCCGCTCGATGAGTCAGGATGGGAACGATGGCCAGGTACACGAACGAGATGCGTGAGCGGGCGGTCCTGATGGTGGCCGAGGTCCGCCCGGAGCACCCGCACGAGACGGCCGCGCTGCGGCACGTCGCGGGACTGTTGGGGATGAACGTCGAGACCCTGCGGCTGTGGGTCCACCGCGCCCAGGTCGATGCCGGAGTTCGTCCGGGGACGACCTCGGAGGATGGGGAGGAGATCAAGCGCCTCAAGCGCAAGGTTGCTGAGCTTCGCCGGGCAAATGAGATCTTGAAGTTCGCATCGGTGTTTTTCGCCAAGGAGCTCGACCGTCCCACGACGAAGTGATCCGCTACATCGACGAGCACAAGGATCAGTTCGGGGTCGAGGCCATCTGCCAGGTGCTACGCCCGGCAGTGAGTGGGTTTATCACCACCCGTGGTTACCGCGCCGCGAAGACACGGCCGCCCTCGGCCCGTCAGCTCAAGGACGACCTGCTCGTCCCGGAGATCGTCCGGTTGCACTCGGAGAATTACGACGTCTACGGGGTGCGGAAGATGCACGCCCTGATGCGACGGCAAGGCTGGGAGATCGGGCGCGACCAGACCGCGCGGCTGATGAAG
This sequence comes from Nocardioides sp. REDSEA-S33_B3, assembly GCA_001627335.1. Lineage (GTDB taxonomy): Bacteria > Actinomycetota > Actinomycetes > Propionibacteriales > Nocardioidaceae > Nocardioides. The sequence continues at coordinate 14,325 of LUPK01000042.1, read as the reverse complement.
ATCGCCGACGTGCGGGGGGTGAAGCGGTCGAAGAAGGTGTTCACCACTAAGCCGGACCCGGCGGCGGTGAAGCCGGCCGACCTGGTCCCACGCCGCTTCCACGCCCCAGCGCCGCGGCGCCTGTGGGTTGTCGACATCACCTACGTCGCGACCTGGTCGGGGTTCGCCTACGTGGCGTTCGTGACCCACGTCTACTCCCGGCGGATCGCTGGGTGGAACGTCGCTGCGACGTTGAAGGCCGACATCCTCCCGCTGCAGGCACTCGACATGGCCGCCTGGGACGCCAAGCGCGAGGGCGCCGTTGATCTGACCGGGCTGGTCCACCACGCCGACCACGGGTCGAACTACCTCTCGATCGTCTACACCGACCGGATCGGCGAACTCGGAGCGAAGCCATCCACGGGCACCGTCGGCGGCTCCTTCGATAGCGCCCTCGCGGAGGCGGTCAACGGGCTGTACAAGACCGAGCTGATCCGCAGGCGTGGGCCGTGGCGCACGATCGAGCAGGTCGAACTCGCGACGCTGGAGTACGTGTGGTGGTGGAACAACCAGCGCCTGCACGGGGAGCTCGACATGAGGACCCCGCTCGAGGTCGAGGCGGCGTACTACGCTGCCCAAGAATCACCCCGGCCAGCACTCGCTGGCCAAGGGAACGCATAGGAACGAAACCCAGTGCGATTCACCACTTATCGCTGGGCATGTCGTGGCTAGCCGTACACGCAGTTCTCATGGCAGCACCATCACAGGCGCCACCGACAAGCGAGTCACCCTGACGGCTCACCTCGCTCAACCGGCGTCAGGCTGCTTCGCGCCAGTCGCGGGACGCAAAACCGCGAGTAAACCGTGACTTTGGCAGATCGGCTCGAAACCGGACGAGGGTCACTCCCAGCGTTTCCGCCGAAAGTGACCCTCTGATCGGTCGGGCTGACAGGATTTGAACCTGCGACCCCTTGACCCCCAGTCAAGTGCGCTACCAAGCTGCGCCACAGCCCGAACGCCGCTCAGTCGGATCGCGACCTCGCGGCGCGTGAACACTACAACAGCGTGCTCCTGACCCCGGAATCGGGGCGAGACGTCACCTCTTGCGCTTCTCCCGCGGACGCTGCTGCAGCACGATCGGGGTGCCGACGAAGCCGAACTCCTCGCGCAGCCGGCGCTCGATGAACCGCTCATAGGCGGCGTCGAGCTTGCCGGAGGTGAACAGGATGAACGTCGGGGGCGCGGTGGTGGCCTGGGTACCGAAGAGCACCTTCGGCTGCTTGCCGCTCCGGACGGGGTGCGGGTGCTCGGCGACCAGGCGGCCCAGGAACGTGTTGAGCGCGCCGGTGCCCACGCGGGTCTCCCAGCCCTCCAGGGCGCGGTCCAGGGCCGGCACCAGCCGGTCGATGTGCCAGCCGGTCCGGGCGGTCACGTTGATCCGCGGCGCCCACTGGACCTGCACCAGCTCGCGCTCGATCTCGCGCTCCAGGAAGTGGCGGCGCTCCTCGTCGACGAGGTCCCACTTGTTGAACGCGATGACGAGCGCACGGCCGGCCTCACGGACGGTCTGCAGGATGCGGACGTCCTGCTCGGAGATGTTCTGCTGCGCGTCCAGCACCAGCACCGCCACCTCGGCACGGTCGATGGCGGTCGCGGTGCGCAGCGAGGCGTAGTACTCGTGGCCCGAGGCCGACTTCACGCGCTTGCGGATGCCGGCGGTGTCGATGAAGCGCCAGGTGCGGCCACCGAGCTCGACCAGCTCGTCGACGGGATCGACGGTGGTGCCGGCGGCGTTGTCGACGACGACGCGCTCCTCCCCCGCCAGCTTGTTCAGCAGCGAGGACTTCCCGACGTTGGGGCGCCCGACGATCGCGATGCGACGGGGCCCGCCGATCTCCGGCTCGGACTCCGGCGGCGTCTCGGGCAGCGCCTTGAGGATCGCGTCGAGCATGTCGCCTGAGCCCCGGCCGTGCAGCGCGGAGACCGGGTAGGGCTCGCCGAGCCCGAGGTTCCACAGCGAGTACGCCTCGGCCTCGGTCCGTGCGTCGTCGACCTTGTTGGCGGCCAGGACGACCGGCTTGTCGGCCTTGCGCAGGATCCGCACGACAGCCTCGTCGGCGTCGGTGATGCCGACGGTGGCGTCGACGACGAAGAGGACCGCGTCGGCCAGGGAGATCGCGATCTCGGCCTGACCCGCGATGCGCTGGGCCATGCCGCGCGCGTCGGGGTCCCAGCCGCCGGTGTCGACGACGGTGAACGCGCGACCGTTCCAGGACGCGTCGTAGGGCACCCGGTCGCGCGTGACGCCGGGAATGTCCTCGACGACCGCCTCGCGGCGGCCGATGATGCGGTTGACCAGGGTGGACTTGCCGACGTTGGGGCGTCCCACGATGGCCAGCACGGGCACCCGAGCGTCGCCGCCGGGCGTCGCGTCGAGGGGCTGGTCGGACTGCTCGGTCATGGTGCTCCTGTGTCGGGTGCTTCGGGAAGGCTGAGGACCCCGGTCGCGGGGTCGGGCTCGAGGTCGCCCGGGGGCAACGGCCCCGGCAGCTCTCGACCTGTCAGACGGCGCGCGTCGTCGAGCTCCGCGCGCATGTGCTCCCAGAGGGAACGCGAGGTGGCCTCCACCTGTTCCCGCGTGCGCGGCCACGCACGAGCGGGTACGCCGGTGGGCCTGCCGATCACGACGTCGATCCGGCCCCCACGGGGCGGGAGCGACCCGCTGGCCGCACCTGGCTCCCGGGTGCCGAAGAAGGACACCGGGACCACGGTGGCCCCCGCGGCCAGCGCGAAGTAGGCCGCGCCGCGGTGGAACCGCTCCAGCTCGCCGGACCCGCGACGACCCTCGGGGAAGATGCCGATCGCCCGACCGTCGCGCAGCACCCGCAGGCAGCTGCGCACGGCTGCCACGTCCGTGCGGAACCGGTCCAGCGGCACCTGGCCCGAGTGCAGTAGGAACGTGCCGAGCCGCCCGCCGAACATCTCGATCTTGGTCAGCGCGTGCACCGGCCGGGGCGCGAAGATGGCCAGCAGCGGCCCGTCGATCACCCCGGCGTGGTTGGCGGCGAAGACGACCGGCCCCGTGGCCGGCACCCGCTCCGGGTGGTGCACGACGACGTCGTACCGCCGCCGGATGATCCAGCGTGCGAGCGGCCGCAGCGGCTCGAGGAGGTAGCGCTTGGGGTGCGGCACCGTGTCGGTGCGCGGCAGCTCGAGGTGGGCGTTCACGCCTGCACCTCCGCCGCCCGGACCAGCGCCACGACCTCCTCGATGACCTGGTCGAGGGTGAGGTGGGTGGAGTCGATGTGCGCGGCGCCGTCGACCATCGTCAGCGGCGAGGTCTCCCGGCCGGAGTCGATCTCGTCGCGGCTGCGCAGCACGGCCTCGGTGGCAGCCAGGTCGCTGCCGCCCTCCTCCGCGGCGCGGCGCGCGGCACGGGCCGCGGGGTCGGCGGTCAGGTAGACCTTCACCTGCGCGTCGGGGGCCACGTGGCTGGCGATGTCGCGTCCCTCGACGACGATGCCGGGTCCGGTGCTGGTCTTCTCGGCGATGATCGCGCGCTGCAGCGCCACCATCCGCTCGCGGACCTCCTTGACGGTCGCGACCGGCGACACGGCACCGGTGACGGCCTCACCGCGGATCGGTTCGGACACGTCGGTGCCGTCGACGTGGATGGTCGGGGCGGCCGGGTCGGTGCCGGAGACCACCGTCGCCTCGCCGCTGCGCAGCGCCACCGCGGCGGCGTCGTGGACGTCCACGCCGTGCTCGAGCATCCACCAGGTCATCGCGCGGTACATCGCGCCGGTGTCGAGGTAGGCCAGGCCGAGGCGACCCGCGACCGCTCGGCAGGTGCTCGACTTGCCCGAGCCGGAGGTGCCGTCCACGGCCACCACGAGCCCGGTGGTCCGGTCGTGGTGGGAGGGGTGCTGGGTGTCGCTCACGGGGCGGCAGCCTACCGGTGAGTCTCCCAACCACGAGACTCCAGAGAGACCAGCAGGTGCTCGGCCCTGCTGTCCTCGACCACCAGCTCCACCAGACCGACCGGGCGACCGGGGTCGTGGTCGATGCGGATGTCCTCGACGTTGACCTCGGAGGCGACCGCGTCGCCCAGCAGCCGCGCCAGCTCGCCGGGGTGGTCGGGCACCGACACCCACACCGAGCGCATCGGTCGCGCCGGGCCGCCGTGCTTGGCGGGGATCACCCGGGTGCCGGCCACTCCCGTGGCCAGCAGCTCCTCGAGCCCGGCCCGGTCACCGGCGCCCACCGCAGCGATCACGCTGTCGAGCTGGGCGCGGACCTCGGTGAGGAGGTCGAGCACGGCCCCCGCGTTGGCGCCGACGATCTGGCTGTAGAGCCGCGGGTCGCCCGCGGCCACCCGGGTCACGTCACGGACCCCCTGGCCCGACAGGGCCAGGTGGTTCTCCGGGCCCTCGGCCAGGCGCGCCGCGGCCAGCACCGACAGCAGGTGCGGGACGTGGCTGGTGCGCGCCACGGCGCGGTCGTGCTCCTCCGGCGTCAACCAGACGGGTACGCCGCCGCAGAGCCGCACGAGGTCCTCCACGACCTCCACGGCGGCCGGTCGGCTCTCCGCGTGCGGGGTGATGGCCCAGGGCCGTCCGTCGAAGAGTGAGGCCGAGGCGGCCAGGGGCCCGGACCGCTCGCTGCCGGCCATCGGGTGCCCCCCGACGTACCGGTCGGAGGCGGGGCTGTCGGCCACGGCCCGCCACGGGCCCGTCTTGACGCTGCCCACGTCGGTCACGACCGCGTCCGGGTGCGCCTCCAGCGCTGCAGCCACCGCCGTGCCCAGGTGGTCGGGCGGCACCGCGACGACTACCAGCTGGGGCGAGTCGCCGTCGACCAGGGCTCGCCCGGCGCCCATGCCCGAGGCGGTGCGCACGTGCTCACCGGCGAGGTCGCTCAGCAGCACCTCGAGGCCCGAGCGACGGCACGCCAGGCCGACCGAGGTGCCGAGCAGCCCGGCGCCGACCACGAGGACCGGGCCGGTGAGCCACTCGCCCCGCTGGCGGTTCTCACTCATCGATCACTCGTCACCGTCGGGCACCGAGCGCACGCGCGTCAGGTCCGAGCGCAGCGCCGCCGCGCCGTGCAGGTAGACGTGGGTGATGTCCGCGCGCGGCAGGTCGGTCTCGACGTGCGCCATCATCCGCACGCAGCGCGGCATGGACCCGTCGATCTCCAGCTCGCGCGCGCAGATCAACGGGATCTCCCCGAACCCGAGGCGGCGTGCGGCGTACGCCGGGAACTCCGAGACCAGGTCGCTCGTCGCGGTGAAGATCACCGAGATGAAGTCGTCGACCTCGAGGCCGTTGGCCTCCATGACGTCGGTGACCATCTCCGCGACCCGCTCGAGCATGTGGTCACGCACGTCCTCCTCGAGCTGCGTCGCTCCCCGGATGGCCCGAACCGCCACGGTGTGTCCTTCCCTCGTCCGTCCTGGTGTGCGGGGTCAGGCTACTGACCCGCCGGTCTCACAGCTGCGCGCTGTCCAGCAGCAGGCCGAGCTCCTCGCTGGTCAGGTCACGGATCTCCCCCACCCCCAGGCGGCCCAGCTGCACCGGCCCGATCCTCGTGCGGGTCAGCTGCTTGACCGGGTGCCCGACGTGGGCGAGGAGGCGGCGGACGATCCGGTTGCGGCCCTCGTGGATGACCAGCTCCACGACGGAGCGCCCCGGCTGGTTGCGGCCGTGCCGCCCGGCGACGACCTTGACGCTGCTCACGGCCACCGGGCCGTCGTCGAGCTCGACGCCCTCCTTGAGCTGCTTGAGCGTGCGGGGGAACACCTCGCCCTCGACCTCGGCGACGTAGGTCTTGTCGACCTCGTAGGACGGGTGGGCCATCCGCTGGGCGAAGTCACCGTCGTTGGTGAGCAGCAGCAGCCCCGAGGTGTCGGTGTCGAGCCGTCCGACGTGGAAGAGTCGCTCCGGGCGGTCGGCGACCACGTCGCCCAGGCAGCGGCGGCCCTCGGGGTCGGACATCGTGGACACGACGCCCCGAGGCTTGTTGAGCACCAGGTAGACGTGCGGCGAGACCGGCGGCAGCCGTCGGCCCTCCACGCGGATCACGGCCCGGGTCGGGTCGACCTTGGTGCCGAGGCGGGTGACGACCTGGCCGTCGACCTCGACCTCGCCGGCGAGCATCAGCTCCTCACACTTGCGTCGCGACGCCACCCCCGACATCGCCAGCAGCTTCTGCAGCCGGACCAGGCCCTCGTCGTCGGTGGGGATCTCGGGGCCGCTCACGCAGGCTCCTCCGTGCTCTCGTCGTCGGTCGTGCTGGTCGTGCTGGTCGTGCTGTCGGGCTGGACGGGCGCCGCCGGGGTCACCAGGGCGCCGAGCTCCTCCTCCATGTCGTCGAGCTCGGGGAGGTACGGCGCCAGCTCGGGCAGCTCGTCGAGGCCGGTGATCCCGATCCGCTCCAGGAAGTAGCCGGTGGTGCGGTAGAGGTGCGCACCGGTCTCCGCGTCGGTGCCGGCCTCCTCGACCAGGCCCCTGGTCAGGAGCGTGCGCATCACACCGTCGACGTTGACCCCGCGGATCGCCGAGACCCGGGCACGCGAGACCGGCTGGCGGTAGGCCACGACCGCGAGGGTCTCCAGCGCCGCCTGCGTCAGCCGCGCCTGCTGGCCCTCCAGCACGAAGGACTCCACGACGTGGGCGTACTCCTCGCGCGTGTAGTAGCGCCAGCCGCCGGCGACGTGGCGCAGCTCGAAGCCGCGGTCCTGCTCGGCGTACTCCTCGGCGAGCAGCTGCAGCGCCGCCACCACGTCCTCCACGGGGTGGCCCACGGCGGTGGCCAGCGACACCGCGTCCAGCGGCTGGTCGGCGACCATCAGCACCGCCTCGAGCGAGGGACGCAGCGCGGCGACGGGCACGTCGAGGGTCTCCTCCGGCGCGGCCGGCGGGTGGGGCTCAGTCATCGGTGCCCTCCTCGGGCTGGTCGGGCGTCGCGTCGCCGGGGGGCGGGGCGCCGTCGAACTCGTCGGTCACCAGGTCGTCGGCCTCGGTGTCGTCGTCGCCGGTCCACCGGACCGTCAGCTCACCGAGGGGCGTCATCTGGTCGAAGGCCACCGCCCCCTCGCGGAAGAGCTCGAGCAGCGAGAGGAACCGCGCGACGGTGGTCAGGGTGTCCGGGCTGTCACGCACCAGCGAGCGGAACGTCAGCGTCCCGGACCTGCGGAGCCGGTCGACCACGATGGCCGCCTGCTCGCGCACCGAGACCGCGGGGGCGTGGATGTGGTGGGTCGGCAGCTCCAGCACCGGCTTCGGGGCGAGCGCCTTCGCGGCGAGCTGGGCGAACTGCTGGAGGCCGATGCCGATGAGCACCTCGGGAAGCAGCGAGGCGAACCGCTCCTCCATGCCCACCGCGCGCGGGTGGCGCCGAGCCTCCCCCGCCAGTCGCTGCTCCAGCACGCCGGCGACCTGCTTGAAGGCCTTGTACTGCAGGAGCCGGGCGAAGAGCAGGTCGCGCGCCTCGAGCAGGGCGAGGTCCTCCTCGTCCTCCACGTCGCCCTGCGGGAGCAGCCGCGCCGCCTTGAGGTCGAGCAGGGTGGCCGCGACGAGCAGGAACGACGTGGTCTCCTCGAGGTCGTCGACACCGCCCGGCGCGGTCTGCTGGCCCTCGGCACGCGAGATCGCCTTCACGTGCGCGATGAACTCGTCGGTGACCTTGGAGAGCGACACCTCGGTGATGTCGAGCTTGTGCTTGGAGATGAGCTGCAGCAGCAGGTCGAAGGGACCCTCGAAGTTGTCGAGGCGTACGGCGAAGCCGGTGCCCGGCTCGGCGGGCGCGACCTCGTCGACGCCGCTGCTCACTCCTGCACCAGCCGGGTGACCAGCTCGCTGGACTCCCCGCGCTCCTCGAAGTCCGCCAGCACTAGCGCCACGGCCTCGCGGACCAGGCGGCCACGGTCGATCCCCAGCCCGTGCTCCCCGCGCAGCCGCAGCCGGGCCTGCTCGATGGCCATCAGCTCGGCCGAGGACAGGTAGACCGTCATCTTCTCGTCGTGCCGGACCCGCCCGCTGGGCTTGGCGGGTCCCTTGTCCGGGCCCTTCTCCGGAGCCTTGCCCGGCTTCTCGCTCGCCTGCTCGGGCTCTGCCGGGGCAGCCTCCGCCTCGGCCTGCTGCCCCGAGGTGGGGCGGAACAGGTCGTCCGCGGTGGGCATGCTCACCCGTCGAGGCACCGGGCGAGCACCTCCTTGGCGAGCTGGCGGTAGGAGTCGGCGCCTGCGGAGGACGAGGCGTAGGTCGTGATCGGCTCGCCGGCCACGGTGGAGTCGGAGAACTTCACCGTGCGACGGATGACGGTGTGGAAGACCTTGTCGCCCCACGCCTGGACCAGTCGCTCCATGACCTCGCGCGAGTGCAGGGTGCGACCGTCGAACATCGTGCCGAGCACGCCGTCGATCTCCAGCTTGGGGTTGAGCCGCTCGCGCACCTTGTCGATCGTGGTCTTGAGCAGCGCCACACCGCGCAGCGCGAAGTACTCGCACTCCAGCGGCACGATGACGCCGTCGGAGGCGGTGAGCGCGTTGACGGTCAGCAGGCCGAGCGAGGGCTGGCAGTCGATGAGGATGACGTCGTACTCGGCGAGCGCCGGCTGCAGCACCCGCTGCAGGGTCTGCTCGCGCGCGACCTCGTGCACCAGCTGCACCTCGGCCGCGGACAGGTCGATGTTGGAGGGCAGCAGGTCCATCCCCGGGACGCCGGAGGGGACGATGACGTCCTCGAGCGTGACGTCACGCTCCATCAGCAGGTTGTAGACGGTGAAGTCCATCTCGTGGGGGTTGAGCCCCAGCCCGACCGACAGCGAGCCCTGGGGGTCGAAGTCGACGAGCAGCACCTTGCGGCCGAACTCCGCCAGCGACGCACCCAGATTGATGGTGGTCGTGGTCTTGCCCACGCCGCCCTTCTGGTTGCACATGGCGATGACGCGGGCGTTGCCGTGCTCGGTGAGCGGCATCGGCTCGGGCAGGACGGGCATCGGACGACCGGTCGGACCCAGCGGGGCCGGACCGTCGAAGGGCAGCGGATCGCTCACAGGGGCCATCCCACCATCGGTCACGAAGGTCTCCTCACCCGGCCCCCAAGTCGACAAAGCAACGGGGGCGCTGGGCCGTGACTCTAGGTGCCCGAGGGGCCGGCCACAAGGTCGCCGAGCTCGGGGTGCTGCTCGAGGTGACGGGCCACGAACCAGCACTGCGGCACCACCCGACGCTCCCCCGTGTCGCGCACCCACGCCAGTGCGGCAGCCACCACCTGGGAGGCGACACCGCGTCCGCCGTACGCCGGGTGCGTGACGGTGTGGGGGAAGACGATCCGGGCCGGGTCCTCGACCAGGACGTACTCGGCGAACCCGGCCTCCACGCCGTCGACGTACGCCGCCCACCGCCACTGTTCCGGCTCGTGCCGGACCTGGACCGTGCCGTGGGGACCACCGGAGTCACTCATGCCGGCCACACTATGCCGACAGCCGTTCCGCACCTGGGGCGTCCCCGACCCGCCGCTGCTCTGCTCCGCGGTCCCCGCGTCGTCAGCCTGTCCGGCGCCGGTGGCTCAGAGTCGACGGAAGGCCACCGTCGGCATGACCAGCTCGCCGACCGCGTCGGTGGCGTCGAGGTCGGCGACCGCCTCGACCACCCAGTCGTGGTGCCCCTCCGGGTCGTGGACGGTCTGACGGACGCGCAGCACCCGCGCCCCCGTCTCGTCGTCGGTGCCCGGCTCGCGCACCAGCAGCTGCGGTGCCCGGGCATCGGGGCCCATGTCGACGGAGTCGTGGTCGGAGTAGTAGGCCTCGATCGACTCGTCCCACGCCGACCGCGTCATCAGCACCTCGCGCGGCGGCTCGGTGCGATCGGCAGCGGCCCGCTCGAGCGCCATCAGCCCGTCGAGGTCGTCCCTGGCCACCAGCTCGACCCGGCGGAACATGGCGTTGCGCACCATCACCTCGAAGGCGCGGCCCTGTTGTGACAGCGGTCGTGGAGGCGGCGGTGGCGCGTGCGCCGAGGTCAGCTCCTCGCCGAGGCGCGCCAGCGCGCCCTCCGGGTCGGTCAGCGACTCCCACTCGTCCAGCAGCGAGGAGTCGGTCTGGCGGATCGTCTCGCCCAACCAGTCGACCAGCAGCTCGAGCTCCTCGGTGCGGTGCTGCTCCGGCACGGTCTGCCGCAGCGTGCGGTAGGCGTCGGTGAGGTAGCGCAGCACCAGGCCCTCCGATCGCGCGAGCTGGTAGCGGGAGACGACGTCGGTGAAGGACATCCCCTGCTCCCACATCTCGCGCACCACGGACTTCGGGGACAGCAGGTCCTCGGGGAGCCACGGGTGCGACTGCCGGTAGATCTCGTACGTCGCTCCGAGGAGCTCGGCCAGCGGCTGCGGCCAGGTGATCTCCTCCAGCAGCGCCATCCGCTCGTCGTACTCCAGGCCGTCGGCCTTCATCTCCGCGACCGCCTCGCCCCGCGCGGCGAACTGCTGGGCCATCAGCACCTGGCGCGGAGCCTCGAGCACCGCCTCGATGACCGAGACGACGTCGAGGACGTAGGTCTCCGCCTCCGGGTCGAGGACGTCGAGGGCGGCCAGCGCGAAGTGCGCCAGCGGCTGGTTGAGCGCGAAGTCGGCGGGCAGGTCCACCCCGACGACGTAGCGCCGGCCGTGCTCGTCGGGCTCGTCGAGGCGTTCGAGCACACCGGAGTGCACCAGGGACCGGGCCAGGCGCAGCGCGCGCCGGGCCAGCCGCAGCTGCTGGCGGCGGGGCTCGTGGTTCTCGGTGAGCAGCCGACGCAGCACCGGGAACGCGTCCTCCTCCCGGGAGACGACGTTGAGGAGCATGGCGTTGTCCACGCGCATCCGGGGCACCAGCGGCTCGGGCTCCCCCGCGACGAGCTTCTCGAAGGTCGCCTCGGTCCAGACGACGGTGCCCTCCGGCGGCTTCTTCAGCTGGGCCTTGCTCTTCTTCTTCCCCGCCGCGACCCGCTCGGCGGCCTTGGCCTTGGCCTTCTCGTTCTCGATGACGTGCTCGGGTGCCTGCACGACCACGAAGCCGGAGGTGTCGTAGCCCGCACGACCCGCGCGGCCCGCGATCTGCAGGAACTCCCGGGTCCGCAGCACCCGCGAGCGGTTGCCGTCGAACTTGGCGAGCCCGGTGAACAGCACCGTGCGGATGGGGACGTTGATGCCGACCCCGAGCGTGTCGGTGCCGCAGATGACCTGGAGCAGCCCGGCCTGCGCGAGCTGCTCGACCAGCCGGCGGTAGCGAGGCAGCATGCCGGCGTGGTGGACGCCGATGCCGCGTCTGAGCAGCTTGCCGAGCGTCTTGCCGAAGCCGGCCGCGAAGCGGACACCGGCCATCCGCTCGGCGAGCTCGGCCTTGCGCTCCTTCGACACCGCGGCCGAGACCCAGCCCGCGTTGAGCAGGGAGGTGGCGTGCTCGACGGCGTCCTTCTGGGTGAAGTGGACGACGTAGACCGGGGCCTGGCCGGTGGTCACCAGCTCCTCGAGCTTCTCGGCCACCGGGTCCAGCGACCAGGTGAAGGACAGCGGCACGGGCCGCTCGGCCTGGTCCACCAGCACCGACTCGCGGCCCGTGCGTGCGGTGAGGTCCTCGCGCAGCTCGGTGGTGTCACCGAGCGTGGCCGACATCAGCAGGAACTGCGTGTCCGGCAGCTCCAGGAGCGGCACCTGCCAGGCCCAGCCGCGGTCGGGCTCGCCGTAGTAGTGGAACTCGTCCATCACGACGAGGCCGACGTCGGCGGCCCTGCCCTCGCGCAGCGTCAGGTTGGCGAGGATCTCCGCGGTGCAGCAGATGATCGGGGCGTCGGGGTTGACCGCCGCGTCGCCGGTCAGCATCCCGACGTCCTCGGCGCCGAAGACCTGGCACAGGTCGAAGAACTTCTCGCTCACCAGCGCCTTGATCGGAGCGGTGTAGAAGCTCACCCGGTCGCTCGCCAGCGCCGCCGCGTGCGCGGCCAGCGCCACCAGTGACTTCCCCGACCCGGTCGGCGTGGCCAGCACGACGTTGGATCCGGCAAGCAGCTCGATGACGGCTTCGTCCTGGTGCGGGTAGAGCTCCAGCCCCCTGGACTCGGCGTACGCCGTCACCGCGGCGTAGACCTCGTCGGGGCTCGACCCGGCGGCCGGCCAGCTGGGGGCGGTCACCGAGCGCGGGGGTGCGCGGTGGCGAAGACCTCGCGCAGGTTGTCGACGGTGACCAGCGTGTAGACCTGCGTGGTCGTCACGGAGGCGTGCCCGAGCAGCTCCTGGACCACGCGGACGTCGGCGCCGCCGTCGAGCAGGTGGGTGGCGAAGGAGTGCCGCAACGTGTGCGGGGAGACCTCACGGGTGATGCCGGCCCGCTCGGCCGCGCGGGTCAGCACCGTCCACGCGGACTGGCGCGAGAGCCGGCCGCCCCGGGCGTTGAGGAACATCGCTCCCCGCGCCCCAGCGCCGCTGGCCACCGAGGCCAGCTCCGGCCTGGCGCGCACCAGGTAGGCGTCGACCGCCTCCAGCGCGAAGGACCCCACGGGCACCAGCCGCTGCTTGCCGCCCTTGCCGCGCAGCAGCACCGTGCCCTGCCCGGTGGTCGGGTCGACGTCGAGGTCGTCGACGTCGAGGCCCACGGCCTCGGAGATGCGTGCGCCGGTGCCGTAGAGCACCTCCAGCAGCGCCCGGTCGCGCAGCGCCAGGGAGGTGCCCGGCGACCCGGCCGCCTCCAGGATCGCCTCGACGTCGGCGAGCGGCAGCGCCTTGGGCAGCCGCTTGGCCGGCTGCGGAGGTCGTACGCCGGCGGCCGGGTCGTGCTCGACCAGGCCGTCGGCCACGGCGAACCGGTGGAAGCCGCGCACCGCGACCAGGGTGCGGGCCGCCGAGGTCGAGGAGAGCGCCTGGTGCTCGGCGTCGCCCTCCCTCAGGCGGACCAGGAAGTCGGCGACCACGCCGTCCCCCACCTGCGTGAGGTCAGTGATCCCCCGCTCGGCGAGGTAGGCGCGGTAGCGCCGCAGGTCGCGCCGGTAGGAGGAGAGGGTGTTGGCGGCGACGCCGCGCTCGACCACGAGGTGGTCGAGGTAGGTGCGCACCGCCCGCTCGACGGCTCCGGGAGCCCCGGTCATGGTGGGTGCCTTCACGCCAGGACGGTCTCCGGGCCCACCGCGTCGATCCCGACCGCCTCACCGACCGGCTTGTTGGTCAGCGAGCCCGCGTGGGTGTTGAGCCCCTTGGCGAGACTCGCGTCGTCGGTCAGCGCCTGGCGCCAGCCCTTGTTGGCCAGCGCGACGGTGTAGGGCAGCGTGGCGTTGGTGAGCGCGTAGGTCGACGTGACCGGGACCGCCCCTGGCATGTTGGCCACGCAGTAGAAGGTCGACTGGTGCACCTGGTAGGTCGGGTCGGAGTGGGTGGTCGCGCGGGTGTCCTCGAAGCAGCCGCCCTGGTCGACGGCGATGTCGACGAGCACGGAGCCGGGCTTCATCTGCGCGACGAGGTCGTTGGTGACCAGCTTGGGCGCGGCGGCGCCGGGGATCAGCACGGCGCCGATCACCATGTCGGCGGTCTTCACGTGCTGCTCGATGGCCAGCTTGGAGGAGGCCAGGCCGTGCACCTGGTTGTTGTAGCGCCAGAACGACATCCGCAGCTTGTCCAGGTCGGTGTCGAGCAGCGTGACGTCGGCACCCATGCCCAGCGCGATGTTCGCGGCGTTCTGGCCCGAGACGCCGGCGCCGATGATGACGACCTTGGCGCTGGCGACGCCGCCGACGCCACCGAGCAGCACGCCACGTCCGCCCTGGGCCTTGAGCAGGGCGTGCGCCCCGACCTGCGGCGCGAGGCAGCCCGCGACCTCGGACATCGGGTAGAGCAGGGGGAGCGAGCCGTTAGGGAGCTGGACGGTCTCGTAGGCGATGCCGGTGACCTTGCGGTCCAGCAGCTCGGTGGTCAGGGGCTTGTCCGCAGCCAGGTGGAGGTAGGTGAAGAGGGTCTGGCCCTCCCGCATGCGGTGGTACTCCTCCGCGACGGGCTCCTTGACCTTGAGCACCATCTCGGCGGTGGCCCACACGTCGTCGGCCGTGCTGAGGATCCGTGCACCGGCGGCGACGAACTCCTCGTCGGTGATCTGGGACCCGAGACCGGCCCCCTCTTCGATCAGCACCTCGTGCCCGTGCGCGGTCAGCTCGTGCACGCCGATCGGCGTGATGGCCACGCGGTACTCGTGGTTCTTGACTTCCTTCGGGACGCCGACCTTCACAGGGGTCTCCTTCTCTACGGTGCGGACGAGCCGGACACTACCCGCCGAGACCGACCTCGAGACCCTCCCGGGCGGCGACCACCTCGACGCGTCCGGCGGCCC
>LUPK01000041.1 GCA_001627335.1 Nocardioides sp. REDSEA-S33_B3 | reverse complement strand
GTGCGGAGGTCTCAGACCTCCAGCAGCTCGGCCTCCTTGTTCTTCAGCATCTCGTCGATGGCGTCGGTGTGCTTCTTGGTGATCGCGTCGAGCTTCTTCTCGCCACCGGTCACGTCGTCCTTGCCGACCTCGCCGTCCTTCTCCAGCTTCTCCAGGGCCTGCTTGGCGGTGCGGCGCAGGTTGCGCACCGCGACGCGGCCGTCCTCGGCCTTGGCCTTGGCGACCTTGATGAACTCCTTGCGGCGCTCCTCGGTCAGCTCGGGGAAGACGCAGCGGATGACCTTGCCGTCGTCGGCGGGGTTCACGCCCAGGTCGGAGTCACGGATGGCCCGCTCGATGTTCTTCATCGCGGACTGGTCGTAGGGGGCGATCAGGATGATCCGCGCCTCGGGGGCGGTGAAGGAGGCCAGCTGCTGCAGCGGCGTCGGGCTGCCGTAGTAGTCCACGACGATCTTGTTGAACATCGAGGGGTTGGCCCGGCCCGCGCGGATCGCGACGAACTCCTCGCGGGTCGCCTCGACCGACTTGTCCATCTTGCTGTCGGCCTCGTTGAGGATGTCGTTGATCACTGGTGCTCCTGGTCTCGGCGTCTCGTGCGGCGTACGTGGTGCGGGATGTCTGCTGTGTGCTGGTGCGGGGGCGAGCGGGTGCTCAGCCGGCGTCGACCAGCGTCCCGATCCTCTCACCCTTGAGCACGCGGGGGATGTTGCCCTCGGGCTCCATGCCGAAGACCACCATCGGCAGCTCGTTCTCCGCGCACAGGGTGAAGGCGGTCTGGTCGACCACGGCCAGGCCCTTGCTGATGGCCTCGTCGAAGGTGATGTGGTCGTACTTGGTCGCCGAGGGGTCCTTGCGGGGGTCGGCGCTGTAGACGCCGTCGACCCCGCTCTTGGCGAAGAAGACCGCGTCGCACCTGCTCTCCAGCGCGCGCTGGACGGCGACGGTGTCGGTGGAGAAGAACGGCATGCCCATGCCGGCGCCGAAGATCACGACGCGTCCCTTCTCCATGTGCCGGATCGCCCGGCGAGGGACGTAGGGCTCGGCGACCTGCCCCATGGTGATGGCGGTCTGGACACGCGTCTCGATGCCGAGCTTCTCGAGGAAGTCCTGGAGGGCCAGACAGTTCATCACGATGCCGAGCATGCCCATGTAGTCGGCGCGGACGCGGTCCATGCCGCGCTGCTGCAGCTCCGCGCCGCGGAAGAAGTTGCCTCCGCCGGTCACGACCGCGACCTGCACGCCGCTGTGCACGACCTCGGCGACGTCGTGGGCGATCTTGGAGACGACGTCGGGGTCGACGCCGACGTGGCCGCCGCCGAACACCTCGCCCGAGAGCTTGAGCAGCACGCGCTGGTACTGGGTCATCTAGCGTCCTTCCGAGAGGGGTGGGAGGTGGAGAGGGTCCGGACGTGCGAGAAGGCCGGTCCGCTCGACCTGTGGTTGAGGTTCAAGCGGACCGGCCTCCTTCGACGTCCAGGAGAACCTAGCGGATCCCCTGCGTGATGAGCAGCCCCGGGTGGCGGGAGCCCGACGCGGTGGGCGTCAGGCGCCGACCTCGAAGCGGGCGAAGCGGGTGACCGTGGTGCCGGCGGCGTCCAGGACCTGCTTGACCGACTTCTTGGACTCGAAGACCGACTCCTGGTCCAGCAGGACGATCTCCTTGAAGAAGGCGTTGATGCGACCCTCGACGATCTTGGTGACGGCAGCCTCGGGCTTGCCCTCCTCCAGCGTCTTCTTGGTCAGCACCTCCTTCTCGGCCTCGACGACGTCCGCGGGGACCTGGTCGCTGGTGAGGTACTGCGCCTTGAGGGCAGCAGCCTGCTGGGCGGCCTGGCGAGCGGCGGTCTCGTCGCCCTCGAACTCGACGAGCACGCCGAGGGTCGGGGGCAGGTCCGAGGCCTTCTTGTGGAGGTAGACCGTGGTGGAGCCGTCGAAGTAGGCGACCTCACCGAGCTCGATCTTCTCGCCGATGGTGCGGGCGAGCTCCTCGACGGTCTCGCCCACGGTGGACTCACCGAGGGAGACGGCCTTGAGGACCTCGGCGTCGGCGACCTTGTGGGCGTCGGCGGCCTCGGCGATCTGCTGGGCGGCGTTGATGAAGGCCTCGTTCTTGGCGACGAAGTCCGTCTCGGCCTTGAGGCTGATCAGGGCGTTGCCGGAGGCGGCGACCAGACCGGCCGAGGCCTCACGCTCGGCGGCGCGGGCGGCGGCCTTGGCCGCACCCTTGACGCGGAGCAGCTCGACGGCCTTGCCGAAGTCGCCGTCGGTCTCGTCGAGGGCCTTCTTGCAGTCCATCATCCCGGCCTGGGTGAGCTCACGGAGCTTCTTCACGTCGGCGGCGGTGTAAGCCATGTTCTTCTTTCGTCCTTGCAGTCAGAGAAGGTGAGCGGGCGGTGGGACCGTCAGGCCTTGGCCTCGTCGGCCGCGGGGGCCTCGGTGGACTCAGCGGACTCGGCGGGGGCCTCGGCAGCGGCCGCGGCCTCGGCACCCTCGGAGGAGGCACCGGTCGCCTCGGAGGCGGCCTCGGCGTCGGCGGCGGTCGCGGTCTCGGCGGCCTTCTCGGCGTCACCGGCGAGCAGCTCGCGCTCCCACTCGGCCAGCGGCTCCTCGGCGCCGTTCTCGGCACCCTCGGTCTTGGCGCCCGAGCGGGCGATGAGGCCCTCGGCCACGGCGTCGGCGACGACGCGGGTCAGCAGGCCGACCGCGCGGATGGCGTCGTCGTTGCCCGGGATCGGGAAGTCGACCTCGTCGGGGTCGCAGTTGGTGTCCAGGATGCCGATGATCGGGATCCGGAGCTTGCGGGCCTCCTCGACGGCGAGGTGCTCCTTCTTGGTGTCGACGACCCACACCGCGGAGGGGGTGCGCGTCATCTCGCGGATGCCGCCCAGGGTCTTGTCGAGCTTGTCGCGCTCCCGCTTCATCTGCAGGAGCTCCTTCTTGGTGCGACCGGAGCCCGCGACGTCGTCGAAGTCGATCTCGTCGAGCTCCTTGAGGCGGTTGATCCGCTGGTGCACGGTCGTGAAGTTGGTGAGCATGCCGCCCAGCCAGCGCTGGTTGACGTAGGGCATGCCGACGCGGGTCGCCTGCTCGGCGATCGCCTCCTGGGCCTGCTTCTTGGTGCCCACGAACATCACGGTGCCGCCCTTGGCGACGGTCTCCTTGATGAAGGCGTACGAGCGGTCGATGTAGGACAGCGACTGCTGCAGGTCGATGATGTAGATGCCGTTGCGCTCGGTCATGATGAAGCGCTTCATCTTCGGGTTCCAGCGACGGGTCTGGTGTCCGAAGTGGACGCCGCTCTCGAGGAGCTGGCGCATGGTCACGACTGCCATGAAGGGTTCTCTCCTGTGGTGGGTCCGCCACCGTGCGCGCGACCTTGGCAGCCCGCCCCGCGGCGGACCAGGACGCACCGGTGTGGATCCGGTTGGTTTCCAGTTGCTGCTCACCGACGGGTGCCGGCTCGCCCTGACGCCCACGCGCGACCCCACCCGGCGGACCGGGACCGGGAGTCGGCGCCCACGGGTGGTCGCCCTGCCGGAGAGGCGGGGCGTCGTGGTCTGCAGACGTGCGAAGTCAATCCCTGAGGATTGCGTCGGCCAGCGTACGCCGTCGGCGACGCGCACCGCCAATCCGGCACGTGGCCGCCGTCGGGAGGCCGAGCGTCACCACCAGAGCGGCAGCGGCGACGCTGGCAGCACCGGCGCCCCGGCGACGGGCACGGGCCGGGTCGCCGTGACCGGGACGCCGCTCGGGACCGTCCCGTCCAGGAACGGCAGCAGCCGGACCGGCCCGAGCCCGACCAGGCGCAGGGGGTCGAGGTACGTCATGCCCTCGAGCCAGCCCCAGTGCAGGCAGCTGCGCGGGGCGCAGTGCGACCCGGCGGCCTCCAGCACGCCCAGGCGCTCCCCGGCCACGACGGGGTCGCCCACGGCCAGGTCGGCGGCCGCGGCCACGGGCTGGTAGGTCGTGCGGGTCGCCCCGTGGGAGACAACCACGACACCGCGACCCGCCAGCACCCCGGCGTACGACACGGTGCCCGGGAGGGCCGAGCGGACCACCTGACCGGGGCGACCGAGCAGGTCCACGCCCCGGTGACCGGCGCCCCACGGGGTCGCCGGCGGGTCGAAGCCGTGCACGACCTCGGGGTCGGGGCGAAGCGGCCAGGTGCCCACGGGGTCGACAGCCTCGTCCGGCGCCACCCCGGCACCGGGCAGGGCACGCGCTCTGCCGGCGTCAGGAGGTGCGGCGGTGGCGGGCGCGACGAGGAGGGACATGGTGAGGAGGACGGTCAACAGTGAACGCACCTGCCGAGGCTCTCCGCTGACGACCACCCAGGGTGGGCACGGGTGCGTCCTGGGGAGGACGCGTGTGGAGCCGTGGCTTGTGGACGGCCGGCGGGCACGTCGCCCACCAGGCAGGGTCGGCAGGAGCGACGGTCCTGCCCGTCCGACCTCAGGCGCGGGGGTGGGCCTGCTGGTAGGCGCGACGCAGCCGATCGGTGGTGACGTGGGTGTAGAGTTGGGTCGTGGCCAGGGACACGTGGCCCAGCAGCTCCTGGACCGAGCGCAGGTCCGCGCCACCTTCGAGCAGGTGGGTCGCGGCGGTGTGCCGCAGCCCGTGCGGCCCGATGTCGGGTGCGCCCGGGACCTCGGCGATCCGCCGGTGCACCAGGGTCCGCACGGTCCGGGGGTCCAGGCGACCGCCGCGGGCGCCCAGGAAGAGCGCCGGTCCCGAGTGCGGGGCGAGCAGCGCGGGACGGCCGCGACGCAGCCACAGCCGGAGGGCGAGGTCGGCGGGTCGTCCGTAGGGCACAGTGCGCTCCTTGCGCCCCTTGCCGAGCACGCGCAGGACGTGCCGCTCGGTGTCGAGGTCGTCGACGTCGAGGCCGCACAGCTCCCCCACGCGCACCCCCGTGGCGTAGAGCAGCTCGAGCACCGCGACGTCCCGCAGGCCCATCGGGCTGCCGTCGTCGGCGTGCTCCGCGGCCGCGTGCACCAACGCCTCGGCCTCGTCCTTGCGCAGGACGGGAGGCAGCATCCGGTGCGCCCGCGGACTGGCCAGGCTCGAGCCGGGGTCGGCGGGCACCCGGCCGGTGCGGGCGAGCCAGGCGGTGAAGACCCGGGCTGCCGTGGCGCGGCGCGCCAGCGTCGTACGGCTGCGGCCCAGCGACTGCTGCTGGGCCAGCCAGCTGCGCAGGGTCCGCAGCTCGAGGGTGTCCAGCTGCGTGTGGCCGAGCCGCCGCGCGTGCTCGAGCAGGCTTCCCACGTCGGTGAGGTAGGCCCGCACGCTGTGGGCCGAGAGGTCCCGCTCGGCCTCGAGGTGGCGGCGGTAGTCGGCCAGCACCTGCGTGAACGCGGGCGGCAGCGCGTCGGTCGTCGCTGCCCCATCGCTCACCCGGTCGAGTCTAGGTAGGGCTGCCCTGGCGCTCGGGGATCCGCGTCGGCGAGGCGCCACCCCACGCCCTCGCGCTGCACGTAGCCCTGCTCGGCCAGCACCAGCAGCGTGCCCCGCACCTCCAGCGGCGCCAGCCCGGCCGTCCCCGCGATGGAGAAGTCGTCCGCGGGACGCCGGAGAGGCACCGCCTCCAGCACCTGGCGCTGCCGGTGGGTCAGCCGGTCCCGCGGGCCGTCCGCTCCGCGGACCCGGGTCGTGGTCCGCTCCCCCGCAGGCGCGAGCGTCTCCAGCAGCTCCTCGGAACGGGTCACCACCAGCGCAGCGTCCTCCCGGAGCATCTGGTGCACCCCGGCCGACTGGGCACTGGTGACCGGGCCCGGCACGCCCATGAGGTGTCGGTGGAGGCGGCCGGCCCAGTTGGCGGTGTTGAGGGCTCCGCTGCGCACGGCCGCCTCGACCACGACCGTGCCCTGGGTGAGCGCGGCGATCAGCCGGTTGCGGCTGAGGAACCGGATCCGTGTCGGCGCCCCTCCCGGCACCGTCTCGGAGACGATGCAGTGCTCCTCGGCGAGGTGGTCGATGAGCCGGGCATGGGCCTGGGGGTAGACCCGGTCGGCACCGCAGGCGAGCACCCCGACCGTGCGGCCGCCACCAGCGATCGCCCCGCGGTGCGCGGCCTGGTCGATGCCGAAGGCCGCCCCGGACACGACGGTCCACCCCGCGTCCGCCGCGCCGACCGCCAGGCGGGCCGTGGTGTCGGTCCCGTACGTCGTCGCAGCGCGGGCCCCGACGAGCGCGACGGACGCGTCCAGCTCGTCGAGCCCGAGCGGTCCCCGGACCCACAGGCCCAGGGGCCGGCCGCCGTGCCGCCCGACGGGCGCCGCCCGCACCAGGTCATCGAGCCGGGTGGGCCACTCGGAGTCACCGGGGACGACGAACCTGAGTCCGGCGCGGTGGGCCCGCTCCAGCGCGCGCTCCGGCTGCAGGGCGCCGATCCGCGCCGCGGCGTCGATGCCCAGGCCCTCGAGGTCCAGACCGCGGAGCAGTCCGTCGTGGACGACGGCGGCGCCCAGGTCGTCGACCAGTCCGGACACCCGCGGGTCCCCCGGTTCGGTCAGGTGTGCGACCGCCACCCGGTGCAGCCGGTCCTCGTCCACCGCCGGGTCGACCCGGCGCCCGCTCACGACGCTCATGCGCTGCACTCCCGGCCCCGGACGGTGGAGTCCAGCAGCGGCCGGCCCTGCCGCAGCCGCAGTG
Organism: Nocardioides sp. REDSEA-S33_B3; assembly: GCA_001627335.1. Taxonomy (GTDB): domain Bacteria; phylum Actinomycetota; class Actinomycetes; order Propionibacteriales; family Nocardioidaceae; genus Nocardioides. Next base: position 67,170 of record LUPK01000041.1, on the reverse strand, counting down.
CGACGTCGAGCGCCGCCGGGCCAGGCGCGCCGCTCGAGGACGGGTCCAGGTCGTGCACGGTCCACGCCAGCCGGTGCACGCGCACGGCACCGCGGTTGGTCAGCGCTCCCTTGACCACGTGCTCGTCGAGGGTGCGGGCGGCCGACGCCGTGAGCGGCCAGCGGTCCCGCAGGGCCACTCCCGTGGCGTGCGCGTTGAGGCGCCAGCCGGTGTCGGCGTACCTCTCGGCCTGCCGTGCCCGCGCGGCCTCCACCCGGGCCCGGACGGTGGCGGAGTCCTCGCGGGCCGCGAAGCGGTCGACCCGCTGGTGCGGGCTGAGCGGCTGGACGTGCCGGGTGATGTCGATCCGGTCTGCGACCGGACCGGTGAGGCGGGAGCGGTACTCCCGCAGGGCCACCGGCTTGCAGCGGCAGGTGTCCTTCCCGACGTCGGGCCGGTGCTCGCCGCACGGACAGGGGTTGGCCGCCACGACGAGGATCGTCCGCGCCGGCAGGGTCACCAGCTCCTCGGCGCGGGCGACGGTGATCTCGCCGTTCTCCAGCGGCTCGCGCAGCGCCTCGATCACGTCGCGGCGGAAGAGCGGGAACTCGTCGAGCAGGAGCACCCCCGCGTGGGTGCGGCTCAGCTCGCCCGGACGGACCTGGCCCGAGCCGCCGCCGACGATGCTGGTCTTGCTGGCGTCGTGGTGGGGTGCGGAGTACGGCGGGCGCACGATCATCCCCGCGCCGGGGTCGAGGACTCCGGCCAGCGAGTGGATCGCGGTCAGCTCCAGCGACTCCTCCGGCGCCAGGTCCGGCAGGATCGTCGGGATGCGCTCGGCCAGCGTCGTCTTCCCGGCGCCCTTGGGCCCGGACAGCATGAGGTGGTGCCCACCCGCGGCGGCGACCTCGAGTGCGTAGCGGGCGTCGTCCATGCCGAGGACGTCGGCCATGTCGACGTCCTCGTGACGGGACGATCCGCGCCAGTGCAGCAGGTTGGCGCCGGCCGAGCGGACGACCGGGGGCGCCTCCGGCAGCGGCTGCCCGGAGAGCACCGCGATGGCCTGGGCCAGCGACCGGACGCCGAAGACGGTCGTGCCCGGCACCATCATCGCCTCCTCCGCCTGTGGCTCCGGGACCACGACGGTGGTGATGCCGTGCTCGCGGGCGGCGAGGACCATCGGGAGCACGCCGCGGACGCTGCGGAGGCTGCCGTCGAGGGTCAGCTCCCCCACGAAGAGGCAGTGCGCCAGCAGCTCGGGGGCGATGCTCCCCTCGGCCGCGAGCACCGCCAGGGCGATGCCGAGGTCGTGGTGGGTGCCGCGCTTGTGCAGGTCGGCCGGCGACAGCAGCACGGTCACGCGCTTGGTCGCGGGCCAGTCGAGCTCGGAGTTGATGATGGCCATGCGCACCCGGTCGCGGGCCTCGCCCAGCGCCTGGTCGACCCGGCCCACCAGGTCGACCCGCACCTGTCCCGGCGAGACGTCGGCCTGGATGGTGACGAGGTGCCCCACGGCGCCGTCGAGGGAGACGGTGCGGGCGGTCGCGACCGGCATCAGAGCAGCCCCCGCACGTGCTCGACCCGCGCTGCGCCCCGGCGGGGGTGGTGCACGGCGACCAGGTCGAGGCGCACGTCCTCGGCGCGGATCCCGTGCTCGACCTGCCAGCGTTCCGCCAGCCGCTGGAGCCGCTCCAGCTTCACCGGGGTGATCGCCTCGTGCGGCCCGGACCCGTCCTCACCGGTCCGGGTCTTCACCTCGCACACGACCAGCACCGCGCCCTCGCGCAGCACCAGGTCGAGCTCACCTTCCGGGCAGCGCCAGTTGCGGTCCAGCACCTCCAGACCCGCCGCCTCCAGGTGCTGGGCCGCCACCCGCTCACCGTACGCCCCGAGGGCCTGCCGTGCCGTTCGTCCGTCCTGGGTCATCGCCCACCTCCTGGGAGGGAGCCTGACCCGGGCACGAGGGCTCGTGGCCGGCTAGAACGGGTCCTGGGGAAGACCGGTTCCGGAAACCGTCCTGTGGATGTCTCGCGGTTCAGCTCAGGGAGCGACGCAGAGCAGCGGGTCGACTGGCACGTTCTCGACCCGGTTGGTGGCCGACTGGGTCACCACGCCACCCGAGGGCAGCGGTACCAGGCCGATGTCGAGCGACTGGATGGTGACGGTGACCGTGACCAAGGCGCCGCGCTTGGCAGTGTTCGTAGCGTTGTGGTAACGGTACACCACGGAGGGCGCGAGGGTTCCGACGGCGGGACCGCCCGCTCGGTCTTGGGCCTCGGCGACCGTGCACGTGGGGTCGGTGCCCACGATCAGACGACGTGCCGCCTCGCGGGCCGACGCTGCGGCGGTCTGCATAGCCCAGTAGTGGTAGCCGTACTGGACCACTCCCACCAGGATCAGCAGCACCAGTGGGACCACCAGCGCGAACTCCACCACGACACTCCCGCGGTCGCAGCGTCGGGGCCCGCTCACTCGACGAGCCTGACGATGCGAGGGCCGACGCCGAGGTACTCGGCCTCGGGACCTGCGTAGTCCGCTGGGACGGCGGGCAGGGCGTCCGGGGTGATCGACATGAAGCGGACCGCCGACAGGTCGCCGGAGGCGCCCACCATCAGTCCGTTCTGATCGGTCAGCCCTGGCTGCAGGAGCGTCGTCATCGCGCTGTCGAGGAGGGTGAGTGCGCTGGACAGGGTCGGGAACAGCGACGACAGCAGGCCGCTGTCGAGGAGCGGAAGCACGCCGCTCAGGGCGGAGGCCTGCGTGATGAAGATCGGACGGAACGTGACGATGGGATAGTCCCGGGCCTGTACAGCCGACACCGCCCCCGCCGTGGAGACGACCGCCACCCACATGAAGCGGTGGGAGTTGTAGAGGTCTCGGGAGAGGTTGGACTCCGGGGTGACCACCGGGAGCCCCGTGCCGAGGTAAGTGTCGAGGTTGAAGAACGTGTCTGAGGTCAGCAGCGAGGTGTTCTCGACGAAGTCGGTGAAGAGGTCGTTGTTGAGAGCAACCCCGTTGAACGTGAAGGACTTCCCGGGCCGGCAGGGATGATCGCTTGTACAGGCCAGCCGTCCGTCGCTGCCGATCATGCCGGGCGTGAAGCCTGCTTCGTAGGCGTTGCTCATGTTCGTGACCACACAGCTCGGCGTCTGGCCCGGCTGGACCCCATTGGTGTCTTTCACGTCGGTCCCAGCGCACTCGGTGAGGTCGAGGAGCGTGGTGAGCTGGCTGAGCGAGAGGTTGTTCAGGCTGGTCCCCCGGGAGACCAGGCTCGGATGCTGGTTGAGCAAGTGGTCGATGCCCTCCTGCAGGTTCTGCACGAAGTTGATGTTGGCCTGGGTCCCACCGCGAGGTGACTTGAGCAGACGTCCGCAGGAGACAGCTGTCGGTGTCACCAGCGCGTCGACGTCGAAGGTCGAGGTGTCTGAGGAGTAGGTACGGCTGACCGGAGCACCAAGAGTGGTGAGGTTCTCGACCACCACCTTGACCTGCCAGCTCCCGGTGGTCGCAGCCACCGCCGCGGGAACCGGCACAGGGATATGGCCGGCCCGGCGTCGGTTGTTACCGCCGTCGAGCACGAGAGCCCCAGTGACCTCCTGGGTCACGGCAGTGGGTCCCTCGCCTTGGCGGAAGACCACGACGTAGCGCTGGTGGGAGCCCAGCGTCGGCCACTGACTGCCGCTCACCTGGACCGTCGGCGTGGTGCCCAGGAGCTGTTGGGGGATCCGGCCCGGAGCGATCCCATTGAGCCGGGGATCGTCGGCGTAGCTCATCGCAGAGGGCCAGGTGGTGGTGGCCGAGACGGTGCCGCCGCCCTGGTGGGTGGTGGAGATGTAGCCGAACGGCACTCCTGCCCCCCCCAGGACGTTGGCGCCGACGTCGAGCAAGCAGTCCAGCGAGAGAGCCATCGGCGCCAGCATTCCCGGTGAGGTCACCCTCGCGGTGGCAGACTTCCGCTGGGTCGTGCCGTCGGCGCCCGCCACCTGACCGAACCCGAACTCCACGCGGGCCCACGGCGTCACGACCTTCACCTGGTTTCGGGCGGGGAAAGTGACCATCCCGTCGTCGAGCAGCCGGTCGGCGTAGGCGTCCAAGGTCACGGACGAGGCGTCCGCGGGACACGCCGGGATCGAGGCGTCGAGCTGCCGTTGACCCAACACCGTGTGGCAAGCGAAGTAGTAGGCGACACCCTTGGCCAGCTCCAGCTGGTCAGCAGCGCTGTCGGCGGGCAGGAAGGCGGCGGCGTACGTCGCCGCTCGGTCGGCCTGCACCTGCAGCTGTCCTCGACGTGCCCAGGTGTTGCCGATGTCGACGGCAAGGCCGGCGACCACCAGCAGGACGACACTGACCAGCGCCGTCAGCACCGCGATGGCGCCGTGCTCGTTCTTCCGCTCTCGGCGCGGGAGGGACCGGGCGCTCATGTGCACACCGCGTCGGTGACGGTCACGTCCTCGAGACGCTGGCTGAAGTCCGTCACGATCGACCCGCCGCCCGGCAGGGGGATGAGGGAGGCCAGGCCCCCGACGAGTGGAGTCTCGATGTGGATGTCGACCACGACACCCACGTCGGGCAGCACCTCGACCACGCTCACGGTCACGTCGCTGACTTCGATACCGACCAAACTCGCGTCGAGGTCGCCGACGACGTCCACGACAGTGCTCGCCACACGGTCTTTCAGCCCTTGGCACGTGAACTCGCCGGCAACACCCCCCACCGGGACGCCCGGCGCCAGGGTGTCCACCCGCTGGGCGCGGAAGAAGTAGTCGCCCCAGGTGACCACTCCGAGGAGCAACGGGACCAGGAGAGCAGCGATGACGAGGGCGGCCTCGACGGCGACTGCACCCTCCTCCGAAGCGCGTCGTGAGCGCGACACGGTCAGGTCCTGCACGGTCCGGCACCTCCCGCAGCCCGAAGACCCCGCGTCGCCTATCGGCCTCTGTGCTGGGCGGCTGAGGATTTCGATCCAGCCCGTTCTGAGGTCCCCGGTCCAGTCATCCATGCTGAGATCTGTCCCTCGCCCGGTGCCTCGAGGGCCTTCGAGGCAGGAGCGAGGGAAGGCCAGGCGTGATCATCTCGGCCGAGCTGGCGGCGGCACCGCGGTCACCTCGGAACGCTCAGCCGCGCAGCGCCACCGAGTTGCAGGATGGCCGCGGCAGGGGGAAGACGTCCGCGCCCGCCACCGTGAGGCCGAGCGTCGGTCCCAGGATGTCTCCGACAAGCCAATTGACCAGTTGAAGCGCGGGATTCACAACTGCCGTGACCAGCACGGGCAGCAGTCGACCTGTCACCTCTGTGAGGATCGCCGACAGAAGGGGTTCGAGGACCTCGCGCGCGAGGAACCCGAATCCAGCGAGATCCACCGCACCGTCGGTGATCGCAATCGCGGGGTAGCCCGCGACGGAAACGCTGCCGTTGACCCGCAGGGCGAGGCTACTGGGCACCAGCCCGCTCACGAGGTCGCCGGAACCGAAGCGCAACGCGTCCCCGTACGACTGCGGTGGGGTGCGGAACTGCTGAACCGGAGTCCAGGGCGGCTGCATCGTCTGGACCGGCCCGGCGAGCGACACCGAGAGGTCCAGACTGGCCGCGGGCGCTCCGGGGAGAATGCTCAGGACGTCAGTCCGAACCCGAACTGGGGCCAAGCCCACGGTGGCGGCTGCCAACGACGACGCCACCGACACGTCGATACCCTCTGCTTCGGCCGGACCCGCCGCTGTGCCGCACTTGATGTCCACCAGGGTGGCAATGGACTCCGCAGCGCTCACGCCGACGTCGACGCGCACCGGGTCGATGCGAAGGTTGGCCAGGGGGTTGGAGCCCAGCAGGCCGCCCACGGCCCCCGCGTTCACACTCGTGGCGACCCCTAGGTTCACGTCCACACCGGCGGTCCTGACCCTGAGGCCCCGCGGGCCGCACCCCCGACGGGGCCGCGGCAGGACCCCCACGGTGCCGGTGACATCGACCGCCGGCGACAGGGCACCCAGGCCACCCGGCAGTGCTCCGGTGCTCACCGCCAGATCGGGCACATCGATGGCGTACTGCCCGTTGGCGACCTCCACCGCGGCCACCACGAGGTCCAGGACGTTGACGGAGGTGGTCAGCGCCGTCTGTCCACCTTGGGTGATCCCCAACAACGTTCCCAGCGTCAGATCGTCGAGAAGTCCGAGGTCGACCGCCACGCCGATCTTCGCGACCAGCGCGCGAAGGTCGGCGAGTACGGACGCCGAGACCTCGTCGTCCGAGGTCGACAGAGCGGTGACAGCGGCATCGAGGATCGTCGCGACGCTCAACTCGGTCGCGAGGACCTGGTCGGCGTCGGCGACCGTCAGGGTGTCGACATTCACCAGCGGCAGGCCGTCGATCAGTTCGAGCAGCGTGATCTCGCTGGCAGCCAGACCCTGGTAGCCGGCAGCGCTGAGGTTGACCGACGACCCCAGGAGTCGTCCGAGCAACGCATTGAGCAGGACGGACTGGCCTGTGTCCAGGCCAGCAGCGTACGAGCCGACTGCCAGGCAAGCCACCGGCTGGGCGTCAGCGATCGCGGTTCGCCGGGCGCTGCCGGACTCGACCCCGATGACCCGCGCGAACCCGAAGTCGATCGAACCGACGGCCTCGATCAGCACAGCGTCAGGCACCGCACCGGGAGGAACCGGCTTGAGCGCGCCGCCGACCCGCTCGGGCACGATCGCACCGTTTCCGTCCGAGGTCAGGAAGACCAGCGTCGGAGTGACGCGCACGATCTCCCCTAACGAGCTTCCGTTGCGCGCCACGGACGCGGAGACCGCCGCACTGAGCGACGGCAGGCCGTCCGTCGGCAGCGGGGCCAGGACCCGACTGGCCGGTCGACCGTCGAGGACCCGGGCCGCATCCAACGCGACCACATCGGCCAGGGCCTGCATGTCGGCCCGGACCACGCGCTGGCGACCGAGGTCCACCGCGAACGCCGCGCTCACCAGCAGCACTAGGGCCAAGGCCGCAGCCATCACCGCAACGGCACCGGCCTCGTCTCGGGTCGCGGCACGGCGGCGCACTGCCCGCGTCAGCGCCTGGAACACGGCCGTCACGGGGCATCCACCTGGTTCACCTGGACCGTCGAGGTGTACGTCAAGGTCTCAGGGAGGGCAAACCCGAACACGAACTTGGGCTTGCTCGGGTCGGCGGCGTAGTCCCAGCGCACGCTCACCTCCAGACAACGACAGCCCGGCGGACTCGCGGTCGAGCACGTCAAGAAGTCGGCGTCGTCCGCGCACGTCGCGTCGAGTGTCGAGCCCACCGCCGCGAAGGCGATCGCCTGGCGATTCGACGTTGCCGGCGCCACGGCGGCGGCACGCGCCCCCTCGGCTGCCGCTTGACTCAAGGACTGGCGAAAGCTGAGTAGGTAGCCGTAGCTGATGATGCCGAAGACAAGGGTGAGCAGCAGCGGCACGACGAGTGCGAACTCGACTGCCGCGGCACCGCGCTCCCTCCGCGCCGGGCGCCAGGTCACCATGCTCTACCTCGACTTCGAAACCCGAGACGGTCTCTCCCGCCCCTCACAGTACGGAAGGGGGACGTCGGAAGTGGGGGTTCGTGACGCAATATGGCCCAGGTGGACTAGACGGTCGACCCGTTCGCACCCTCAGCCGGTCGTCGGCGCGGCCGACGGGAGGCGGATCAGGACTGGGGCGGCTCGAAGTCGGAGGCCTGGAGCTCCTCGACGTTGACGTCCTTGAAGGTCAGCACCTTCACGTTCTTGGCGAAGCGGGCGGGGCGGTACATGTCCCAGACCCACGCGTCGCTCATCGAGACCTCGAAGAAGACGTCGCCCTGCTCGGTGCGCGCCTTCACGTCGACCTGGTTGCACAGGTAGAAGCGGCGGTCGGTCTCCACGACGTACTTGAAGATCCCGACGACGTCGCGGTACTCCCGGTAGAGCGTCAGCTCCATCTCGGTCTCGTACTTCTCGAGGTCCTCGGCGCTCACGACCCGAACCCTAGCCGCCGAGGTCGACTCAGGACTCCAATCCCGCGGCACGTCGCACGTTGACGAACCGCATCCGGTGCACGGGCGACGGCCCGTGCTCGGCCAGGGCGGCGGTGTGGGTCTCGGTGATGTAGCCCTTGTGCGTCTTGAAGTCGTACGCCGGCCACTGACCGTCCAGGTCGTCCATCAGGCGGTCGCGGGTGACCTTGGCGATGACCGACGCGGCCGAGATGCACGCGGCCACGCGGTCGCCCTTCCACACGGCCAGGCCCGGGACGCCGAGCCCGTCCACGGGGAACCCGTCGGTGAGGACGTACTCCGGGGCCACCGGCAGCAGCGCCACCGCCCGGCGCAGCGCCTCCACGTTGGCGACGTGCATGCCGAGCCGGTCGCACTCCTCGTGCGAGACGACCACCACCGACCAGGCGAGCGCCCGCTTGACGACCTGGTCGTAGCAGCGCTCCCGGGCGGCCGCGGCGAGCAGCTTGGAGTCGGCCAGACCGGGGACGATGCCGGAGCGACCGGGCGGCAGGATGCACGCGCCCGCGACCAGGGGTCCCGCGCAGGCACCGCGACCGGCCTCGTCGACGCCGGCCACGTGCGTCACGCCGTGGCGCCGCAGGGCGCGCTCGTAGCCGTAGGGACCGGCGTCTCGCCGGACCGTGGCTCCGCGGGGCAGGACGGACACGAGCTGTCCCGGACCCGCTAGGACGCCTCAGGGGCGTCGTCGGAGCGGTCAGGCACGTCGTCGAAGGCGTCGGTGCCGCCCACGCCGCCGAAGGAGGAGAACGGCCACACCCGCAGCCACAGCCGCCCGGTGATGAGGTCCATGGGCACGAACTCGTCGCCCGGCACGCACTCGGTCTCACCGTCCAGGCACATGTGGACGGTCGAGTCGGCAGAGTTGCCTCGGTTGTCGCCCATCACGAAGACGGTGCCCTCCGGGACCGGACCGGCGCTCCAGTCGCAGTTGCCCGTCATCGGGCCGCGACAGCCGCGGACGGCCTTGTCCTCCAGGACGTAGGCGTCCTCGTCGAGGGCGACGCCGTTGACGGTGAGACGCCCCTCGGAGTCGCAGCACTCGATGACGTCACCGGGCACCCCGATGACGCGCTTGACGAGGTGTCCCCCGGTCGGCAGCAGCCCGATCCGCCCCATCAGGGAGCTGACCGGGTTGCCCGGCTCGCTCACCTCGCCGGCGATCAGCCAGCCGCCCGGGTCCTCGAAGACGATGATGTCGCCGCGCTCCGGCTCCCCACCGAACCAGCCGGACCACTTCTCGACCAGGATGCGGTCGTCCTCCTGCAGCCCGGGCTCCATCGAGACCGACGGGATGTAGAAGGCCTGCACCAGCACGGTCTTGATGAGCAGGGCCAGCACGACCGCTGAGGCGAGCAGCACCAGGGTCTCGGCCCACAGGGGAAGACCCCGGGAACGCGACGAGCCCACGGACCTCGCGGTCGTGGGCTCGTCGTCGGTGGTCACGCGGGAAGTCTAAGGACCGGGGCTCGTGGCCCTGGCAGCGACCCTCCCGTGATCGCGTGGTGCTGCTCAGGCCTCGCGGCGCTCCTTGATCTTGGCAGCCTTGCCGCGCAGGTTGCGCAGGTAGTAGAGCTTGGCGCGACGCACGTCACCGCGGGTGACGACCTCGATCTTCTCGAAGATCGGGGAGTGCAGCGGGAAGGTGCGCTCCACGCCGACGCCGAAGGAGACCTTGCGGACGGTGAAGGTGCGGCCGATGCCCGCGCCCTGGACGCGGATGACGACGCCCTGGAAGACCTGGACGCGCGAGCGGTTGCCCTCGACGACCTTGACGTGGACCTTGATGCTGTCGCCGGCGCGGAAGTCGGGGACGTCGTCGCGCTTGATGGCGGTGCCGAGATCGGCGATCACGTTGCTCATGGTTCTCCTCGCGAGTGCCACAGGTCAGCCGCGGTACGGAAGGTGTGTGTTCAGGTGTGGACCAGGTCGTCGTGGCCGGCGGCGCGGGGCTCCCCCTGTGGCAGGGGCCCGGCGCAGGTCCTCCGTGCGATCCTCGGAGCGACCCTTCGGCCGACTCTGGCCAGCCACCGAGTGTGCCACAGCGCCGTCAGCGGGCAGAAATCCGCTTGACCAGCACCGCGGGGCCGGCCGGGCCGTCGAGCACCTCGACGACGCGGTAGCCGGCCCGCTTGTACCGACGCAGGTTCGCCTCGCCCCCGGCCCCCGTCACCAGCCGGTACGCCGTCGCCGACCCGGGCGCGGCGCGCTCGGCGTGCTCGAGCAGGACCCGGCCGAGGCCGCGACCGCGCAGGTCCGGGGCGACCATCAGCCGTCCGATCTCCCACACCTCGCCCCGCTCGGTGACCTCGGTCCGCGCCCGCACCGACCCGACCAGGCGCCCGGCGACCCGCACCACCCAGGTGCGCCACTCCCCCAGCCCGGCCACGACGTCGTCGAGCTCCTCGTGGAGCGCGGGGATGCGCAGCTCGTCGTTCACGACGGCCTCGGTGACCCAGCAGGCGCGCTGCAGCGTCCACAGCTCACCGGCGTCGGCAGGGACGGCGGGCTCGATCGTCCAGTCCGCCCCGACCGCGGTCGGGGGCAGCAGGTCCGGGCGACGCTCCGCGGTCCGGGACAGCGCCTGCTCGTGGCGCCATGCCGAGATGGCGCCGTGGTTGCCCGACATGAGCACCGGCGGGACCTCGTGCCCGCGCCAGGACGCGGGCTTGGTGTAGACGGGGTGCTCGAGGAGCCCGGACTCGTGGGACTCCTCGACCAGCGAGGCGGCGTTGCCCATGAAGCCGGGCAGCAGCCGCACGACCGCCTCGGTCATCGCCAGCGCCGCGACCTCCCCGCCGTTGAGGACGTAGTCGCCCAGCGAGAGCTCGACGAGCTCGGCGCGGGTCGCCACGTGGTCGAGCACCCGCTGGTCGATGCCCTCGTAGCGCCCGCACAGGAAGACCAGGCGCTCCCTGGTCGCGAGCTCGCGCGCCAGCGGCTGGGTGAACCGTCGCCCGGCGGGGGTCGGCACCACGACGGTCGCGCCGTCGACCGCGAGCTCGTCGAGCGCCTCGCCGAACGGCTCGGGCTTGAGGACCATGCCGGCGCCACCGCCGTACGGCGTGTCGTCGACGGTCCGGTGCCGGTCGTGGGTCCACGAGCGCAGGTCGTGGACGTGCAGCTCGAGGAGGCCCTTCTCGACCGCCTTGCCGGGCAACGAGAGCCGCAGCGCGTCGAGGTAGTCGGGGAAGATCGTGAGGTAGTCCAGGCGCACGGCGCGCTCAGTCCTCGTCGGGCAGCGGCGCCACGAGACCGGGCCGGTCGGCGACCACGACCCGGCCCCCGTCGAGGTCGACCTCGGGCACGAGGGCCGCGACGAAGGGCACCAGCGTGGCGCGGCCGTCGGTGGCCCGGACCGCGAGCAGGTCCTGCGCACCGCCGTGGACCAGCCCGGTGACCTCGCCGATCACCACGCCCTCGAGGTCGTGGACCGCGAGCCCGACCAGCTGGTGGTCGTAGAACTCGTCGGGGTCCTCGGGGGTGTCCTCCGCGCCGAGGGTCACGTGCAGCACCGTGCCACGGAGGGTCTCGGCGACGTTGCGGTCGGCCGCCTCCTCGAAGGCGACCAGCAGCACGCCCTGGTGCCAGCGCGTCCGGGCCACCGTCAGGTGGCCGGGGACGCCCGCCGACCCACGGGGTGCCTCGGTGCGCAGCCGCGCTCCGTCGGCGAACCGCTTCTCCGGCTCGTCGGAGCGCACGTCGACGGTCACCTCGCCGCGGATGCCGTGCGGCTTGCCGATCCGGCCGACGACGACCTCGATGCCCTCCACGCGGGACTCCTCTTCTCGTGCGGTGCTCTGAAATGTGCACCGACCCGCCAGAGATCCTCTGGCGGGTCGGTGCGCGGAACTACAGGCTGCCGGTCAGCGCCGACGGTCGACGTCGACGAAGTCGACGCGCGCACCGCCCTTGCCGGCCAGCGCGCTCACCACGGTGCGGAACGCGCTCGCGGTGCGGCCACCGCGGCCGATCACCTTGCCGAGGTCGTCGGGGTGGACCCGGACCTCGAGGACCGAGCCGCGTCGCAGCTGCTTGTCGCGGACGCTGACCTCGTCGGGGTTGTCGACGATGCCGCGCACCAGGTGCTCGAGCGCCTCGGCGAGCATGGCGCTCAGGCCTCGGCCTTGTCGTCGCCGGCCTCGGCGGCGGGCGCCTCGGCGGTCTCCTCGGCCTTGGGCTCCTCAGCCGGGGTCTCCTCGGCCTTGGGCTCCTCGGTCTTCTCGGCCTTCTTGCTGGCCTTCTTGGTGGTGGCCGCGGCGGCGTCGCCGTCAGCCTCCTTGAGGGCCTCGTTGAAGATCTCGAGCTTGTCGCGCTTGGCGGGCTTGACCTTCAGGGTGCCCTCCTCGCCCGGGAGGCCCTTGAACTTCTGCCAGTCGCCGGTGATCTTGAGGATGGCGGCCACGGCGTCCGAGGGCTGCGCGCCCACGCCGAGCCAGTACTGCGCCCGCTCGGAGACGACGTCGATGTACGACGGGTCCTCCTTGGGGTGGTACTTGCCGATCTCCTCGATTACCTTGCCGTCGCGCTTCTTGCGGGAGTCGACGACGACGATGCGGTACTGCGGCACCCGGATCTTGCCCAGGCGCTTCAAACGGATCTTGACGGCCACGGTTGTGGTGTCTCCTCGATGGTGGAAGGTGGTGAGGCGCACGGGAACCAGGTGGGGACCGGGCACGCGTGCCTCGCGGGCTCTGCCACGGGCGGGAGTGAGAGGGTTCCCACCGGGCAGGACTCAGCCCGAAATGATGCCACGGCCCCCTCAGGACCAGAAATCGGCTCAGAAATCGGCTCCGTCGTCGGATCCGCCGTCGGTCAGGCCGCGTGGCTACCGGGCTGCGACGACGCTCCCCCGCAGCACCACGCGCTCGGGCTCGGCGAGCACCGACAGGTCGGCGCGCGGGTCGCGGTCCAGCACGACGAAGTCGGCCTCCGCCCCCTCCTCGAGGCCGGAGAAGCCCAGCCACTCCCGCGCACGCCAGGACGCCGCGGCCACCACGTCGGGGGCGGGCATGCCCATCTCGTGCATCGCCCGGACCTCCTCCCACAGGTAGCCGTGACGCCCGGTCCCGCCCCCGTCGGAGCCGACGTAGAGGGCCACACCCGCCTCGTGGGCCGCCATCAACGCCTCACGACGCCGGGCATGCAGGGTCTCCATGGTGTCGGCGTACGCCGGGAACTTCTCGCGCCCCTGGTCGGCGAAGACCGGGAACTTGTCGGTCTGCAGCACCGTCGGCACCAGCGCGACGCCCTGCGTCGCCATCTGCTCGACCTGGTCGATCGAGAGCCCGGTGCCGTGCTCCAGGCAGTCGATGCCCGCGTCGAGCAGGCCCTGCAGCACGTCGCGACCGAAGCAGTGCGCGGTCACCTTGGCGCCCTCGGCGTGCGCGGCCTCGATGGCCGCGGCGAACGCCTCGGTCGGGAACGACGGCGCCAGGTCACCAGCGTCGCGGGAGATCCAGTCCCCCACGAGCTTGACCCAGCCGTCACCGCGCCGCGCCTCCTGGACGACGTACGCCGGCAGGTCGGCCGGCTCGACCTCGTGCGCGTAGTTGCGGATATAGCGCTTCGTGCGCGCGATGTGCCGCCCGGCGCGGATCAGGCGCGGCAGGTCCTCGCGCTCCTGGACCCAGCGGGTGTCGGCGGGCGAGCCGCAGTCGCGCAGCAGCAGGGCCCCGGTGTCGCGATCGGCCAACGCCTGCGCGAGCGTGTCCTCCTCACTCACCGCCCCACCGTCCTCGAGGCCGAGGTGGTTGTGGGCGTCGACGAGGCCGGGGACGATCCAGCCTCGGCCGGCCGTCTCGGCCCCGGGCTGCGGCTCGAAGGTGATCCGTCCGTCGACGACGTACAGGTCGCGGACCTCCTCGCCCTGCTCGCCCAGCACCGGACCGGAGAACTTCAGCGCAGTCATGGCCCGCACCGTACGCGGTTCAGCCAGCTCAGAGGCGGTCCAGCAGCCACGACGGGCCGACGACCCGGGCCCCGGCACCGGTGACGTTGGCGGCCAGCGCCCGGTCGGCGGTGACCACCGTGACCGATCGCCCCTTCTCCGCAGCCCGACGCGCCTCGGCAAGGATGGTCGCGTCGCCGTCCTTGGGCGCGTGCACGGTCCGCACGTGGGCGTCCCGCCCGGCCTTCACCCCGCCCTTGGCGGCACCCTCGAGGACGAGCACGAGCTCGTCGCCGGGCACGTCGGCGGTCAGGAGCTGCTCGTGCAGCCGGCGCGCCGCCCCGGCGCGGTCCTTCCACCAGCCATCGGGTCGCGCGCCGACCACGTTGGCGGCGTCGACGACCAGGACCGACCTCACTTCAGGAACTTCGAGAAGTCCTTCGGGAGGTTCAGCTCGGCGGCGGCCTTCTCGTAGTCGACCTCGTCGCCGCCCGGCATCCCGAAGGGGTTGCCACCGGCGGAGGCGGCCTTCTCCTTCGCCGCCTTCTCGGCCTGGGCCGCCTTGGCGGGGTTGCCGGAGACGCGCTTGCCGCCCTTGCCCTTCTTCTGCTGCTGCTTGGGCTTGCGGCCCTTGCCGCCGCCCATCCCGGGCATCCCGGGCATCCCGGGCATCCCCGGCATGCCGGGCATCCCGCCGCCCTTGGCGAGCTGGGTCATCATCTTGCGGGCCTCGAAGAAGCGGTCGACGAGCTGGTTGACGTCGGTCACGGTGCGCCCGCATCCCTTGGCGATGCGCTGGCGGCGGGACCCGTCGATGATCTTGGGGTTGATGCGCTCGGCCGGCGTCATCGAGTAGATGATCGCCTGGATGCGGTCGATCTCGCGGTCGTCGAAGTTCTCGAGCTGGTCGCGGAACTGCCCCATCCCGGGCAGCATCCCCATGATCTTCGACATCGAGCCGAGCTTGCGGACCTGCTGCATCTGCTCGAGGAAGTCGACCAGGGTGAACTCACCGCCGCGACCGGAGAGCTTCTCGGCGGCCTTCATCGCCTGCTCGGCGTCGAAGGTCTTCTCCGCCTGCTCGATCAGGGTGAGCACGTCACCCATGTCGAGGATGCGCGAGGCCATCCGGTCGGGGTGGAAGAGGTCGAAGTCGGTGAGCTTCTCGCCGTTGGAGGCGAACATGACCGGCTTGCCGGTGATGGAGGCGATCGACAGCGCGGCACCACCGCGGGCGTCGCCGTCGAGCTTGGTGAGCACGACGGCGTCGTACCCGACACCCTCGAGGAAGGCCTGGGCCGTGGTCACGGCGTCCTGGCCGATCATGGCGTCGACGACGAAGAGCACCTCGTCGGGCTGCACCGCGTCGCGGATGTCGGCGGCCTGCTGCATCAGCTCGGCGTCGACGCCGAGTCGACCGGCGGTGTCGACGATGACCACGTCGTGGAGCTTGCGCTTGGCCTCCTCGATCGACGCCTGGGCGACCCCGACCGGGTCACCGGTCCCGTTGCCGGGCTCGGGGGCGAAGACCGGGACGCCGACGCGCTCACCGTTGACCTGCAGCTGGTTGACCGCGTTGGGGCGCTGGAGGTCGCAGGCGACCAGCATCGGGGTCTTGCCCTGCTCCTTGAGCCACAGCGCGAGCTTGGCCGCGAGCGTGGTCTTGCCGGCGCCCTGGAGGCCGGCGAGCATGATGACGGTGGGGCCGTTCTTGGCGTAGCGCAGCCGGCGCGTCTCGCCACCGAGGATGTTGACGAGCTCCTCGTTGACGATCTTGACGATCTGCTGCGCCGGGTTCAGCGCACCGCTGACCTCCTCGCCGCGCGCACGCTCCTTGACCGCGCCGACGAACTCCTTGACCACCGGGAGGGCGACGTCGGCCTCGAGCAGCGCGATACGGATCTCGCGCGCGGTGGCATCGATGTCGGCCTCGGAGAGACGGCCCTTCCCCCGGAGGTTCTTGAAGGTGTCGGCGAGGCGATCGGAGAGGGTGGCGAACACCCGCCCAGCCTAACGACCCGGCGCGCGCCCCTGGTCGACACCCTGACCCGACAGCGCCGCCCTGACCGCGTGCGCCGCGTCGGCGGCCCGTGTCTCCGACAGCACACCGGCCCCCGCCTCCTGCAGGTAGAACACGTCCACCGCCTGCGGGCCCAGCGTGTCGACGTGCGCCGAGCGCACCGCCACGTCGAGGTGGGCGAGGGCTGCGCAGACGAGGTAGACCACGCCGGGACGGTCCGCGGCACGGACCTCCAGCACGGTGGCCTGGTCCGAGGCGTCGGCGCGGACCTCCACGATGGGCGCGAGCTCGGTCGCGTCGGCGGGCCGCAGCCGCTGGGCGGGGTCGACCCGGCCCTCGACGATCGCGTCGTACTTGTCCTTGACGAAGCCGGCGTCGAGCTGCGGGTCGGCGACCTCCCAGATCGAGACGCCGTAGCTGTCCTGCGCCCAGATCCGGGCGGCGCGTACGGCGATGCGCTGCAGCGCGAACATCCCGGCGAAGTCCGCGAGCAGCCCCACGCGGTCGGGGGCGATCACCGTCACCCGGGAGCCGTCCTCGGTGTGCTGCACGTGGACGGAGATCTCGCCGTTGCGCACCTCGCGGGGGATCTCGACCTCCTCCATGAGCACCGGCGGCAGGCTGGTGCCGCTGTCGAGGGCTGCCCGGACCCGGCGGGCGAGGTCGCGCACCAGGCCCGAGCGCCAGGCCGACCACGCCTGGGCGGAGGCGGCCTTGGCGTCGGCCTCGGTGAGGGTCGTGAGCAGCGAGAGCGCCTCGGTGGTGCCGATGCGGCTGGCCACGCGGTCCACCGTCGCCGGGTCGTCGGGGTCGCGGGTCGTCGCGGTCTCCGAGAGCAGCAGGTGCCACCGCACCAGCCGCGCGATCAGCTCGACGGCGGAGGGCTCGAAGCCCATCCGAGCGGCGATCTCACGGGCCAGCGGCTCGCCGGCCACGCTGTGCTCGGTCAGGCTCCCCTTGCCGATGTCGTGCAGCAGCGCCGCGACCATGAGCACGTCGGGGCGGCTGACGTGGCGGATCAGGGAGGCCGCCTCCAGGCAGGTCTCCACCACGTGGCGGTCGACGGTGAAGCGGTGGATCGCCGAGGCGTGCGGCAGCAGCCGGATGCGCTCCCACTCCGGGAGCAGCCGGTTGACCGCACCGGTCTCCTCGAGGGTCTCCCACACGTGCAGCAGGCCCTTGCCGGCCAGCATCCGCACCAGCTGCTGGCGGGCCTCGGCGGGCCACGGCTCGGGCATCGGCGGGGTGTCGCGGGCCAGGCGGGCGGCCGTCGGGGGTGCGAGCACGACGTCGAGCTCGCTGGCGGCGGCCGCTGCCCGCAGGAGCAGGACGGGGTCCTCGGACGGGCGGGCCTTGGCGTCGAGCACGATCTCGTTGCGCGACAGCGCCACCCCTGGCGCGACCGGGGTGAGCTGGGGTCGACGGGCGGTGCGTGCGGACACCGGGCGCTTGAGGTAGTCGTCGACCCGGCGCCAGGTCAGGCGGGACAGGTGGGTGATGCGGCGCCCCAGGGTGCGGACGTGGACCTGGGCGCTGCGGGCGTCGGGGAGACCGAGTCCGGTGGCCAGCTCGCTCCACATCTCGGGGTTGATCCGGTCCGTCGAGCGGCCCGCGGCGCCCTGGACGAGGTCGCGCACGTCGAGCAGCGCCTGGCGGCTCTGCTCGAGCTCGATGTGCGGCACGTCCACCAGCCAGGTGGCGGTCAGTGCCTTGAGGACCGTGGCGTCGCGCAACCCGCCCTCGGACTCCTTCAGGTCGGGCACCGAGCGGTGCGCCAGCTCCCCCATCAGCTCGTGGCGTGCCCGCACGAGCTTCTGCAGCGCCGGGAGCCGTTCGCGAGCCTGCTGGCGCCAGTGCGCCAGCATGGTGGTGCGCAGGCGCAGGGTGAGGTTGGGGTCGCCGGCGAGGTGCCGGATGTCGACGAGCCCCAGGGCGACCTTGAGGTCGGCGTCGGCCGCGGCGACCATCTCGTCGAGCCGTCGCACGCTGTGGTCGATCGTCTGTCCCGAGTCCCACAGCGGGTACCAGACCTGGGAGGCGACCTCACCGGGGTCGACGCCCTCGTCGTGCACCAGCACGACGTCGAGGTCGGAGTGGGGCGCGAGCTCGGCACGGCCGTAGCCGCCCACGGCGATCAGCGCGCACCCGACGTCACCGCCGCCGGCGGACTCGTAGGCCTTCGCGCACAGAGCGTCAGCATCGACCGTGCGCTGGGCACGGTCCTCGGCGGTCACAGTGCAGCACTGTCCTTGTCGCCGGTGCGCACGCGCACGACGGTCTCGACCGGGCTGACCCAGACCTTGCCGTCACCGATCCGGCCGGTGGCTGCGCTGCGAGTGATGGCCTCCACGACCGTGTCGGTGTCCTCGTCGGCCACGACGATCTCGACCCGGATCTTGGGCACCAGCGCGATGTCGTACTCCGCACCGCGGTAGACCTCGGTGTGACCCTTCTGGCGCCCGTAGCCGGAGACCTCCGAGACGGTCATGCCGGAGACCCCTGCTGCCTCGAGGGCGGCACGGACGTCCTCCCACTTGTGCGGCTTGATGACCGCGGTCACGAGCTTCATCGCCTGCCTCATCTCTGCTGCTGTGCGGGGGTGGGCCCCCACGATCATGCCGGAACCGGCCGGGTGCCGTCCTCCCGCCCCGCCGGTGGATGCGAACGGCCCGACTCCCCCAGACGGGAGAGCCGGGCCGCTCGTCATCAGGTGCTGCTCAGGCCCCTCGAGAGCCCGTGGGTCAGGGACCCGTGCCTCACAGGGCCGCAGCGTCGCGGTCGCCGGTCCGCACGCGGACCACGCTCTCGACGGTGCTGAGCCAGACCTTGCCGTCACCGATCCGACCGGTCTGCGCGGTCTTGACGATGATGCCGACCACGTCCTCGGCGTCGTCGTCCTCGACCACGATCTCGATCCGGATCTTCGGGACCAGCGCGATGTCGTACTCCGCACCGCGGTAGACCTCGGTGTGACCCTTCTGGCGGCCGTACCCGGAGACCTCCGAGACGGTCATGCCGGTGACGCCGAAGGTCTCGAGGGCCTCGCGGACGTCCTCCCACTTGTGCGGCTTGATGACCGCGGTCACGAGCTTCATTCTCAGGCCTCCGTCTTGGTCGCGAGCAGGCTGGAGCCACCACCGGACAGGCTGGTGTGCAGGTCGTAGGCGCCCTCACCGTGCTGGTCGGAGTCGATGCCCTCGACCTCGGCCTCGTCGGTCACGCGCCACCCGATCGTGTACTTGATGGCCAGCGCGATGATCGCGGTCATGACACCGGACCACACGATGGCGATCAGGGCGGCCATCACCTGGTCGACGAGCGAGTCCACGCCGCCGCCGTAGAACAGGCCGTCCACACCACCCGGCGCGTTGGCCGAGGAGAAGAAGCCGATCAGCACGGTGCCGACGATGCCGCCGACGAGGTGCACGCCGACGACGTCGAGCGAGTCGTCGAAGTTCAGCTTGAACTTCAGGCCCACGGCCCAGGCGCAGAGCGCACCGGAGATCGCACCGATGGCGATGGCGCCCTCGAGGTCGACCGCACCACAGGCCGGGGTGATCGCGACCAGACCGGCCACGATGCCGGACGCGGCACCCAGCGAGGTGGCCTTGCCGTGGAGCAGGCGCTCGACGACCAGCCAGCCGATGATCGCGGCCATCGTGGCGATGGTGGTGTTCAGGAAGGTGACACCGGTCTCCTCGATGAACTGCGCGACGATCTCCTCCTCGGTGGAACCGGAGAAGACGATCGAGCCGACGTTGAAGCCGTACCAGCCGAACCACAGCAGACCGGCACCGATCATGGTGAGCGGCAGGTTGTGCGGCTTCATCGGCTCCTTGCCGAAGCCGATGCGGCGACCGATGATCAGCGCGAGGACCAGGCCGGCGACACCGGCGTTGATGTGGACGACCGTGCCGCCCGCGTAGTCCTGGGCCGGGAAGTTCTCACCGATGAAGCCGCCGCCCCACACCATGTGGGCGATCGGGAAGTAGCTGAAGGTGACCCACAGCGGAAGGAAGACGACCCACGACGAGAGCTTGACGCGGTCGGCCACGGCACCCGAGATCAGGGCCGCGGTGATGACCGCGAAGGTCATCTGGAAGGCGACGGCGACGTAGTCGCCACCCCCGAGGCCGTCGAGGAAGAACAGCTCGAACGGGTCGGCGAAGAACCCGCCGGCCATGCCGGTCGAGAACGACATCGACCAGCCCCACAGCACGTAGACGATGCCGACCACGGCGACCGACACGTAGGACATCATCATCATGTTGAGCACTGACTTCGACCGGCTCATGCCTCCGTAGAAGAGGGCCAGAGCAGGTGCGGTCATCATCAGGACCCAGGCTGTCGCCACCAGCATGAAGGCGGAGTAGCCGTCCACAAAACCTCCAGGGGAATCTGTACGGGGGGAACGGCACCCAGGGCTGCACGACAGCACTGTCGGGAGGGGGTCCGCCCCATTCGTGACTCGACCAAACAGGCCGGAGGTTTCCTCGCTCCGCGCGCGTTGTTTCGGTCACGCAACAGGTGCGCCCGCTGTGTTACATCTGCATGACGGCAGCGGGCGGGAGGTTTGCGCCCACCGCCGCGGTGGAAGCGCGGCTCAGCCGAGCAGCGCGTCCACGAAGGCGCCGGCGTCGAAGGGCGCGAGGTCGTCGGGCCCCTCCCCCAGGCCGACGAGCTTGACGGGCACGCCGAGCTCGCGCTGGACCTGCACGACGATGCCGCCCTTGGCCGACCCGTCGAGCTTGGTGAGCACGATGCCGGTGACCGCGACGGCCTCGGAGAAGACGCGGGCCTGGATCAGGCCGTTCTGGCCGGTGGTCGCGTCGAGGACGAGCAGCACCTCGGTGACCGGCGCCTGCTTCTCGATGACCCGCTTGACCTTGCCCAGCTCGTCCATCAGGCCCTGCTTGTTCTGCAGGCGGCCGGCCGTGTCCACCAGGACGGTGTCCACGCCGCGCTCGGTACCGCTCTGGACGGCTCGGAAGGCGACGCTGGCGGGGTCGGCCCCCTCCTCGCCCCGGACGACGTCGACGCCGACCCGCTCGCCCCAGGTGGCCAGCTGCTCGACCGCCGCAGCGCGGAAGGTGTCAGCAGCACCGAGGACGACGCTGCGGTCCTCGGCGACGAGGATGCGCGCGATCTTGCCCACCGTGGTGGTCTTGCCGGCGCCGTTGACACCCACGACCAGCACGACGCCGGGGGTCCCGTCCTCGCCGCTGACCTGGAGGCGACGGTCGAGGTCGGGGTCGACCAGCGCGACGAGCTCCTCGCGCAGGACCGTGCGGGGATCGCCCTCCCCCTCGACGCGCAGCCGGGTGCGGAGGCGCTCCACCAGCTCCTGGGTGGGCGCCACGCCGATGTCGGCGGTGAGCAGGGTGTCCTCGATGGACTCCCACGTGTCCTCGTCGAGACGGTCCCGCGAGAGCAGGGCGAGCAGGCCGCGGCCCAGCGTGCCCTGGGACCCGGCCAGGCGCTGGCGCAGCCGCACGAGCCGCGAGGCGGTGCCCTCCGGCCGCTCGAGCACCGGCGCCGCCGGCTCCTCGACCCCGGGCTCGACCTCCGGCTCCAGCGTCGCCGGCGGCGCACTCAGCTCGGTCGGGGCCTCGGGGTCGGCCGGTGGCGTGGTGAGGACGTCGCTGTGCGTCTCCGGGAGCGGCGCCGGCTTGCGCCGGCCGGTGACCACGAGCCCGACGACGACCGCCACGAGGGCGACGCCGGCCAGGGCGACGAGCAGGATCAGCAGGGCGACGGAGTCCATGGGCGCCATCCAACCACCGGCCCGGGGACCGTCAGGAACCGGCGGGTCCTCCCGGGCGGCGATCCCCGGCCGAGCACCGGGCAGGCACGGTTCACGTGCGGGTCAGGTGCGGGTCAGGTGCCGGTCAGGTGCGGGGGTCCGGCTCCGGGCGCGGCCGGACGGCGGCGTCGCCGTCGGTCTCGTCGAGGGTGGGCAGACGGTCGGCGGCCCGGGTCATCGCGGACCCGAGCCACTCACCGTTCGTCGGCGTCTCGCCCCGGTGCGGGAAGGCCACGTAGAACAGCACGAGGCCGGCGATCACCACGATCCCGAGCATGGCGATGAGGATGGTCAGCACACCGGCCACCGTGCCACAGGTCCGGTCAGGACGGCTCCTCCCCGCGCACGAGCGGGGCGACTGCGGCGCGGATCACGTCCGGCATCGGGGTCACGGGGCGGGCGGGGTCGGTGTTGTCGACGTACACGTGCACGAAGCGCCCCTCCGCGGCCGCCTCGTCACCGTCCCCCTGGAAGAGGCCGATCCGGTAGATCGCCGAGGAGGTGCCGAGACGGTCGCAGACCATGCCCATCTCGATGGGCTCGGGGAACCCGATCTCGCGGAAGTACTGGCACGAGGTCTCCGCCACCACGCCAATCTGCGGGAGCTTGCGCACGTCGACGCCGGTCGCCTCGTAGAGGTGGGCGTTCACCGCGGTGTCGAAGAGCTCGTAGTACGTCGCGTTGTTGAGGTGGCCGTAGGCGTCGTCGTCACGCCAACGGGTGGTCACGGTGCGCCAGGCGACGTACTCGTCACGGGTGGGGCGGGGACGGGGCATGGGACGGCGCCTCTCGTGCTCGTGGGTGGTCCGGGCTGGTCGGCCCGGTCAGGCCGGCTCGGTGTCGCGCAGGCGCTGGCTGATGACCGCGGAGACCCCGTCGCCGCGCATCGTGACGCCGTAGAGGGCGTCGCCGACCTCCATGGTGCGCTTCTGGTGGGTGATGACGAGCAGCTGGGAGTTCTCGCGCAGCTCCTCGTAGATCTCCAGCAGACGCCCGAGGTTGGTGTCGTCGAGCGCCGCCTCCACCTCGTCGAGGATGTAGAACGGACTGGGACGGGCCTTGAAGAGCGCGACGAGGAACGCCACGGCGACCAGGGACCGCTCGCCGCCGGAGAGCAGCGAGAGCCGCTTGACCTTCTTGCCGGGAGGACGCGCCTCGACCTCGACGCCCGTGGTGAGCATGTCGGAGGGGTCGGTGAGGACCAGGCGCCCCTCACCGCCCGGGAAGAGCCGGGCGAAGGTGGCGTCGAAGGCCTTCTCGACGTCGGCGTAGGCCTCGCGGAAGACCTGCTCGACGCGGTCGTCGACGTCCTTGACGATCTCGAGGAGGTCCTTGCGGGTGCGCCGCAGGTCGTCGAGCTGCTCGGAGAGGAACTGGTGGCGCTCCTCGAGCGCGGAGAACTCCTCGAGCGCCAACGGGTTGACCTTGCCGAGCATCGAGAGGGCACGCTCGGCGGCCTTGAGCCGCTTGACCTGCTCGTCACGGACGAAGGGGACCGCCTCTGGGGCCGCGTCGTCCTCCCCCTCACCCTCGGTGGTGGCGCCGTCCTGATCGCCCTGCACCGGCACCAGCTGGTCGGGTCCGTAGTCGGCGACCAGTGCGTCGGGCTCGAGGCCCAGCTCCTCCAGGGTGCGGTTCTCCAGCTGCTCGATGCGCATCCGCTGCTGGGTGCGGGCGACCTCGTCGCGGTGCACCGAGGAGACGAGCTCCTCGTGCTCCTTGGCCAGGTCCCGCAGCTGGCCGCGCACGGTCCGCAGCTGCTCCTCGCGGCCTCGCCGGGCCTCCTCGACCTCGGCGCGGGCGTCGGCCGCCTGCTGGATCGAGGTCTCCAGGCGATGCAGCACGAAGCCGACCGCCGCGGAGACCGCCTCGGCGGCACGCCCCTCCCGCAGGACCCGCTCCCGGCGGGCCGCGGCCTGGGCGCGCTGCTCGCGCTCCTTCGCGGCGCTGCGGCGCAGCCCGTCGGCGCGACCGTGCAGCGCCCTGGCCCGCTCCTCGGACGTGCGCAGCGCCAGCCGGGCGTCCATCTCGGCCTGCCGGGCGTCGCGGGCACGCTCCGCGAGCTCCTCGCGTACGCCGGTGTCCGGCTCCTCCTCGGGGGTCTCCTCGGCCGCGGCCAACCGCTCCTCGAGCTCCGCGAGCCCGGCGACCGCCTGGACCCGTGCCTCTTCGGCCTTCGCGATGGCCTGCTCGAGCCGCTCGGCCTCGCCCCGCGCGGCCCGGGCCTGGGACCCGTGCTGCCCGAGCTCCTCGGCGACGGCGGCGAGGGTGGCGTCGGACTCGTGCAGGCGCGCCAGCGCCACGTCCACGCGCTTGGTCGCCTCGTGCCGCTCGGCCTCCAGCCGGCTGGTCTCGAAAGCGGCCCGCTCCCCGGTGGCGACCGCCTCGGCGAGAGCCGCCTCGGCCTCCTCGACGGCCGCCTGGATCTCCAGCAGGCTCTGCTGCTGACCGGACCCGCCGGCGGCGTACCGCGCGCCGAGCACGTCGCCGGTCGCAGTGACGGCGGTGAGCGACGGCTCGGCCTCGACCAGGGACCGGGCGGCCGCGAGGTCCGCGACCAGCGCGACACGGTCCAGGAGGGTCGCGAGGCCCGCACGCAGCTCACCGGGGCAGTCGATGACGTCGAGGGCCCAGGTCGCCCCCTCGGGCAGGGCCGGCCGCTCCACCGTGCCGGGCGGGGTCGGGCCGTCGGCCAGCAGCAGGGCGGCCCGACCGAGCTCGTGGCCCTCGAGGTGGCCCAGCGCCGCGAGCGCGGCGGCGACGTCGCGCACGGCGACCGCGTCGGCGGCCGCGCCCAGTGCAGCGGCCACCGCGGCCTCGTGCCCGTGCTGGACGGTGAGCAGGGCGACCAGCGAGCCGAGGATCCCGTCGACCTCGTCGGCGGCGGCGAGCAGTGCCCCGGCACCGTCCTTGCGGGTCAGGCCCAGCTCCAGGGCGTCCTTGCGGGCGGTGAGGCTGTGCCGGTCGCGGTCGGCCTGCTGGGCCCGGTCGCGGACCTCGGCCAGCCGCTCCTCGACCTCGTCGAGGGCGGCGGCGGCCTGCTCGTGCTCGGCGTCGAGACCCTCCTCGCCGGCGTCGAGGCCGGCGACCTTCGTCTCCAGGGTGGTGAAGGCAAGCTGTGCCTTCTCGGCGCGGGCGAGGGCGTCCTCGCGCGCCTGACGCAGCCGCTCGACCTCCTCGTCAGCGCCGGCCGCGCGCGACTTCAGCGCGTTGACCTGTCCGTGCAGCCGGGCCAGGCCCTCGCGCCGGTCGGCGGCGGCGCGCTGCAGGCCGGAGATGCGGCGCTCCTCCTCGGCCGCTGAGTCCTCGGCCGCCTTGCGGGCGGTGACCGCGGCGTCGAGGGCGGCGCGGTGGGCGTCGACCTCGGCGGCGATCTGCTGCTCCTGCTCGGCGACCCGGTCGGCCTCGGCCTCCAGTGCCTCGGGGTCGCGACCGCTGGCCGTCTCGACGACGTTGCTCCCAGCGGCGTTGCGGATGCGCTCGGCGGCCAGCGACTGGGTGCCGCGCAGACGCTCGCGCAGGCCGGAGAGGGAGTACCAGGTGTCCTGGGCCGCCGACAGCGCCGGCAGGTCCTCACGCAGCGCCGCCTCCAGGGCGGCCTCGCTCTCCCGGGCCGCGGCGATGGCAGCCTCGACCTCCTCCCGGCGGGCCAAGAGGACCGACTCGTCGGCCATCTCCTGCTCCAGCGCGAGTCGCGCAGTGACCAGGTCGTCGGCGAGCAGGCGGGCCCGGGCGTCGCGCACGTCGGCCTGGACCGTCGCGGCGCGCCGGGCCACCTCGGCCTGGCGGCCCAGCGGCTTGAGCTGGCGGCGGATCTCGGTGAGCAGGTCGTTCAGACGCGTGAGGTTGCCCTCGCACGCGTCGAGCTTGCGCAGCGCCTTCTCCTTGCGCTTGCGGTGCTTGAGGACGCCCGCGGCCTCCTCGATGAAGCCGCGGCGGTCCTCCGGCGTGGCGTGCAGGATCGTGTCGAGCTGCCCCTGCCCGACGATGACGTGCATCTCGCGCCCGATGCCGGAGTCACTGAGCAGCTCCTGCACGTCCAGCAACCGGCAAGGTTGGGAGTTGATGGCGTACTCCGAGCCGCCGGAGCGGAACATCGTGCGACTGATCGTCACCTCGGCGTACTCGATGGGCAGCGCGCCATCGGTGTTGTCGATGGTGAGCAGGACCTCGGCCCGGCCCAGGGGCGGGCGGCCGGAGGTGCCGGCGAAGATGACGTCGTCCATCTTGCCGCCGCGCAGGCTCTTGGCGCTCGCCTCGCCCATCACCCAGGCCAGGGCGTCGACGACGTTGGACTTGCCCGAGCCGTTGGGCCCGACGATGCAGGTGATGCCCGGCTCGAGCTGCAGCGTCGTGGAGGACGCGAAGGACTTGAACCCCTTGAGGGTCAGGCTCTTCAGGTACAACGCGGGACCTTCCCCGTGGACTGGCTGGTGGGTGGGTGGGCGGCTGCTGGTCGGGCGCCGGACCCTCAGGGGGCGCTCGGCGCGCTCACCCTACTCCCGCCGGGGCCTGGTCCTGGGGCTGCTCGTCGGCGTGGGCGATGTGGGAGAGCTGGCCCCACAGCAGCACCAGGAAGACCGCGGACCCGCCGAAGGCGAACCAGAACGGTGCGGTGACGCCGTACGTCTGCGCCAGCGCACCCCCCAGCAGGCCGCCGAGGACCAGGCCACCGAAGCAGCCGACGAGGTTGACGCTGGACACCCGGCCCTGCAGGCGCGTGGGCACCGCCCGCTGCTGGACGGTGATCGAGGTGGTGCCCCAGATGAAGGCGTGCGCCCCGAAGACGAAGAAGATCGCCAGGGCCACCGCGGGCTCGGTGGTCAGCGCCAGCCCCAGGTGCGTGAGGGTCTCCACGACCAGGCCGATGCGCATCAGGTCGCCGAGGCTCACGCGCCGGGTGATCCAGCCGTACGACGCCGTGCCGATCAGCCCGCCCACGGCTCCCACGGTGGTGATCAGCCCGAACCCGACCGCGTGCAGGCCCAGCCGCTCGGTGGCGTAGAGGACGAGCACCGACCAGGCGGCACCGAAGGTGAGGTTGAAGATCATCAGGGTCAGCACCAGGGTGCGGACCGCGGCGTGGTGGGCGACCCACCGGAAGCCCTCGACCACCTCGTGGAGGACGCGCGTGCCCGCAGCCTCGTCGCGGCCGTGGGCCGGCAGCCGGACCCGCGCGATCGTGGCGACCGCGGCGAGGAGCAGCACACCCTGCGCGACGAAGGGCAGCGTGGTGCCGGCCGCGAACAGCGCGGCCCCCAGGGGCGGACCGGCCAGCTGGTTGACGGTGATGAAGCCGGTCTGTATGCGCGCGTTGCCGACCGCGAGGTCGTCGCGGTGCACCAGCATCGGGAGCAACGTCCCGGAGGCGTTGTCGGCGAAGGTCTCCGCCGTCCCGAGGAGGAACAGCGCCACCAGCACCACGCCGATCGACACGGTGCCCGTGACGATGCTCGCGACCAGCAGCCCGAGGACCGCGACCCGGACCACGTCGACACCGATGACCAGCAACCGCCGGTCGAGCCGGTCGGTGACCACGCCCGCGGGCAGCGCGAAGAGCAGCTTGGGCAGCCACTGCAGGGTCGCCGCCAGCGCGATCAGGAACGGCGAGTCGGTCTGCTGGGCCACCAGCAGCGGGCCCGCCGCGATGGCCAGCCCGTCACCGAGGTTGCCGGTCCACACCGAGGACAGCAGCCACCGGAAGTCGGTGCCCAGCCGGGCCGGAGCAGCGATCTCGCCGACCCGGCCCGCTGCTCGACGTACGACGCCCGGGGTGGTCCTCACGAGGTCGGGAGGCTAGTCCGCGCGACTCCGTGGCGCCTCCGAGTTTCTCGGTGGGTCATGGGCCACGCCTGGCTGCACATCGACCCATCCCGCGTCGAGCCGGCGTATTGATACGCCGGGTCGGCGGGTCTCACGGACATGCTCAGGCGGGGGTCGGACGGCGCCGCAGGCGACCGACGCCGAGCACCATCACCACGGCCGCACCGACCAGTGCCAGTGGCGTGGCGCTGCCACCCAATCGCTGCGGCACCGCGACCGAGGAGGCCAGCCGCATCGACGAGCCGGCACCGTGGCCGGTGACGTCCACGGCGTACACGTCGAGACCACGCAGCAGGTCGATGGCGTAGACGATGCTGGTGCGGCGCTGGGTCTGCTTGCCGTTCTTGTAGACCGGGACCCACATGGCGTCCCAGACCTCCGAGGCACCCCACACCGCGCTGGCGTGGGAGGTGGTCTCGCGCGGGTCGCTGACGTCGAGGATCTGGGTGCCGCCGCCGTAGAAGCCCACGGCCACGAGGCCGCCGGGGCGGTAGTCGAACCAGTGGCTGGAGCAGAACGCACCGACGGGCAGCGGGTAGGTGCCGAGGTCGGAGAGCTCGACCTTGTCCAGCGGCACGATGCTCCCCGGCTTGCCGTTCAGCCGCTTGACCCACCAGGTCTGGAAGAAACCGGCCAGGCTGCAGTCGGTCTGCTCGTAGTCCTCTTCGGTGACGAGCAGGACGTTGCCGCGCTTGAGTGAGGGTTTGCGGTTCGGCTTGAAGCGCTTGGCGTGGGGGCGGAAGGAGTTGTGCAGGATGAAGTCGTTCCACCCCTCGAGGGCAGGGTCCTCACCGGCGCCGGCTGCCCCGGTGGTGCCGAGCAGGCGCGGGCGGCCCGGCTTCCTCGTCGACCACATCGACGCGCCGTCGAAGCCGGTGTGGGTGCCGACGCCCGCGGCGTCGAAGTTCCACTTGTGCCCCGCCGTGGGCGAGGGGAACGCCTGCAGGCCCTCGGTACGTCGATCCCCGTCCAGCTCGACGGGGGCGTCGAGGTCGCGCAGGTCGAAGACGGAGAAGGTGCCACTGCCGGAGTTTCCGGCGGAGCAGGCGTAGCGGCACCGAGCACCGTCGACGCAGGCGACGGCGTGGGTGCTGGTGAGTCCCTCCGCACGGGCCGTGATCGCAGGGTCGGTCGGGTCGGTGACGTCGACGACGATCAGCTCGCCGCCCCCGACGTTGACGTGCTGGGGGTCGGTCGGGGCCGCAGCGACCAGGTCGACACCGATGAGCACGAAGCGGCGTACGCCGTCGCGGGTGCGGCGCCGTGCGTGGCGTCGCGGTCACGCCCCGAGGGGCGCGGCGTTCAGGCGGGCTGCATCTCCTGGCGAGGCTCCAGCGGGGCGATCAGGTCGGCGGCCTGGGCGGCCACGAGCCGGTCGTTCTCGGCGGAGAGCTTCGTCACGAGGGCCTCGAGCTCGCTGACGCGGTTGCGCAGTCGCGCGTTGTCCGCGGCGAGACGGGGATCCCGCAGGTCGCTGTTCAGGTAGCCGATCAGCGCCTTGGCCATGAGGAGGACCTTCCGGAGGAGGTGGGAGGGGACGACCCGTGATCCGGGCCGTCTATCAGAATCGCACTGGACAGGCGTCCGGTCAAACCCGCGCAGCACGCGGCTGGACCGGTGTGCTAGTGCTCAGCCCCGACCCTCTCAACGAGGGGAACGCCGGGTGGCCCGAGGCACCGGCTGGCAGCCCGGGCAGAAGTACGACGATCGGTTCATGAACGCCACGCGCCGTACTGCCCGCCCGCACCGGTCGCAGGGCTCCCCCTCGCGGCCGTAGGCGTGCAACGAGCGGTCGAAGTAGCCCGACTCCCCGTTGACGTTGACGTAGAGCGCGTCGAAGGACGTGCCGCCCTGGGCCAGCGCGTCGAGCATCACGTCGCGCGCGTGGCCGAGCAGCTCGACGACCTGGGCCCGGGTGAGGCGGTCGCCGGGCCGCTCCCCGTGGATGCGCGCCCGCCACAGCGCCTCGTCGGCGTAGATGTTGCCGATGCCCGAGACGAGGTCCTGGTCGAGCAGCTGCCGCTTGATCGCAGAGCCGCGACGACGCACCCGGGCC
Organism: Nocardioides sp. REDSEA-S33_B3; assembly: GCA_001627335.1. GTDB lineage: Bacteria > Actinomycetota > Actinomycetes > Propionibacteriales > Nocardioidaceae > Nocardioides. The sequence continues at coordinate 37,598 of LUPK01000041.1, read as the reverse complement.
ACCACATCGTCGAGGTCGAAGAGCGGGTCGAGCGGGTCCCGGCCGATGTGGGCGATCTCGGGGGGCAGCACCGCTCCCCCCGTCGAGACCATCAGCCCGCCGAACATCCGCTGGTCCACGAAGTGCAGGTGCCGACCCTCGGCGGCGCCGTCGAGGCGCAGACGCACGCGCAGGTGCTTCTCGGGCTCGGCGTCGGCCGGCTGGACCAGCATCTGGCCGCTCATCCCGAGGTGGCACAGCAGCGCGTCGCCGTCGTCGAGGGGCAGCCAGAGGTACTTGCCGCGGCGGCTGGCGCCGGTGATCGTCCGGCCGGCCAGCGCGAGCGCGAAGCCCTCGGGACCGCGCGGGTCCCGGCGTACGGGGCGTTCGTGGAGGACGTCGACGGCGACGACGCGGGCGCCGACCACGTGGCGCTCGAGGCCGGCGCGGACGACCTCGACCTCGGGGAGCTCGGGCACCGCGGCTCAGTCGCTGCCGGCGGCGCTCGCGGTGTCGCCGGAGGTGGTGCCGAGCTGGCCGACGATCTCGCCGTACGCGGTCTCGGCGGCAGCCTGCTCGGCCTCCTTCTTCGACCGGCCGCTGCCGTTGCCGTAGAGCTGCTCGCCGACGCGGACCTTGGCGGTGAAGGTCTTCATGTGGTCGGGCCCGGAGTCCTCGATGACGTACTCCGGGACGCCGAGACCGTGCTCGGCGGAGAGCTCCTGCAGGGAGGTCTTCCAGTCCAGCCCGGCGCCCATGGCCGAGGCGGCCTCGATGAGGGGGTCGAAGAGCCGGTGGACCACCTCGGCGGAGGTCTGCATGCCTCCGCCGGAGAGGTGCACCGCCCCGATGACCGCCTCGACGGTGTCGGAGAGGATCGAGGCCTTGTTGCGCCCGCCCGTGGCCTCCTCGCCGCGGCCGAGCTTGACGTGCTCACCCAGCCCGATGCTGCGGCCGACCTCGGCGAGAGCGCGCGCGTTGACCACCGCGGCCCGCAGCTTGGCCAGCCGTCCCTCGGAGAGGTCGGGGTGGGTGCGGTAGAGCGTCTCGGTCACGACGACGCCGAGCACCGAGTCACCCAGGAACTCCAGGCGCTCGTTGGTCGGCAGGCCGCCGTTCTCGTAGGCGTAGGACCGATGCGTGAGGGCGCGCTCGAGCAGCTCGGGGTCCAGCTCCGGGTCCCCGAGCGCCGAGCGCAGCCCGCTGTAGTCGTCGATGGTGCCGGTCAGGGCAGCAGGGCCGCTCAGAGGACCTGACGACGGTCGGACCGGGCGCCGTACTGGCCGCACTCGCCGCACGCGCGGTGCGGGAGGTGCTTGGCACCACACGCGGGGTTCGCGCAGGTCACCAGGGTCGGGGCGCTGGTCTTCCAGGCCGAACGACGGTGCCGGGTGTTGCTGCGCGACATCTTCCGCTTCGGGACAGCCACTGTTCTCTCCTTGTACCGGGGCCGGGAGGTCCGGCCCAGCTCTGCTTGTCGGGCTCTGCTGGCCGACCCTGCGCTGGCGGGGCCGACTACTGCTGGTCTGGGTCCTGCTGGTCCTGCTGGAGGCCCGCGAGACCGGCCCACCGGGGGTCGATCGGTGCCTCGTGCGCGTGGTCCGGGTCCTCGGCCAGTCGCGCCCCGCACTCGGGGCACAGACCGGGGCAGTCCGGCTCACACATGGGCTGGAACGGCAGCTCCAGCACCACCGCGTCCCTCAGCTGCGGCTCCAGGTCGACCAGGTCGTCCTGCAGCCTGCTGACCTCGTCGTCCTCGTCGTGGGAGGTCTGGTGCTCGGCGTAGACGTACAGCTCCTGGAACCGCACCTCGACGTCGTCGTCGATGGGCTCCAGGCACCGTGCGCACTCACCCTCGAGCGCGGCTCGCGCCGTGCCCGTCACCAGCACTCCCTCCATGACCGCCTCGAGCCGCAGGTCCATCTCGACCGGCGAGCCCTCGGGGACACGGAGGACGTCGATGCCCAGATCCGCTGGGGCCGGCACCGTCCGTGACACCTCACGCTGGGACCCCGGGCGGCGGCCGAGCTCGCGGGTGTCGAGCACGAGCGGCGCTCTCGGGTCCAGGCTGGTCAGGTGATCACTTCCGGGTCCGGGCACAACAGATCGCGTAGAAGCGTAACCGTCGTGCGGGTGGGCGACAAAACGACGTCGGGGCAGGTCAGCGGTGGAGCTGGCTCCCCCGGGGACCGTGGTGCGGTCAGCCCCGCGCGGCGTTGCGTGCGGCGTTCTCGGCGATCCTCTCAGCCAGACGCTCGTGGACGAAGTCGGGGACCAGGGTCGACACGTCGCCGCCGTAGGTCGCCACCTCCTTGACCAGGCTGCTGGCCAGGAAGGACCACTCGGGGCTCGTGGGGACGAACACGGTCTCGACGTCGGTGAGCGAGGCGTTCATCTGCGCCATCTGCAGCTCGTAGTCGAAGTCGCTGACCGCCCGCAGGCCCTTCACGATGGCCTGGATGTCGTGCTCGACGCAGAAGTCGGTGAGCAGCCCGGTGAAGCCCTCCACCCGGACGTTGGCCCACGGCGCGCAGGCCCGGCGCAGCATGTCCATCCGCTCGTCGGAGGAGAACAGTCGGCTGCTCGACTTGGACTTGTTGACACCGACCGCGACGACGACCTCGTCGAAGAGGGAGGCGGCCCGCCCCACGATGTCGAGGTGTCCGTTGGTGACCGGGTCGAAGGACCCCGGGCAGACGGCTCGGCGCACGCGCTACTCCTCCGGCTGGGCTGACGGGCCGGGCCACTCGGCCGACCACAGGGTCGTCTCACCGTACTTGCGGCGGCGCTGCCCGGTGAACCCGACCGGCCACGCGGGCTCGGGACTGCGCCGGCCGCGCTCCACCACGACCAGGGCGTCCGGTGCCAGCCACCGGTGCTCGACGAGGGCGGCCAGGTCGGCCTCGATTTCGTCGTCGTCCAGGGGGTACGGCGGGTCGGCCAGCACGAGGTCGTAGGGCTGCTCAGGGGCGGCCGAGAGCACCGTGCGGACCGCCCCGGTCACCACCCGGGCGCCGCTCAGGCCCAGGGTCCGGGCGTTCGTGGAGATCACCGCGGCCGTGCGTCGGTCCTTCTCGACCAGCAGCGCGTGGGACGCGCCGCGGCTGCACGCCTCCAAGCCGAGCGCCCCGGAGCCGGCGTACAGGTCGAGGACGCGGAGCCCGGAGAGGGTGCCGCACCAGGACTCCACCGCGGAGAAGAGCGCCTCGCGGACCCGGTCGCTCGTCGGCCTGGTGGCGTCCCCCTTCGGCGTCTCGAGGCGTCGTCCTCCCGCACTGCCGCCGATGATCCGCGTCATGGTCCACACCCTAGGGGCGCAGCCGCCGGGTCCCGATCAGGAGCGGGTGGCGAACTCCGCGCGCACCGACTCCTCGAGGTCGAGCACGAGGTCACGGACCAACGGCAGCGAGTCGAGGTCGGGGTCCTCGTCCAGGATCCGTGAGGAGACCTCGCGGGCGTGCAGGATCGTCTTCTCGTCGCGCAGGACCCGCAGGTCGCGCAGGCTGGAGGTGAAGCCGGACTGGGAGGCGCCGAGCACGTCGCCCTCGCGCCGCTGCTCGAGGTCGACGCGACTGAGCTCGAAGCCGTCGGTGGTCGAGGCGACCGCGTCGAGCCGCTCCCGAGCGGGACTGCCGACCTCGGCGTGGCTCACGAGCAGGCAGAGGCCGGGCAGGCCGCCTCGGCCGACCCGGCCGCGGAGCTGGTGGAGCTGGGAGACACCGAACCGGTCGGCGTCGAGCAGCACCATGGTCGTGGCGTTGGCGACGTCGACGCCGACCTCGATGACGGTGGTGGAGACCAGCACGTCGAGCTCACCGGCGGCGAAGGCGCGCATGGTGCGATCCTTCTCCTCCGCCGGCAGCCCCCCGTGCAGGAGCCCGACGCGCAGCCCGGCGAGCGGGCCCTCGGCCAGCTCGGCGGCGACCTCCTCGACAGCGGCCAGCGGACGCTGCGGCCGCGTCTCCCCCTCGACGGCGGGGGCGTCGCCCTCCCCCTGCTCGGTGACGTCGCCGGAGATGCGCGGGCAGACGACGTAGACCTGATGGCCCTTCTCCACCTCCTCGCGGGCGCGCTGCCAGACCCGCTCGATCCAGTGCGGGGCGTCCGCGAGCGGGACCACGGTCGTCTGGATGGGTGCGCGGCCGGCCGGGAGCTCGGAGAGCGTGGAGGTCTCCAGGTCGCCGAAGACGGTCATCGCGACCGTGCGCGGGATCGGCGTCGCGGTCATCACCAGGACGTGCGGCGGGGTGCCCGCCTTGTCCGTCAGCGCCGCCCGCTGCTCGACGCCGAAGCGGTGCTGCTCGTCGACCACGACCAGGCCGAGGTCGGCGAACTGGACGACGTCCTCGAGCAGGGCGTGGGTGCCGACGACCAGGCCCGCCTCGCCGGAGGCGAGCCGCAGCAGCGGCTCGGTGCGCTGCGCCCTGGTCATCGACCCGGTCAGCAGCTCCAGGGTGGTCGCCTCCGGGTGCCCGCCGAGCATCCCACCGCCCGCGAGGTCGCCGAGCATGGCGCTGAGCGAGCGGTGGTGCTGCTGGGCAAGGACCTCGGTGGGCGCCAGGAGCGCGGCCTGGCCACCGGAGTCGACCACGCGCAGCATCGCGCGCAGCGCCACGAGCGTCTTGCCCGAGCCGACCTCGCCCTGGAGCAGCCGGTTCATCGGGTGCGGGCGGGCCAGGTCGGCCTCGATCTCCGCGCCCACCTGCTGCTGACCGCCGGTCAGCTCGAAGGGCAGCCGCTCGTCGAAGGCCGCCAGCAGTCCCCCGCCCCCGGTGCGCGGTCGGGCGCCCTGCGCGTGCAGCGCCCGGCGACGGCGCGCGAGCACCAGCTGGGTGGTCAGCGCCTCCTCGAAGCGGAACCGCTGCAGGGCCCGGGTGACCTGGCCGCGGTCCTCGGGGTGGTGCACCCACTCGAGCGCCTGCCGCACGTCGAGCAGTCCCTCGCGCTCGCGCAGCCCGCCGGGGAGCAGCTCGGGGAGGTCGTCGACGACGGAGAGGGCGAAGGAGATCGCGCGCTGGAGGTCCCAGGACTCGACGTTCGCGGTGAGGGGGTAGATCGGGTAGAGGTCGCCGAGGGTCTCCAGGGCGAGCTGGGCGGCGTCCTCGCCGGGGGTGCCCATGAGCACCATCTGCGGGTTGGTGAGCTGCCAGGTGTCGCGGAACCGCCCGACCTTGCCCTGGAAGATCCCGCGTCGACCCGCGGTGAGGCGTCGCTCGTGCCAGGACGCGATGTGCTCGGACTTGGCGAAGAAGGTCATCGACAGCGGCGGACCGTCGGTCTCGAGGACCGCCTCGACGCGGAACGCGCGACGGTTGGTGCGCCGGTCGGTGTAGGTGCGGCGCCGGCTCTCGCCGACGCGGCCCACCACGACCAGCATCTCCCCCTCGTGCAGGGCGTCGACCTCGGAGAGCTCGCCGGTCTTGACGTACTTGCGGGGGAAGTGGCGCAACAGGTCGCCCACCGTGCGCAGACCGAGGCCCTCGACGACGGCGTCGACGGTCTTCTTCTTGGCATCGCCCAGCACGGTCTGCACCGGCGAGTCCACGGTGATCACGACTGGTCTCCTTGTCCGGGGCTGGGCTGCTGGGTGGGCTACTGGGTGGGCTGCTGGGTGGGCGACTGGCTGGGGCTGCTACTCGACGGCGAGGAGCAGCGGGTAGCGCTCCTGTCCCCCGTCGTAGACCATCACGTCGACGTGCGGACGGTGCTCCTCGACCCAGGCGGCCAGGCGGTGCGCGAGCGCGCCGTCGGGGTCCTCCGCGCCGGAGACGACGGTGACCAGCTCCCCGCCACCGCCGAGCAGCCTGTCGGCCACCTGGGCGGCGACCTCGTCGAGGTCGCTGCCCACCACCGCGAAGTCGCCCTCGACGACGCCGAGCACGTCACCGGGCTCGCAGGGCCCGGCCATCGTCATGGCGGTGCGGGCGGCGATGGTCACGGCGCCGTGGCGGGCGTGCCGGGCGGTGGCGGTCATCTCCACCACGTCGGCGTCGAAGGCCCGGCCCGGCTCGTGCACGGCCAGGGCGGCCAGGCCCTGCACCTGCGCCGAGGTGGGCACGACCACGACCCGCACGCCGAGGTCCTGCTGGGCGGTGTGCGCGGCGACCTGCGCCACGCGCACCGAGTCGGGGTCGTTGGGCAGGACCACGACCTCCTGGGCGCCGCAGCCGGTGATGGCCTCCAACAGCTCGCCGGTGGAGGGGCGGCGACCCGGACCGCCCTCGACCACCACGGCACCCGCCTCGGTGAAGAGCGCGGCCAGGCCGGGGCCGGCGGCGACGGTGACGACGGCCCGGCCCGAGCGCGGCGCCGCGGCGGCCCGCTGCTCGGCCACCTGCTCGGCGAAGTGGGTCACGCGGATGCGGTGCGGGCGGCCGGCCTCGATGCCGGCCTCGATCGCTGCGCCCACGTCGTCGACGTGGACGTGGACGTTCCACAGCGGCTCGTCCCCGACGACCACCAGGCTGTCGCCCAGGCCGGCCAGCGTCTCGCGCAGCGCCGGCACCCGGTCGGCGGGCGCGTCGAGGAGGTACATCACCTCGTACGACGGCCCGTCCTCGCTCAGGTCGCCGCCGGTCTGCTCGGGGTCGGCGCCCGCGCCGGTGGTCCCGGCGGGCAGCACGGGCACCGGGATCTGGTGGCTGCCCAGGCGCGTGCGCACCTGCGGCGGCACCCGGCCGGTGAGGGCGGTCTCGGCGGCGTCGAGGACGACGCTGAAGCCCCGACCTCCCGCGTCGACCACCCCGGCGTCCGCGAGCACCTGCAGCTGCTGAGGCGTCGCGGCCAGCGCCTCGCGGGCGGCCGCGGCCGCTGCGGTGAGCACGTCGCGGGTGCGTGCGGCCGGGTCGACCACGGCCTCGCCGGCGGCCTCGGCCGCTGCCCTGGCCACGGTGAGCATGGTGCCCTCGACGGGCGTGCCGACAGCGGCGTACGCGGCATCGGCGGCCAGCCGCATCCCCTCGGCCATCACCGCGGCGGCACGGTCGTCGGGACCGGCCTCCGCGAGCCGCCGCGCCAGGGCGCGCAGCATCTCGCTGAGGATGACGCCGGAGTTGCCGCGGGCGCCGAGCAGTGCCCCGCGCCCCAGCGCCTCCAGGCCCGGGCCGACCCCGCACTGCGCCGGCCCCCCGGCCTGCGCGACCGCGGTCTCCACGGCGTCGCGGGCGGCGGCGATGGTGAGGTACATGTTGGTGCCGGTGTCACCGTCGGGCACGGGGTAGACGTTGAGCGCGTCGACCTCCTCCCGCGCGGCCTCGAGCGCGCGGGCCGCGACCTCGGTGAACCGCAGCACGCCCTCGAGGCTCACCCCCCGGGGCAGCACCTCGACGCCGTCGGGCATCGTGGGGGTCGGCTGGTCGTGTCGCGGGTCGGGCACGGCCCCGAGGGTAGTGGGCCGCTCCGACGTCGATTCGGCGATCGAGGGGTGTGGCGATACTCTTGTGCGGTTGCCCGGGGCCGCTCACGGCCTCTCGGGCCCTCTCGACTCGTTCCAACACATCGATCCTCAGGAGTTCACGGTGGCTGCCGTCTGCGACATCTGCGCCAAGAAGCCTGGCTTCGGCAACAACCGGCCGTGGTCGCGCAAGATCACGAAGCGCCGCTTCGACCCCAACATCCAGCGCGTGCGTGCCGTGGTCAACGGCACCCCGAAGCGGATGAACGTCTGCACCGGTTGCCTCAAGGCCGGCAAGGTCTCGCGCTGACGCGAGCCGCCCGACCGGTCTGAGGAGCACCCAGACCAACGGAGCATGCAGGGAAGACCGTCACCTGGAGGGGTGGCGGTCTTCTTCTGTTCCGGGCCGGCGGCCCCCGTCGCCCGCCGCCACCTACGGCAGAGGTCTCAGAAGGCCGTCCAGCCGGCCGGCCCGTCGTAGGGGGCGCCGTCCACGGTGACGCCCTCCCCCTCGGTGACCGCGCCGATCACGGTCCAGCCCGCCGGCACGCTCGCGGCGTCGGCGAACGTCGCCAGGAGGGCGTGGTCGTCGCCCCCGCCGAGCACGTAGCGCAGCGGGTCGGACCCGGTCGCCGCGGCCACCGCGTGCAGCGGCTCGGGGACCTCCAGGGTCCCGGTGCGCACGTCGATGCGGACACCGGACGCCCGGGCGAGGTGCCCCGCCTCGGACAGCAGCCCGTCGGAGACGTCGATCATCGAGGTGGCACCGGCCGCGGCGGCCTCCGGCCCGGCGTCGTACGGCGGAGCGGGCCGTCGGTAGGCCTCGACCAGCACCCGGGGCGAGCGGAAGCCGCGGCCGAGCACCGCCAGGCCCCCGGCGGCCCAGCCCTGCCGCCCCGCCAGCGCGAGGACGTCACCGGGCTCCGCGCCGCTGCGGAGGACCGGCGCGACCGTGCACGCACCGAGCACGGTGACCGAGACGACCAGCTGGTCGCCCCGGGTCAGGTCTCCGCCGACCACGCTGGCGCCGACCGCCCGGCACTCCTCGGCGAAGCCCTCGGCGAACTCGGTGGCCCAGGCCACCGGCAGGTCGGCCGGGACCGCCATGCCCACGGTGAGGCTGTGGGCGCGGCCGCCCATCGCGTTGATGTCGGAGAGGTTCTGCGCCGCGGCGCGGTGGCCCACGTCGCGTGCCGGCACCCAGTCGCGCCGGAAGTGGCGGCCCTCGACCAGCATGTCGGTCGAGACGACGACGTGGCCGGTGCGGATCCGCAGCACGGCGGCGTCGTCACCGGGGCCCACGAGCACCTGCTCGCCCTGCTCGAAGGCGGCGGTGAGGGCGTCGATCAGCTCGAACTCGCCGAGCTCCTCGATGGTGGCGTCCTCGGGGCGGGCCTGGGGTGCGTCCGACATGGCCCCATCCCACCACCCGCGGCGCCGTCCGGGGACACCGGCCGCTGTCGTGCCACGGCACTGATGCGGGTAGGTTGCTGCCCGACACATCCGGGTGACGTGTCCGCGGCAGCGTCGCCGCGCAACCGACCCAGAGGGAGACAACGATGGTCGTCCAGGCCTACATCCTGATCCAGACCGATGTCGGCAAGGCCGCCGAGGTCGCCGCTGCCATCGCGCAGGTCAAGGGCGTGACCCTCGCCGAGGACGTCACCGGCCCCTACGACGTCATCGTGCGCGCCGAGGCCCGCAACGTCGACGAGCTGGGCAAGCTGGTCGTCTCGAAGGTGCAGAACCTCGACGGCATCACCCGCACGCTCACGTGCCCCGTCGTCCACATCTGAGCGCTCCCCCGCCGAGCGCCGCGCGCGTCCGACGCCCCGTCTCCCGCCGGAGCCGGGGCGTCGTCGCGTGCGCGGTCGCGCTGCTGGCGTCGATCGTGCTGGCCGGGTGCTCGGGGACGTCGGTCGAGCCGGTCGGGGCCGAGCCGCTGGACGCCGCCGGCCGGGCCGCCTGCGAGGCGTTCCTCGCCGACCTGCCCTCGGCCGCGGACGGTGCCCTGGTGACCTGCGGGGCGCCTGAGCCGGCGACGCTCGAGGCGACGTCGGAGTGCGACGAGGTGCGTGGCGTCGGCTGGTTCATCGACCCCGACGAGCTCTCGGACGCCGAGTCACCCGTGACCGCCACCGCCATCGGCGTACGACCCCGGGTGGCGGTGGTCTTCCCACCCGACGAGCGCGGCCAGCGCTCCCTGGAGGTGCTCTCGGCGCTCGCCGACCCGGTGACCGAGCACCTCGAGCGGGTCAGCCGCTGTCGCTGAGCGTCGGCGGGCTGTGGGACCCTGCTGCCATGAGCACCCACGAGGAGCTGTCCGGTCCGGTCGCCGTCATCGCCGGCGGGCTCAGCCACGAGCGTGACGTCTCGCTGGCCAGCGGCCGCAACCTGGTGCGCGAGCTGCGCCAGCTCGGCGTCGAGGCCGAGGCCTACGACTTCGACCGCAACCTGCTGACCCGCCTGGAGCAGGACAAGGTCGTCGCGGCGGTGCCCGCCCTGCACGGACAGTTCGGCGAGGACGGCGAGATCCAGACGCTGCTCGAGCTCATCGGCCTGCCCTTCGTCGGCTCCGGGAGCCGCGCCTGCCGCGTCGCCTGGGACAAGGCCACCGCCCGCGAGCTGCTGCGCCGCGAGGGCATCCCGGTGCCCGAGAGCGTCGGCCTGTCCGCCCAGACCTTCCGCGACATCGGGGCCAACGCACTGATGGAGCACGTGATGCACCGCCTCGGCGAGCGCGTCGTGGTCAAGCCGACCCGCTGCGGCAGCGCGCTGGGCGTCACCGGCGTCGACGGCATGGGCGCTCTTCCCTCGGCCCTGGTGCGCTCCTACGCCTACTGCGAGGACGCCGTCATCGAGCGCTTCCATGACGGCGTCGACGTCAGCGTCGTGGTCGTCGAGGACGCCGACGGCCCGCGCGCGCTGACCCCGGTGGCGGTCTACTACGAGAAGGGCCACGAGTTCGACTTCTCCGCGCGCTACACCGCCGAGTTCGTCTCCCTGGAGAAGCCGGCGTTCCCTGACGAGGTGATCGAGAAGCTCAGCCGCACCGCCTGTGAGGCGCACCGGGTGCTGGGTCTCTCCGACGTCTCGCGCTGCGACTTCATCGTCTCCCCCGACGGCTCGTTCGTCGTGCTGGAGACCGCCATCACCCCCGGCACCACCGAGACCTCGGTGATGCCGTTCGCCTGCACCCTGTCGGGCACCTCGCTGGGCGAGGTCACCCTCGACCTGGTGCGGCGCGTGCTGGCCTGAGGCGGCTGAGAGGTTCATCGGCCGGCCGATGAACCTTGCCGCAGGACGACGGAGGTCCATCGGCCAGAGGCATGGTCTGTCGGCCGGCCGATGAACCTCGCCGAGCTCAGCGCAGCCCGGTCGGACGCTCCAGCGCGAGCTGGATGAGCTCGTCCACGAGCTCGGTGTAAGGCAGGCCCGAGGCCTCCCACATCTTGGAGTACATCGAGATCGGGGTGAACCCGGGCATCGTGTTGATCTCGTTGAGCAGCACCTCGCCCTGCGGCGTGACGAAGCAGTCCACCCGGGACAGCCCCTCCGCGCCGATCGCCTCGAAGGCCTCCACGGCCAGCTCGCGCACCCGCTCGGCGACCTCCTCGGGCAGGTCGGCCGGGGCGTCGGTGCGGGCATGGGTGGCCGAGAGGTACTTGGACTCGAAGTCGTAGAAGCCGGCCTGGTCGTGGTCGACGACGATCTCGCCGGGGACCGACGCACGCGGGCGCCCACCGGCGCGGCCACCGAGCACCGCGCACTCGATCTCGCGACCCTCGACACCCTCCTCCACGAGCACCTTGGGGTCGTGGACGCGGGCCTCCTCGATCGCCTCGGACAGCCCGGTCAGGTCGTCGACGCGGGTCACGCCGAGCGAGGAGCCGGCGCGAGCGGGCTTCACGAACACCGGGAACCGCAGCTGGGCCTGCACCCGGTCGACCACCGCCGACGGGCTCTGCTCCCACTCCCGCGGCTTCACCACGACGTACGGCGCGACGGGCAGGCCGTGCCCGGCGAAGACGAGCTTCATGTACGCCTTGTCCATCCCGACCGCGGAGGCCAGCACCCCGGCACCGACGTAGGGCAGCCCCGCGAGCTCGAGGAGGCCCTGGATGGTGCCGTCCTCGCCGTACGGGCCGTGCAGCAGCGGGAAGACCACGTCGACCGGCCCCGCCTCGGCCAGGCCCGCGATCTCGCGCCCGCCCTCGGCGGTGACCTCCGGCAACGAGCCGGAGGTCAGCTCGAAGCGGGCCGAGTCGCCGGAGGGCAGCACCCACTCGCCGTCGCGGGTGATGCCGACGGGGAGGACGTCGTACTTCTCGCGGTCGATGGCCTTCATGACCCCGGCCGCTGTCGCCGCGGAGATCGAGTGCTCGCCGGAACGACCCCCGAAGACGAGGGCCACGCGCACCTTGCGGGAGGGGCTGTCGGTCATGGGCCGGACGCTACTTCAGCGTCGCTGCCACCTCGTCGAGGCGCGCGCCACGGGAGGCCTTGAGGAGAACCGCGTCACCTTCGCGGAGGTTCTCGGCCAGCCAGGAGACCGCCGAGGCGTTGTCCGGGAGCCACGTCGAGCGCTCCCCCGCGCCCTCGTGGAGGCCACGCGCGGCCTCGCCCACCACGACCACGTGGTCGACGCCGTGGTCGGCGGCGTAGGCACCGATGCCCCGGTGCTCCTCGTCGTGGGTCTCCCCCAGCTCCTTCATCTCGCCGAGCACCGCGATGGTGCGGTGCACGTCGGCGTCGGCACCGATCGCCGCGAGCGCGTCGATCGCGGCCCGGACCGAGTCGGGATTGGCGTTGTAGGAGTCGTTCAGCACGATCACGCCGCGGTCGAGCTCGCGCAGCTCCATCCGCCACTGGGAGAGCGTCTCGACCTCGCTGAGGGCGGTGGCCGCCTCGCCGAGGGGTACGCCGCAGGCGACCGCGGCCGCTGCAGCAGCCGCCGCGTTGAGCGCCTGGTGGGCCCCCACCAGCCGCAGCGCCACCTCCGCCTGCTCCTCAGCGTGCGCGAGCCGGAACGTGGGCCGGCCCAGTCGATCCAGGGCCAGTCCCTCGACCCGCACGTCGGCGGCCGCGACGTCGCCGAAGGACAGCACCCGCCCGGCGGTGCGTGCCGCCATCGCGGAGACGCGCTCGTCGCCGGCGTTGAGGACCGCCGTGCCGTCCGCGGTCAGGGCCTCGACCAGCTCGCCCTTGGCCTGCGCGATCGCGTCGCGGGAGCCGAACTCCCCCAGGTGCGCCTGACCGACGTTGAGGACCACCGACACGTCCGGTCGGACCAGCCCCGTCAGCTCCGCGATGTGGCCGATGCCGCGGGCACCCATCTCGAGCACCAGGAAGCGGGTCGTCGGCTCCACGCGCAGCGCGGTCAGCGGCATGCCCAGCTCGTTGTTGAACGACCCCCGGGTCGCGACCGTGGCCGCCGACCGGCCCAGCACCGCCGCCAGCAGGTCCTTGGTCGACGTCTTGCCCTGGGACCCCGTCAGTGCCACGACGGTCAGGTCGCCCTCCTCGCGGACCCGGCTGACGACGTACGACGCGAGGCGCTGGAGCGCGGCGCGCACGTCCTCGACGACGACCGTGGGCAGCTCGGTGGGACGCGACCCGAGCACGGCCACCGCACCGGCGGCTGCGGCCTGCGGGACGTGGTCGTGGCCGTCGACGCGCTCGCCGACGAACGCGGCGAACAGTCCTCCCGGGGTGGCCTCGCGGCCGTCGATGACGACGGCGCCGTCCACGACAGGCGCGGTGTCCGGGGTCGTGCCGACGAGCTCCCCGTCGACGATCTCGGCGACCCGGGCCAGGCTGAGGGCGATCACCGGGCCGACCCTAGTGTGTGCGCATGGCCGACGACTCCCTGCGCCCCTCGACCATCGCCGTGACGACGGGTCGACCGCCGCACGACGTGGACCAGCCGCTCAACACCCCGATCACGATGGCCTCGACCTACGTGGCCGGCGGTGAGCGGGAGTACGGCCGCTACGGCAACCCCACCTGGCAGGCCTTCGAGGAGGTCCTCGGCAAGCTCGAGGGCGGCCGCGCCCTGTCGTTCTCCTCCGGGCTCGCGGCGGTCTCGGTCGTGCTGGACCTGGTCGGCCAGGGTGCGCTGGTGCTCGCGCCGGACGCGGCCTACCAGGGCAGCCTGTCGCAGATCGCCGACCTCGAGATGCGCGGACGGCTGCGCTCGAAGCTCGTCGACATCGCCGACACCGACGCGGTGGTCGCCGCGTGCGACGAGGACGTGGCCCTGGTGTGGGTCGAGTCGCCGACCAACCCCAACCTCGACGTCGCCGACATCGAGCGGATCTGCACGGCGGCGCACGAGGCCGGCGCGTACGTCGTCGTCGACAACACCTTCGCCACCCCGCTGCTCCAGCGCCCGCTCGACCTCGGTGCCGACCTGGTGGTCCACTCGGCCACGAAGTACCTCGCCGGCCACTCCGACGCCCTCCTCGGCGCCCTGGTCACCCGCGACGACCAGCTGTTCACCGTGCTCAAGCAGCGTCGCGACCTCCTCGGCGCCGTGCCGGGCACCCTCGAGGCGTGGTTGGCGGTGCGCGGCATGCGCACCCTGCACCTGCGGGTCGAGCGCGCCCAGGCCAACGCCGCCGAGCTGGCCCGCCGTCTCGGGGAGCACCCGGCCGTGCAGCTGGTGCGCTACCCGGGCTTCGGGGCGATCGTGAGCGTCGAGCTGGCCGCGGGCGCGCTGGCCGCGGACCTGCTGCCGCGCAAGACCCGCCTGTGGGTGCACGCCACCAGCCTCGGCGGCGTGGAGTCCACCCTCGAGCGGCGCCGTCGCTGGAAGAGCGAGCCGACCACCGTCTCCGACGCCCTGGTCCGCCTCTCCGTGGGTGTCGAGGACGTCGAGGACCTCTGGGAGGACCTCTCCCGCGCCCTCGACGGCCTCACCGACTGACCCATCTCCCGCCGAACCGGCGCATCCTTCCGGAAGGTCGCTCCGGTTCGGCGCTCAGGCGGTCTCGGGCTTGGTGTCGCGGGCGAGGATCGCGTCCATCATCCCCTGAGCGGTCAGGTTGCCCGCGACGACCTCGTCGACGTACGTCGCGATGGGGGCGTCGACGCCGGACTGCTCGGCCAGCGCGCGCAGCGACGAGCAGGACTTCGCGCCCTCGGCGACCTGGCGGGTGCTGGCGTAGATCTCCTCGGTGGTCATGCCCTGCCCCAGCTTCTCGCCGAAGGTGCGGTTGCGTGAGAGCGGCGAGGAGCAGGTGGCGACCAGGTCACCCAGACCGGCCAGGCCCATGAGGGTCAGCGGGTTGGCCCCGAGCTTCATCGCCAGCCGCGCGGTCTCGGCCAACCCGCGCGTGATGATCGAGGCGGTGGTGTTGTCCCCGAACCCGAGACCCACGGCCATGCCGACGGCCAGGCCGACGACGTTCTTGTAGGCGCCGCCAAGCTCGCAGCCGAGCACGTCGACGGAGGTGTAGGGGCGGAACGCCGGGCTGTGCACCCGCTGCTGCAGCCGCGTGGCGACGTCCTCGTCGACACAGGCCACGACCGCGGCCGCAGGCTCGCGGCGCGCGATCTCCTTGGCCAGGTTGGGTCCGCTGACGACCGCGATGCGCTCGGGACCCGCACCGGTCTCCTGCGCGATGACCTCGCTCATCCGGCTCAGGGTCGAGAGCTCCACGCCCTTCATCAGGGAGACCATCACCGCGTCGGGGTGCACGTGCGGCGCCCAGCTGCGGAGGTTGTCGCGGAAGGACTGCGAGGGCGTGGCCCACACGACCACGTCGGCGCCGTCGAGCGCTGCCTCGACGTCGTGCGTGGCGCGCACGCTCGGCGGCAGCTCGATGCTGGGGAGGTAGTCGGCGTTCTCGCGCCGCTCGTTGATGGCGGTGGCCACCTCCTCGCGACGCGCCCAGATCGTGACGTCGTTGCCGGCGTCGGCCAGCACGATGGAGAACGCGGTGCCCCACGACCCCGCGCCGAAGACCGCGACCTTGCCGAACTCGCTCATGCCGACTTCCTGTCTTTGTAGGGGTCTCCGGAGACACGCATGTCGTACCTCTCCGCGGGTGCCTGCGCCCCACGGATCTCCTCGACCTGCGCGGTGATCGCGGTCAGGATCCGGTCGGTGGCCTGCTTGACCACCTCGGGGGTCAGCTCGCGCTGCCGCAGGTCGTCCAGAGCGACGGGCTCGCCGACCGACATCGTGACCCGCTTGCGCGGGACGAGGTGCGGCTTCTTGGAGTACGGCGGCAGCAGCTGCTGCGCGCCCCACTGACCCACCGGAAGCACCGGCGCCCCCGTCTCCAGCCCGATCCGCGCCGCGCCGGACTTGCCGGTCATCGGCCACATGTCGGGGTCACGCGTGATCGTGCCCTCGGGGTAGACCACGACGCACCCTCCTTGGCGGACGGCCTCGACGGCGGCGGCGTACGCGACGGCACCCTTGCCCTCGCGCTCGACGGGGATCTGGCCGGCCGCGGTGAGGAAACGGCGCAGGAAGGCGTTGCTGAACAGGCCCGACTTCGCGAGGTAGCGCGGCAGCCGGCCGTGGTCGTAGACGATGTGCGCGGCCGTGAGCGGGTCGAGGTGCGAGATGTGGTTGATCGCCAGGACGCACCCGCCGGTGGCGGGGATCCGCTCGCCGTGCCGCCAGTCGTGGACGGTCGTGGCCAGGAGCAGGGGCTTGATGATGCCCACGCCCAGGCTGAAGGCCCACCCTCGTCGTTGCTGCAGCTTCCGCACGGTCACCGGGGCAGGCTACTCGGCTCGTGACCGACGCCACGACAGGCGGGCGGGCGCGTGCCGGACGGGAGTGGGACCACGGAGCAGGACGACGTGCACGCCTGGGAGGATGGGTGCGATGTCCGTCCCCGCCCACCCTCCGACGTACGCCGTCGTGGTGCCCGTGAAGCCGCCGGCACGCGGCAAGTCACGGCTGGTCGGGATCGCCGACGGTGCGCGCGAGGAGCTCGCTGCCGCCTTCGCCCTGGACACGGTGACCGCGTGCCTGGCCGCCGCACACGTCGGCGCGGTCCTGGTCGCCACGGACGATGCCCGCTTCTCCGCGGCCTTGGCGGCGACGGGGGCTCCGTGCATCCCCGACGGCGACTCCTCCGACCTCAACGCGACGTTGCGCCAGACTGCCGCTGAAGCACGCCGACGCTGGCCCTCGATGCGCCCGGTGGCCCTGTGCGCCGACCTGCCGGCGCTCGACCCAGCCGACCTCGACGCAGCGCTGGCTTCCCCCGTCCTCGCCGGTGGGGTCGCGGGGTTCGTCGCCGATGCGGCCGGCATCGGGACCACGTTGTACTCCGCGTCCTGGGAGGCGTTCGCCCCTCGCTACGGCGAGGGCTCGCGGCTCGCCCACCTCGACGCCGGAGCCGTCGAGGTGACCGGCCCGCTCACCACGCTGCGTCGCGACGTCGACGACGTGCCGGACCTCCAGGCCGCAGCTGCGCTCGGCGTCGGCACGCACACGCGTCGGGTGCTGGACGCGCTCGGCCTCTTCTGAGCACACCGGCGATGGCGCCGATCCTCTGCCACGACACGCGATCGGGCCCGTCCGCTGCTGCGGACGGGCCCGATCGGACGTGGGCGAGCCGGAGACTCAGGAGCTCGAGGCCGCCTTCTTGGCCGGAGCCTTCTTGGCCGGAGCCTTCTTCGCAGGGGCCTTCTTCGCAGGGGCCTTCTTCGCGGGGGCCTTCGTGGCGGGCGCCTTCTTCGCGGCCGTCGTGGTCTTCTTCGCCGGAGCCTTCTTGGCAGCCGTCGTGGTCGTGGCCGGAGCCTTCTTCGCAGGCGCCTTCTTCGCCGGCGCCTGCTTGGCGGGCGCCTTCTTGGCGGGAGCGGCCGACTTGACAGGTGCCTTCTTGGCCGAAGCCTTCTTCGCAGGCGCCTTCTTCGCCGGGCCGGCCTTCTTCACCGCGCTGGCTGCCTTGGCCGCCGGTGCCGCAGCGGCGCTGGCGGCCGAGCCGGCCTTGGCCACCGTGAGCTTGGGCAGCTTCTTGGCGCCGGAGATGACGTTCTTCAGGTCCTGGCCCGGGGTGAACTTCGGGACCGCGGTCTTCTTGGCCTTCATGCGCTCGCCGGTGCGCGGGTTGCGCACCCACCGGGCGTCGCGGACCTTCTTCTCGAAGGAGCCGAAGCCGGTGATGGCGACCTTCTCGCCCTTGGCGACCTCACGGGTGATGGTGTCGAGGACGGACTCGAGCGCGTGGGCCGCTGCCTTCTTGTTCCCCTCGAAGCGCGCGGAGAGCGCATCGATGAGCTGGGTCTTGTTCACAGGATTTCCCTTCGTGCAAACCTCGGTGCGCCGAGCACGCGCTCGGACTTCCCATGCACGCTAGGGATTCGTGGCCCGGGTCACAATGACCAACGCCGCGAACTTCGTGTTTTCCTCACGATGATCGCGGCGTCGGTTCGTCAGTGCTTGTGGTCGAGCGGGTGGTGAAGCCGGGTGAAGCCGTTACTGCGTGACGGGCTTGAAGCTCGGACGCGTGGCCTCGAAGGCAGCGATGTCGGCCTCGTTGCCCAGCGTGATGCCGATGTCGTCGAGACCGTTGAGCAGACGCCAGCGGGTGTAGTCGTCGATCTGGAAGGGCGCGACCAGGTCGCCGCAGGTCACGGTCCGGGCCTCGAGGTCCACCGTGATCCGGGTCGTCGGGTCGTCCTCGATCGCGGCCCACAGCTGCTCGATGACGTCCTGCTCGACCGGCACCGACAGCAGGCCGGCCTTGCCGGAGTTGCCGCGGAAGATGTCGGCGAAACGGCTCGAGAGCACGACCTTGAAGCCGTAGTCCATCAGCGCCCACACGGCGTGCTCGCGCGAGGAGCCGGTGCCGAAGTCGGGCCCGGCGACGAGGATCGAGACACCGGCGTACTCAGGCTTGTTGGCCACGAAGTCGGGGTCGTTGCGCCACGCGGCGAACAGCCCGTCCTCGAAGCCGGTGCGGGTCACGCGCTTGAGGTAGACCGCCGGGATGATCTGGTCGGTGTCGACGTTGCTGCGGCGCAGCGGAAGCGCCGTTCCCGTGTGGGAGGTGAACTTCTCCATGGCTCCAGTTCCTCTCAGACCAGGTCCGCGGGCGAGGCGAGCGTGCCCTTGACGGCGGTGGCGGCGGCGACGGGCACCGAGACCAGGTGGGTGCGACCACCCTTGCCCTGGCGACCCTCGAAGTTGCGGTTGGACGTGGACGCGGAGCGCTCCTGCGGGTCCAGGGTGTCGGGGTTCATGCCCAGGCACATGGAGCAGCCGGCGCCGCGCCACTCGCCGCCCGCCTCCTTGAAGACGACGTCGAGTCCCTCCTCCTCGGCCTGCAGGCGCACCCGCACCGAGCCGGGCACGACCAGCAGCCGGGTGCCCTCGGCGACCTTGTGGCCCTTGATGACCTCGGCGGCCAGGCGCAGGTCCTCGATGCGGCCGTTGGTGCACGAGCCGACGAACACGGTGTCGACCTTCACCTCGCGCATGGGGGTGCCGGCCTCGAGACCCATGTAGGCCAGGGCCTTCTCGCAGGCCACCTTGTCCGTGGCGTCCTCGAAGTCGTCGGGTGACGGGACGTGCGCGCCCAGCGGGACGCCCTGACCGGGGTTGGTCCCCCAGGTGACGAACGGCGTGACGTCGCCGGCGTCGATGACGATCTCCTTGTCGAAGGTCGCGTCGTCGTCGGTGCGCAGGCTCTTCCAGTGGGCGACGGCGGCGTCCCACTCGGCACCCTTCGGCGCCTCGGGCTTGCCCTCGATGTAGTCGAAGGTCGTCTGGTCCGGCGCGATCATGCCGGCCTTGGCTCCCCACTCGATGGACATGTTGCAGACCGTCATCCGGCCCTCCATCGAGAGCTGCTCGATGGCCTCGCCGCGGTACTCGACGATGTAGCCCTGGCCGCCACCGGTGCCGGTCTGCGCGATCAGGTAGAGGATCAGGTCCTTGGCGGTGACGCCCTCGGGCAGGGTCCCGTTGACGGTGACGGCCATCGTCCTCGGCTTGGCCTGCATCAGGGTCTGCGTCGCCAGCACGTGCTCCACCTCGGAGGTGCCGATGCCGAAGGCGATCGCACCGAACGCGCCGTGGGTGGAGGTGTGGCTGTCGCCGCACACGATCGTCATGCCGGGCTGGGTGAGGCCCAGCTGCGGGCCGACGACGTGGACGATGCCCTGGTCGAGGTCACCGAGGGGGTGCAGCCGGACACCGAACTCGGCGGCGTTCTTGCGCAGCGTCTCGACCTGGGTTCGGGAGACGGGGTCGGCGATCGGCTTGTCCCAGTCGAGCGTGGGGACGTTGTGGTCCTCGGTCGCCAGCGTGAGGTCGGGACGGCGCACCGGGCGACCGGCCAGCCGCAGGCCGTCGAAGGCCTGCGGGGAGGTGACCTCGTGGATGAGGTGGAGGTCGATGTAGAGGAGGTCCGGCTCCCCGGGGGTCGATCGGACGACGTGCTCGTCCCAGACCTTCTCGGCAAGGGTCCTGCCCATGACGCACTCCTTCGTGACCTTCGGTTGGCGGGTGTCCGTCCGGCCCGACGGCGTACGGAGGCACGCAGGGTCGGGCGGTTCGACAGGTCGATGCTACGCCCAAGATCCCATCTCGTGAGACACGATTCCCAGGATGTGAGACCGCTCTTGCCAAGGCAAAGACTCGTGAGGCGCGCGTCACAGTGCTTGCCATCCCATTCCCCGAGACATCAGTATTGCTATATGGACAGCAGTGGAGTGGGCGTTCTCGACAAGGCGGCGATCGTGCTGACGGCCCTGGAGTCGGGCCCGGCGACCCTGGCGGGCCTGGTCAGCGCCACGGGCCTCGCCCGACCCACCGCGCACCGTCTCGCGGTGGCGCTGGAGCACCACCGTCTCGTCGCCCGCGACATGCAGGGCCGCTTCGTCCTCGGCCCGCGGCTCGCCGAGCTCTCGGCCGCCGCCGGCGAGGACCGCCTCCTCGCCACCGCCGGCCCTGTGCTCGCGCGACTGCGCGACATCACCGGCGAGTCCGCCCAGCTGTGGCGCCGCCAGGGCGACCACCGCGTGTGCGTGGCGGCCGCCGAGCGCCCCTCCGGCCTGCGCGACACCATCCCCGTCGGCACGCAGCTGACGATGCGTGCCGGTTCCGCGGCCCAGGTGCTGCTGGCCTGGGAGGACCCCGAGCGCATGCACCGCGGCCTGCAGAACGCCGCCTACTCCGCCGCCGCCCTCTCCGGCATCCGCCGACGCGGCTGGGCGCAGTCGGTCGGCGAGCGCGAGCAGGGCGTCGCCTCGGTGTCCGCCCCGGTCCGCTCCCCCAGCGGCAAGATCATCGGTGCGTGAGCGACGGCTCGGCCGTGCGTGAGCGACGGCTCGGCCGTGCGTGAGCGACGGCTCGGCCGTGCGTGAGCGACGGCTCGGCCGTGCGTGAGTGACGGTTCGGCGTCAGAAGAGCGCGTCGGTGCGTTCGAGGTCCAGCAGCAGCTGCTTGCGCTCCAGCCCACCGGCGTACCCGGTGAGGGTGCCGTTGGCGCCGATGACGCGGTGGCAGGGGATGACGATCGGGATCGGGTTGCGGCCGTTGGCCAGGCCGACCGCGCGGGAGGCGGCGTTGGTCATGCCCAGGCGGTGCGCGATGGCGCCGTACGACGCGGTCTCGCCGTAGCCGATGCCGCGCAGCTGCTCCCAGACCCGTTGCTGGAAGTCGCTGCCCTGCGGGGCGAGCGGGAGGTCGAAGTCGGTGAGCGTGCCGTCGA
The DNA here is from genome assembly GCA_001627335.1 of Nocardioides sp. REDSEA-S33_B3. GTDB lineage: Bacteria > Actinomycetota > Actinomycetes > Propionibacteriales > Nocardioidaceae > Nocardioides. The sequence goes on along the minus strand of LUPK01000041.1, from coordinate 16,538 downwards.
AGTAGGCGGCCAGCTGGCGCACGGCCTCGACCAGCACCGGGAGGTCGTCCTGCCGCGCACCACGGGGGCGTCCGTCGCCCTCGGCCCAGGGCGAGAACTCGATGGCCGTGATCGCACCGCGGTGCTCGACGATGCGCAGCGGCCCGATGGGGCTCGGGGTCTCGGTCCACATCAGTTGGTCTCCTGCAGGTCGGTGGGCTGGGGTGCCGGCTCGGGGGTGGGCGGCATCAGGGTCTGCCACAGGTGCAGCAGGGCGTAGGAGCGCCAGGGGCGCCACCGGTCGCTGCCGACGATCGCCTCCGCCGGGTCGGCGCCGAGCCGCGTCAAGGCGGTGCGCACGCCCACGTCGGTCGGGAGGAACACGTCGGGGTGGGCCAGCGCGCGCATCGCGACGTAGTCGGCGGTCCACGGGCCGATGCCGGGCAGCGCGAGCATCCGCTCGCGTACCGCGTCGCGCTCGGGTCCGCGGTCGAGCGCGACCTCTCCCCAGGCCAGCGCCGCCGCCAGCCCGACGAGCGCACGCCCACGCGTCCGCGGCATCGGGAGCGTCTCGGGGTCGAGGCCGGCCACGACGTCGGTGCGCGGGAACACGTGCGTCAACCCGGGTACGCCGGTGTCGACCCGGGTCCCGTGCGCGGCGACGATCCGGCCGGTCACCGTCCGGGCGCCGGTGACCGAGACCTGCTGGCCGATCACCGTGCGAAGCGCCGTCTCCCCGCCGTCGACCTGGCCGGGCACGCGCAGGCCCGGGTGACGGGCCACGAGGGGGGCGAGCAGCCTGTCCGCACCCAGGTGCGCGCTCACCGCCAGCGGGTCGCAGTCGGCGTCGACGAGCCGTCGGGCGCGCTCGACGGCGGCGCCGGTGTCACGCAGGTCGGTGAGCGTGAACGTCGCCGCCACCTGGGCGGTGCGGCCGGGCTCGAGGTCGTCGAGCGAGGGGTCGAGGTGGAGGCGCAGGGTGCCGGGGCCGTGCGGGAGGTCGAGGGTGCGGGCGTACCAGCCGGGTCCGGCGACCTCGACGCCCGGCACGAGGTGGTAGGCCAGGAAGTCCAGCAGCGCCGTGGCCGCGAAGGGCGTGCGGACCGCCAGTCGCATGGTGAGCGTGCCCGCGGCGGTCGACTCGGCCGCACCGTGCGAGCCCGCTGCGGATCGGCGTGCGCGCAGGGCGCTGGGACTGGCGTCGTACACCTCGCGGACGGTGTCGTTGAACTGCCGCACGCTGGCGAAGCCGGCGGCGAAGGCGACGTCGGCCAACGACAGGTCGGTGGTCTCCACCAGGACCCTCGCCGTCTGCGCCCGGCGCGCCCGGGCGAGGGCGAGCGGCCCGGCACCGAGCTCGGCGACCAGCACGCGCCCGAGGTGGCGCGGCGTGTAGCCGATGCGCCGGGCCAGGCCCTCGACCCCCTCACGGTCCACGACGCCGTCGGCGATCAGCCGCATCGCGCGGCCGGCCACCCCGGCGTGGACGTCCCAGTCCGGGCTGCCCGGCGTGGCGTCCGGCAGGCAGCGCTTGCAGGCGCGGTAGCCGGCGGCCTGCGCGGACGCCGCGGAGCGGTGGAAGGTCACGTTGCCGGCGGCGGGGGTGCGTGCCGGGCAGGAGGGCCGGCAGTAGATGCCGGTCGTGCGGACCGCGGTGTAGAAGACACCGTCGTAGCGGCGGTCGCGCGAGCTGACGGCGGCGTAGCAGGACGCCGGATCCAGCCCCCGGTCCAGCACCGGGTCCAGGGGGCTCGTCGTCTCGCTCACGATGCCATCATGCACGTCGCCACCGACAGTCTCTGGCGGGAATCGGACACGGCCGCGGGCCGGGACGCGGTGCCACGACGCACCGTCCGGGCCGGGGGTGCGCGGGCGGTGACCACCCCTGAGGGAGGATCGGGGGGTGCCACAGCACCTGCGGGTCGACCATTCCCACCGACGGACCGTCGTGCGCGTCGTGCTGCTCACCCACGTGCTGCTGGCCATCGTGACCGCAGCGGCGGTCACCCTGGCCTACCGGCACCTCGACGGCGACATCCGCTCCCAGGACGTCACGGGGATGCTGACCGACCGCCCGGAGAAGCAGGAGGTCGAGGGCCCGAAGGAGCCGCTGAACATCCTCGTGATGGGCACCGACGACCGCTCGTGCGAGGGCTGCGCCATCGACGGCGAGTCCGGCGGCGGAGGCTCGGACACCACGCTGCTGGTGCACGTCTCCGCGGACCGCCAGGAGGCCTACGGCATCTCGTTGCCCCGCGACGCCCTGGTCACGCGGCCCGACTGCATGGACGACGACGGCGAGGTGATCCCGGGCGGTGAGCTCGAGATGTTCAACTCCGCCTTCGCCCTCGGCGGTCCGGCGTGCACGATCCAGACGGTCGAGCAGCTCACCGGGGTGCTGATCGACCACTACGTCACCGTCGACTTCAACGGCTTCGTCGACATGGTCGACGCCGTCGGCGGGGTGGAGGTGTGCATCCCCAAGGACGTCTCCGACCCGACGCACAACATCTTCTTCGACGCCGGCACCCAGACCCTCGAGGGCCGGGAGGCGCTCGACTACGTCCGCGAGCGCTACGTGCTCTCGGCCAACTCAGACATCGGCCGGATGCGTCGTCAGCAGGCGTTCATCGCCTCGATGATCAACAAGGTCGTCTCCGCCGGCACCCTGACCCGTCCCGACCGCGTCTACAGCTTCCTCTCCGCGGCCACCCGGTCGATCACCGTCGACGAGGAGCTGGGCTCGATCCAGGACCTGGTCGACCTGGCGCTGCAGTTCCGCGACACCGGGCTGGGCAGCATCGAGTTCGTGACGGTGCCCAACGAGGCCTACGCGCCCGACCCGAACCGGCTCGTCTGGTCCGACAAGGCCGCCAAGCTGTGGAAGCGCGTGGCCAAGGACAAGCCACTGACCAAGAAGCTCGGTCGGCGGTCCATCAGCGCCAAGGACCCGGTCGGCACCTCGTCGGCCGACCCGAGCGCCACGGCCACCGAGCCCGTCGACCCCGACGAGGCGGCCGAGCGGGAGAAGGAGCGGGCCGAGGCGCTCGCCAACGGCCTCTGCGCCTGAGGTTCCGGACCGGCGGTGGGCAGTCACCCTTTCCGTCGGCCGGATCGGTCGAGGACTCACCGCTCCCGCCGGCTCGGGTCGGGCAGCGGTGAGTGATCAACCCATGGACGACCCCGGACGGTTGAGGACTCACCGCTCCCGGGCGTCGGTGGCTCGTGCCAGGCTGGGCCCGTGAGCCGCCGCAAGGAGCGTCCCGAAATCCCCGAGGAGTGGGTACGCCGCATCGACGGCGTGCTCGGGGCGTTCCCCCGGTGCGCGGCCGAGCCGGCCTGGGTCGGCACCCGCTGGCGGGTGGGGTCGGCCACGGTGGCGCACGTGTTCGGCGGCGAGGACGGCCTGTTCCGCATCATGTTCCGCGCCGAGCCCGACGAGGTGATGGCGCTGCAGCACCTCGGCGACCCGTACTTCAAGGCCTCGTGGGGCAGTGACGTCGTGGGGCTGCTGCTCGACGACGACACCGACTGGGCCGAGCTGGCCGAGCTGCTGACCGACTCCTACTGCGTCCAGGCGCCCGAGCGGCTGGCCGCGCAGGTCCAGCGGCCGGGCTGAGCCGCGCAGGCCCAGCGGCCGGTTGAGCCGCGCCGGCGCCCGGTGCGAGGACAGCCGCGAGCACGAGGAACGACGAAGGCCCGGTCCTGGTGGACCGGGCCTTCGTGAGACGTACTCCGTACGGGATTCGAACCCGTGTTTCCGGCGTGAGAGGCCAGCGTCCTAGGCCACTAGACGAACGGAGCATGTTCTTTATTCTGTTGCTTCGGGCTGCCTCTCGGCCTCCCTGGCGACCTGCGGAACTCTAGCCTCAGGCCTTCGTCCCGGCCAAATCGGGGTGATCCTGAGCGGATCTCCGACCTGGTGGTCACTTGCTGGGGTACTAGGACTCGAACCTAGAACAACTGAACCAGAATCAGCCGTGTTGCCAATTACACCATACCCCAAGGGGGTACCTCGCCGCCTGCTCCGCAGGCCCGAGGACCGACGGGAACCTTACACGCGAGGGTCGGGGCCGACCAATTCGGAGGGGGGTCCCGGCGGACCACCCCAGGGACCCGGCGGACCTGGCGGACCCGGCGGGCCCGGTGGGGGCGGAGGACCGGAGGGGCCCTGGGTGCCCGGCGGCCCCGGGGGCCGCTGTCCCGCCGACGGCGTCGGGCCGCCCTCGGTGGCGATGCCGGCCCGACGGGCCACCCACAGCACCACGCCGAGGTAGACCAGGCTCTGGGTCAGCGTCACGGGCAGGCTCCACCAGGTGCCGCCGGTGGGGTTCATGGCCGTGGTCATGTCGCTGAAGGCCAGGGCCATGCCGAAGGCCAGCAGGTTGTTGAGCACGTGCATGGCGATGCCGGCCTCGAGCCCACCGGTGGCCAGCACCAGGAAGCCCGCGACGAGCCCGAACGCGAACCGGTCGACGAAGACCGGCGGGTCCTGCGCCCCGTGCGCCAGGGCGAAGAGCAGGGCGGGCACCACGACCGCGACCACCCGCGAGGGGATCAGGGTGCCGACGGCCTGGGTGAGGTAGCCCCGGAACGCGAACTCCTCCCCCGCCGCCTGCAGCGGAGTGAGCAGCACGACCACGAGCAGGAAGTCGCGCATGGTCCGGCTCCACGAGTTGAGCTCACCGGTGATCTCGGCCCCGTTGCCCTGCGCGGGCAGGACGGCCGAGACGACCAGGGTCGCGACCAGCGCCACCACGGAGAGCCCGAGGCAGGTCGCCAGCCACCCCCACCGCACCCGGCGTACGACGGAGGCGGCCCAGCCGGGGTGCAGCCCGTGCACGAGCCACACGGCCAGCACCACCGCCGGGATCGCCGCGGCCCAGCCGATGTTGACCAGTGCCAGGAACGACGGGGTGATCTCGTCGGTGCCGGAGAGCCGGTCCAGTGCCACGTCCGGCGGCAGGCCGCCGAGGATCAGCCCGGCGGCGATCACCCCGGCCGCCGCGGTCTGGGCGACCAGGAAGATCACCCCGACCATGACGACGCCCAGCAGCACCCACCAGCGCGACGGGCGGCCGGCGGTGAGCAGGCGGTGGTAGGCCAGCACGGGTGGCTCCCGGATCAGAGCGCGGAGGCCAGGCGGGCCAGCGACCGCTCGCGCCCCAGCAGCTCCATCGACTCGAACAGCGGCGGGCTCACGCGGCGGCCGGTGACCGCGACACGGACGGGGCCGTAGGCGACCCGGGGCTTGAGGCCCATCTCGTCGACCAGCGTCGCCTGCAGGGCGTCCTGGATCGCCTGGGTGGACCAGGTGTCGAGCGCCGCGACGGCGTCGTGCGCGGCCTTGACCACGCCGCGGCCGGTCTCGTCGAGCAGCTTGGCGACGTCGGCCTCGTCGCGGGTGAAGTCGGCCTCGTCCACGAAGAGGAACCCCAGCATGTCGGCGACCTCGGCGAGCTTGTTGACCCGCTCGGCGACCAGCGGCATCGCCAGCTCCAGCAGCTGGGCGTCGGCGTCACGCACCGGGTCTCCGACCACGCCGGCGGCCTTGAGGAACGGCAGCGCGCGGTGGGTGATCTCCTCGACCGGCAGCATCCGCAGGTGGGCGGTGTTGATGGCCTCGGCCTTCTTCAGGTCGAATCGCGCCGGGTTGGCGTTGACGTCGGCGATGTCGAAGGCCTCGACCATCTCCTCGAGCGTGAACACGTCACGGTCGGCCGCGATCGCCCAGCCCAGCAGCGCCACGTAGTTGAGCAGGCCCTCGGGCAGGAAGCCCTGGTCGCGGTAGGCCAGCGCGTGCGCCTGCGGGTCGCGCTTGGAGAGCTTCTTGTTGCCCTCCCCCATGACGTAGGGCAGGTGGCCGTAGAGCGGGGTGGCCTCGGCGACGCCGATCGCCCTCATCGCCTCGAACAGCGCGATCTGGCGGGGGGTCGAGGAGAGCAGGTCCTCGCCGCGCAGCACGTGGGTGATGCGCATGGTCGCGTCGTCCACGGGAGCGGTGAGCGTGTAGAGCGGGTCGCCGTTGGCGCGGCACAGCGCGAAGTCGGGGACGAACTGCGTCTCGAAGGTCACCTCGCCGCGGACCAGGTCGTCCCAGGTGATCGAGCCGTCGGGCATCCGGAAGCGCACCAGCGGCTCGCGGCCCTCGGCCACGAACGCGTCGCGCTGCTCGGGCGAGAGCTCGCGGCAGAAGCCGTCGTACCCCATCACCTTGGAGCCGGACTCCTTGCGGCGCGCCTCCACCTCGTCGTTGCGGCAGTAGCAGTCGTAGGTGTACGACGACTCCCGCAGCTTGCCGAGCACGTCGCGGTAGAGGTCGCCCCGCTCGGACTGGCGGTAGGGGCCGTAGGAGCCACCGACCTCGACGCCCTCGTCCCAGGTCAGGCCGAGCCAGCGGAAGAGCTCGAGGATCGCGGTGTAGGACTCCTCGGTCGAGCGCTCCTTGTCGGTGTCCTCGATGCGCAGCACGAACGTGCCGCCGCGACCGGTCAGCTCGGCGTGCTTGGCGAAGGCGTAGTTGAACAGGGCGGTGCGGACCAGTCCGACGTGCGGGGACCCGGTCGGCGACGGGGCCATCCGGACGCGCACAGGCGTGTCGGGCGTGGCGGGACCCTGGGTGGTGCTCTCGGACACGGGGTTCAGCGCTCCTTGATCGTGTTGGTCAGCGCGCCGAGGCCGTCGATGGCGACCTCGACCTCGTCGCCGACGTGCATGCGGCCGACGCCCTCGGGGGTGCCGGTGAGGATGACGTCGCCCGGCAGCAGGGTCATCACGCTGCTGACGTGGGCGACGAGGGTGGGGACGTCGAAGATCATGTCGGCGGTCGAGCCGTCCTGGACGACGTCGCCGTTGAGGTAGGTGCGCACGCGCACGCCGTCGGCGAAGGCCTGCGGGTCGAGGTCGGTCTCGACCCAGGGGCCCAGCGGGCAGAAGGAGTCGAAGCCCTTGGCCCGCGTCCACTGGTCGTCGCTGCGCTGCAGGTCGCGCGCGGTGACGTCGTTGGCGATGGTGTAGCCGTGGATGACGTCGGTGGCCTTCTCGGGCGGGACGTCGCGGCAGATCCGGCCGATGACCACGGCCAGCTCGCCCTCGTACTGCAGGTCCTGGGTCTGGCGCGGGTGGAAGACCGGGTCGCCCGGGCCGACCACCGAGGTGTTGGGCTTGAGGAACATCAGCGGCTCGCTGGGCACGTCGTTGCCGAGCTCGGCCGCGTGCTTGGCGTAGTTGCGGCCGATGCCGACGACCTTGCTGCGGGGCAGGACCGGCGCGAGGAAGCGGACGTCCTCGAGACGGTGCTCCTGCTCGAGCAGCTTGACGCCGACGTACAACGGGTCGCCGGCGAGGGCCACGATGACCGCGTCCTCGCCCAGCTGGCCGTGCTCGTCGAGGTCGCCGGTCACGACGCCGTACTGCGGGTCCTCGCCCGTGGTGAATCTCGCGATGCGCACCGCTCGACCCTATCGAGTCCGGCCGCGCGGACCTCAGTCGCCGAGCACCTGCCTGAGGTGGTCGTTGGCGAGCAGCCGGTGCGGGTCGGCCTCGTCGCGGATCGCCAGGACGTCGCCGAAGCGGGCGTAGGCCCGGGAGAGGTACGCCGAGTCGAGGGTGTGCCGCTTGCCCCAGTGCGGCCGGCCGTCGTGGGCGACGAAGACCTCCTGGGCGGCGGCGAAGTACGGCGAGGGGTCCTGGCGGTGGTAGGTGTGCACCGCCACGTAGCAGCTCTCGCGCTCGTGGGCGGTGGAGAGCCACACGTCGTCGGCGGCGGTGAAGCGCACCTCGATCGGGAACGACACGTGCTCGCCGCTGGTCGCGAACCACCGCTGCAGGGCGCCGATCACCTCCGGCAGCGCGGCGCGGGGCATCGCGAACTCCGACTCGTGGAAGCGCACCCGACGGCGCGACACGAACACCTCGTGCGACGGCGCGACGAACTCTCGCGCCGAAAGCGCCGAGCCGGAGAAGCGGTTGATCCGCGGCACCAGCGAGGGCCGGGCGCGGGCGACCCGGTTGAGCACCTCGAACGCGCCGTTGCTGAGCAGCTCGTCGTCCACGAGGCCGCGCAGCCGGCCGATCGGCGCCGGGGCGGTGCCCTCGGGCACGCGGTTGTTGCGCTTGAGCAGGGCCTTCTCGGTGTGCGGGAACCAGTAGAACTCGCAGTGGTCGTTGCCCCCGACGAGCTCCGGCAGCCGCTCGAGGACCTCCGGCAGCGGCATCGGCTCCTCGCGGGCGTGGAGCAGGAACGCGGGCACGCACTGCAGGGTGACCTCGGTGACGATGCCCAGCGCGCCCAGCGAGACCCGCACGGCGCCGAACCACGGGTGCTGCTCGTCGACCTCGACCACGTCGCCGGACGCCGTCACCAGCTGCACGGCGACGACGGCCTTGGCGATGCCGTGCAGCCGGTCACCGGTGCCGTGGGTGCCGGTACCGATCGCTCCGGCCACGGTCTGCGGGTCGACGTCGCCGAGGTTGGGCAGCGCCAGGCCCAGCCGGTCGAGCTCCCGGTTGAGGGTGCGCAGCGACATCCCCGCCTGCACCCGCACGCGGCCGTCGGGCGTGTGCCCGAGCAGCCTGGCCATCCCGTCGAGCCGCACCTGCACGCCGTCGGTCGCGCACAGCGGCGTGAAGGAGTGACCCGAGCCGACCGGGCGCACCGTGAGGCCGTCGTGGGCGGCGTCGGCGAGCACCTGCGCGACCTCGGCGGTCGAGGTGGGCGCGGCCACCCGCTGAGGGGTGCAGCGGACGCTGCCGCTCCAGTTGCGCCACGTGGTCCTGGTGGTGCTCATCCGAAGACCCTCCCCTCGCCTCGGTACGTCGGCACCACGCGCGTGACCCCGTCCGCGTCGACCCGGGCGACCTCGGCCAGCCGCTCGCACATCTCCCCTGCCTTCGCGTGCCGCAGCAGCACCCGGTCGCCGACCGCCAGCGTGCCGGCACCGGCTCCGCGGACCGGGGTCTGCACCTCGCCCGCGCCCTCGGCGCGGGTGAGCGCCAGGCCCTCCGGCCACACCGGGGTCGGGGCGCGGCTCGCGCCGGTCGGACCGGAGGCGATGAAGCCCCCGGAGAACAGCGTGGCGAGATCCGCGGCCGGACGACGCACGACGTCGAGCGCGTAGTAGCCCGCGGGGCGGGGGCTGAAGCCGGCGTACCCGTCGAAGAGGGTGGGGGCGAAGAGGCCGGAGCCGGCGGTGAGCTCGGTGAGGACGGGGTCGTCGCCGACGACGTGCAGGCTGCCGGTGCCGCCGGCGTTGACGATCTCCAGCTCCGCGTGGCGTCCGACGGCGGTGACCACGGCCGCGCGTCGGTCGACGAGCTCGGCGGCGGAGCGGCGCTTCATCAGCCGGACCGCGGGCGAGGAGTCGGGGACCCCGGCGATCTGCGCGTCGTAGAACATCAGCCCGACCAGCGCGAAGCCGGGGCGCTCGGCGACCGCGCGCGCCAGTCGCTCGGCCTCCTCGGCGGTGTGCACCGGCGAGCGGCGGGCGCCGAGGTGCAGCGGGCCCAGCCGCAGCGAGGCGTCGACGTCGAGGCAGACCCGGATCGTGGGGTGGCCGGCCCCGAGGACCGCGTCGACGAGGTCGAGGTGGTCGGTGGAGTCGACCATGACCGTGATGGCGGCGCGGCGGTGCTCGTCGGCCACGAGGTCCCGCAGCGCCTCGCGGCTCACCGAGGGGTAGGCCAGCAGCACGTCGTCGTGGCCGAGGTCGGCGAGCCACACCGACTCGGCCAGCGAGTAGGTCATCACGCCGGCGAAGCCCGGGCGGTGGAGCACCTCCTCGACCACCGAGCGGACCCGCACCGACTTCGTCGCCACCCGGATCGGCACTCCGCCGGCGCGGCGGACCAGGTCGTCGGCGTTCGCGGCCAGCGCGTCGTCGTCGACGATCCCGAGCGGCGCCTCGAGGTGGGCGGTGGCGGACAGCAGCTGGGCTCGCCGGTGGACCATGTGCGCCAGTCAACACCAGCCCGGCGGCGTACGTCGTCGGTTCCTGCGCGCGCGTCGGGCGCGCCTACCGTGGGACCCATGCAGGTGCGGACGGTGCTGTCGCGGGCGGAGTGGGAGCCGCTCGCCGAGGCGCACGCCGCGCGGGTGGACCGCTACACGCGACCGCACCTCGAGCGCCGCGAGGCGCGGGTCAAGCACCCCGTCCACGACTTCCTGTTCACCTACTACTCCCAGCGGCCCGCGCAGCTGCGGCGCTGGCACCCAGGTGTCGGCGTGGCGCTCGAGGACGCGCCCGAGCACGCGGGCTGGAAGGGCTACCGGGTCGTGCCCCCCAGCGGGCGCCATAGCGCCCGCTCAGGGGCACGAGTCGAGGTGGACCCGGCGTACGTCGCTGCGCAGCGCCCGCTCGTCGAGGCGATCCGGCGGCTGCTGGTGGCCACCGCGTCGCGGCCGCCCCAGCTGGGCTGCTTCGGGCTGCACGAGTGGGCGATGGTGCACCGCGCCTCCGAACACGGCACCCGGCACGAGTGGCCGCTGCGGCTCGGCGAGCGCGGCACCGACGAGGTGGTCGAGGGGCACCGGATCACCTGCACCCACTTCGACGCGTTCCGCTTCTTCACCCCCTCCGCCCGGCCGCTGAACACCCTGAGTCCGGGGTCGAAGGACCGCGAGGAGTTCGAGCAGCCGGGCTGCCTGCACGCCGGGATGGACCTCTACAAGCACGCCTTCCGGCTCAGCCCGATGGTGCCCTCGGAGCTGGTGGCCGACTGCTTCGAGCTGGCGTGGGACATCCGCGTGCTCGACATGCGCGCGTCGCCGTACGACCTGGCGGACCTGGGGCTGGAGCCGGTGCGCATCGAGACCGCCGAGGGCAAGCGGACCTACGCCGACGCGCAGGCCGCGTTCGCCGCGCGGGGCGCTCCCCTGCGCGCACGCCTGGTCGAGGCGTGCGACGCGCTGATCTGAGTCGAGTGGCTCAGGTCACGCCCGGACGTGCCGAAGGACAGGGCATGACCCACCTGCTGCGACTCGACGCCGTGGCGCACCGCGACGAGTTCGCCGTGCGGCTGGACGGCCACCTGCTCGGCCACGTCGTCCGCGACCCCCGCGCCCTCACCGAGATCTGGACCTGGTGGGCCGACGGTGGCGGCGTCCCGCAGCAGCACGAGGACTCCCGCGAGATGGCGGTCTACCGCCTGCTCGTCGGGTACGGCCTGGACTTCTCCACCGCGCGTTCGCTGGTGCAGCGCGGCGCCGTGCTCGTCGCCGCCTGACCCGCCCCTCGCCTCCCACCTTCACTCGATCGGTCACGTCGTCCGCGATCCGGGCGGCTGTTTGCACCCCTACTCGAGGTGCGCTTAGGTAAGCCTTACCTAATCCATCTCGGGAAGGATTCTCGGTGCCACCCACCCCTGCCCTCCTGCGGCACGTGCTGCACCCGGCCCACGCCGGCGAGTACGCCACCGCCACCCGCCTGGCCGTCGACCACCTCACCACGGCCCTCGGCCGGGTCCGCGGCCCCGCGACCGGCCTGGACCCCGACCGCGCGGCCAAGCCCGTGCGCGACGTCGACCTCGACGCGCCCCTCGGGTGCACCGCCCAGGCCCTCGCCGAGCTCGACCGCGTCTGGCTCGACGACACCGTCTGGTTCCACGAGCCCGGGTACGCCGCCCACCTCAACTGCCCGGTCCTCATCCCCTCCCTGGTCGCCGAGGTGCTCGTCAGCGGCGTGAACGCCAGCCTGGACACCTTCGACCAGTCAGTCGGCGGCACGTTCGTGGAGCGCCACCTGGTCGACTGGGTCTGCGAGCGGGCGGGCCTCGGCCCCGCCGCCGACGGGGTCTTCACCTCCGGCGGCACCCAGTCCAACCTGCAGGGCCTGCACCTGGCCCGCGACCACGTCCGCGCGCGCACCGGGGCCGACCTCGACCGGCTGCGGGTGCTGGTCTCGGTCGACGGGCACTACTCCGTCCAGCGGTCGGCCCGACTGCTGGGCCTCTCCCCCGACGCCGTCATGGCCGTCCCCGTCGACGGGCGGCGCCGGATGCGTCCCGACGCGCTGGCCGACGCGTTGTCCCAGGTGGAAGCCGAGGGCACCGTGCCGATGGCCGTCGTCGCCACCGCCGGCACCACCGACCACGGGGCGATCGACCCACTGGGCGCGGCCGCCGACCTCGCGCACGAGCACGGGGCGTGGCTGCACGTCGACGCGGCGTACGGCGGTGGGCTGCTCGTCTCCCGCCGGCGCCGGCACCTCCTCGACGGCATCGAGCGCGCCGACTCGGTGACGGTGGACTTCCACAAGACGTGGTTCCAGCCGGTCTCGTGCAGCGCCGTGCTGGTCCGCGACCGCGCGCACCTGCGGCACGTGACGGCCCACGCCGACTACCTCAACCCCGCCGACGGCGGCGGGCTGACGACCCGCCGGCCCGACCAGGTCGACAAGAGCCTGCAGACCACGCGGCGCTTCGACGCGCTCAAGCTGTGGCTGACCCTGCGGGTGATGGGCGCGGACGCGGTCGGGGAGCTGGTCGACGCGGTCGTCGACCTGGCCCAGGCCGCACACCAGCGGTTGCGCGAGGACGACCGTGTCGAGGTGCTCGCAGCCCCGGAGCTCAGCACCCTGCTGCTGCGACCGGTCGCCCCCGGGCTCGACGCCGCCGCGGTCGACGCGCTCGTGCCGCGGGTGCGCGCGGCGCTCTGGGACGGCGGGGAGCACGTGGTCGCCGCGACCGTCGTGGACGGGCGCCGCTGGCTCAAGCTCACCCTGCTCAACCCGATGGCCGGCGTCGAGGACGTGATGTCGGTGGTCGAGGGCATCGTCGCCGCTGCGGACGACCTGCTCGGGGAGAAGGCGGCATGAGGGTCCACGACCTGCTCGGCATCGGTCTGGGCCCCTTCAACCTGGGTCTGGCCGCACTCGCCGACCCGCTGCCCGACGTCGACGCGGTCTTCCTCGAGGGCCGCGAGGAGGTGTCCTGGCACCCCGGGATGATGCTGTCCGAGGCCACCTTGCAGGTGCCGTTCCTCGCCGACCTCGTGACGATGGCCGACCCCACCTCTCGGTGGTCCTTCCTCGCCTTCCTCAAGGAGACCGGGCGGCTCTACCCCTTCTACGTGCGCGAGTCGTTCTACCCCCTGCGCAGCGAGTACGACGACTACCTGCGCTGGGTCGCCGAGCGGCTGCCGTCGGCGACCACGGCTGCCGGCGACACCTGGCACGCGCGGCGGCTGGTCCTCGGGGTCGGCACCCGGCCGAGCCTTCCCGACAGCGTGCGCGCCGCCGGTGGCCCGGCGGTGCACACCGCCGACTACCTCCCGGCCCGCGAGCGCCTGCAGCGCTGCCGCACGGTCACGCTCGTCGGCAGCGGCCAGAGCGCGGCCGAGGTCTACCACGACCTGCTCGCCGCCAGCCCCGACCACGACTACGACCTGGTGTGGCTCACGCGCAGCCCGCGCTTCTTCCCGATGGAGTACACCAAGCTCACCCTCGAGCTGACCTCCCCGGAGTACTCCACCTACTTCCAGAGCCTCCCCGACGCGACCCGCGCCCGTCTGCTCCGCGAGCAGCGCAGCCTCTACAAGGGCATCAGCGGCGAGCTGGTCGACGCGATCTCCGACCTGCACTACCGGCTGCGGGTCCAGGGCCACGGTCCGCGGACCACCCTGGTCACCAACACCTCGCTGACCGGCGCCACCTGGGACGGCACGGCCTACGACCTCGCGCTTCACCACGACGAGACCGGCGAGGACTTCGCGCTGCGCACCGACGGCCTGGTGCTCGGCACCGGCTACCGCGCGGAGCTGCCCGCCTTCCTCGACGGGGTCCGCGACCGGTTGCGGCTCGACGGGGAGGGCCGGCCGTGCGCGGACGCGTCGTACGCCGTCGACGTCACCGGCCGCGAGGTCTTCGTGCAGAACGCCGAGGAGCACACCCACGGCTTCGTCGCCCCCGACCTCGGCATGGGCGCGCACCGCAGCGCCACCATCCTCAACGCCGTCACCGGGCGCGAGGCCTACCCCGTCGAGAAGCGGGTCGCCACCCAGACCTTCGGCGTGCCCGAGCACCTGCGCACGCACCGCACGGCCCACCCCCAGGAGGTCTCCGCATGAGGACCACGATCGAGCCGCTCACCCTGGACGGGGCGACCGTGCGGATGCTGCACCGCTGGGTCACCCACCCCCGATCCCGCTACTGGCAGATGGGCGAGGCGTCCCCCGACGAGGTGGCGCTGGAGTACGCCGGCATCAGCGCGTCGGCGACCCACCACGCCTGGCTCGGGCGGGTCGACGGCGAGCCGACGTTCCTCGCCGAGACCTACGACCCGGCGCACTCCCCGCTCGCCGGGCTGCCGGAGGTGCGCGAGGGCGACCTGGGCATGCACGTGCTCGTCGCACCCCCCGAGGGGCCCCCGCGCTCGGGGCTCACCCGCACAGTCTTCGCCGCGGTGCTCGAGCACTGCTTCGCCGAGGAGTCCGTACGCCGCGTGGTCGTCGAGCCCGACGTCGGCAACGACGCCATCGCCCGGCTCAACAAGGAGGCCGGCTTCGTCGTCGCCCGCACCGTCGAGCTGCCCGGGAAGACCGCGGCGCTGTCGTTCCTGACCCGCGAGGACTGGGTGGCGGCGTCCGGCCGGCAGACCGACCCGGCGCCCCACCTCAGCCCGTCCCTGCTGGCAGCCGCCCAGCGCCGGCTGGTGACCAAGGCGCTCTCCGAGCTGTGCCACGAACGGCTGTTCGCGCCCGTCCCGGACGGGCCCGGACGGTGGCGCGTGGCCGGGCCGACGTCGACCCACCGCTTCGCGGCGCGGGTCCTGCCGCTGGAGCACTGGGACGTCGACCCCGACTCGGTCACCCGCGAGGTCGACGGCGAGGCCGTGGACCTCGACGTCCAGGAGCTCGTGGTCGAGCACGCCGAGGCCCTCGGGCTGCGCGGCGACCTGGTCGAGGTCTACCTCGAGGAGCTGGCCGCCACCCTGGCGTGGACCTGCTGGCAGCTGGCCCACCCGGGGCCGCCGGTGGCCTCGCTGCTGTCGGCCTCGCACGGCGAGGTGGAGGCCGCGATGACCGAGGGTCACCCGGGCTTCCTGGCCAACCGCGGGCGGATCGGCTTCGGCCTCGCCGACCACGAGGCCTACTCCCCCGACGCCGCCGCTCCCGTCCGGCTCGTGTGGCTGGCCGTGCGCCGCGACCGGGCCCGGCTCTCGCTGGGCGAGGGCTGGACCGAGGAGGGGCTCTACGCCACCGGTCTCGGCTCCGACGTCGAGCTGATGCACGACCGGCTTCGCCGCCGCGGGCTCGATCCCGCGGACCACCTGCTGATGCCGGTCCACCCCTGGCAGTGGGACCGCAAGGTCGCGGTCACCTTCGCCCCCGACGTGGCGCGGCGCGACCTCGTGGTGCTGGGCGAGGGCACCTCGCGCCACCAGGCGATGCAGTCGATCCGGACCTTCGCCGACCTGGACCATCCGCGTCGACCGCAGGTGAAGACCGCGCTGGCCATCCAGAACATGGGGTTCGTGCGCGGATTGTCACCGGCGTACATGGAGGCGACGCCGGCGATCAGTGACTGGGTGGCCCGGCTGGTGACCGAGGACCCGGCGCTGCAGCGGATGGGGTTCTCGGTGCTGCGGGAGGTGGCGGCGGTCGGCTACACCGGCGACGTCTTCCACCGCGCCGCCCCGGGTGCACCGCAGCGCAAGATGCTCGCAGCCCTGTGGCGGGAGAGCCCGGTGGGGGCGGTCGGCGACGGCGAGCGCATCGTGACGCTCGCCTCGCTGCTGCACCGCGACGCGGCCGGTGACTCCTTCGCCACCGCGCTGGTCGAGGCGTCCGGGCTCACCGCGCGGGAGTGGCTGGCCCGGTGCCTGGACGCCTACCTGCGCCCGGTCGTGCACTGCCTGCTGGCCCACGACCTCGCATTCATGCCGCACGGGGAGAACCTCCTGCTGGTGCTGCGCGACCAGGCCCCCGTGCGCTGCGTGATGAAGGACCTCGGGGAGGAGGTCGCGGTGCTCTCCCAGACCCGCGCGCTGCCGCCGGAGGTCGAGCGGGTGCGCGCCGAGGTCGACGACGACGACCGGTGCCTGGCGGTGCTCACCGACGTCGTCGACGGCGTGCTGCGCCACCTCGCCTCGATCTGGGACCGCGACGGCGTGCTGCCCGTGGCCGACTTCTGGGACGAGGTGGCCTGCTGCCTCGAGCGCCACGCCGCCGACCATCCCGAGCTGGCGTCGGCGGCGGCCGACTACGACCTGCAGCGGCCGACGTTCCGGCACTCCTGCCTCAACCGGCTCCAGCTGCGCGACGCCCGCCACATGGTCGACCTGTCCGACCAGGCCTCGTCGTTCCTGTACGCCGGCGAGCTGGACAACCCGCTGCACCGCGGGGTCGTCGGCTGAGCCGGCCGGGTTCGTCGGCTGGCCGACAGACCCGGGAGTCAGACGGAACCTGTCAACCTGCGTGGAGTCGGTCGCGGTTGGTTTCTTGGTTGATGGCCACTTGGGCCATAGGGGTCGGTACCCGGGGCGGGCTGGCGAACCGTTCGGGGTGGGCGGTGTAGAGGGCGTCCATGGCGGCTTGGCGCCGATGGTGGACACCGGTCCAGGTG
>LUPK01000040.1 GCA_001627335.1 Nocardioides sp. REDSEA-S33_B3 | reverse complement strand
GACAGATCAAGTCGATCAATGCCTCACGCGCAGCACGCGGGAACGGCTTGGTCATCAACACTCCTTCAGGAAGCGTTGCTTAGACCATATGAATCCGCGCGAGCTCAGGGTGAGATCTCGTGCGGACTATCCCCCGTGACGCCTCAGACCGACAGTCGCTCGACGGCAGCGGCGATCCGCTCGTCGGTGGCGGTGAAGGCCACCCGGACGTGCCGGGCGCCGGCGGCGCCGTAGAACGAGCCGGGGGCCACGAGGATGCCGCGGTCGGCGAGCCAGGAGACGGTGTCCCAGCAGTCCTCGTCGCGGCTGCTCCAGAGGTAGAGCGAGGCCTCGGAGTGGTCGACGCGGAAGCCGGCCGTCTCCAGCGCCGTGCGCAGCAGCGCGCGACGGGCGGCGTAGCGGGCGTGCTGCTCGTCGGCGTGCGCGTCGTCGTCGAGGGCGGCGGCCATGGCGTGCTGCATGGGGCCGGGCATGATCAGCCCGAGGTTCTTGCGGACCGCGAGCAGCTCGCCGACCAGGTCGGCGTCACCGGCGACGAAGGCGCAGCGGTAGCCCGCGAGGTTGGAGCGCTTGGACAGCGAGTGCAGCGCGAGGATGCCCTCGGTCGACCCACCGTTGATCGAGGGGTGCAGCACCGAGACCGGCTCGGTCTCCCAGGCGCACTCGAGGTAGCACTCGTCGGAGACCAGGATGGTCCCGCGCTCCCGACACCACTCGACGACCTTGCGCAGGTGGTCGGGCGGCAGCACCCGGCCGGTGGGGTTGGAGGGGCTGTTGAGCCACAGCAGCGCCGGGGCCTCGGGCCCCAGCGACACCAGCGAGTCGGTGGCGACGGGAGTGGCTCCTGCGAGCACGGCACCGACCTCGTACGTCGGGTAGGCCAGCTCGGGGAACACCACCGTGTCCCCGGGGCCGACCCCGAGGTGCTGGGCGAGGGTGGCGACGAGCTCCTTGGAGCCGATCGAGGGGATGACCTGGTCGAGCCCGAGGCCGGTCACGTCGTGGCGGCGCTCCAGCCAGTCCAGGCAGGCCTGTCGGACCCGCTCGATCCCGATGGTGACCGGGTAGCCCGGGGAGTCGGCGTGCTCACGCAGCGCCGCCCGGGCGACCTCGGGGGTCGGGTCGACGGGGGTGCCGACCGAGAGGTCGACGAGCCCGTCGGGGTGGGCGGAGGCCGTCGCCTTGTGCGCGGCGAGGCTGTCCCAGGGGAAGGCGGGCAGGCGCGCGGAGACGCGCCGGCCCGGCGTACGGAGGACCAACGGGTCGCTCAGTGGTCCTGGTTCTGCGGGGGCAGCGCGGCGACCATCGGGTGGTCGTGGTCGATCTCGCCCATCTTCGCGGCGCCACCGGGCGAGCCGAGGTCGTCGAAGAAGTGCACGTTGGCGTCGTAGTACTCCTTGTTCTCCTCCGGGACGTCGTCCTCGTAGAAGATCGCCTCGACCGGGCAGACCGGCTCGCAGGCGCCGCAGTCCACGCACTCGTCGGGGTGGATGTAGAGCATCCGCTTGCCCTCGTAGATGCAGTCGACGGGGCACTCGTCCACGCACGCGCGGTCCTTGACGTCCACGCACGGCTGGGAGATGACGTAGGTCACCGGAATCCTCCTGGAGGGCTGGGCTTGGCCTGGTCGATCACGCGGCCGTCCGCCGGCCGGTCAACACCGTTGGCAGCCTAGTATCCCGGCGTGCCCGACAGCGAGGAAGCCCACCCTTTGGAGCCCCGCATGTCGTCCCGTCCCCCCGGCGGCATGTCCCCCCAGGCCGCCAGCCTGGGCCCGCACGTCGTGGGTGAGCGGGTCGTGGTGCGGCGGCTGCTGCGAGGCGAGACCGGTCCCACCGGCGGACCGGCGTTCACCGACTTGCTCGGCACCTGCCTGTCGTGGGGCGACGGCGAGTGCGTCGTGGCCCCGGAGTCCGGCGAGCCGGTGCGCATCGCGCTGGCCGACATCGTCTCCGGCAAGCCGGTGCCGCCCCGGCCGTCGGTGCGTCACCGGGTGCCGACGCGTGAGGCGGAGGTGCGCGGGCTGCGGATGTTCCCCGGGACCCACACCGAGCCGCTCGGCGAGTGGCTGCTGCGCACGGACCCCGCCTCGGTGGGCCGGCTCTACAAGCGTGCCAACTCCTGCCTGGCGATCGGCGACCCCGGCGTCCCGATCGAGGCCGCGGCCACCTACGTCGTCGAGTGGTACGCCGCCCGCGACCGTGACCCGCTCGCGCAGGTCGAGGCGGGGTCGGTCAGCGAGGAGGGCCTGCTGGCCGCCGGATGGGTGCCGCTCGAGCACGGCGAGGCCGAGCTGCGCCTGGGGTCGGTGTCGCGGACCCGGCGCGGGCTCGGCCCGACCGCGGGCCTGGCGGTCGTCGCGCCCGAGTCGGGCGAGGACCGGGTGGTCGTCGTCGTACCCGGGGAGGGCGAGCCGCTGGCCGAGGGTCGCGCCGTCCTCGACGGCGACTGGCTGGGCGTCCACGAGCTGAAGGTGCGCCTCGAGCACCGCCGCCGCGGGCTGGCCCGTGACGTGGTCGCCACGCTGCTGGAGTGGGGCGCCGAGCGCGGCGCGCTCACCGCGTGGCTGCACGTGGAGAGCGACAACCACCCCGCGCGGGCGCTCTACGACTCGCTGGGGCTGGGGGTGCACCACACGGTGCGCTACCTCTCCCCGACCGGCCGCTTCGACGGCTGACGTCCGACGGGGCGGAGCTCAGCCGTCGTCGCCCTCCTTGGGCGGCTTGCCGCAGCGCACGGTGTCGCTCGGGGTGTAGACGGTGTGGAACTTCTCGGTGCGCACGACCTTGTCCTTGCCGGGGCGTCGGAAGTCGCGGAAGACGTCGATCTGGAAGCCCTGGGACCCGGTGTAGGCGTAGCAGTCGTCGGTCTGCAGGTAGCGGACCTCGGGCTGTGTGTAGGCGTAGCGGTTGCTGGCGCGGGCCTCGATGTCCCAGACCTTCGTGGAGTACATCGAGACCGTGACCGAGCCTTGGGTGCCCGGCGTGCTGGGACGGATGTAGGAATGCACGTAGACGCCGTGCTTGGTGTCGTTGCGGAACCGCATGTCCAGCACGCCCCACGCGACCGTGGCCTCGCGGCCGACCGGGTAGCGGTCGATGTAGAAGGAGTGCGGCTTGTGCTCGACGTCCTCGAGCCCGGCGAAGAACATCGCGTTGAACAGCGTCGTGGCGAGCTGGGAGACGCCGCCGCCGAGGTCCTCGCGCAGGATGCCGTTGGAGATGATGAAGCCCTCGGTGAAGCCGTTCTCGCGGGTGCGCTCGCCGACGATGTCGTTCATCGAGAAGATCTCGCCGGGCAGCAGCAGGGTGCCGTTCGTGAGCTCGGCGGCGCGGCCGATGTTGGTGTTGCGGTAGTCCGCGTGCGGGTAGTAGGTCGTGAAGGTGGAGACCTGCTCCTTGATGCCGAGCTTGCGGATGTCCTTGGTGGTGACCTCCGGCTCGACGACGGTCGCGTCGACCTCGGCGCGCCGCTCCCCCGCCGGCTCGTCGAGCAGGTCGATGAACGCGTCGTAGACGTCCTCGTCGGCGAAGTCGACGCCGGGCTTGGCGGGCACGACCTTGGGCTCGCCGTCGACGATGCGGATGGTCGCGTCGACCGGCTCGCCGGAGGCGGTGGCGTCGCCGACCAGCTCCGTGAGCACGTCGGGGTCGACTGCCAGCGCCAGCTCGCCCCCCTCGGGCTCGAGGCTCAGCGCCTTCGCGTAGTCGGCGGGGCGCAGCTTGACCGGGGTCTCGCCGAACAGCAGCGTCACCGGTGAGGCGAGCGCGGGGTTGGCCAGCTCCTCCACGGCGGCCTCAGCATCGGCGTCGGTGATCTCCGGCTGCACGTCGACCAGGTCGAGCTCGGCGGTCGGCTCCTCGGAGAGGTACGCCGCCACGAGGGCCTCGCGAGCGGCCTGGTCGTCGAGCAGCTGCCCGGTGGTCGCCTTCGTGGTGCGGACGCTGGACCCGGTGAAGGTGACGGTCGCGTCGACCGGCTCGGTGCCGAGCTCGCCCTCGAGTCGGTCCAGCGTGTCAGCCATCGCGGACTCGTCGACGTCGACGACCGGGTCGACCTCGTCGCCACCGGTCCAGTAGTCCCAGAGCCGGTCGGGAGCCCAGGAGCTCCCGCCGCCGGCCGCCTCGACGCTGGCGTCGAGGTCGAAGGACAGCCCGGCCTCGGCCGGGTCGACCTCGACCGACCGGCCGTCCACGCCCACCGAGATCGGGGCGTCGACGCGGTCGGCCAGCTCGGTCTCGAGCGTGGACCGCGCCTGCGCCGGCGTCTGGCCGCCCACGGCGACCCCGGCGACGGTCGTCCCCCGCGGCACCCGGTCGCTCGCGAACGCCCCGGCAGCGGCGTACCCGCCCCCGAGGAGGAGGACGACCGCGGCGAGGGCCACGACGACGGCCCTG
The DNA here is from genome assembly GCA_001627335.1 of Nocardioides sp. REDSEA-S33_B3. Classification (GTDB taxonomy): domain Bacteria; phylum Actinomycetota; class Actinomycetes; order Propionibacteriales; family Nocardioidaceae; genus Nocardioides. The sequence goes on along the minus strand of LUPK01000040.1, from coordinate 71,177 downwards.
CCACCGAGAGCTTCGCGTCCGGAGTCCTTTGCCATGCGGGCGAGTCTAGGAAGAGGGCGGGGGCGCGTCGTGCTGGGGCTGCGGAGCGGGACGCCCCGCGGGCAGCAGGCCGGCCAGCCCGATGCCCAGCACGAGGGCCGCGAGGCAGGCCAGCAGCAGGCTGCCGGTGCCGGCGAGCACCACGTCCCCCTCGCCCCTGGGCAGCGACATCGCCAGCGGCGGGAGGGAGAAGCCGGCCGCCCACCAGAGCCGGTGTGCCGGCGGGGTCGCCGCGGTGACCGCGGCGGCGGCCAGCGCCGTGACCGCCAGCCAGAGGACGGACTGGTGCAGGGCGGTGCCGGCCAGCCCGACCGCGAGGCCGAGCAGCAGCAGGCCCGTCCGCGTCACCGGTCCGCCCGGCTCACAGGCCGGCGAAGAGGTCGGTCTCGAGGCCGTCCTCGCCGAGCGGCCCGAGGGTGCCCTTGGCGAGGCGGTAGTACTCCACGCCCCAGGCGGTGTCGCCGACGTTGTTGGAGAGCGCGAAGAACGGGCCGTCGAGCTGGATCTGCGTCGGGTAGGCCTTCATCGCGGCCATCTTGCGGTCGACGAAGTCGGTCGCGTCCACGGCGCAGGAGAGGTGCTCGTCGGCGGTGACGAAGTGCGGCATCGGGCCGTCGGGGTCCATGCCCTCGAAGAAGGTGTCCTCGCCGGCGTCGCGGAGCCGGCGCAGGCCCTCGCGCATCTTCGACTCCGACATCGCGTTCCAGTAGATCTTCGCGATGTCCCAGGCCTCGCCGAGCTCGGGACGGTAGGACGGCACGGCGGCCAGGTGGGCGGCGTACGTCGCGACGCGGTGGGCCTGGATGTGGTCGGGGTGGCCGTAGCCGCCGAACTGGTCGTAGGTCGCCATCACCTGGGGGCGGACCTCGCGGATGATCTGCACCAGCTGGTCGGCGGCGACGGCGAGGTCGGCGTTGGCGAACGCCCGCTCGTCGGTCTCGTCGGCGGCGATCGCGTGCCCGGCCTCGTGCCACTTCATGCCGGAGTCGCGGAAGCGACCGAAGCCGCCGAGCCAGCGGTGGTCGGTGACGCCGAGGGCGGCCATGGCGTCCTCGATCTCGGTACGCCGGTGCTCGCCGAGGCCGTCCTCCTGGTCGGCCGCGAGGTGGGCCAGCTCGGGGACGAGGATCTCGCCCATCTCCCCCGCGGTGCAGGTGACGCAGGTGACCTGGCGGCCCTCGGCGACGTACTTGGCCATGGTGGCGCCGTTGCCGATGGTCTCGTCGTCGGGGTGGGCGTGCACGAGCAGGAGGCGCTGGGTCGCGTCAGGCATCGGTCCTCTTGATCCTTCGGGGCGCGGTCGGGAGGTCGAGCGGAGAACCCACTCGGGGTGCGGGTTGTTCCGGCTCCTCGTCGAGCCAGCCGTCGAACTCGTCGGCGAGCACGTCCGCGACCAGGCTCGGGGCGTCGGTCAGCACCGCCCAGGGGTGGTCCTCGTCGTCGTCCTCGCCCTGGAGCCGCTCACGCACGACCTCGGCGTCGAAGCCGTCGTCGCGCAGCCGCTGCTCGACCGCGCGGGCGTCGTCCTCGTCGAACACGATGACGCGGCGGGTGCTGCTGCCGCCCCGGGCGAGGGTCGCGGCGTGCTCGAGGGCGAAGCGCAGCTCGGGCAGGAAGGGGCGGTCGGGCTCGAGCCAGTCGATGGTGTCCAGCTCGTCGGGTGCGAGCCAGCGGACCTCGTCGTGCTCGGTGGGCTCGGGCTCGCCGCGGGTCAGGCGCGCCAGGGCGGCACGCAGCTCGTGGGTCTCGCCGATTTCAGTGGCGCCCTCGAGCCAGGTGGTCACCTCGATGTCGCAGCCGAGCTCCTCGGCGATCTCGCGCTCCAGCGCGGCCGTGGGCGGCTCGCCCGGCTCGCACTTACCCCCCGGGAGCTCCCAGCGCCCCGCGGCCTCCGGCGGCGTCGTACGCCGGGCTGCCAGGACGCGTCCGCCGCGCACGATGGCGGCTGCCACGACGACCTTCCTCACGGGGGACGACCCTATCCGGGCTCACCCGGCCTCATCTCGGAGACCTGTCGCCGCCTGGTGGCTCCAGGTCTCCGAGATGACGTCGCAGCGCGGGCCGCAGGGTCGTGGGGCGCCGGTCCAGCCTCGCGAGCGCAGCAACCGGCCCAGACGTACGGCGGTGGCGCACGGCTCAGCGAGCACCTGGCGATGGCGCAGCCGGACGGTGACGCGGCCGGCCGCGGCCTGGTCGAGGTCGCGCCGGGCATCGCGGTTCTCGGCGTCCCAGCCGGTGTGGGCGGTCCGGCCGTCGAGCTCGACGAAGACCTGCTGGCTCTCGTAGGCGGCATCTCCGTACTCCGTGCGGCCGCCGACCCGGCGTCGCTGTTGCCAGGTCGCGGCGGGCAGATGGTGGGCGCGCTCGACGTCGCGGAGGTAGCGGTGCTCCAGGACCGACTGGGTCCCGCGCTCGACGTCGTCGAGCACCTCGAGGACCAGTCGGCGGTGACGGAGCCGGCTGCGGGAACCGATGGCGGCGCGTAGGCGTGCGATGGTGGTGGCGCGGGTGCGCACCGCGTCGGTGAGGATGCGAACGACCTCGTCCTCGGTGGTGGCCAGGTCGATGGCCAGCAGGGCGTCGTGCTCGGGCGCGAGGCGGGGTGGGCTGGTGGACCGGACCTGCGCGGCGAGTCCGGTGACCCGGTGCAGCCGCACGCCCGGCGGCGCGACGACCCGACGAGAGGCGTCGATGGCCACGTGCACCAGCGGGCCGGGAGCGCCGAGGAGGCACACGGCGGCACCCGCCCCGCAGGCGAGCACCGCCACCCACTCGCGCTGACGGGGCGTGAGCGGTCCCGTGTGGTCGACGTGGACCCCGCGATGGACCGGGCTGAGCAGCCGCGCACGGACCCAGCGGCGTACGTCGTGCGGCTCGGCGCCGCCCTCGATGAGCTGGCGGTGCGTGACCACTCCGTCCTGGTGCGCGAGGTCGGCCAAGAGGCGGCGCAGGGTCGGGTCGTCCATGCGGGGGTCCTACCCGCGAGCGGGCTCGGCTCCTGCCGACCCACCCCTTGCCTGTGGACAACCATCAACGCGGAGACCTGCATCCACCTGGTGGCGACAGGTCTCCGCGATGATGGCGCCATGACGTCTCGGGCCCCTGCAGCCACTCCCCTGGTGGGCGTGCCGTTCTGGCCGGCGGCGGCCTTCGTGCTGGTGTGGTCCTCGGGATACGTCGCGGGACCGGCGGGGGTGGAGGCGGTCTCGCCGTTCTGGGTGCTGGTGCTGCGGTTCGCGGTGGCGGCGCTGATGCTCTACCCCCTGGCCCGGCTCACCCGCGGCGCGCTGCGCATCTCGCGCGAGGACCTGGTGCGGGTGGCGGCGTCGGGGCTGGTGATGAACGGGCTGCTGTTCGGGACGATGTACGCCGCGTTCGAGCTCGGGCTGCAGGCCACCCTGGGCGCGCTGCTGCACTCGCTGTCGCCCGTGCTGACCGCCGTGCTCGCGGGGGTGCTGCTCGGTGAGCGACTGACGCGGCTGCAGGTGGTCGGGTTCGTCGTGGGTGTCGCAGGCGTGGTCGTGGTGCTGGGGCCCGACATCGACCGGGCCGGCGGGATGGCCGGCCTGCTGCTGGGCGTCGCCTCCCTGGCCTGCCTGTCGCTGGGGACGCTCGGTCAGCGGTGGATCGGCACGCGCACGGACCCGATCTGGTCGGCGACCCTGCAGTGCGCGGTGTGCGTGCCGCCGCTGGTGGTGCTGGCCGTCCTTGTGGAGGGTGCGCCGTCGGTGACGTCCGGCGTCGACGCGACGGTCGCGGTGCTGTGGCTGGCGGGCGTGAACTCGGTGCTCGGGCTGCTGCTCCTCGGGCTGCTGGTGCGCCGTGGGGGCGCCGGGGCGAGCGCCAGCGTGTTCTTCCTGATGCCGCCGGTGACGGCCGTGCTGGCGTGGGTGCTGCTGGACGAGAGGCTGACCGGGCTGGCGGTCCTCGGGCTGGCGTTGTCGACGGTCGGTGTCGCGGTCGCCACGAGGAGGCGGGCGTGAGCTCGCTGCTCGAGGTGCCACTGACCCGGCGGATGCACCGACTCCCCGTCGTACGACTGGTGCACGGGCGTGCCGCGCAGCGTGCCTGGTCGTGGGACCTGCGCGACCAGCTCACCCGCGAGTGGTGGCCCCAGGGCATCACGTGGGCCGGGGAGCGGTTGCTGGTGTCGTGGTACTCCCGCCGCGGCGCCGGCTCGCGCGTCTCCGTCGTCGACCTGGTCGACCGCCGCTACGCCCACGTGCCGCTGCTGACGCCCGCCGGCGAGCCGCTGCGCGTGCACGCCGGCGGCCTGGCCTGGGACGACGGCTGGCTGTACGTCGCCGCCACCGCCCGTGGCTTCTGGGCGCTGCACGTCGACGACCTGGCCCCGGCGGTCGAGGGGGTTGCTCGCTACTCCGGGCCGGCGGTTGAGGAGCTTGCGCCCCCACGGCCGCCGGCGGTTGAGGAGGTTGCGCACCCACGGCCGCCGGCGGTTGAGGAGGTTGCGCAGCAACCGTCTCGAAACCCCGGCCCCACCTGGCGTGCCCGCACCCTCCACCGGCCAGCCCTCCCGGGATCTGACCAACCGTTCCGCTGGTCCTTCCTCGACCTCGCCCCTCCCAGGTGGTCCAGCAGCGTCGAGACCACCGCGGCCCCGGCTGTTGAGGAGGTTGCGCAGCAACCGTCTCGAAACCCCGGAGCGACCCGACTCCTGGCCGGCGAGTACGGCCGGGGCGGGAAGTCCACCCGTCTGGCGTGCCTGACGATCGAGGAAGGTCAGCCGGTCGGCGATCTCGAGCCCCTCGGCGAGGGACCGTCCGGCATGCAGGGCGTCACGACGTACGCCGACGGACTCGTCGTCTCGACCTCCGCCGGCCCCTGGACGAGAGGTGACCTGCACCTGGCCGCAGGTCGTAGTACCCGAGGAATCGACGAGCCCCTCGTCGAGAGTGAGGGACAGCCCCTCCCCCAGCAGGAGCATGGGGTCACGCCAGCCCCCGCCACTGGCCCCGAGTCGCGGCGGTCCCGAGGTGCTGCACCCATCGGTGTCGAGGACCTGACCCGAGACGCGCTGGGGCGCCTCTGGACGGCCAGCGAGCACCCCGGCCGCCGCGCGATTGTGCGTCTGCACGGCTAGTCACGGCAGTCGGTCAACTCGGAACTGACCGAAATAGCCACCGGGACCGCACACATCGTGTGCGGCCCCGGTGGACCTGGAACGTTGGTGTTCAGCCCTTCTTCGAACCCTTGCCGCAGGCGAAGTCAGCGATCAGCTCGACCTCGTCGCCATCCATGCCGGCCGCGGTCGCGTCTACCGTGGCAGCAGTGCCGTCCTCGCTGGCGGTGATGCCGGCGGGGTCCTCCGGCGGCGTCGTGTACGTCGCGCCGTCGACCGTGATGACTGCGGATGTTTGGATGCTGCCGCCGCTGGCGAACACCTGCACCGAGCCGCTTTCGTCTTCGAAGAGGTAGAAGGCTGCCGGACTGCCGTTGGCCGGCTGAACGGACTCGCCCTTGCCCTTCCACGTGACGCTCGCAGCGCCGGAGGTCGTGACCTTGACCTGGCAGTTGCGCTGGCGGTCCCCGCTCCCGTCGTCCTTGACCCCGTCCTCGTCGCGCTGCAGCGATCCAGAGTCCGATGCGGCTGCGTCGCCTGGCTCCTCGGACGTCGAGTCCTCGCTGCACCCAGCGACGATGAGCAGTGTGGTGAGACAGGCGGCGGTGACGGAGATCCTCGAGATGGCACGCATGATGGCAGTGAACCATCCCAGGTAAAGCCGCAGATCAGCGGGGGTAAATGCCCACCGGGGCTGCACACGCGTGGTGTGCAGCCCCGGTGGAGCAGCCGGACCGACCTGATGTCCTAGGGTGGGACAAGCGGTCCGGACCATTCTCGAGCAGCGGCAACAGAGAATGGCCCGGACCGCGTCTGTGTCTCCGGCTCTACGAGCGATGGAGTTGAGAGCCGAGGCCCTCTAGAGAGTCACCCCGGGGCGACGCTGGGCGCCGCCCCGGAGCTCCTCACGTGTCAGATGATCAGCGGATCTTCTGGGTGTTCGACTTGAAGGTCTCGCCGTTGAACTCGACCTTCGCGATGAAGCGGGTCTTCTTGTTCCCGTTGCGGTCAGCGAACTGCAGGGTCAGCTGGCCGTCCTCGGGAACGACCTTCGAGCGGACCTCCACCAGGCGCTTGTTCGGCTTCTTGCCACGGATCTTGTAGATCGTGACCTCCTCGCCAGCGGCCTCCTCCTCGACGAGCACGTCGAGGATGTCCTTCGCCGGGCCGGTGTCGTCGCCAGCGATCTGGATGTCGATGATGCCATCGCCGCCGCCGGGGCCGCTGGGGCCGAAGCTGACGGTGTCGGTGACCTGGGACTCCGGAACGACCTGGTCGTCTCCGGGGCCGGTGTAGCCGATGGCCGTGATGGTCGCCGTGCCCTGGGTCGCGCCCTGGAACACGTAGTTGGCCATGCCGTCCTCGCCGGTGGGGTTGCTGGTGTTCTCGTCACCGTCACCGAACTCGTCGGGGCCGGTGCGGAAGAAGTCGACGACGAACTCGATCGGCTCACCGTTCTGGTCCATGGCCGAGTAGGTCATGATCACGGTGGTGCCCACGGGCACCGTGTCGGGACCCTGCTGGGTGAGCTCGAAGGTGCTGTTGGCGAAGTCGACGGTGTAGAACTCGACCTCGGGGCCATCACCCTCGATGTCCTCGCTGGTGGTCCGCGGCGCCACCGGGCTTCCGGTGTAGTCGTTGACCGGAGCGTCCCAGGTGCCGACCGGCATCGACGTGCCGGCGGCGCCCGAGGCGACGTAGAACTCAGCGTTGTCGTTGAAGTCCGTCACGACCGTGCCGTTGGTCGCCGTGCCGACACCGTCGATGTCGATGTCGACCGACTCACCGCCGACCGGGTTGCCGAACTGGTCGGTCACCATGACGTCGTAGGCAGCGCGGTCCGAGGTCGGGAGCAGCGGCAGCACGCCCGAGTCCTGGAACTGGGCCGACGCGAGCTCGATCATGACCTCGCCGCCGTTGAGCGGGTTGTCGGTCGAGAAGTCGTAGTCCTCGGTGTCCGACGCGCCGTCAGCCGTGACCGTGACGTCGACGGTGGCTTCACCATCGTCGTTGAAGTCGTCGCTGTCCTTGATGCCGATGTAGTAGGTCGCCTGGCCGAGGTTGTTCGTGACGAGGGTGATCTCCTGACCACGCTCGACCAGGTCGCCCTGCAGGTCACCGGCCGCCGGGTTGGCGGGCTCGCCGTTCATGGTGGTGAAGAAGGCGTCCCCATCCACCGTCAGGGTGATGAGGGTGTCGGCCACCGGGGTGACCTCGACCGCCGGGGTGTTCGGGTTGTCCTCGGTCACCAGAACGGTGCCCGACGTCACCTCACCCGGGGTACCCGTGGCGTTGTTCGGCGTAATGGTCACGGACGGCGTGCCCGCGATGTCACCGGTCACGAAGTCCACCTCGATCGCAGTGGCGTTCGCGTTGGCGTTGCCGATCGTGTTGGCGATCGACTGGGCGTCAAGCTCACCGTCGAGCTCCGACCGAGCCGGCGTGTTGGCCGGGTCAGAGAGCGCCACGCTCGCGACACCGTCGGCGTCGGTCGTACCGTCGGCGATGGTGTTGCTGACACGCGTGGTGCCGTCGGGCTGCGCCGCCTCAGCCGCAACAACGACGTCATCGCCGTTGGGGGCGTAGGTGAAGCGCACAGCGCGCCCGGCCAGCGGGGTGCCATCGATGAGCGCCAAGGTGGCGTCGAAGGTGGCAGTGGTACCCGCGGGCGCGACCTCGGGGTCGGCGAACTCGAGCTCGGCGTCGCCGGCCTTGAAGACCAGGTCGGTGCCGGAGAGGTCGCCAGCGCCCTGACCCGGCGTGCCGTCACGGTTGATGTAGGTCGACAGCGTGTACTCACCGTCGCCCTTGTCGGTGAACGGGATGTTGGCGAAGCCATCGGCACCCGTGGTGACCGCACCCGTGGTCGCGGCCGGGTTGGTCGGGTTCGGGACCGCCGTGGTCGGGAACAGGTCGACGGCCAGCGAGTACTGGACGACCTGGCCGCTCAGCGCGTTGCCGTTCTGGTCCACGACCTTGACGCGGAGGTCGCCGTTGGTGTTCTCGTCCACGTCGAAGGCGAGTCCGTCCTTCGAGGACGGGGTGATCGACGCCGCGGCCGGGGTGTAGCTGCCGACGGTCACGGAGCGACGGAAGTCGGTGCCGTTCTCGTAGGCGTCGACGTCGGTGGTGTTGACGTAGAAGTCGTAGGTGCTGCCCTGAGCGGAGCCGGTGGCGCCGGTGAAGGTGGCCTCACCCTTGGAGTTGGTGTACTCGATGCTGTTGACCGGCGCGTCCTCGCCGACGACCTGAGCACCCACGACGGGGTTCCCGTTCTGGTCGAGCACGGTCACGGTGATGTCGGTCGTCGCGGCGCCCTGAACCGTGGGGTTCTTGGCAGCAACAGAGACGTTGCTGATGGTCTGCTTGTAGATGTTGACCGGCTCAGCGTCGTCGCCCTCGGCGGTCGCGACGATGAGGGCCTCGTTGACCACCGGAGCAGTGGTGTCGAAGGTGTACCCGCTGAAGTCGACCGGGGCCGAGTAGCTGCGGCTGGTGGCGCCGTTGGCGACCGTCCCGGCGACGTCCTCCTGGGTCGTAGCACCAGTGCCACTGGGGGAGGAGAAGGTCAGGTCCGGGTTGGCCGTCAGGTCCGAGGTGGTGCCGGAGACAGCGCCGAGCGTGGCGTCCTCACCCTCGGTCGCGTAGGGCTGCTCGAAGACGCCGACCGTGGCGCCGGGGGTGTAGGCGATGTCCACCGAGTCCGCGTTGGCGGAAACCTGGATGAGGTTCGCGTCGGGGGTGCCGATCTCGGTGCCGACGGAGCCGAGGGCGACGGCGCGCACGTTGACGGGCGTGTTGTACGTGGCGACCGGCGGAGCCCACTCGGTCGAGAAGGCACCAGCGGTGCGCGAAACCGTGGCGATGGTGACCCAGGTCGCGCCGCTCAGGTACTGGAAGCGAACCTGCTGCACGTCCGCACCGGCGGTGGCAACCATGTGGATGGTGCTCTCCACGCCGTCGTTCTTGACGGAGCCGATGGCCGCGGGGGTCTGGAGGACGACCGAGTCGGCCGCCGCAGCCTGCTCCGCGAGCGAGTCGGCGTGAGCCGAGGAAGCGATGAACGGGATGCCCGCTACCGCGAGAGCGGAGACGGCCGTGGTGGCCAGACCCCGCTTGATGCCGCTGCTGTTCATGAAGATTGAACCCTTCTGAAGGTTGTTAGGACTGGCCCGACACAGAACGGACCACCCGGCCCCGAGGCCAGGACCCAGGGCAGGCCCACTAAGCACCTGTCTGGACGAGCGGCACAGTAAAGATCCTGAGACTTGCATTGCGGCTTTAATGTTCTTTACTTTTTGTCATGCAATAACTGTGGCCGAGGTCACTCGTTACTGTGCCTCCCCCCATCCCCAAGGCGACTCGGGTCGACCAAGGAGCAGTAGTTGAGCGCTGATACGCCGAAGGACGGTTCCGCTCGGGCCGTCGGCGTCCCGAAGCCTCGCCGCGGACGTCCGCCACGCATGCCCGACGATGAATCGCCGATGGCCGGGGGGTACTACGACCCCTGGGCACGCACCGCGTGGTTGTTGGTCACGTCACGCTCACTCGGGGCCGAGCCGGCGTACGCCGATCGCGCGACCTTCGTCGACGCGCTCAACGACGCAGGAATCAACGCCGACAGCAGCCGGGTGAGCCGCTGGGAGTCAGGCCAGCACGCGGTGTCGTTCCGTGCACTGCGCGGCTACGAGACCGTCCTCGGCCTGCCCGAGGGCGCCCTCGTCGCGGCCAACCGACAACTCGTCCGCGACTGCGAGGCCTCGGCGAAGCCGCCGGAGCACGTCTCCTTCGCAGCCCACGAGCACCGTTCCCCCGACGTGATGCTGTCCGACCTCGTCGACCGGGCCACCGACAGGGACGACCACCTCACCGGCGGAGACTGGCTGCGGCTCGCCACCGAGCTCGAGCGGTTCGAGCTCGTGCTGCTCTCCAACCGCACCTGGTCGATCGTCTGCGAACGGCTCGTGCAGGAGCTCGCGCGAACCAACGGCGTCGACCAGCTGCGCCGCTTCGAGGCGCTCAGCACGCTGGTCACCCACCCGGTGGCGCAGCGCCACGTGCTGATGGCCCTCGGTGCCTGGCTGACCGACCCCGATGTCCAGGTCGTCTTCCCCATGCTCACCGTCCTCCAGCAACTCGAGGACCCCGCCGCCAGCAAGCTGGTGTGCCGCCTGCTCGACGCGCCCAGCGGGCAGCTCTCCCGCGGCGCCATCCAGGTCGCCGCCGCCAAGCTCGCGCGCGGCCACATCGGCCCCGCCCACCTCGCCCTCATCGAGCAACATGCCATCCGAGGCTTGGTGACCCCCAGCGCCAAGCGCAGCGCCGACCTGCTCGACCTGCTCACCCACCTGCCTGACGACTCGTTCACCCGCGTGACCGGCACGCTCAAGGACGGTCCGCTGCGGACGCGCATCCTGCAGACCCGCGAGACCCACGACCTCGCCGTGCGCGAGGCCAGTCGCAGCATCAGCCGTCAGGTCTCCACGCAGGCACAACAGATGACGCCCGCCGTCTACCGCTCCGAGCCCGACCAGCTGCTCGACCGCCTCGTCCGCGAGTCGCTCTTCCACGCCAGCGGCAACCGGCGCCGCCTGGCCGGCCAGGTGCTGGGCCTGTCCCCCTACGCACCCGCCGTCGCCGACTGCTTCCTCTCCCTGGCCGGCTCCGACCGCGAGCTCCTCGGCGAGCGCGCCTGGGACGCCCTGTGGATGATCGGGCACGGCACCCGCCGCAGCGACGTCGTCGCCCTGGCCGACACCGACCACCCCTGGACCCAACGAAGGGCGCTGATGAGCCTCGCGCGCTCGGCGACCGGGCTCCGCGAGGAGCACCACGGCGTCGTACGCCGGTGCATGGACAGTGCGCACTCGGCCGTCCGCCGGGCGGCTCTCGCCGCGACCGGGCTGCAGGCACCCGAGCACCTGCCCACGCCGCTGGAGACCCAGGGCCATCCCGAGGCCTCGGTCGTGCGCTGGTGGCGCAAGGTCGGCCCCGCGCTGCGCGACCTCGACGGCCGCTTCGACCTCGAGCCGCTGGTGGACTGAGCTGGCTCAGCTGGTCCGTGGAGCCAGGGCCAGCTGACGCGACTGCGCGACGAGGCGTCCGGTCGAGTCCCAGACCTCGCAGTCCTCCTCGAACATCCCGCCCGCAAAGTTGCGCGTGTGGTGCTGCACGCGCAGCCAGCCCGGCGCCGGCTTCGCCCGCACGTGCGCGGTCAGCTCAAGGGTCGGCGCCCACCCGATCAAGCCCAGGTCGAACGTCACCGGAGGCAGCGCGTCCAGGACCATGAGGAGCGACACCGGGTCCGGCTCGCGCCCATCCATCATCCGGAACCACGCCGACAGGTGCCCCACGCCCCGCGGCTCGCCCCGCACCCAACCGGTCTGCTCGACCGGGAAGCGCATCTCGAAGCGGCGCATCATCGGCGCCAGCTCCAGGACGAAGTCCGGCACGTCCTCCGGCCCCGTGCAGTCCTCGGGCGCCGGCAGCTCCGGCGGGGTCGCCGTGGTGCGGACCTCGCCCTCGAAGCGGTCGAGGTCGGCGTACGTCGCCAGCAGGGTCAGCCGGGTCTGCCCGTCCTGGGACAGGTCGGCCGCGACCGTGGCCATCCGGCCGCCCTCCCGTCGCACGTCGACGGCGACCTCGGCCGGGCCCGCGGTCCCGGCCGAGAGGTAGTGCGCCGAGACCGCGACCGGGTCGGGCTTGCCCTCGAGGTGCTGGGAGATGGCCCGGCCTGCCAGCGCGAGCTGGAAGCCGCCGTTGATGCCGCCGCCGACGCTCCAGCCGCCGTCGAGGTCGCCGGCGTAGCGGCCCTCGCCGAGTGCGGTGAGGGACAGGTGTCGGTCGAGCTCGTGGGTCACGTCGGTGAACCTACTGGGCGCGGTGACCCACGTCGGCCAGCTGGTCCAGCAGCTCGCCGGAGTGCCGGACACCGGTGAGGGCCGCGGGGTGCACGGTCTCCCCCACCTTCAGCACGCTGAACCGGCCGTCCGGCTCGACGACCACGAGCGACACCTCGTGCGGGCCACGCACCCCGGCGCACCGCAGGGCGCTCCACAGCACGGACTCGTCGAGACCCAGCCGCTGCAGCTCGTGACGCTGCACGTGCCCGGCGACCATCACGGCCACCGCACGGTGTCGACGCCGGCGCGACATCCGCTCGCTGCGGCGTACCCGCCCCGCCAGCCCCTCCACCACGAACAGCGTGCCCAGCGCCAGCAGGCCGCCACTCAGCGTCGGGACCTGGCCGAGGATCGAGCGACCCACGATCGCGCCGAGCACCGTGACGACCGCCAGGTCCAGGCTCGAGGGCGAGGCGTAGAGCCGCTGGCCGGCGCGGCTCAGCAGGCTGGTGATCGCGGTGTAGAGGACCACCGTCGAGACGACGACCGCGAGGGCGCCGTGGGCGGGCATGCCTAGGTAGTACGCGAGCTCGTCCATGTCGCCATGCTCCACCTTCGCCTCCCCCTGTGTGCGCCGCGGTCAACCAGCAGGTGCTCGACTCCTGGACCTGGGACGCCTGAGCCACGTCACGTCCCCCTAGGGTTCTGGCATGGACCCTCTGGAGATCGGCACCGGCCCGATCCGCGGGGCCTATCTGCCCTCCACGGTCGAGAACGTCCTGTGGGGACGCCTCCCCTGCGCCACCGACGCGCCGGTGCTGCGGGTCGAGCCGGGTGACGAGGTCACCCTCGACACGCTGAGCCACGAGGGCGTCCTGGAGGACCAGGGACGCGACCCCGATCGGTTCTTCGCGGCGTACGACGTGCCGGTGCTCGCCGACGCCCGAGCCCTCGCGGCCTCCGAGGCCCCGCACGTCGTCGGCGTCGACGGGCCGCACGTGGTGAGCCGCCCCGTGGCGGTGACCGGCGCACGGCCCGGCGACCTGCTCGCGATCACGCTGCTCGAGACCGCGCCGCGGGTGCCGTACGGCGTGGTGTCCAACCGGCACGGACGCGGGGCCCTGCCCGGGGAGTACCCGCTCGAGGGCGACGTCTTCTCCGCCTTCGCCCGCGTCGCCGACGACGGCACGCACGCGGAGATGGGCCTGGTCCCCGGCCCGATCGGGGACGGGCCGGTCGTCCGCTTCCCGATGGCGCCGTTCCTCGGCATCCTCGGGGTCGCGGTGGCCGGCGACCAGCGGCCGCACTCGGTGCCGCCTGGGCCCCACGGCGGCAACCTCGACATCTCGCTGCTGACCGCGAGCGCCACGCTCTACCTGCCGGTGCAGGTCGAGGACGCCCTCTTCTACGCCGGCGACCCGCACTTCGCGCAGGGCGACGGCGAGGTCGCGCTGACCGCGCTCGAGGCCTCGCTGCGCGCGACCGTCCGGCTCGACGTCGTGCCCGCGGCCGACGCGGTGGCGCAGTTCGGCCAGGTCGTCTCCCCGCTCGCCGAGACCGTCGACCACCTCGTCCCCACCGGGCTCGACGAGGACCTCGACCTCGCGGTGCAGCAGTGCGTCCGGCACGCGATCACCCTGCTGGTCGCGCGCTACGGCATGGACCCGCGGATGGCCTACGCCTACCTCTCCGCGGCGACCGACTTCGAGATCTCCCAGGTGGTGGACGTGGTCAAGGGCGTGCACGCGCGCATCCGGAAGAGCGACTTCGCGGCCCTCGATGGTCGAGCAGCGAGCGCAAGCGAGCGGGCGTCGAGACCATGAGCGGACCGTCCCTGCCGGTGCCGCCGGGCCTGGTCGAAGCCTTCCGCACCTACGAGCAGGCGCTCATGAGCGACGACGTCGAGGTCCTCGACCGGCTCTTCGCGCCCGCCACGACGACCCTGCGCGGCGACGCCGACGGCCTGCTCGTCGGTCACGACCAGATCGCCGCCTTCCGCTCCGGCCGTGGCGGTGCGCCGGCCCGCCGGCTGGTGCAGACCCACGTCCAGGTCACCGACCCCGACCACGCTCTCGTGGTCGCGGTGACCGAGCTCGCCCGCGGCGGGCGCGGCCAGCAGACCCAGCTCTGGGCCCGCACCGACGACGACTTCTGCGGCGGCTGGAAGGTCACCGCCGCCCACGTCTCGGTGCCCGCCCCCGCCCTCGACACCCGGATCTGGCGGGTCGTCGGCGACCCGCTCGTGCCCGGCGCCCCGGCCGGTCCGCTGGTCGGCGAGAGCGTCGCGGTCAAGGACCTCTTCGCCGTCGCCGGGCAGAAGGTCGGCGCCGGCAACCCCACCTGGGAGGCCGCCGCCCCCGTCGAGCGCTCCGACGCGACGGTCGCCGACACCCTCGTCGAGGCCGGCGCCTCGCTGCGCGGCATCGCCCGCACCGACGAGTTCGCCTACTCCCTGGCCGGCACCAACGCGCACTTCGGCGCACCGCCCAACCCCCGCGCCCCGCGACGGGTCCCCGGCGGCTCGTCGTCGGGCTCCGCGTCCGCCGTCTCCCTCGGGCACGCCACGATCGGCCTCGGGACCGACACGGGTGGCTCGATCAGGGTGCCGGCGGCGTACCAGGGCCTGACCGGCATCCGCACCACCCACGGCTCGCTGCCGATGAACGGCGTCCTGGCCCTCTCCCCCACCTTCGACACCGTCGGCTGGCTGACCCGCTCAGCCGCGCTTCTGCGCGAGGTCGGCGACGTGCTGCTGCCGCCCGACAGCGTCAGCGGTGGCACCGACCTCGTCGTCGTCCCCGAGCTCCTCGCGCTTGCCGAGCCCGACGTCCGCTCGGCCGTCGAGGCGTGGGTCGCCGACCAGGGCCTCATCGTGCGCGAGGGCTGGCCGCTGGGGGAGCTGACCTCGTGGCTGCAGGCCTTCCAGACCTGGCAGGCGTGGGAGGCCTGGGCCGTGCGCGGCGGCTGGCTCGCCGACCGCCTCGACACCCTCGGTGCCGACGTCCGCACCCGCTTCCGCCACGCCGCCTCGATCGACAAGGCCGACGCGGACGCGGCGTACGACGCCGTCGTCTCCGCCCGCGCCCGGCTGCACGACCTCATCGGCGACCGGGTCCTCGTGCTGCCGTCGTCCTCCTCGGTCGCCCCGCTGCTCGGCCAGGGCCTCCAGGCGGTGCGCGACGCCACCATGCGGCTGACCTGCGTGGCCGGTCTCGCCGGCGCCCCCGCCGTCTCGCTCCCGCTGGCCACCCGGGCCGGCCTGCCCTGCGGCGTCAGCCTGGTCGCCGCCCCCGGCCGCGACCGTGCCCTGCTCGACCTCGCCGTCTCCCTGGGCTGACCTCCTCCTCGCCGAGCGAGGGGACGAAATGGGGCTGAAACACGAGTTCCAGACGCGCTTAACATCGGAGCACTAGTTTCACCCTAGGAGGGCCGGCCCCACGAGGGGCCGGGGTCCGGCGAGGGAGGGTGCGGTGCGGCTCGGGGAGCTCAACGCCATGGAGGCGCCAGAGGCCGCGCGTGCGCTGCGCGGCTGCGCCGACGTGGAGCGGTGGGTCGCCGCCCTCCTGGTCCGCCGGCCGTACGCCGACCGCCGGACCCTGCTCGACACCGCCCACCTCCTGGCCACCTGGTCCGACGCCGAGCTCGACCACGCGCTGGCCGACCACCCCCGCATCGGCGAGCGCGGCACCGGCTCGACCGCGGCGACCTCCGCCCGCGAGCAGGCCGGTGTGACCGACGCCGATCGGGAGGCGTTCGTGGAGGCGAACCGTCGCTACGAGGAGCGGTTCGACCGGATCTACCTCGTCCGCGCCGCCGGCCGCTCCGCGGCCGAGATGCTCGAGCTGCTCGAGCAGCGCCTGACCCACGACGACGCCACGGAGCTGGCCGTCACCAAGCAGCAGCTCACCGAGATCGCGATGCTGCGGCTCGAGGACCTGGTCGAGGAGGACCGATGAGCAGCCTGTCCACCCACGTGCTCGACACCGCCCGGGGCGAGCCCGCGGCCGGTGTCACCGTCACCCTGCACACGCTGAGCGGCGCCACCGAGGAGCAGGTCACCGACGCCGACGGCCGCGCCCGCTTCGAGACCGGGGTCGAGGGCCCGACGACGCTGCGCTTCGACACCGCCGGGGTCAGCGAATTCTTCCCCGAGGTCGTGCTGACCTTCGTCGCCAACGCCGCCCGAGCGCACCACCACGTGCCGCTGCTGCTGAGCCCGTTCGCCTACTCGACCTACCGCGGGAGCTGAGAGATGAGCCGGATCGTGCTCGGACCCAACCAGTACGGCAAGGCGGAGTGCCACCTGGTCCGGGTCAACCGCGACCAGGACGCGCACACCGTCGAGGACCTCACCGTCACCACCCAGCTGCGCGGTGACTTCGAGGCCTGCCACCTCGACGGCGACAACAGCCTGGTCGTCGCCACCGACACCCAGAAGAACACCGTCTACGCCTTCGCCCGCGACGGCATCGACTCCCCCGAGGCCTTCCTGCTGCGGCTGGCCGACCACTTCGTCGACGGCTTCGACCAGGTCACGGGCGCGGAGATGACCGCGTTGTCCCACACCTGGGGGCGCCTCGGTGACCACGCGTTCCTCCGCGACGGCACCAGCACCCGCACGGCCCGCGTCGAGCGGGGCGCGGACGGCACCAGCGTCACCGCCGGGGTCAGCGACTGCACGATCCTGAAGTCCACCGACTCCGAGTTCCACGGCTTCCCGCGCGACCGCTACACCACCCTGGTCGAGACCGACGACCGCATCCTCGCCACCAGCCTCACCGCGACCTGGACCTACGCCGGCACCGACCACGACTGGGACGCGCTGCACGCGAGCATCACCCGCACGCTGCTCGACACCTTCACCGGCCACCACAGCCTCGCGCTGCAGCAGACGATCTACGCGATGGGCAGCGCGGTCCTCGAGGCCCACGACGCGGTCACCTCGATCGACCTCAGCTGCCCGAACAAGCACCACTTCCTCGTCGACCTCGAGCCCTTCGGCCTCGACAACCCCAGTGAGGTCTTCTTCGCCGCGGACCGGCCCTACGGCCTCATCCAGGCCACGGTCATGAGGGAGGACTGAGCACGTGGTCGAGGCCCTCACGGCCGTGCGCGCCCGCCACGTCCTGGTCGACGGTGCCCTCCGTCCCGCCACGGTGCGCGTCGCCGACGGCCGGATCACCGAGGTGGCGGCGTACGACGACGGGCGCGACGCCCCCGACGCGGTGGACCTGCCCGACACCGCCCGGCTGCTGCCCGGCGTCGTCGACACCCACGTGCACGTCAACGAGCCCGGCCGCACCGAGTGGGAGGGGTTCGCGACGGCGACGACGGCCGCCGCCCGCGGCGGCGTCACCACGATCATCGACATGCCGCTGAACTCCGTCCCGCCCACCACCTCCGTCGACCACCTCCGCCTCAAGCAGCAGGTGGCGGCCGAGAAGGCGCGCGTGGACGTGGGCTTCTGGGGCGGCGCCGTGCCCGGCAACCTCGCCGACCTGCGGCCGCTGTGGGAGGCCGGTGTCTTCGGGTTCAAGTGCTTCCTCGCCCCGTCGGGCGTCGACGAGTTCCCGCCCCTGGGCCCCGACGAGCTCGACGCCGCGTTGGCCGAGATCGCGGGCTTCGGCGGGCTGATGATCGTGCACGCCGAGGACGCCCGGGTGCTCGACGAGGCGCCCCACCCGCCGAGCCGCGCGTACGCCGACTTCCTGCTCTCCCGCCCCGACCGCGCCGAGACCGACGCGATCCGCCGGCTGCTCGACGGTGCCCGCGCGACCGGCTGCCGCGTGCACGTGCTGCACCTCTCGAGCGCCCGCGCCCTCGACCTGCTCGCCGACGCCCGCGCCGAGGGGCTGCCCGTGACGGTCGAGACCTGCCCGCACTACCTCTGCTTCAGCGCGGAGGAACTGCCCGACGCCGCCCCGCAGTTCAAGTGCTGCCCGCCGATCCGCGACCGCGGCAACCGCGACGCCCTGTGGGACGCGCTGGTCGAGGGTGTCATCGACTGCGTCGTCTCCGACCACTCCCCCTCCACCCCGGAGGAGAAGGGCCGTGGCGACGGCGACCTGCAGCAGGCCTGGGGCGGCATCTCCGGGCTGCAGGTCGGCTTCACCGCCGTCGCCGACGAGGCCGCCGCCCGCGGCATCGGGCTCGAACAGGTCAGCCGCTGGATGGCCACCGCCTCCGCCGACCTCGTCGGGCTGGCGCACAAGGGTCGGATCGCGGTCGGTGCCGACGCCGACCTCACCGTCCTCGACACCGCCGCACCCCTCGACGTGCGCGCCGCCGACCTCGCCCACCGGCACCCGATCAGCGCCTACGACGGCCGCCGGCTCGCCGGCTCGGTCACCCACACCTGGCTGCGCGGCGAGGAGCCGACCGCCGGCCGTCTGCTCACTCGGGAGGCAGCAGCATGACCACACCACCCAGCCCGAGCCCGAGCCCGCCGATGCCGCCGCGGCTGCTGATGGGCCCCGGCCCGATCAACGCCCACCCCCGGGTGCTGCAGGCGATGTCGATGCAGCTCGTCGGCCAGTTCGACCCGTCGATGACCGCGGCGATGAACGAGACGATGGCGCTCTACCGCGAGGTCTTCCGCACCGACAACGAGCACACGCTGCTCGTCGACGGCACCTCCCGCGCCGGCATCGAGGCCGCGCTGGTCAGCCTGCTCGAGCCGGGCGACCGGGTGCTCGTGCCGGTCCTCGGACGCTTCGGCCACCTGCTGGTCGAGATCGCCGAGCGCTGCGGCGCGGAGGTGCACACCGTCGAGGTGCCGTGGGGCGAGGTCGTGCCCGACGAGGCGGTCGAGGACGCCGTACGCCGGGTGCGTCCGCGCCTGGTCGCGGCCGTCCAGGGCGACACCTCGACCACCATGTGCCAGCCGCTATCGGGCATCGGGGAGATCTGCCGACGCGAGGGGGTGCTGCTCTACGTCGATGCCACGGCCAGCCTCGGGGGCAACCCGTTCGAGACCGACGCCTGGGGCATCGACGTGGCCAGCGCCGGGTTGCAGAAGTGCCTCGGCGGGCCGTCCGGATCCGCCCCGATCACCATCGGGCCGCGCGCGGTGGAGGTGATCGAGGGCCGCAAGCACGTCGAGGCCGGGCTGCGCACCGACGACGACCGGCCGCGCGGCACCCGGATCGCGTCGAACTACCTCGACCTCGCGCAGATCATGGACTACTGGGGCCCGCGCCGGCTCAACCACCACACCGAGGCCACGACGATGCTCTACGGCGCCCGCGCCTGCGCGCAGGTGCTGCTCGAGGAGGGCCTGGACCAGGCGATCGAGCGGCACCGGCTGCACGGCACCGCGATGCTCGAGGGCGTGCGCGGCCTGGGCCTGGAGGTCTTCGGCGACGTCGAGCACAAGATGACCAACGTCGTGGCCGTGCACATCCCCGACGGCGTCGACGGGGACGCAGCCCGCGCGACGATGCTGGAGGACTTCGGCATCGAGATCGGCACCTCCTTCGGCCCTTTGCACGGCAGGGTCTGGCGGATCGGCACGATGGGCTGGAACGCCCGCCGCGACGCCGTGCTCACCACCCTCGCCGCGCTCGAGGCGGTGCTGCGCGCCGCGGGCGTGCCGGTCACCGCCGGCGGCGGCACCGGCGCTGCGTCGGAGGTCTACGCGTGAGCGGCGGGACCTCCAGCGACGCGGCCCTGGTGCTGGACCGCTGCCACGAGCTCGCCCGCTACTCCGCCCACCCGGTCCACCTCGAGCGCACCCACCTGACCCGCCAGCACGCCCAGGCCAACCAGGTGGTCGCCGGCTGGATGGCCGACGCCGGTCTGCGCACCTGGGTCGACGCCGCCGGCAACGTGTGCGGCCGACGCGAGGGCCGCGAACCCGGACTGCCCGCGCTGCTCCTCGGCTCCCACCTCGACACCGTCCCCGACGCCGGCTCCTACGACGGGATGCTGGGGGTCGTCATGGCGATCGCCGTGGCCCAGCGGCTGCACGACGTCGAGCTCCCCTTCGCCCTGGAGCTGATCGGCTTCAGCGACGAGGAGGGCTCGCGCTTCGGCACCGCCCTGCTCGGCTCCCAGGCCGTCGCCGGGCACTGGCTCGAGGACTGGTGGGACCTGCGCGACCGCGACGGGGTGACGCTGCACCAGGCGTTCCTCGACTTCGGTCTGGACCCACGCCGGGTCCACGAGGCGGCGCGGCAGCCGCACGAGCTCGTCGGCTACCTCGAGGCACACATCGAGCAGGGCCCCTACCTCGAGGCCCGCGACGAGCCGCTGGGCTACGTCACGACGATCGCGGGGGCACGGCGGTTCCGCCTCTCGGTGGTGGGCGAGGCCCGGCACGCCGGCGGCACGCCGTACGCCCGCCGTCGCGACGCCCTCGTCGGCGCCGCCGAGGTGATCACCGAGATCGAGCGGATGGCGCGCGCGTCCGGGGACGCCGACGAGCACGACGGCTGCATCGCGACCGTCGGCCGCATCGAGGTGCAGCCGGGCGCGGTCAACGTGATCCCCGGTCGCGCCGACCTCAGCCTCGACCTGCGCGCGGCCACCGACGAGGCGCGCGACGCGATGTGGGCGCGGATGGAGCGGCGGCTCGAGGAGATGTGCGAGGCCCGCGGGCTGCGCTTCGAGGCCCAGGAGCGGCACCGCGCCCCCGCCGCCCCGTGCGCGCCGTGGCTCACCGACGCCGTCGTCGCCGGCATCGGGTCCACGGGACAGCAGGACCCGCTGGGCCTGTGGAGCCGCGCCGGGCACGACGCCATGGCGATGGCGCGGATCACCGACATCGGCATGCTCTTCCTGCGCTGCCACGACGGCATCAGCCACCACCCCGACGAGGCGGTGCTGCTCGAGGACGTCGAGGTCGGCCTGGACGCGTTCGAGGCCGCCGTGCGCGCCACCGCCGCGACGTACGCCGCCCGCGACCTGCGATCGAGCCCGGCATGAGCGTCCCGACCTCGCCCGACATGACCGAACTGCGCATCGAGGAGCGGATCGCCGCCACCCGGATGGACCTCTCCCCCCAGGAGCGCAAGGCCGCCGCGACCCTGCTCGAGCACCTCGACGACCTCGCGACCTACCGCGCGGCCGAGCTCGCCCAGCTGGCCGGGGTCTCCAAGGCGACGATGAGCAGGCTCTTCCGGTCGTTGGGCTTCGCCGACTTCGACGAGGTCCGCGAGCACCTGCGCACCCTGCGCACCTCCACCGGTGAGCCCCGTAGCCGCGACGGCGGTAGCTGGGGCGACCTGCCCACGCACCTGGCCCGCGAGGCCGAGGTCGTACGCCGCGCGGTCGAGCACCCCGTCGTCCCGCAGGTCGTCGCGCTGCTGGCCGCCGCCCGACGGGTGACCGTCGTGGGCTGGCGCAACAGCCACCCCGTGGCGCTGCACCTGCGCCAGCAGCTGGCCCACGCCCGCGGCGACGTGCGGCTCGCGCCGCTGCCCGGTCAGGTCGTCGGCGAGGAGCTCGCCGACGTGGGGCCCGGGGACGCCGTGGTCGTGGTCGGCTTCCGGCGCCGCCCGGCCGGCTTCGGCGACGTGCTGCGCGAGGCCGCGGCCAGCGGGGCCGACGTGGTGCTGGTCGCGGACCCCACCGCGATCGAGCACGCCCGCACGGCCACGCTGTGGCTGGAGTGCCCGGTCTCCAGCGCGCTGGCCTTCGACTCCTACGCCGCGGCGATGAGCCTGGTCAGCGTGCTGGCCGACGGGGTGCTGGCCACCCTCGGCGACCCCGCGCAGCAGCGGGTCCGCGCGATCAGCCGCGCCTACGAGCGGATGGCCGAGGTGGAGGGCGGCTGATGGACCTCACGACCGTCTCCTCCCACCGGCTCGCGCGCCGGCGCGAGGACCTGCTCCTCGGTGTCGGCGAGACCCTGCTCGCCGGCGGCACCTGGCTCTTCTCCGAGCCGCAGCCGGCCACCACCGGCCTCGTCGACCTCACCACGCTGGGCTGGCCGGACCTCGAGCAGCTGCCCGACGGCTCGCTGCGGATCGCCGCGACCTGTCCGGTCGCGGTGCTGCGTGAGCGCGGCGGCCTCTTCGCGTGGTGCGCCGACGCGCTGCTGATGTCTCCCAAGGTGCAGGCGGTCGCCACCGTCGGCGGCAACGTCTGCCTCGGGCTGCCGGCCGGCGCGATGACCTCGCTGCTGGCCGGGCTCGACGCGACGGCCGTCGTGTGGACCCCCGACGGTGACGAGCGGCTCGTCGCCGTCGCGGACCTCGTGGTCGGCAACGCGGCCACGTCGCTCACCTCCGGCGAGGTCGTGCGCTGCTTCGACGTCCCCGCCGCGTCCCTGGCCGCGCCCGTCGCCCACCGCTGCTTCTCGCTGGCCGACCTCGGCCGCTCCGCCGGAGTCGTGATCGGGCTGCGCACGGCCGACGGCGTCCGGGTCACCGTCACCGGCTCCACCACCCGACCGGTCGTGCTCGCCGACGGTCAGGGCGTCGAGGCGATCGACTGCTGGCACGAGGACGCCCACGGTGCGCGCGACTGGCGGGTGGCACAGACCGCCCGCTGCCTCGCCGAGGTCCGCGAGGAGCTCGGATGATCGTCAACGGCTCCCCCACCGACACTCCGCCGGCCCCCGGTCAGTGCCTGCGTACCTACCTGCGCGCCGCCGGCCACCTGGACGTGAAGAAGGGCTGCGACGCCGGCGACTGCGGCGCCTGCACCGTGCTCGTCGACGGGCAGCCGCGGCAGTCCTGCCTGGTGCCCGCGGTCCGCGCTGCCGACGCCGAGGTCACCACGCTCGCCGGGCTCGGCTCCCCGGACGACCTGCACCCCACCCAACGGGCCTTCCTCGAGGCGCAGGGCTTCCAGTGCGGCTTCTGCACCGCCGGTTTCGTGGTCACGGCCTCCACAGGTGCCTGCACCGACCGCGACCTCAAGGGCAACCTGTGCCGCTGCACCGGCTACCGCAGCATCCGCGACGCGATCGCCCAGCAGTCGGCCGAGGTCCCCCCAGGTGGTCTCGACGCCCGCTCGTCGCTGGCGTCGAGACCACCGGAGACGGCCGTCGGGGAGTCGACCCGCCCGCCCGCCGCGGTCGACGTGGTGACCGGCCGAGCGGCGTACACGCTCGACCTGCCCGTCACGGACGCCACCACTGACCCCGCCACCGACACGCTCCACCTCGCGGTGCTGCAGAGCCCGCACAGCCACGCGGCGATCACCCGCATCGACACCGCAGCGGCGGAGGCGCTGCCCGGGGTGCACCTGGTGCTGACCCATCGCGACGACCCCGGTGTGCTGTTCTCGACCGCGCGCCACGACAGCCGGCTCGACGACCCCGACGACACCCGCGTCCTCGACGACGTGGTCCGCTTCGCCGGGCAGCGCGTGGCCGCCGTCGTCGCCGACTCCCCGGCCATCGCCGAGGCCGCGCTCCGCCTCCTCCACGTGGAGTACGACGTCAGGCCGGCCGTCCACGACCCCGAGTCCGCCCGCGCGGCCGGTGCACCGCTCGTGCACGGGGAGAAGGATCCCGCCACCTCCCGCATCAGCGAGCCGGGTCGCAACGTGGTCGCCCAGACGCACGGCGAGGTCGGCGACGTAGCCGCTGGGCTCGCCGCCGCCACCCACCGCGTCCACGGCACCTGGCGCACGGCCCGGGTCAACCAGGCCGCGATGGAGACCCATGCGGCGCGGGCCTGGCTGGACGCGCCGCTGGCCGAGGGTGGGCGGCTGGTGGTGCGCTCGTCGAGCCAGGTGCCGTTCCTGGTGCGCGACGAGCTCGCGCACGTGCTGGGGCTGGAGCCGTCGCAGGTGCGGGTGTCGACCGGTCGGGTCGGCGGCGGCTTCGGTGGCAAGCAGGAGATGCTCGTCGAGGACCTCGTGGCGCTGGCGGTGCTCCGGTTGGCCGAGCGCGGCGTGCACCGGCCGGTGCAGTGGGAGCTGACCCGGGAGCAGCAGTTCACGCTGGTGCCGGGTCGGCACCCGTTCCGGGTCGAGGTGGAGCTCGGGGCCGACGCCGGCGGGGTGCTGACCGCGATGCGGCTCGACGTGCTCAGCGACACCGGCGCCTACGGCAACCACGCCGTCGGCGTCCTCTTCCACGGCTGCCACGAGTCGGTCGCGCTCTACCGCTGCGCCAACAAGCGCGTCGACGCCGAGGCGGTGTACACCCACACCGTCCCGGCCGGGGCGTTCCGCGGCTACGGCCTGGGGCAGGTGATCTTCGCGATCGAGTCCGCGCTGGACGACCTGGCCCGCGAGGTCGGCCTCAGCGCTGCGGAGATCAGGCGCCGCAACGCGGTCGTGCCCGGCGACGAGCTGGTCGTCAACGGACCGGCCGTCGACGACATCGTGCACGCCACCGACGGGCTGCCCCAGTGCCTGGACCTCGTCGAGCGGGCGCTGGCCGCCACAGAGGACGGGCCGCCGGGTTCGGGGTGGCTGGTCGGCGAGGGGCTGGCCGCCGCCATGATCGCGACCATCCCGCCGCGCGGGCACCACAGCACCGCCACCGTGACGCTGACCGAGGACGGGTCGGTCGAGGTCGGGGTCGGGAGCGCGGAGTTCGGCAACGGGTCCGCCACGGTCCACGCGCAGCTGGTCGCCACGGCCCTCGGGGACCGCGTCGACCCGGCCCGGATCCGGGTCCGCGGCGGTGACACCGACGCAGCGGCGTACGACACCGGGGCCTACGGCTCCACCGGCTCGGTCGTCGCCGGCGGGGCGGTCCACGCCGCGGCGCAGGACCTCGCCCGGCGCCTCGACGCCGGGGAGACCCGGCGCCCGCTGGTCGGCACCGGCGAGCACCACGGAACCCCGCGCTCGGTGGCCTTCAACGTGCACGGCGTCCGGGTGGCGGTGCACCCGCCGACCGGCGAGGTGCGGGTGCTGCGCAGCGTGCACGCCGCCGACGCCGGGGTCGTGCTCAACCCCGAGCAGCTGCGCGGCCAGGTCGAGGGCGGTGTGGCCCAGGGCTTCGGGTCCGCACTGCAGGAGGAGGTGCGGCTCGAGGACGGTGTGGTCACCACCCGCACGTTCCGCGACTACCGCGTGCCCCAGATCGGGCAGGTGCCGCACACCGAGGTGCTCTTCGCCGACACCGTCGACCCGGTCGGGCCGCTCGGCGCGAAGTCGATGAGCGAGGCCCCCTACAACCCCGTCGCCCCCGCCGTGGCCAACGCCGTCCGCGACGCCACCGGCCGCCGCCCCCGCGAGCTCCCGATGAGCCGCGACCGGGTCTGGCGGCTCCTGACGTCCGAGGAGGACCCGTGCCCGATCCCCTGACCCGCACCCCGCAGACCCACGAGGACTTCCTGCAACAGGCCGTCGACCTGGCGGTCGCCAACGTCGCGGCCGGCGGCGGACCGTTCGGGGCGCTCGTGGTGCGCGACGGCGAGGTGCTCGCCACCGGGCAGAACCGGGTCACCCGTGACCTCGACCCCACCGCGCACGCCGAGGTCGTCGCGATCCGTGCCGCGTGCCGGGAGATCGGCGACTTCTCGCTGGCCGGCTGCGTCCTCTACACCTCGTGCGAGCCGTGCCCACTGTGCCTGGCCTCCGCGCTGTGGGCACGCCTGGACCGGGTCACCTTCGCCGCCGACCGGGACGACGCCGCCCGCGGCGGCTTCGACGACCGCGCGTTCTACGACCTCTTCGACACCCCGCGCGAGCAGTGGGAGACCCCCGTCGCGCCGCTCGTGCTCGAGGGCTCCTTCGCCCCCTTCGACGCGTGGCTGGCGAAGGCGGACCGGACGCAGTACTAGCCCCACCGCTGGTCGAGGTGCGAGGCCGGCCCACGGCCGAGCCTCGAGACCCCTTCGACCAGCGACATCCCGACCGGGGTCTCGAGGCTCCTCGCTGGCGCTCGTCGCACCTCGACCAGCGACGCTCCACGGCCGAGCCTCGAGACCTCTCGACCGGCGAGGCGCTCAGGCGTCGCGCCAGAGCAGCCAGCACATCCACAGCGAGGCGCCCCACAGCGCGAGGACCGGCAGGTCGCCGGTGTTGAGCCCGTGGCTGAGCGAGATCTCCCAGAGCGTCTGACCCGCCCACGGGCCGTGGCCGGCGATGAGCAGCACGCACAGGATCGAGCTGACGAGGTAGAAGCCGATCGCGATGAGGCGGCGGCGCTCCCTCACGCTCCCACCCCCATGACGTGCTCCCGAGACGTGCTGACCGACTGGCCGACCGACAGCACAGCGTGCCCCATCACAGCTGGGACTGGCTCATCCCCATCCGGGCGAGCACGACGGTCTCGGCCAGCTGCACGAGGTTGTAGAGCAGCAGCGTGACCAGGGTGATGATCGCGACCGAGGCCCACAGGTTGTCGAACTGGGCGGCCGCGTTGAACTTCACGATCTGACCACCCACCCCCTTGCCGGTCGAGAGCCACTCGGCCAGCAGCGCCCCGGTGACCGCGCCCGGCACCGAGACGCGCGCCGCGGCGAAGAGCGAGGGCAGGGCGCCGGGGACGGCGACCTTCAGCAGCGCCGCGAGGTTGCCGCCGCCGTAGACGCGCACCAGGTCCAGGCTCTCCTTGTTGGCTCGCGAGAGCCCGAAGAGCACCGACGCCAGCGCGGGGAACAGCACCACGATCGAGCCGATCACCGCGACCGAGGCGGTGGTGCCGCGACCGGTGAGCAGGATGATCACCGGTGCGATCGAGACCAGTGGGATCGAGCGTAACAGCAGCGCCAGCGGCATCACGCCCGCCTCGACGGTCTTCGACAGCGTGAACAGCACCGCCAGCACGATCGCGATCGCCATGCCGACGACGAAGCCGATCGCTGCGTCCTTCAGCGACACGGCCGCCAGGTCGAAGAGCAGCTCGCGGCGCTCCTCCGCGGTCGCCCGGGCGTCGGGGTCGGTGACGAAGAGGAAGCGCCACACGTCGAGCGGGCCCTTGGCGACGTACGGCGAGATCTTCCCGCTCATGATCAGTGCCTGCCACGCGGCCAGCACGATGCCGACGGTGATCGCGGCGTTGAGCAGGCCCTTGCCCACAGCGGTCAGCACGGCACGCGACGTGCCGGCGACGCTCCCCGTCGCGACCGCGGGGCCGGTCCCGCCGCTCATGGCGTGCTCCGTCCGGAGACCCAGGGCGTGACCAGGCGCGAGACCAGCCCGAGCGCGCCGTACCCGACCATCGCGACCAGCGCGCACAGCAGGAACACCGCCCACACCCGCTCGGAGTCGAGGTTGCCCTGCAACCGGATCAGCAGGATGCCGACACTGCGGTCGGTGGCGCCCATGTACTCCCCCAGCACCGCTCCTAGGAACGCCGTGGGCACCGCGATCTGCAGCGCGTTGAGGATGCCCGGGAGCGCGGCGACCAGGCGCACCTTGCGCAGCTGGGTGAACCTCCCGCCGCCGAAGACGCGGATCACGTCGAGGCTGGCCCGGTCGGCGGCCTTGAAGCCCAGCAGCGCGCCGACCACGGTGGTGAAGAAGACCGCGAGCGCGGCCAGGAAGATCGCCGTCGTCGACGGGTCGCCGGGCCGGGTCGCCCCGCCCAGCACCACGATCGAGATGCCGCCGACCGCCACCAGCGGCAGGCAGTACGACACGACCGCGACCTGCACGATGATCGGCTCCAGTCGCGGCGCGAGCAGGACGGTCGCCGCGAGCAGCAGCGCCGCCAGGTTGCCCCACAGGAAGCCCCAGGCGGCCTCGGTGATGGTGACTCGGAAGGAGTCCCAGTACGCCGAGAAGCCGTCCTCGACCAGCTGGCCCAGCACGGCGCCCGGTGACGGCACCGGCGTGTAGGTCCCGGTGTCGGGGCGGAAGGCCAGCGCGAAGAGCCACCACGCCGCCATCAGCACCCCGACGCCGATGACGCCGGAGAGCCAGCCGGGGATCCGACGCTCGCCCATCCCTCCCCCGCCCTCAGGCCTCGGCCGCCGCGCGGCCGTCGGCGCCGAAGAGCAGCTCGGAGGCCCGGTCCACGAAGTGGTGGAACTCCGGGGTCCGCATCATCTCCGGCGTGCGCGGACGCGGGAGGTCGACGTCGATGACCTCCTTGATCCGGCCCGGGCGCGGGCTCATCACCGCGACCTGGTCGGAGAGGAAGATCGCCTCGGAGATGCCGTGGGTGACCAGCAGCGTGGTCGCCGGCTTCTCGGTCCAGATCCGCAGCAGCTCCAGGTTGAGGTTCTGCCGGGTCATGTCGTCGAGGGCACCGAAGGGCTCGTCGAGCAGCAGCACCGACGGCTTGAGCGCCAGCGCGCGGGCGATCGAGACCCGCTGCCGCATGCCGCCGGAGAGCTGGGCGGGCTTGGCGTTCTCGAAGCCGGTGAGCCCCACCAGGGCGATCAGCTCGGCGACGTACTCCTTGTCGACCGGGCGGCCGGCGACCTCGAAGGGCAACGCGATGTTCTTCACGACGCTGCGCCACGGCAGCAGCGCGTGGTCCTGGAAGGCGATGCCGAGCTCGCTGTCCTTGCGCAGCTCCGCGGGGGTGCGCCCGTCGACCAGGGCCTGGCCGCTGGTGGGCTCCTCGAGCCCGGCCAGCACCCGCAGGATCGTCGACTTGCCGCAGCCCGAGGGCCCCAGCAGCGCCAGGAACGACCCCTGCTCGGTGTGCAGGTGCGCGTCCTCCAGCGCGGTCACGCTCCTGCCCGCGCCGACCTTGAAGGTCTTGCCCAGTCCGTCGACCTGAATGCCGGTGCCGCCCCGACGGGCGGCACCGGCACCGGGTGTGTGCTCAGCGGTCATCGGTGGTCGATCAGCCGAGGTAGTCCAGGAGCTCGGGGTACTCCTCGTAGATGCCGTCGATGATCGTGGTGTCGAAGAGCTCGTCGACGCTGACCTCCCAGCCGGCCGCGGCCAGCGAGTCGACGGTCTGCTGCTTGAGCTCGTCGGTGATCGTGAACAGGCCGTTGGCCTCGGTGTCGGGAGTGGAGATCAGGTCCGCCTGCGCCGCCAGGCCCTGGGCCGTCTTGGCCGGGTCGAGGGCGCCGAAGACCGCCTCGAGGCCCTCCTCGTTCTCCGAGGCCGCCTGGTCGTAGTACTTCATGATGAGCGCGACGGTGTCGTCGGTCGGCTCGGTGAACGTGTCGCTCCAGCCCTTGATCTCCGCGACGAGCAGCGCCTCGAGGAGGTCGGGGTTCTCGGCGAGGTATTGGTCGGTGACGGTGTAGGTCTCCGCGACGTAGGGCACGCCGTTGTCGGCGTACGGCAGGTTCGTGATGTCGAAGCCGGCGTTCTCGACCGTGATGGCCTCGTTGGTGAGGTAGGCCATGAAGCCGTCGACCTCGCCCTCCATCAGCGGGGTGGGGTCGAAGTCCACGGGCACGACCTCGACGTCGTCGGGGTCGATGCCGTTGGCGTTGAGGATCGCGGCGAAGACGCTGGCGTTGGAGTCCTGCACGCCGATCTTCTTGCCGACCAGGTCCTCGGGCGTCGCGATGTCGGCGCCGTCGGCCAGCGAAAGGATCGTGAAGGGGTTCTTCTGGAAGGTCGCGGCGATGATCTTCAGCGGGGCGTCCTGCTCGGCGATCGCGGCGCCCACGGACGCTGCGTCGGAGAGCGCGACCTGGACCGTGCCGCTGAGCAGCTTGGCCACACCGGTGTCGGGGCCGGAGATGCCGAACACCTCGTCGAAGCCGGCCTCGTCGTAGTAGCCGTTCTCGTAGGCGTAGAACTCCCCGGCGAACTCCTCGTTCTTGATCCAGGAGTACTGCATGGAGATCTCGCCGTACGACGCCTCCCCGTCGGATCCGGTCCCGGCGATCTCGCCGTCGTCGGACCCGCAGGCCGAGAGGCTCAGGACGAGGGCCGCGGACACCGCGGCGAGCCCGCGCATCGAGCGCGAGCGGGGGGTGATGGACATGGCGTTCCCTCCGGGTGTGGTCTCGGGTTCGCCGCAACGTATCCAGGGCGCGTTTCACGCACTGGCACGTTCGTTTCAGGGTTGTGAAATGTGCAGCCGCCCGTGCGTGGAGCCCACCAGCGTGGCCGCCAGGATGAGCACGGCGGCGAGCATGAGCCCCGCGCCGACGTGGATCTTCAGCAGCGCGGCACCGACGGCCGCGCCGGCCAGGATCAGCACCACGGCCAGGAAGCGACGTCCCGAGCCACCCCCGTCGGTGCGCGACTTCCCCGAGCCCAGGCGGGAGTCGGCGGCCAGGCCGGTGATCGTGGAGGTGACGACCACGGTGGTGACGTCCTTGACCGCGACGAAGCGCGCGGTGGCGGCCTGGAGCCCCATCGCCGCACCGAGCAGCGTCGTGACCGGCAGCCCCACCGCGGGGTCGGGGTGGTCCCCGACCACCAGCAGCACCACGGCGAGCCCCAGGCAGACCAGTCCGACGGTGAGGAAGAGCGCGGTGGTCAGGCCGGTCCACTTGCCGGCGGCGCGCTTGAGCACCCGGCCACCCAGCGCGGCCCCCGCCATGAAGCCGACCAGCGCCAGCACCGGGCCGACCACCGGCAGGTCCTCGGCGCCGACGACCGCCATGCCGAGGATCACGACGTTGCCGGTCATGTTGCCGGTGAAGACCCGGTCCAGGCCCAGGAAGCCCACCGCGTCCACGATGCCGGTCGTGAAGGTGAGCACCAGCATCAGCACCAGGTGCAGCCGATCGGCGGGGACGGCGGCGAGTCGGTTCGTCACGCTCCCATTGTGGGGGCACGGCCGCTCCGAGGCGGTGGCCGGTCAGTCGAAGATGTCGGGGTCCCGCTGGCGGAGGTGGTCGAGGATCGCGGCGGCCTGACCGCGGGCGCCGGCCGCGTTGGGGTGGGCCGGGACGCCCATCGCCGGGTCGTTGGCCGAGGGACCGTAGACCTCGGCCCAGCGGACGTTGGGCTCACCGCACAGGTCGACGCCCTCCGGCGTACGGCGGTAGGTGTTGACGTACTCCGCGCCGCCGCGGCGGGCCGCGCGCTTGACCATCTTGTTGAGCTGACGGAACTTCTGGGAGATCCAGGCCATGTCCTCGTCGGAGGCCGGGACCGTGGGGTAGCACCCGTGGTCGGGCACGACGTCGATGTAGTCGATGGCCAGAATGCGTGCACCGGGCGAGATGTCGTGGATGGTGCGGAAGGCGCGTACGAGCTTCTTGGTCGACTGCCGGATGTTGCGGCCGATCTGGTCGTAGCCGTCGGCGGTGTACTTCGCCTTGCACCCGCCGAACGGCAACCCGGCACCGGAGTCGGTGATCGGGTTGTCCACGGGGATCAGACCCAGGCAGTCCAGGCCCGCACTGGCGACCCCGGCGTCGTTGCCGCCGATGCCGACGGTGACCAGGTCGGTGGTGGGGCTGAGCCGGTCGAACTGCGGCGGGTTGGTGCCGCCCAGCGGGAGACCCGTCTGCGGCTCGTAGAAGTCGTCGGTCGTGGCCGAGCCGCACGAGGCGTCGCGGAACTCCCCGACGCTGAGGGCCTCGGCGAGGATCTTGGGGTAGTTGCGGTGCGACTGGGCGCAGTCGATGGGTGCGTGGGTGGTGTCGGGCACCCCGTCGCGGTTGAGGATGACGACGTCGGCGGTCCAGGAGTCGCCGAGTGCGACGTACTCCATCCCGGCCGGCGGCAGGCGGCGCTCGGGGGTGGGCGCAGCGGCTCCGGGGGCCGGGAGCAGGGTGGTGGCGAGGGACAGCGGCAGCGCGACCGCGGCGGTCAGCGCTGCGACTCGGCGCGAGCGGTGGCGGGGGCGGAGGTCGGACACGTAGTGACCAACGCCACACCCCGCCTCGAGGTCACGCGAGGGAGAGGAAAAGCTTCTCCATCTTCTTCAGGTCCTCCTCGGCCGGGGTGCCGTCGGCCATGCACTCCTGCAGGCCGGTGGCGACGATGGCGAAGCCGCTGCGCGCCAGCGCCTTGTTGACCGCGGCGAGCTGGGTCAGGACCGACTCGCAGTCCGACCCCTCCTCCATCATCCGGATCACGCTGGCGAGGTGCCCGTGGGCACGCTTCATGCGCAGGATGATCGCGCGGATGTCCTGGGGGTCGAGGTCCATCTGGTGCTCCCGTGTCAGCAGGGGCCACTCCCACGGCCCTGGTGTGGATACCAAGGTACGCCTAAGTTCCTGATCCCGCAGGGGGGAGTTGCTGCGCATCCGGACCGCGATGAGTCAGGCTGTCCCCCGCAGCCCTCCAAGGACGGATCCACATGCGCACACTGGACGGCCCTCGAGCCGCGCTGACCCTGCTGGGGGCCCTGACGATCGGACTCGCAGGCCTCGCGGCAGTGGCCCCGGGGCCGGTCTACGACGCCGGCTACCTCACGGTCGTCTCGGGGGCGGCGGTCATCGCGTGGTGGGGTTGCCGGCGGCGTACGGGTCTCACGCGGACGCTCGGGATGCTGGTCGCGGCCGCCCTCACCGCGACCGCCGCCGCGGATCTGATCTGGTACGCCTACTACTGGACCTCCGGCGAGCCCGACATCTCCCTCGCCGACGTGCCGTACCTCTCCTCCTACGTCTTCCTGGGGATCGCGCTGCTCCTCGTCCTGCTCCGCTCGCAGCGGCAGCACCTGCGTCTCGAGGGCGCCCTGGACGCGGCCACCATCGTGGTGGTCTGCGTGCTGCTGCTGTGGGAGCTGGCCGTCGAGGGCATCCTCGACGACCGCAGCGTCGACTGGGCGACCCGGTCGGTGTGGGCCGCCTACCCGATCCTCGACGCCGTGCTGCTCGGGCTGACGCTGCGGGTGGTGCTGGTCCGATCGGCACGAGCCGTGGTCGGCTGGGTCTTCTTCGTGGGCCTGAGCCTGTGGCTGCTGCCGGACCTGGGCTACCTGCTCCTGCCCGAGCCGGGTGTCGTCGGAGATGCCCTGCTCGACCTCGGCTGGATGCTCGCCTCCGTGGTCCTGGCGTGGTCCGCGGTGCAGCCTTCCCGACCGGCAGCGCAGCAGGAGACGACCGGCTCACCCGCCCTGGGCCCCAGGCTCGCGATCGCGGTCCTGCCCCTGCTCGTGCCCACCGCACTCCAGCTGCGGGTGCTCGCCACCGACAGCATGGACGCCGCGGTCGCGACCGCCGGCGGCATGGCGGTCCTGGTGGCGCTGGCGCTCGTGCGGACCTGGTCCCTGCTGGACGAGCAGCGGCGCACGGCGGTCGAGCTCGCCGAGGCTCGCGACGAGGCGCTGGCGGCCTCCCGCGCCAAGTCGTCGTTCCTGGCGACGATGAGCCACGAGATCCGCACCCCCATGAACGGTGTCATCGGGTTGACCGGTCTCCTGCTGTCGACCGACCTCGACGCGCGACAGCGGGAGTACGCGCAAGGCGTCCGCACGGCCGGCGACGCGCTGCTGGGGATCATCAACGACATCCTGGACTTCTCCAAGGTCGAGGCCGGCGCGATGGACATCGAGGACATCGACTTCCTGCTCAACGAGGTCGTCGACGACGTCGCGGCGATCGTGGCCGAGCCGGCCCGCGGCCGCGACCTTGAGCTGCTGGCCTACTGCTCGCCGGAGGTGCCCGTCGCGCTGCGCGGCGACCCCGGTCGGCTGCGGCAGGTGCTGCTCAACCTCGCGACCAATGCCGTGAAGTTCACCCACGAGGGCGAGGTCGTGATCAGCGCGCACCTCGACGGCGGCACACCCGAGGGGCCGGTGATCCGCTTCGAGGTGCGCGACACCGGCATCGGGCTGCCCGCCGGTCGCCGCGACCGGCTCTTCGACCCCTTCACCCAGGCCGACTCCTCCACCACCCGCCGCTACGGCGGCACCGGGCTGGGCCTGGCCATCTGCGCCCGCCTCACCACCGCCATGGGCGGCACGATCGGCGTCGAGAGCGAGCCCGGCCAGGGCAGCACGTTCTGGTTTCGGCTGCCGATGCGGCTGGCCGCCGACCAGCCGGTGACCCGCCCGGCGGGGCCTCGCAGCCTCGAGGGTCGCCGCGCACTGGTCGTCGACGACAACGCGACGAACCTGATGGTGCTCGACGGCCAGCTCGAGGCCTGGGGCATGAGCGTCGACACCGCCGGGTCGGCCGCGGCGGGGCTCGAGCTGATGAGGGAGGACTCGGCGTCGTACGACGTCGTGCTGCTGGACCTGTGCATGCCGGACATGGACGGCCTGGAGCTGGCACGGGCGATCTCCACCGACCCGGCCCTGCGGGGACCGAGACTGGTGCTCCTCACCTCCGACACCGAGGTCGATCATGACGAGGCGTGGGAGGTGGGGGTCCGCGAGATCCTGGCCAAGCCGCTGCCGATGTCGCGGTTGCGCGACCTGCTCTCGGCGTTGCTGACGAGGACCTCGCCGGAGCTGGCGACACCGGTCGACGAGCCGGTCGAGGTCGCGCCGCGGGCGCGCTCCCGGGTGCTGGTCGCCGAGGACAACGACGTCAACCAGATCGTCGCGGAGGGCATCCTGAAGGCGCTGGGCTACGACTGCGACATCGCCGCCGACGGGCAGGAGACCCTCGCGGCGCTGGAGCGCAGGCCGTACGCCGCGGTGCTGATGGACTGCCAGATGCCGGTGATGGACGGCTACGACGCCACCCGCGAGCTGCGCCGCCGCGAGGCCGAGCAGGGTCTGCCGCGGTTGCCGGTGATCGCCATGACCGCCTCGGTGACCGAGGGCGAGCGCGAGCGCTGCGAGGCCGCCGGCATGGACGACTTCGTCCCCAAGCCGATCACCCCCTCCGACCTCGGCTCGGCCCTCGAACGCTGGACGGGCACGCGGGCGTGATCACTTGTGTCCCAGGGGTCTCGTGGGTCACGGAATCGGGATACTCCGCATGCCATTTCCTGCTTACTGCGCAGTAGGCAGGAAACCGGATGCGTCGTATCCCGGCCGTCCCACCACCGCGCGCCGCGAGAATTCAGGCCGACCGCACGTGCGGCGTGATGAGCGCCGTGCGGACGCTCATGCCGAGCTCACGGGTGCGCAGCGTGGTGATCCGGCGACCGGGCTGGACGGCGTCCTTGGGGGTGCCGGCGAGCTCGCCGAGCAGCTCGACGGCCACCTCGAGCTCGGGGGCCACGTGGGTGAGGCCCCACAGCCGGGCGGGCCGGTCGGCGGCGGGGCCCTCCCCAGGCTCGGGCGGCCCGACCACCTCCACGATCACGTCCTCGAGCCGGTAGAACACCTGCCGCATCGCGACTCCACCGAGCTCGCCGTCGCGCTCGCGACGCGGCTCCAGGGCGATCTCGCCGAGCGCGGCGACGGTGCGCGGCAGGTCGGGCGTCATGAGCACGACGTGGTCGAGGTGCGTGACGCCGTTGGGGTGCGCCGACTTCGCGGGCGGGTCGCTCTCGCGGGCCGCGACAGCCGTCGGGATCCCGTCCACCTCCCGGATCCGTACGCCGCTGGGCAGCCCCGCCAGGGTCCACCCGACGATCCCGCGGCCGGCCTCGGGCCCCAGCAACCGGATCCGCAACCGACGGATGCGGCACACGCCGTCGGCGACCGCGAACCCGGCCCGCTCCCACGCCTCGGCGGTGTCGGCGACCTGCAGCTCCTCGACGGTGATGCTCACGGTCGGTGATCGTACGGACACCGGGCCTGGCCCGTGGAAGGGTCAGGAGTACGCGTCGCGTCGGTGCCTCGTCGTGATGACACGCACGACCACGACGTCGTCGTGCACCTCGTAGATGATGCGGAACTCCCCACGGCGGGCGGAGTAGCGCCCCGCGAGCTCGCCTCGCAACGGCTTGCCGACGCGATGGGGCTCCTCGGCCAGGACGTCATGGAGGAAGTTGGCGCACGCCGCGGCCACTGCCTCGGGGAGGCTGTGGGTCAGTGCTCGCCGGGCGGCAGGCGACAGCTCGATGCGGTGGGTCACTCCCGCAGTCGTCCCGACGCCCGCATCTCCGCGCGTACCTCGTCCAGCGACGTCGTCCGTCCGGCGGCCATGTCGGCCTCCGCCTGACGGATCTCGGCCATGGTCTCGTCGTCACTGAAGATGTCGAGCGTCTCGACCAGGGCGTCATAGTCATCGGCGCTCATGAGCACCGCTGCTCGCCGACCGTTCTTGGTGACCTCCACCCGCTGGTGCGTGCGACCCGCCTCCTCGACGAGCTTGGACAACGTGGCCCGCACCTCGGCCAGCGGGAGTGTCTTCATGTACAGGATCGTAGCGCGATCAGCCGTCACGGCCCCTGCATCACTCCTCCTCGACGCACCGGTCCTCAGTCACCCAGGGGCGAGCCCACGACCTCGAACCGGAAGCCCCCGAACTCCCCGGACAGCAGCGGTCGCGCCTCGGCGATCGAGGCCTGCACCTCCGGCTGCTCGAGCGAGGCGCGGTGGGCCTGCGCGGACGTCCATCGCTCCACCACGAACACCGTGTCGGGCTGCTGGTCGTCGACGCCCACGTCGTACTGCAGGCACCCGAGGTCGGCGAGCACCGGGCTGTGTCGGGTCAGGTGCGCCACGAGCTCGTCTCGGCGACCGGGCAGGGCGCCGAGCGTGCCGGCGTTCACGAAGGTCATGCCCAGCACGGTAGGCCGCCCCACCGACAGCAGCGCGCTCCCTGGCGGCAGACCAGCGGTCGGGCAGGCGACAGCAGAGGCTCGCCGGTCAAGTTCCGCCCGGAACCGGTGACGTCCCCCGCGGCGGATGGTTGGCTGTGCCGGTGCTCCACGATCTCTGGCAGGCCATCCCCGAGCCGCTGCACGACCCGGTCGCGCTGGCGGTGCCGTTCTTCGTGCTCTTCGTCGCGATCGAGGCGCTGGCCGCACGGATGCTCGAGGACGAGCGACCGGTCGCCGAGCGCACCGGCCCCGACGGCCGCGCGCTCCCGCTGCCCGGCGGCTACCTGACCCGTGACGCGGCGGCGTCGATCTCGATGGGCGCGGTCTCGGTGCTCACCATGACGCTGTGGAAGCTCGGCGCGCTGGGCCTGTACGCCGTGGTGTCCGCCTACCTCGCGCCCTGGCAGCTGCCGGCGGACGCGTGGTGGACCTGGGCGCTGGCGATCCTCGGCGTGGACTTCTTCTTCTACTGGGCCCATCGCGTCGCGCACCGGGTGCGACTGGTGTGGGCCACCCACCAGGCCCACCACTCCAGCGAGTACTTCAACTTCTCCACCGCCCTGCGGCAGAAGTGGAACAACTCCGCCGAGATCGTCTTCTGGCTGCCGCTGCCCCTGCTGGGCGTCCCGCCGGCGCTGGTGTTCCTGGGCTTCTCCGTCAGCCTCGTCTACCAGTTCTTCGTGCACACCGAGCGGGTCGGGACGCTGTGGCGCCCGGTCGAGCTGGTCCTCAACACGCCCTCGCACCATCGGGTGCACCACGGCTCGGACCCGGAGTACCTCGACCGCAACTACGGCGGCATCCTCATCGTCTGGGACCGCCTGTTCGGCACCTTCCAGCCCGAGCTGCACCGCCCGACGTACGGCCTGACCGTCCCGGTGGGGACGTTCAACCCGCTGCGCCTGCAGACCCACGAGTACGCCGCGATCGCGCGCGACGTCCGGGCGGCCCCGACGTGGCGCGACAAGATCGGCTACGTCTTCGGCCCGCCGGGCTGGCGCCCCGACCCGGTCGTCACCGAGCACGAGCGGCCGGGAGCCCCGGAGACCGCCGGCGCTTGAAGCACCGCGGCCTACTCCCCCGCGCGCTCAGCAACCAACGCCTCCATTGTGGCGGGGTCCTGTCGGGTGCTCACGATGGCCAACACCTCAACTCGCGGGCGCGCGACGCGATAGATCGCCATGTAGGGGAATCGCTTGACCAGGGCGCGGCGGTAGACATCGAAGGTCACCGCCCCGGACTCGGGGAACATCGACAGCCGCTCCACCTGGTCGTCCAACCTGGCCTCGAACCGGTCGGGCAGGACTGGATCTATCTGCTCGTAGTGCGCCTGGATAGCCGCGATGTCGTCCTCCACCGCAGGATGGAAGACGACCACGGCTCGGCTCATGCGCGACGCGCGGCGAGACGAGCCCTGAGCTCGTCCCAGGTCAACCCGATGGAGGGGTCGGCGTCCAGCTCGGCAGCACGCGACCGGATGACCGTCTTCTGCCCCTCGGTGACGTCGATCGGGGCCGACTCCACGGTCTTCTCGATGAACTCCACGAGCTCCAACCGCTCATCGAGGCTCATGGCCTCGATGGCCGACTGCAGCGCTGGATTCACCATGGATCGAGAGTACCCGGCACCGCAGACACCCTCGCGTGGATCAGCGGTATGCGGCGCTCGTCCCCTGCCGACAGCAAGCGGTCGTTTAATGTACGAACTCCTTCACTCTTACGACCCTGAAGTCACGAGGGCTCGACTTGGCGAGCAGTTCTGCCAACTCACGCCGCACGAGAATCTGCCGATAGGCCTTCCACCCGTCGCCGAACCATTCCGGGCTCGCAAGCACGTCGTAGTCGTCCCAGTGAGCCCTGGCCCGCAACTCGGGAAGCATCCCGAACGCAAGGGGCATCCACCGCCAGACTCCGCACTCGGCACACTCCGCCCCAGCAGTCCCATGCCGCGCTGTGGCGCGCTCCGCCAACTCCTGAGGGTCGAACCACGCAGGACCTACAGACGGAATTACGATTTGGTGCGCCTCACCCGGCGCGACGCGAGGCCATCCGACCGGCAGTGTGGTGACTGAGAACTCGCGGGCAACGCGCTCGGTGACCTCGTCGTCCATGCAGATGACGTCGAACTGCCAGTTCGGCACCCACGCCCCGGATGGGTCCGACAACCCCTTGCGCTGGAGCACAAGGGAGGCGGCTTGCTCTCGCTTCGGGACGCCGCATGCGTGGCACCATCCATCGTCACCGAACATTGGCGTCAGCCCCCAGTTCTCCTCGGGCCACGGCCAACCACGGTTCCGCTTGAAGTAGAGCTCGACGAAGTCCTTCACGGAGCTGATGCTGTCACGCCACGCCGTGCGCACTATCTAGATTGGCTTCGCCGCCCGCCAAGCGCGCTTCAAGCATCCGGCCGCAGTTTTCACATTCTGCGGGCCGGAAAAGTCCACCCAGAGTTGGAGATAAGAGAGCACGAGTGAGGCACAGTCACGCGGGCGCGTGATGGGCATGCACTGTCGGAGCCCCGAAGTAGGCTGAACCCACAACATCCATCCGGAGTTCCCCGTCAACAGCGGACAGGGCACGCCTTGCTCAGACGTTGAAGCGGAACTCCACCACGTCGCCGTCGGCCATGACGTAGTCCTTGCCCTCCATGCGGACCTTGCCGGCCTCCTTGGCCTTGGCCATGGAGCCCGCGGCGACGAGGTCGTCAAAGGAGACGATCTCGGCCTTGATGAAGCCCTTCTCGAAGTCGGTGTGGATCACGCCGGCGGCCTGCGGGGCGGTGTCGCCCTTGCGGATCGTCCAGGCGCGCGACTCCTTGGGGCCGGCGGTGAGGTAGGTCTGCAGGCCGAGGGTGTCGAAGCCGACGCGGGCCAGGACCTCCAGGCCGGGCTCGGTGATGCCGGCCTCGGCGAGGAACTCCGCGGCCTCCTCCTCGTCCAGCTCGACCAGCTCGGACTCGAACTTCGCGTCGAGGAAGATCGCCTCGGCCGGCGCGACCAGGTCGCGCATCTTGGCCTTGAGCTCCTCGTCGGCGAGCTCGTCGGAGTCGCAGTTGAAGACGTAGATGAACGGCTTCGCGGTCAGCAGCGACAGCTCACGCAGCAGCGCGCCGTCGAGCTTGCCGGCGGAGATCAGGTCGATCACCGGCGTACCGGCCTCGAGCGCCTCCTTGGCCACCTTGGTCGCCTCGAGGTTCGCGACGAGGTCCTTGACCTTGCGCGACTCCTTCTCCAGCCGCACGATCGCGCGCTCGACGGTCTCCAGGTCGGCGAGGATCAGCTCGGTCTGGATGGTGGAGATGTCGTTGCCGGGGTTGACCTCGCCGTCGACGTGGGTCACGTCCTCGTCGCGGAAGACGCGGGTCACCTGGCAGATCGCGGCGGACTCGCGGATGTGGGAGAGGAACTTGTTGCCCAGGCCCTCGCCCTGGGAGGCGCCGCGGACGATGCCGGCGATGTCGACGAACTCGACCGTGGCCGGGAGGATCTGCTCGGAGCCGAAGATCTCGGCGAGCCGCGGCAGCCGCGAGTCGGGGACCCCGACCACGCCGACGTTGGGCTCGATGGTGGCGAACGGGTAGTTCGCCGCGAGCACGTCGTTCTTGGTCAGGGCGTTGAAGAGGGTGGACTTGCCGGCGTTGGGCAGTCCGACGATGCCGATGGTGAGAGCCACGGGCCGCGAGTCTAGGCCCGCGCCCGTGGCCCTCCCCAATCAGCAGGCGAGGCTCAGGAGCCGTAGAGCGCCGCCGCGCCCTGCCGGTCGGCGTTGGTCATGCTCAGGTCCGAGGAGGACCCGTTGCACTGCGGGTAGTGCATGATCGAGGCCGAGTCGTAGGGCGTCAGTGCCCGCCAGTTGTTGTCCTCGAAGCAGGTGCCCGACTCCGGGCGGGTGTGCTCGTGACGGAAGCCCAGGGTGTGACCCAGCTCGTGGGCCACGATGTTGGACGGGCTCCAGGATCCCGAGGTCCAGATCGAGTCGTCGACCAGCACGTTGCGCGAGCGCTTGGGGGTGCTGGGGAAGAACGCGCGGGCGATGTACTGGGTGGTCCTCACCGGCTCCACCGAGAACAGCACGCTGTTGTTGCGGGTGGTGCAGCTGGAGTCCTGGCTGGGGACGTGCACGAAGTCGATCGCCGACGAGGCGGCCTCCCACTGCCCGGCGCCGCTGGCCATCGCGCTGACCATCGCGGAGTAGTCGGATCCGAACTTGGTCGAGACGCAGTAGGTGAGGTTCCCGACCTGGGAGGCGCTCCACTTGTCGTCCTTGCCGGAGACCGTGTTGACGATGAGGCCGTCCTCCATGGGCCGGCCGGTGTGCTTGTCCCCCACCATGTCGTCGTAGAACTGCCGCAGCTTGCCGCTGTCGGACACCGGCTCGTCGCCGTTGACGACGTACTGCCCGTCGGTGTCGACGAAGGTGGAGTCGCGGAACTGCTGGTAGGTCGGCACGGACGAGGAGTCCTCGGTGGCGGCGCTGGCGGTGGTGGCGCCGAGCATCGAGCAGCCGAGCGAGACGGCGAGGGCGGCTGTGGCCGCCAGGGCGCCGGTGGTGCGGTGCGACATGGGGTGCTTCCTCCCGAGTGGTGGATGGGTGCGAGCGAGTGAACCCGCGATCCCCCCGGGCCGACCAGGGTCGAGGTGGGTCAGGTTCTTGCACTGCGAGAAGATGAGCCAGGATGGCGCGGTGCGCATCGCCACCTGGAACGTCAACTCCCTCCGCACCCGCATCGACCGCGTCGAGGCCTTCCTCGACCGCCACGACGTCGACGTGCTCGCCGTGCAGGAGACCAAGGCCCGCGAGGAGCAGCTGCCGTTGATGGGGCTGCAGTCACGGGGGTACGACGTCGCCGCCGTCGGCTACAACCAGTGGAACGGCGTCGCGCTGATCAGCCGCGTCGGCCTCGAGGACGTCACCGTCGGCTTCCCGGACATGCCCGGCTTCGGCGACCCGGTCGCTGCGGAGGCACGCGCCCTCGGGGCGACCTGTGGCGGCGTACGCATCTGGAGCCTCTACGTCCCCAACGGCCGCAAGCCCGACGACCCGCACTACGTCTACAAGCTCGACTGGCTCGCCCGGTTGCGTACGGCGGCGGCCGGCTGGCTCGACGCCCCCGCCGCACTCGTGGGCGACTGGAACATCTGCCCCACCGACGACGACGTCTTCGACGTCAAGCAGTTCCGCACCAGCACCCACGTCACCCCGCCCGAGCGTGCTGCCTTCCAGGGCTTCCTCGACGACGGCTGGGCCGAGGTCACCCGCGAGCACGCCCCCGGCTACACCTACTGGGACTACTACCGCCAGCGCTTCGAGCGCGACCGCGGCCTGAAGATCGACTTCGTCCTCGGCTCCCCCGCCCTGGCGCAGCGCGTCACCGGCGCCTTCATCGACCGCGACGAGCGCGACCCCGCCCAGGGCTCCGGCGCCCCCTCTGACCACGCCCCGGTCGTGGTCGACCTCGCCTGACCCGCGGACTCACCCGCGCGTCGGGAGTCGACTGTCGGCGCTCGCCGTCACCCTGGTCGCATGAGCCTCTCCACCACCCTCGCGCTGCTGCTGGTGCTGCTCGTCGGCCTCGGCCTCGGTCTCGCGCTCGGCCTGGCCCTGGGCGTGCTGCGACGCTCCCCTCTCGGCGGCGCCCTGGGCGCCGGTCCCGGCGGAGAGGCGCGGGACACCGAGGTGCTCGAGGGGCTCGACCGGCTCCACGACACCCTGCGCGACCTCGAGCATGCCCGAGTCTCCTGGCAGGGCCAGCTGCACCAGCAGGTCGACGACGTACGCCGCTCGGCCGACGGCCTGCGCCGCGAGACCCACCAGCTGACGACCGCGCTGCGCCGCCCCCAGGTGCGGGGACGCTGGGGCGAGCTCCACCTGCGCCGCACCGTCGAGCTGGCCGGACTGGTGGACCGCTGCGACTTCTCCGAGCAGGTGCGCCTCGACGACGGTGCCCAGCGCCCCGACCTGGTCGTGCACCTGGCCGGGGGCCGCGATGTCGTGGTCGACGCGAAGGTGCCGCTCGACGCGTTCCTCGACGCGGCTGCGGCTGCCGACGACGCCGAGCGCGACCACCACCTCACCCGGCACGCCCGCCAGGTGCGCACCCACGTCGACCAGCTCGGGTCGAAGGCCTACTGGAAGGCGCTGGAGGGAGCACCGGAGTTCGTGGTGCTGTTCGTGCCGGCCGAGTCGTTCCTCTCCGCCGCACTGGAGGCCGACCCGACCCTGCTCGAGCACGCCGCCGGCCGCCAGGTCGTGCTCGCCTCCCCCACCACCCTCATCGCGCTGCTGCGCACCGTGGCGCAGGGCTGGCAGCACGAGGCGCTGGCCGAGCAGGCCCGCGCGATCCACCGGCTCGGCGTCGACCTGCACCAGCGGCTGCAGGTCCTCGACCGGCACCTCGACAACGTCGGCCGCTCCCTCAACGCCGCGGTCGGCCACTACAACCAGGCGATGGGCTCCCTGGAGTCACGCGTGCTGGTCTCGGCACGCCGCTTCACCGAGCTGTCGGTCACCGACGAGGACCTGCCTGCTCCGCGGACCGTCGAGCTCCGAGCCGTCGAGCGGTCCTTCGAGCGCGAGGATCAGTCGGTCGAGCGGGACCGGTCGACGGGCTGAGTCAGGTCGGCGTCCACCTCGCCGGGTCTCGAGGTTCGTCGCTGGCGCTCCTCACACCTCGACC
This sequence comes from Nocardioides sp. REDSEA-S33_B3, assembly GCA_001627335.1. GTDB lineage: Bacteria > Actinomycetota > Actinomycetes > Propionibacteriales > Nocardioidaceae > Nocardioides. The sequence continues at coordinate 28,190 of LUPK01000040.1, read as the reverse complement.
AGCGGAGAGCGCGTCCCTCGCGGGCGGCTGCTCACTCACTCGAAGCGGGAGGTGTCCCCGGCTCCGTGCCGCAGCACCTCGGGAGCACCGTCGGAGAAGTCGACGACCGTCGTCGGCTCGGCGGGGGTCTCGCCGGCCTCGATGACGATGTCGACCTGGTGCTCGAGGTCCTCCTTGATCTCCCACCCCATCGTACGGGGCTCGGTCTCCCCGGGCAGGATCAGCGAGCTCGACAGCAGCGGCTCACCGAGCTCGGCGAGGATCGCGGACACGACGCGGTGGTCGGGGATGCGCACGCCGACGGTCTTCTTCTTCGGGTGCAGCAGCCGCCGCGGCACCTCGGGCGTGCCGGGCAGGATGAACGTGTAGGGACCCGGCGTGCACGAGCGGATCGTGCGGAAGGCCGCGTTGTCGACGTGCACCAGCTGGCCGAGCTGACCGAAGTCGGCGCAGACCAGGGTGAAGTGGTGCCGGTCGTCGAGGCCGCGGATCCTCAGGATCCGGTCGCGGCCGTCACGGTTGCCGACCCGGCACCCCAGCGCGTAGCCGGAGTCGGTCGGGTAGGCGATCAGGGCGTCGTCGTCGCGCAGCGCCGCCACGACCTGACCGACAAGGCGGGGCTGCGGGTCGACGGGGTGGAGGTCGAGGTAGCGGGCCATGGGGCGTCCTGGGCTTCGGTGGGGTTCAGCCCTGGGCGGCCGCGGCGGCGGCCTTCAGGTCGCGGCGCAGCTCCTTGGGCAGGGCGAAGATGAGCGACTCCTCGGCGCTCTGCACGGCCTTGGCGTCGGGGTAGCCGCGCTCGGCGAGGAACTCCAGCACGCCCTGGACCAGCGCCTCCGGCACGCTCGCGCCCGAGGTCACCGACACGGTCCGCACGCCGTCGAGCCAGGCCTCGTCGATCTCGGAGGCGTCGTCGACGCGGTACGACGACTTCGCCCCCGCCTCGAGGGCGACCTCGACCAGGCGCACGGAGTTGGAGGAGTTGCCGGAACCGACGACGATCACCAGGTCGGCGTCCTTGGCGATCTCCTTGACCGCGAGCTGACGGTTCTGGGTGGCGTAGCAGATGTCGTCGCTGGGCGGGTCGAGCAGCAGCGGGAACCGCTCGCGGATCGCCGCGACCGTCTCCAGCGTCTCGTCGACCGACAGCGTGGTCTGGGAGAGCCAGGCGACCTTCGCGGGGTCGCGGACCTCGATCTTGTCGACGTCCCACGGGCCCTCGACGAGCTGGATGTGCTCGGGGGCCTCGCCCGCGGTGCCCTCGACCTCCTCGTGCCCGGCGTGGCCGATCAGCAGGATGTCGTAGTCGTCGTTGGCGAACCGCTTCGCCTCGTGGTGGACCTTGGTCACCAGCGGGCAGGTGGCGTCGATGGTCTTCAGCTCGCGCTCGGCGGCCTGGGCGTGCACGGCCGGGCTGACACCGTGGGCGGAGAACACGACGGTCTCACCGGCGGGCACCTCGTCGAGCTCCTCGACGAAGATCGCGCCACGCGCCTCGAGGTCAGCCACGACGTGCTTGTTGTGGACGATCTGCTTGCGGACGTAGACCGGGGCGCCGTAGAGGTCCAGCGCCTGCTCGACGGTCACCACGGCGCGGTCGACGCCAGCGCAGTAGCCGCGCGGGGCGGCCAGCAGCACGGCCTTGTCGGCCTCGTCGGGGGTCAGCACCGGGGGCATGCCCATGTCGGTCGTCATGCCTGCCATCGTACGGGCGTCGGCGCACTCCTCTAACCTCGCCGCATGGCACTGGAGACCTCCCCCACCGCGCCGGTCGCGGTGCGCACGGTCGCCAACGCCATCGGCGGATGGATCGACCGCCTGGGAGCGGTCTGGGTCGAGGGCCAGGTGGCCCAGCTCAACCGCCGCCCCGGCATGGCCACGGTGTTCCTCACCCTGCGCGACACCGTCGCCGACATCTCGGTCACCGTCACCGTCGCCCGCACCTACGTCGACTCCCTGCCCACCCCGCTGGTCGAGGGCGCGAGCATCGTGGTGCACGCCAAGCCCTCCTACTACGCCAACCGCGGCACCCTCTCGCTGCAGGCCCGCGAGATCCGGATGGTCGGCCTCGGTGAGCTGCTGGCCCGTCTCGAGCAGCGCCGCCAGCTGCTCGCCGCGGAGGGCCTCTTCGCCGCCGACCGCAAGCGCGACCTGCCGTTCCTCCCCCAGCGGGTCGGGCTGGTCACCTCGCCGGGCAGCGCCGCCGAGCGCGACGTCCTGGAGAACGCACGCCGCCGCTGGCCCGCGGTCGAGTTCGAGGTCGTCGGTGCCTCCATGCAGGGCCCCCGCTGCGCCGGGGAGGTCATCGAGGCCCTCGAGCGGCTCGACCGCCATCCCGAGGTCGACGTCGTCGTCGTGGCCCGCGGCGGCGGCTCGGTGGAGGACCTGCTCTCCTTCTCCGACGAGGGCCTGGTGCGCGTCGTGTTCGCGATGACCACCCCCGTCGTCTCCGCGATCGGCCACGAGCAGGACGCCCCGCTGCTCGACCTGGTCGCCGACGTGCGCGCCTCCACCCCCACCGACGCCGCCAAGCTGGTCGTGCCCGACGTCGCCGAGGAGCTGCGCGGCGTCGAGTGGGCCCAGGAGCGGCTGCGCACCCTGGTCCGCTCCCACCTCGACCGCGAGCAGAACCTCCTCGACGGACTCCGCTCGCGCCCCGCCCTCGCCGACCCGCGCAGCCTGGTGGCCCAGCGCGTCGACGAGCTGCGGCTGCTGCGCGAGCGCGCGCGGCGTACCTTCGGCCACCGCCTCGACCGCGCCGCCGACGACGTCGCCCACCAGCGCGCCCGGGCGCGCGCCCTGTCGCCGCTGGAGACCCTGCGCCGTGGGTACGCCGTCCTCCAGGACGACCAGGGGCACGTGCTCACCTCGGTGGCCGGCGTCGAGGCCGGCGCCGCGCTGAGCGTCCGGGTCGCCGACGGCCGCGTCCGCGCCACCGCCGAGGGCATCGAGCCCGACCAACCCGATGAGCAGAGCACCGAGGAGACCGATGGCTGAGCAGACCGCGAGCGACGCACAGGCGGGGCGCGAGTCCACCTCGTATGAAGAGGCACGCGAGGAGCTGGTCGACGTGGTGCGCCGCCTCGAGGCCGGCGGCACCACGTTGGAGGAGTCGCTGGCGCTCTGGGAGCGCGGCGAGCAGCTGGCGCAGGTCTGCCAGCGCTGGCTCGACGGCGCCCGGGAGCGACTCGACAAGGTCCTCGAGGCCGACGCCGACTGACGGGAACGACCCGGGGCAGTTCCCCGACCGCGTCAGCCGACGGTGAGCAGCGAGCCGACGACCTCGCGCAGCTGGTCGTCGGAGGCGGAGCCGTAGACGAGCGTGATGACCGGGTCGCGCCGCTGGTCGCCGACGCGGACGTACGCCGTGTCACCGCCCTCGTCTCCGAACACCTGCCACGTCGCCGACCCACCGTCGCCGTCGGTCAGCTCGACGGAACCCTCCTCGGTCGCGGCGTCGTCGACGAGCCGCGCGAGCACCTCCTCGAGGTCCTCACGACCGTGGTAGACGCCCACGAACCGCTCGTCCTCGGTGAGCATCGCCAGCGAGAAGGACGGGTCGGCGGGGTCGTAGGCGAGGTTGTTGACGCGCCAGCCCTCCGGGAGGGTCTCGGGGTAGGCCAGCGCGGCACCGCTGTCGGCGAGGGCTGCCATGGAGGCGTCGTAGTCGATCGGGGTGGGCTCGAACTCCGCGTCGTCGCGGAAGAGCCCCAAGGCCAGCCAGACCAGCACGACGGCCACGACCATGACGATCATGGCGCCCACCAGGCCACCGAAGGAGCGGTTGTAGCCACCGGGACGGTTGGCGGCAGGACTCGTCTGGCTCACGCCGCCATGATCACAGGTGGCCGGTAGGCGCGGTCAGCCAGCCATCACGAAGCCGCAGATGCGGGTGACTTCTGGCCGATCCATCCGCGGATGCGGCATGCTGGACGCGTGACGACGTACCGGATCGCGGAGGCCGCCGAGCTCCTCGGGGTCAGCGACGACACCCTGCGCCGCTGGGTGGACGCCGGGCGGCTCCGGGCCGAGCAGGAGGAGGGGCGCACCGTCGTGCCCGGCGCGGCGCTGGCCGCCTTCGCCGCGGACCTCGCCGGCACGCCCGACCCCGGCCGGTCCGCGGCCGTCAGCGCCCGCAACCGGCTCGTCGGCATCGTCACCGCGGTCAAGAAGGACACCGTGATGGCGCAGGTAGACATGGTCTGCGGTCCCTACCGACTGGTCTCGCTGATGTCCGCCGAGGCCGCCGAGGAGCTCGGCCTCGAGCCGGGGTCGCGGGTCGTGGCGTCGGTGAAGTCGACCAACGTCGTGGTGGAGCTGCCGTGAGGTCTCGTGGCGGGGTGGTGGCGGTGGCGCTCGTCGGAGCGCTGGCCCTCAGCGGGTGCGCGGCCGGGGCCGGGGGCGACGAGGAGACGCTCACCGTGCTGGCGGCGGCGTCGCTGACCGAGACGTTCACCGAGCTCGCGGAGGAGTTCGAGGCGGAGCACCCCGGCGTGCGGGTGCGGCTGGCCTTCGACTCCTCGGCGACCCTGGCTCAGCAGGCGCTCGAGGGTGCGCCCGCCGACGTGCTGGCCACGGCCGACGCCCGCACCATGGAGCTCGCCTCCGACGCGGTGTCGGGCGCCCCCCGGACGTTCGCGAGCAACAGCCTGGTCCTCGTCGCGCCCGCCGACGGTCGGGCCGGGGTCGACGGGTTCGACGACGTGGCCAGCGGCCGGGCGGCGTACGTCGCCTGCGTCGAGACCGCCCCCTGCGGCGCCCTCTGGTCGGCGCTGGCCGACGTGCAGCAGGTCGAGGCCGAGCCGGTCAGCCTCGAGGTCGACGTCAAGGCGGTGCTCGCCAGGGTCGTGGCCGACGAGGCCGACGCCGGCATCGTCTACGCCACCGACGCGGTGAGCGCCGGCGAGGACGTCGTCACCTTCCCGATCCCCGGGGCGGAGGCCCTCACCACGTCCTACCCGATCGCGGTCCTGGAGCAGGCCCGCGAGCCCGACCTGGCGCAGCAGTTCGTCGACCTCGTGCTGTCCGCGGCAGGGCGCGACGTCCTCGACGCGGCAGGGTTCTCGCTGCCGTGAGCACCACCCCCACGCGTACGCCGGCGCGCGCACCCTCCCTCGGCAGGCCACCGCTCCTCCTCCTGGTCCCGGGGTCGGTCGGCGCGGCGCTGCTCGTGGTGCCGCTGGTCGCCCTGGTGCTGGACACCCCGTGGTCCGACCTCGGTGCCCAGCTGGCCGACCCCGCGGTGCGCGACGCGCTGTGGCTCTCGGGGCTGACGTCCGCGCTGACCGTCGTGCTGTGCGTGCTGCTGGGGACACCGCTGGCGTGGCTGCTGGCACGGGTGGAGTTCCCGGGGCGCCGCCTGCTGCGCGGGCTGGTCGCCGTGCCGCTCGTGCTGCCTCCCGTGGTCGCGGGCGTCGCGCTGGTCGCCGCGCTCGGGCGCAACGGCCTGCTGGGTGGCCCGCTGCACGACGTGACCGGGTGGACCATCCCCTACACGACCACCGCGGTGGTGCTGGCGCACACGTTCGTCTCGCTGCCGTTCTTCGTGCTCAGCGTCGAGGGGGCGCTGCGGACCGCCGCCCTGCCCGGTGTGCTGGCCGGCTGCGTGCTGGCCTGGGCGCGCAGCCTGGGCGAGTTCGGCGCGACCATCACCTTCGCCGGCAACTTCCCCGGCACCACGCAGACGATGCCGTCGCTGATCTACACCACGCTGCAGGCCGACCCGGCGGCCGCCCGCACCCTGTCGATGCTGCTGTTGGTCGTCTCGATCGGGGTGCTCGTCGGGCTGCGCCGTCGCTGGCTGGTGCCGTCGTGACCGGGCTCTCCCTCGACGTCGAGGTCCCGGGCCGGCTGAGCGCCGCCCTCGACGCCGCATCAGGTGACGTCGTGGCCGTCATCGGGCCCAACGGCGCCGGGAAGAGCACGCTGCTCTCCGCGGTCGCCGGCCTGCTGCCCGTCGCCGGTCGCGTCGAGGTCGCCGGCCGCGACTGGAACGCTCCCCCGCTGCCCGTCCGCGACCGCGGTGTCGGGCTGGTCCCCCAGGACCGCTCGCTCTTCCCGCACCTCACCGCGCTCGAGAACGTCGCCTTCGGCCTCCGCGCCCGCGGCGAGCGCCCCGCCACCGCACGGGTCCGCGCCCAGGAGTGGCTGGACCGGGTCGGGGTCGGCGACCTCGGCCGCCGACGGCCCCACGCGCTCTCGGGCGGACAGGCGCAGCGGGTCGCCCTCGCCCGCGCGCTCGTCACCGACCCCGCCGTGCTGCTGCTGGACGAGCCGTTCGGGGGGCTCGACGTGGGCGTGGCGACCTCGTTGCGGATCGCGCTGGCCGAGCACCTGGCGTCGTACTCCGGGGTGACGCTGCTGGTCACCCACGACGCCCTCGACGCCCTCACCCTCGCCGACCGGGTCGTGGTGATCGACGAGGGGCGGATCGCCCAGACCGGCACCCCTCACGAGGTCGCGGCCCGCCCGCGCACCGAGCACGTGGCCCGGCTGGTCGGCCTCAACGTCGTGCCCGACGGCGACGTACGCCGCAGCTTCCCGCCCAGCGCCGTCACCGTCTCCCTGGCCCGCCCGGAGGGCTCCGCGCGGCTCACCTGGCGCGGCCGCGTGGCCGGCACGACCCCGCACGGCGACGCGCTGCGCCTGCTGGTCGCCACCGAGGACGGGCCCGAGCTGCTGGCCGACGTCACGCCCGCCGCGGCCGTGGACCTCGGACTGACCGCGGGTCGAGAGGTCTGGCTGACCGTGAAGGCGACCGCGACGACGACCGATAGCATGCGCCCATGAGCGAGCCCGACGGCCTCCAGGTCGCCCCGCAGTCCCCTGACCGCAACCTCGCGCTGGAGCTGGTGCGCGTCACCGAAGCAGCCGCCATGGCCGCCGGGCGGTGGGTCGGCCGCGGCGACAAGAACGGCGCCGACGGCGTGGCCGTCAACGCGATGCGGGTGCTCATCTCGACCATCGGCATGCGCGGCACCGTCGTCATCGGCGAAGGCGAGAAGGACAACGCCCCGATGCTCTACAACGGCGAGGAGGTCGGTGACGGCACCGGTCCCGAGTGCGACGTCGCCGTCGACCCCATCGACGGGACCACCCTGACCGCCAAGGGCATGACCAACGCCGTGTCGGTGCTGGCGGTCTCGCCGCGGGGCTCGATGTACGACCCCTCGGCCGTGTTCTACATGGAGAAGCTCGTCACCGGCCCCGAGGCCGCCGACGTGGTCGACATCCGCGCCTCGGTCGCCGAGAACATCTCCGCCGTGGCCAAGGCCAAGGGCAAGCGCCCCGAGGACGTCAAGGTCGTCCTGCTCGACCGTCCCCGCCACGAGCAGTTGGCCGAGGAGATCCGCGAGACCGGCGCGATGATCAAGTTCATCACCGACGGCGACGTCGCCGGCGCCATCATGGCCGCCCGCCCCGACACCGGCGTCGACCTGCTGCTCGGCATCGGCGGCACCCCCGAGGGCATCATCACCGCCTGCGCGATGAAGTCCATGGGCGGTGTCATCCAGGGTCGCCTGTGGCCCACCGACGACGAGGAGCGCCAGCGCGCCATCGACGCCGGCCACGACCTCGACGCCGTGCTCGACACCGACACCCTGGTCACCGGCGACGACTGCTTCTTCGTCGCCACCGGCATCACCGACGGCGAGCTGCTCGAGGGCGTGCGCTACAGCGCCAACTCCGTCAGCACCCACAGCCTGGTGATGCGCTCGCGCAGCGGCACGATCCGCACCATCCGCTCCGAGCACAAGCTCTCCAAGCTCCGCGCGTACTCCGCGGTCGACTTCGACCACTGATCCGCTCCCCCCGGGGGCTTCACGTCGGTCACGCCCGGGCTTGTCGGCTGGCCGACAGACCCGGGAGCTGGACGACAAAGGTTCGTCGTCCCATGGCCGGGTACGTCGGCTGGCCGACAAACCCGGCCGGCTGGACGACAGCCCGGCTCGGCCGGCTCGGCGTCAGGCGGTGGCGACCCGGAGCGAGGAGGCGGCAGCGGCGGCGCCCTCGCGGTGGGTGCGCAGCGCGGAGAGGACCTCGTCGCTGACGCGGGGGTCGACGGCCATCCCGATGTGGGAGGCCCTCACCTCGACGTGGGCGGCGGCGGGGTCCAGGCAGGCGCGCCAGTCGACGATGCCGTCGTTGCGGGAGTAGATCGCGGTGAACGAGACGTCGGAGGGCAGCGGGACCTGGCTCTCCTGGAAGGACTCCAGCGCGCACTCGCCGCCGACGCAGGTCTCGTTCATGACGCCGCTGACGCCGACCTTGGACATCGCGACCAGGCCGAGCACGAACATCGTGAGCGAGCGGTGGTGGGCGCCGGGGGCCAGCACCGGGCTGCCCATGGTGACGATGCCGCTGACCAGGTCGGGGCGGCGGGCGGCGATGCCGCGGGCGAGCATGCCGCCGAGGCTGTGCCCGACGATCTGCACGCGCTGCTCGCGGCGGGCCACGATCGCCTCGAGCCGCGACTCGATCATCTCGGCGGTGTCGAGGGTGCAGCCCATGTTGGCCACGGGGATCCCGGCGCGGTAGGTGCGGTGGCCCTCGCGGCGCAGCTGCCGCGACAGCCCGGCCAGGGTGTAGTCGCCGGCCATGAAACCGGGCACGAGCAGGACCGGGTCGGCGTCACGGGCCGGGGCGCTGCCGGCGTACGGCGTGCGCGTGCGGGCCGCGGAGAGCCCACGGACCGCGTGACGCGAGGCCTCCCCCACCAGGCGTCCCTCGTGCAGCATCCGCACCAGCGGCGGACGACGGAACTCGTCGGGCAGCAGGAAGGACGCGACCGGGTTCTTGTTCACCCTTCAACATTACGACGACGTAACACCTCCTGTGAGGTGAGACACGAAGAAACGGACGCCGGTGGTCCACAGATGGTCCGTACGGTCTACTGGCCGCATGACCCATCTGGTCACCGACCTGCTCCGCGCGCCCGTCAGCACCGGCGTCGAGCTGTGCTACCAGACCTTCGGCGACCCCGACGGTGAGCCACTCCTGCTCGTCATGGGCCTCGGCGGGCCACTGACCTGGTGGGACGACGCACTGTGCCTGCGGCTGGCCGACGAGGGCTTCCACGTCATCCGCTTCGACAACCGCGACGCCGGCCGGTCGAGCCGGATGCGCGGGAAGGTCACCCGCGCCACGCTGGTGCGTGCCTTCGCCGGGCTGCCGGTGCGCGCGCCGTACTCCCTCGACGACATGGCCGCCGACGGCTTCGGCCTGCTCGACCACCTCGGCATCGAGTCGGCGCACGTCGCCGGCATCTCGATGGGCGGCATGATCGTGCAGACGATGGCGCTGGCGGACCCGCGCCGGGTCCGCTCGATGACCTCGATCATGTCGACGACGGGGCGACGGACCGTCGGCTGGCAGCACCCCTCACTGCTGCCGCCGCTGCTCACCGGGGGCCGCACCGGCAAGGAGGCGTACGTCGCCCAGAGCACGCGGATGTGGTCGCTGCTCGGCTCCCCGGCCTACCCGGTCACCGAGGAGGACAACCGGGTCCGCGCCGCGGAGACCTGGGACCACGGGGTCAGCGCCGCCGGGACGCTGCGGCAGATGGTCGCGATCCTCACCCAGCCCGACCGCGAGCCGCGGCTGCGCGGGGTGCGGGTGCCGAGCCTGGTCGTGCACGGCCTGGCGGACAAGATGGTGCACGTCTCCGGCGGCCGGGCGACCGCTGCCGCGATCCCCGGCGCCGAGCTGGTGCTGGTCGACGGCATGGGCCACGACCTGCCCGAGGAGCTCTTCGACACCTTCACTGCCGCCATCCGGCGTACGGCCGACCGGGCCTGAGCGCACCCGACCAAGCCCCGCCGCGACGACGGACGAGCCGGCACGGAGCCCCCAGGAGGGCCCCGCACCGGCTCGGCGCGCTGGGTGCGACCGGATCAGTCGGAGAGCCGCTCCCCGGTGTCGGTGTCGAAGACGTGCACGTGCTGGGGGTCGGTGGAGACGTGGAAGACCTCGCCCTTGCGGACGTGGTCGCGACCGCTGGTGCGCACGATGAGCGCCGACGGGGTGCCCTCGACGTCGCTGGTGCCGTAGAGGTAGGCGTCGGCGCCGAGCTCCTCGACGACCGTGGTCTTCACCGGCAGGCCCTGGCCGGAGTCGACCATCCGCCAGTTCTCCGGGCGCACCCCGATGGTGATGTTGCCCTTCATCTTCGCAGCGGCGGCGGGGTCGACCGGCACCTCGTACTCGCCGATGAATGCCTTGCCGTCCTTGGCGACGGCCTCGATGAGGTTCATCTGCGGCGAGCCGATGAAGCCGGCGACGAAGAGGTTGGCCGGCTTGTCGTAGAGCTTCAGCGGGGTGTCGACCTGCTGCAGGACGCCCAGCTTCATGACCGCGACACGGTCGCCCATCGTCATGGCCTCGACCTGGTCGTGGGTGACGTAGACGGTCGTGATGCCGAGGTCCTGCTGGAGCTTGGCGATGTCGGTGCGGGTCTGCACGCGCATCTTGGCGTCGAGGTTCGACAGGGGCTCGTCCATGCAGAAGACCTGCGGCTGCCGGACGATCGCGCGGCCCATCGCGACACGTTGGCGCTGACCGCCCGAGAGCGCCTTCGGCTTGCGGTCGAGGTACTCGGTGAGCCCGAGCATCTGCGCGGCCTCCTGCACACGCTTGTTGCGCTCCTCCACGGGCATCTTCGCCATCTTCAGCGCGAAGCCCATGTTCTCCGCGACGCTCATGTGCGGGTAGAGGGCGTAGTTCTGGAAGACCATCGCGATGTCGCGGTCCTTGGGCGGGAGGTGGGTGATGTCGCGGTCACCGATCCTGATGGTGCCCGAGTTCACCTCCTCCAGGCCCGCGAGCATGCGCAGGGTCGTGGACTTGCCGCAGCCGGAGGGGCCGACGAGCACCATGAACTCGCCGTCGTTGATCTCCAGGTCGATGCCCGGCACGGCCGGGGTGTCCGACCCCGGGTACCAGCGCTGGGCCTTCTCGAAACTCACAGACGCCATTGATTCCCATCTCCTTCACCGGCAGGCACGTGCCGGACGATCCGTCGTGAAGTGACGCCGGTCACCCTAGCCTACGCGTAAGCGCTTGCACAGGGCGTACGCGCGTACGTCGGTGCCGACCGCAGTCGTGCGGCACGGCCAGGACGCAGGGTCAGTCCAGCTCGCGCCGTGCGCCGTCCTCCGCGGCACCCCCGGGACCGATCGCGTGCTTGCGCTCCACCGCGACGGCTCCCCAGAAGGCGACGCCGCGCACGCGCACGCGTCGCGTCGGGATGCCGGGCGCCTGGTCGACCAGACCGGACGGCCCCGCGAAGCCGCCCATGATGCCGATGCCCTCCATCACGACCTCGGTGTCGGGGTCGACGACGATCTGCACCCCGCCCATCACCGCGTAGGCGCTGATCACCGGCACCCCCTCGGGCCACCGTGCCTGCCGCAGGTCCAGCTGTGCGCCGGCCATGCAGACCCCGACGGTCAGCTGGTCGGTCAGGTCCCAGGTGCCCTTGCGCTCGACGGCGCCCCACATCGCGAACGCCCGCCTGGTCCCGCTCACGCCGGACACCTCACGCGCAGGGGGCTGCGGGGCCGACACCGGGACGGGGGTCGACCCGGAGGGCAGGTCGGCGGTCAGCGGCAGCAGCTCGGCGTACGTGCGCGCGGCGTACGCCGCCTCGAGGCGTTGCTCGAGCTCCTCCCAGTCCAGGCGCCCCTCCCCCGCCGCCTCGCGCAGCACCTCCGAGACCTGGTGCCGGTCGGCGTCGGAGATCCTCATCCGGGCCTGCTCCTCCTCCATGGACCTCACCCTAGGGCCGGGGCCCCGCGGTGGGACCAGGACGCCGGCCTCAGCCGGCCGGCTCCTCGACGTAGACGCTCGCACCCAGCTCCAGGAACTCCTCGCTCTTGGCGCGGAACGCCGCACGGACGTCCTGGCTGATCCGCATCGAGCAGAACTTCGGGCCGCACATGGAGCAGAAGTGCGCCGTCTTCGCCGCTTCCGCGGGCAGCGTCTCGTCGTGGTAGGCCTGCGCCAGCGGCGGGTCGAGGGAGAGCGCGAACTGGTCGTGCCAGCGGAACTCGAACCGCGCCCGCGACAGGGCGTCGTCCCACTCGCGGGCACCCGGGTGCCCCTTGGCGACGTCGGCGGCGTGCGCGGCGAGCTTGTAGGTGACCACCCCGGTGCGCACGTCGTCGCGGTCCGGCAGGCCCAGGTGCTCCTTGGGCGTCACGTAGCAGAGCATCGCGGTGCCGTGCTGGGCGATCGTGGCGGCACCGATCGCGGAGGTGATGTGGTCGTAGCCGGGCGCGACGTCGGTCGCCAGCGGGCCCAGGGTGTAGAAGGGCGCGCCGTGGCACCACTCCTGCTCGAGGCGGACGTTCTCGGGCACCAGGTCGAGCGGGACGTGGCCGGGGCCCTCGACCATCACCTGCACGCCTCGCTCCCACGCGCGCAGGGTGAGGTCGCCGAGGGTCCGCAGCTCGGCCAGCTGGGCCTCGTCGTTGGCGTCGGCCAGGCAGCCGGGACGCAGGCCGTCGCCGAGGGAGTAGGCGACGTCGTAGGCCGCCAGGATCTCGCTGAGCTCGTCGAAGTGGGTGTAGAGGAAGTTCTCCTCGTGGTGGGCCAGGCACCAGCCGGCCATGATCGACCCGCCGCGCGAGACGATCCCGGTGACCCGCTCGACGGTGAGCGGGACGTGGCGCAGCAGCACCCCGGCGTGCACGGTCATGTAGTCGACCCCCTGCTCGCACTGCTCGAGCACGGTCTCGCGGTAGACCTCCCACGACAGCCGCGAGGCGTCGCCGCCGACCTTCTCCAGCGCCTGGTAGATCGGCACGGTGCCGATCGGCACGGGCGAGGAGCGCAGCACGGCCTCGCGGGTCTCGTGGATGCCGGGACCGGTCGAGAGGTCCATGACGGTGTCAGCCCCCCAGCGCACCGCCCACCGCAGCTTCTCGACCTCGCCGGCGGTGTCGGAGGTGACCGCGCTGGTGCCGATGTTGGCGTTGATCTTCACCAGGAACCGCCGACCGATGACCATCGGCTCGAGCTCGGTGTGCCGGGTGTTGGCGGGGATGATGGCGCGTCCGGCGGCGATCTCGCTGCGCACCAGCTCGGGGTCGCAGCCCTCACGCGCCGCGGCGTAGCGCATCTCCTCCGTGACCACACCGGCGCGGGCGAGCGCGAGCTGGGTGACCGGGCCACCCTCTCGACGGGCGATCCACTGCTCACGCAGTGGCGGCAGGGACCCGTCCGGGCGGGGGTCCGGGCCGGAGGTGCAGTAGCGGTCGAAGGTCTCCCCGTTGGTCAGGTCGACGCGGGTCACGGGGACGGCCAGGCCGTCGTGGTCGACGAGCACGCGGCGGTGGGCCGGGTGCAGGGGCTCGATCGGGCTGGTGGTCATCTGGTCTCCTCCGGGGCGGGGTGGGTGTGGGCGACCGGGCCGCGGCCGCGGCCGAGGTCCCAGTGCCGACCGGCACGGAGCCGGTCGGCGGTGAAGCGGGCGGCGAGGGTCGCCGCCTCGAGGGGGGCCTCGCCACGGGCGAGGAGGGCGGTGAGCGCCGCGCTGTGGGTGCAGCCGGTGCCGTGGTCGTTCTCGGTGTCGACCGCCTCGTGGGGCAGCGGCACCGGGTCGTGGCCGGGGAGCGCCCACCAGTCGGTGCACTCCGGGCCGCCGGGGTCTCCCCCGGTCAGCAGCACCGTGCAGCCCAGGTCGGCCAGCCCGGCCGCGGCGTCGCGGGCGGGCAGCGACCGGCCGAGCAGGGCCTCGGCCTCGTCGGCGTTGGGGGTGACGAGGGTGGCGACGGGGAGGAGCAGGGAGCGGTACGCCGCAATGACGGCCCGGTCCCCGAGCTCCGCGCCGCTCGTCGCGACCAGCACCGGGTCGACGACGAGGGGCACCGGCTGGTCGCCCCCGCGTCCCAGACGCCCGGCTACGAGGTCGACGACAGCCGCGCCGCCGAGCATGCCGGTCTTCGCCGCCGCGACCGGCAGGTCGCCGCGGACGGCATCGAGCTGGGCGCCCACCTCCGGGACCGGCACGCGGTGCACCGAGCGCACGCCGAGGGTGTCCTGCGCGGTCACGGCCGTGACGACGCAGGCGCCGTGGACGCCGAGGGAGGCGAAGGTCGTCAGGTCCGCCGCCAGGCCGGCGGCGCCTCCGGAGTCGGTGCCCGCGATCGACACGGCCACGCGGGGCGTCACAGCGCCACCTCCGAGCCCAGTGCCTTCAGCAGCCGTGCGGTCTCGGCCGCCGGGTCAGCGGCCCGCATGACCGCGCCCATGACGGCCACCCCGTGGGCGCCCGCGTCGAGCGCGGAGCGGGCCGACGCAGGCGTGACCCCGCCGAGGGCGTAGGTCGGCAGCGGGGCACCGGCCAGCAGCGCGCGGTCGACCGGCGGACCGTGGCCGGGCTTGCTGGCGGAGGCGGCGTACGGCGACAGCGTCGCCCACCGTGCGCCCTCGCGTGCTGCGCGGTCCAGCGCCCCGGCGCCGTGGCAGGACCGCCCGTGCCGCTGCGAGGTGGGCCGCTGGTGCGCCGCGAGGTGCAGCCCGTGCGCCCGCGGGTGGGCACGACGCGAGGTGAGCACCTCCAGGTCCGGCAGCGCGAGCAGCCGGTCGACCAACGCGGTCCACGCGGCCCGCTCCAGGTCGTGCTCACGCACGACCACCCGGCGAAGCCCGGCGGCCACGCACTCCTCGACCGTGCCCGCCAGTCCCCGCCCCAGGCGCAGCTGGGACCGATCGGTCAGCAGCATCAGCCGCGGCAGCCCCTCGATCACGGGACCACCCGACCCGTCACCGGGCTCGAGGCCCGGGCCGTGGTGGCCCGTGGGATCCGTCCCGCGCCGCGCGCGAGCCGGCCCGCTTCGACGGCGGCCGCCAGGGCGGCCCCCATCGCGACCGGGTCGGCGGCGCGGGTCACGGCGCTGGCGGCAAGCACCGCCGTGCACCCGAGCTCGAGAGCCAGGGCGGCGTCGCTGGCGGTGCCGACCCCGGCGTCGAGCACCACGGGCACCCCGACCGAGGCGACGAGCGTCTCGATGGCGTACGGGTTGAGGACGCCCTGTCCCGAGCCGATCGGTGACCCCAATGGCATCACCGCGACGCAGCCGGCGTCCTCGAGCCGGCGGGCCAGGACCGCGTCATCGGTGGTGTAGGGCAGCACGTCGAACCCGTCCGCGACCAGCTCGCGCGCGGCCGACAGCAGCTCGACGGCGTCCGGCAGCAGCGTGGTCTCGTCCCCGACGACCTCGAGCTTGACCCAGGTCGTGTCCAGCGCCTCCCGGGCCAGCCGCGCGGTCAGCACCGCCTCGCGGGCGGTCGTGCAGCCGGCGGTGTTGGGCAGCACCGGCACCCCGGCCCGACCCAGGGTGTCCAGCAGCCCACCCTCGCGGACGGAGGAGGTGCGCCGCAGCGAGACCGTCACCGCAGCCGGCCGCGCGGCGGCGAGCAGGTCGGGCAGCAGGCCCAGGTGCGGGAGGCCCCCGGTGCCGAGCAGCAGTCGGGAACCGAGGTGCTGGCGGCCGACGTCCCAGCCGTCGACGGGGCTCACGTGCCCGGTCATCCGCCCTGCACCGCCGTCACGACCTCGATCGCCTCTCCGCCCCGCAGCGGACGGCGGTCCCAGTCGCCGCGCGGGACCACGGCACCGTCCACGGCCACGGCGACACCAGCGGTCGGCAGGCCCCCGGGCAACCCGGCCAGCAGCGTGACCAGGGTCGGGTGGGCGGGGAGCGGGACGCGCTCCCCGTTGAGGGTCACGGTCGGGTCGTGCACGGTTCCTCCAGCAGGCGTCGAGGATCGGTCAGGGGGTCGGGGTCGGCGCCCTCGAGCAGGTCGGCGACGAGGAGCGCGGTCAGCGGGGCCAGCAGCACCCCGTGCCGGAAGTGGCCGGCCGCCAACACGACGCCGGGGTCGTGGGTCGGGCCGACCAGCGGCAGGTCGTCCGGGCTGCCGGGCCGGTCGCGGGCGGCCACCTCGACCACCGCGGCACGGTCGAGCCCGGGCAGCAGCTCGGTGGCGGCCGCCAGCAGGCGACGTACCCCGCCCGCGGTGGGGGCCGCCGGCTCGTCGTGCTCCTCCACGGTCGCGCCGACCACCACCTCGCCGCTCGCCCGCGGCACCAGGTAGACCGGCTCGCCGAACACCCAGCCGCGCACCACGTAGCTCGGCGGGTCGTCGCTCCGGAGACGGACGACCTCACCGCGGACGGGCCGGACCAGGTGGGAGTGCGGCGCGGGCAGGCTGCACCCGGTGGCGAGCACCTCGACGTCGTGCTCGACCCCGGCGTCGACCCCGGCATCGACCGCGTCATCCCCCGCGTCGACCTCGACCCGCTCGAGCAGCGCCGCGAGCACGGCCCGCGGATCGACCGACCGGTCCCCGGGCAGCAGCACCCCTCCGGCGGCCCGGGAGGTCAGCCTCGGCTCCACCTGTGCTAGTGCCGCCGGGTCCAGGGGAACGGCCTCGATCCCGTGCTCGGCCAGCAGCGCGGCCTGGCGGCGCGCCTCGACGAGGTCGCGGCCGTCGCGGGCCACCAGGACGGTGCCGGCGGGGGCCAGCGGCACCCCGAGCCGCTCCGCGTAGCCCGGCCACAGGGCGAGGCCGCGCAGCCCCAGGTCCAGGACGCCGGGGGCTGCCCAGGTGGCCTCCGCGGCGGGTGCGAGCATCCCCGCCGCCACTCCCGAGGCCCCCGAGCAGGGCGCGGGGTCGACGACCCGGACGCGGTGGCCACGGAGGAGCAGCTCCTCGGCGACAGCGAGACCGATGATCCCGGCGCCGCGCACGAGCACGCGCATCAGGCGACCGCCGCGACCAGCTCCTCGGCTGCTCTCAACGGATCTCGCGCCCGCCACAACGCCCCGATCACCGCCACGCCGTGGGCCCCCGCCGCGCGCACCTCCCGGGCCGTCGGCACGTCGATCCCGCCGAGCGCCACCAGAGGCAGGTGCCCGGTGGCCCCCCTCAGCGCCGCCACCCCGAGCGGGTCGGGCAGGTCGGCCTTGGACCCCGAGACGCCGATCGGCCCGAAGCCGGCGTAGTCGGCCCCGTCGTCGACCGCTGCCCGGACCTGGGTCGCGTCGCGACAGGTGGCGCCGACGACGAAGGGGCGGTCGAGCGCGTCGGCGAGCCGACGCGCGTGCACGAGCGGCAGGTCGCGTGCGCCGAGGTGGACGCCGTCGGCACCGGCCGCCAGGGCGACGTCGAGCCGGTCGTCGACGACCACCATGACGTCGTACGACGTGAGCGAGGCCATGACCGTGACCACGAGCGCGAGGCAGTCGCGGTCCTCGTTGGTCTTGTCCCGGACCTGGAAGCCCGTCACCCCGCGAGCTGCGAGCGCCGGCAGCAGGGACAGGTCGTCGTCGGGACCGACGAGGCAGAACACGCGCGGCAGCACCGCGGCGCTGCGGGAATGGGAGGACACAGGTTGCTCCTGACGCTTCCTTCGCCGGTCTTAACCGGATCAGGTTCGACGGTCGGAGCGGCCCCAGCTCCCTCTCAGCCCGCTGCCGCGAGCTCCCGTGGTGGACGGCGTCGACCCTAGACCGACCGGTCCGCGGCCCGTCAAGAGGGCCCCTCGGAGGACGGACTAGTCTGGCTGCTCGTGGCAGAAGCAGAGTTCCGGTACAGCGACCTCCTCCCGACCGGTCAGGACGACACCCCCTACCGGCTGATCACGACCGAGGGCGTCTCGACCGTCGAGGTCGACGGGCGCACGTTCCTCAAGGTCGACCCGGAGGCGATCCAGCGGCTCACCGCCGAGGCGATGCACGACATCAGCCACTACCTGCGGCCCGCGCACCTCGCGCAGCTTCGCAAGATCATCGACGACCCCGAGGCGTCGGGCAACGACCGCTTCGTCGCGACCGACCTGCTCAAGAACGTCAACATCTCCGCTGGCGGCGTGCTGCCGATGTGCCAGGACACCGGCACCGCGATCGTGATGGGCAAGAAGTCCGAGGCTGTCCTGACCGGCGCCGAGGACGGCGAGGCGATCAGCCGCGGCGTGTACGACGCCTACACCAAGCTCAACCTGCGCTACTCCCAGCTCGCTCCCCTGACGACGTACGAGGAGAAGAACACCGGCACCAACCTGCCGGCGCAGATCGAGATCTACTCCACCGCGGAGGGGCCGAAGGGGCCGGAGTACAAGTTCCTCTTCATGGCCAAGGGCGGTGGGTCGGCCAACAAGTCCTTCCTGTTCCAGGAGACCAAGGCGATCCTCAACCCCAAGCGGATGCTGAGCTTCCTGGACGAGAAGATCCGCTCGCTCGGCACGGCCGCGTGCCCGCCGTACCACCTCGCCGTCGTCATCGGCGGCACCAGCGCGGAGTTCGCGCTGAAGACCGCGAAGTACGCCTCCGCGCACTACCTCGACAACCTGCCGACCGAGGGCTCGATGAGCGCCCACGGCTTCCGCGACCTCGAGCTGGAGGAGGAGGTCTTCAAGCTGACGCAGTCCTTCGGGATCGGCGCGCAGTTCGGCGGGAAGTACTTCTGCCACGACGTGCGTGTCGTGCGGCTCCCGCGCCACGGCGCCTCCTGCCCCGTCGCGATCGCCGTCTCCTGCTCGGCCGACCGCCAGGCACTCGGCAAGATCACCGCCGACGGGGTCTTCCTCGAGCAGCTCGAGACCGACCCGGCGAAGTACCTCCCCGACACCACCGACGAAGCCCTGTCGGCTTCGGAGGACGACGTGGTGCGGATCGACCTGAACCGGCCGATGTCCGAAATCCTGCAGACGCTCTCGCAGCACCCGGTGAAGACCCGGCTCTCGCTCACCGGGCCGCTGGTCGTGGCCCGCGACATCGCGCACGCCAAGATCCAGGAGCGCCTGGACGCCGGCGAGGACATGCCGCAGTACATGAAGGACCACGCGGTCTACTACGCCGGCCCGGCCAAGACGCCCGAGGGCTACGCGTCCGGGTCCTTCGGCCCGACCACGGCCGGGCGCATGGACTCCTACGTGTCGTCGTTCCAGGCCGCGGGCGGCTCGATGGTGATGCTGGCCAAGGGCAACCGCTCCAAGGTCGTCACCGAGTCCTGCGCGGAGCACGGCGGCTTCTACCTCGGCTCCATCGGCGGCCCGGCCGCGCGGCTGGCTCAGGACTGCATCAAGTCCGTCGAGGTGCTGGAGTACCCCGAGCTCGGGATGGAGGCGGTCTGGAAGATCCAGGTCGAGGACTTCCCGGCCTTCATCGTCGTCGACGACAAGGGCAACGACTTCTTCACCGACCCCTCCGGCGCGGTCACCGTGCCGATCTCAGGGATCCGGGTGCGCTCGGCCGAGTGAGCGAGCAGTCGCCCGAGGGACGAGGGCGTGACCGGCGGGTCGAGACCCGGTGAGGTGTGCGCCTGCGTCGCCGGTCAGTTGCGGTCGGAGCCGGCCCGGCTGTTGGGGCCGGTGGGTCCCTCGTCGACCTCGCCGGACTCGGCGTCGGGCTGACCGGCGACGGCCTGGTCGTCGCTGATGGGCTCGTCGGCGTCCTCGAGGCTCTGCACCTCGGAGACCTGACCCTGCTCCGAGGTGTCGCGGCCCTGCTCGTCTGCACTCATGGCCTCGACAGTAGGTCGCGGATCCGTGCCATCCCTCACCCGGCCGTCGCGCATGGCGACGCCGGGACCGGGCAGCATGGGGCCATGCCGGACGTGCCGACACCACCCGCCCTGCCCGCCCTCGAGGCGGAGGTGGAGTACGCCGAGGTGGCCCGCACCGAGACCGAGCGAGGCGAGCTGGTGCTGCGCCAGCGCCGCGAGGGCGACGGCCCGACCGTGCTGGAGCTGCGCGCCAACGGCGTCTTCGTCATGGACACCCGCGAGGTCGGCAGCGAGCGCGCGCTGGCCACCGCGGCCCTCGCGGTCGTGGAGGACCCGCGCGCGGTCGTGGTCGGCGGGCTCGGTCTCGGCTTCACGCTCCGCGAGGTGCTGACCGACCCCCGGGTCGAGCGCGCCGCGGTCGTGGAGATCGAGCAGTCGCTGGTCGACTGGATGCGCGACGGGACCGTCCCGCACGGTCCCACGCTGCTGGCCGACGAGCGGGTCACGGTGGTGGTCGCCGATGTCGCCGCCGCCCTCGAGGAGGCGCGCCCGGCGTCGTACGACCTGGTGCTGCTGGACGTCGACAACGGTCCCGGCTACCTCGTCCACGACGAGAACGCCGCGATCTACCGCACCCCGTTCCTGCGTACGGCGGCGCGTGCCCTCCGCCCGGGCGGTGCCGTGGTCGTGTGGTCGGCGCAGGAGTCACCGGCGCTGGAGCGCGCCATGACCGAGGCGCTCGGCGGCTGCGAAACTCGCCCGCACCCGGTGCTGCTGCAGGACCGCGAGGAGACCTACTGGCTCTACCTGGCGCGCGCGACAGCCTGAGCGCGGTCGACGGTCTCGGCGACCGGGTCGGGCTCGGCGGGCCGACGGGCGGAGACCAGCAGGGTCGTCGTCACGGCCACCAACGCCCAGCCGGCCAGGACGGCGACTCGCGGACCCACGTCGGAGGCTGCGAAGTAGACGACCTCCCGCACGGCCGCGGTGCCGGCCCCGTTGGGCAGCCACGGCCCGATGGCCCGCCAGAAGGCCGGCAGCAGGTCCGTCTGGTAGGCGCCTCCCGCACTGGGGTTGCCCAGCACCACGAAGAGCAGGACGGTCACCCCGATGCCGGCAGTCCCGAGCAGCCCCTGGAGGGCTGCGGTGACGGAGGCGCCGATGAAGACCAGGACGGTCCCGAGGCCCCACAGCGCCAGCAAGTGCCCGCTGATCGCTCCGAGGACCCGGTCCACGAGCAGCGCACCGCCCAGCCCCGACGCGACGGCGTACCCGGCCATCAGGCCCAGGCGGCGTGCCGCTGCCACTCGGCCGGTGGGTCGGGCTCCTCGACTCACACCGAGCAGCGCGGCGAGCAGGTAGCCGCCCACCAACCAGCCGAGCACCAGGTAGAAGCCGGTCAGGCCGCGGGCGTCGCCCTCGACGGGCGGCACCAGATCGACCGTGCGCAGCTCGCGGCCCCGCGCCTGCTCCACGGCGTCGAGCAGCTGGGTGACCGCGGTCGCCTCGGTCGCCCCGGCACCCGAGGCCAGGAACAGGGTGTCGCGAGCGCCCTCGGGCCGGGCCACGAGCGCTGCAGCGCTGCGCCCCTCACGCACCGACTCGCGCGCGGCGGCCACAGAGGCGGCCGCCGCCACGTCGACGGGGTGGCCGTCGAGCCCGTCGAGGACCTCGGCCGCCGCGCCGGAGTCACCGCCGGCGACGACCACGCGCACGTCGTGCGGCGAGGGGTCGTGGAAGGCCCCGACGTAGCTGCCGATGAAGGCCAGCTGGAGCAGCAGCACGGCCACCACCAGGCCGACCACCGAGGAGGCCTTGGCCGAGGGCGACGTCGCCGGCGCACCGGCTCGACGCGGGCCGAGGTGGCGGGCACGACGACAAGTTTCGCTACTCATAGTTGCGATACTAACGGTAGCGATAAACTGGGTCCATGCGAGACCAGGAGGGCCCCCGTCCCGGACGCCCCCGACAGGCCGACGTCAGCGGGCGGATCCTGACGGCGGCACGCGAGCTGATCGCGGCGCGCTCCTGGGAGCGCATCAGTCTCGACGAGGTCGCCACGCGAGCGGGCGTGGCGAAGACCACTCTCTACCGCCGCTGGCGGAGCAAGGACGAGCTGGCCGTCGCCACCCTCGAGCACGCGCTGGGCCCTCTGCCGGCCGCCACGTCGGTCCGGGCGGCGGTGGGCTGGCTCGCCGAGCGCGTCCGCGACCCCGGCACCCGCCACGTGCTGGTCACCCTCACCTCCCTCAGCGCACGGGACCCCGACCTGCGGACCATGCTGCGCAGCCGGCTCCGCGACCCCTACGTGGCCTCGTTGCGCGACGAGCAAGCGACGCGGGAGGCGAGCGCCACACTCGCCTTCGACCTCGTGGTCGGGACCCTGCTCCACCGCGCCGCCATGACCGGCGGGATCACCGACGGCGACGTCGCCGACGTCTCCGACGTGGCCGAGCAGCTCATGTCTCCGGCCGCAGACCTGCCCTCACGCGACGCCGCCGGCGCACCGTAGTGGTCCTCACGCCCGTCGGGCCCCCGGTCTCGGGGCGTCCTCCGGGATCGGGTCGGCGGGATCCATCTCCCCGTGGGCCTCGTGCTCCCGCTGCCGAACGGCGACCCGGATCTGCTCGAGGTTGTTGCGCAGCAGGTCGGAGACGAGCTCGTCCATCCGCGGGTCGCTGAGCATGTCGACGATGACGCGAAGCACGGTCTCGGAGACCTCCGAGACGATCGTGTCGTAGCCGGGCAGCTTGCTGACCAGGCGCACGTTGGGGTCGGCGCTGACCTTCTCGGCGACCATCTGCTTGAGCTCGTCGTGGTTCTCCAGCAGCGCGTCGGAGATGTTCTTCGTGTAGTGGCCGGTGCGGATCACCGCCACGACCTCATCGAGCACGACGATGGTCAGCGGCCGCTTGACCAGCTCGATCAGTCGGTAGGCAAGCCGGCTCGCGCGCCGCACCACCCAGGGGCGTCGCATGCCCAGCCTCACCAGCACCGCACCGGCGAGCGCGGAGGCGATCGAGCCGCCGACCACGATGCCGAGCACGAGCAGCAGCACCTCGAGGGTGCTCAGGTCCTCCCACCACTGCGCCATGGCGGCACCCTATGAGCCCGCGGTGTCACCCCAGTGGCGCGTTGAGCGACAGCCCGCCGCCCCAGGCCCACCACGCCCCGGTGGCGAGCAGGGCCACGGCGAGCACGCTCGGCCACCACGCCGTGCGTGGCGGGGCTGTCGTCGCCGGTCCAAGCGCCAGGAGCGCGGCACCGGCGCCCACGCGCACCGCCTGCCCACGTCGTACGACGACGGGCAACCCGCGGCACACGGCGACCGCCAGCACGAGGGTGACCAGCAGCAGCGGCAGACCCAGCAGCAGGCCGCCGTCGGTGAGCCCCTGGAGGAACCCGTTGTGCACGTAGGCGGTCCGACCGGCCCGGTGGCCGACCCCGACGGCCTCGGTCGCCGCGCGGAACCCGTCGAAGCCGGCGCCGGTCAGCGGCCAGCGCTCGATGACCTGCCAGGCGGCCGCCCAGGTCAGCAGCACCAGCCCGGTGGCGGCCGCCAGCACCCAAGCCCCCGCGTCGTCGCGCCCCGCCCAGCCGGTCGGGGAGAACGCCACGACCAGGCAGGCGCCCGCGGCCAGCGCGGCGGAGGGCAGCAGCGCCCACAGGGACAGCGTGCGCTCGGGTCACACCGCGACCCAGGCCAGCGCGGCGAGCACGCAGGCGACCGAGAGCAGGTGTGGCTCACGCCCCCCGGTGCCCCACGTGAGGTAGGTGGCCCACCAAGCCAGCAGGGCGACGACCGCTGCGTCGGGCAGCCAGGAGTGCGACGACCCGAGCCAACCGGGGCGCTGGTCGGTGGTCGGGTCGGGCTCGTGGGGGGTGGGGTGTGCCGGGGGGGCGAGGGTCGTCACGGGAGAGGTCTCGGCGCGGCGTACCCCCTCCTTGAGGTGCCACCCACGCCGAGCCGGCGTTTCGATACGCCGACTCGGCGGGGCCCACCCGTCCGAGGCTGGGGCGTGTCGGCGCGGCGGCGTAGGTTCGAGGACGTGAGCGAGCAGGAGTACCGCACCGAGCACGACTCCATGGGCGAGGTCCGTGTGCCCGTCGACGCGCTGTGGCGCGCCCAGACGCAGCGGGCCGTGGAGAACTTCCCGATCAGCGGCACGCCGATCGAGCCGGCGCTGGTCCACGCGATGGGCCACGTCAAGGCCGCCGCCGCGGTCGCCAACGCCGACCTCGGCGTGCTGGACGCCGACCAGGCCTCCGCGATCGAGCGGGCGGCCTCGGCGGTCGCCGCCGGCGAGCACGACCACGCGTTCCCCATCGACGTCTTCCAGACCGGCTCGGGCACCAGCTCCAACATGAATGCCAACGAGGTCGTCGCCACGCTCGCCGCCCGTGCCGGTGTCGAGGTCCACCCCAACGACCACGTCAATGCCAGCCAGTCCAGCAACGACACCTTCCCCACCGCGATCCACGTCGCCGCGGCGACCGCCGTGGTCGACGACCTGCTCCCGGCGCTGGACGTGCTCGCCGGGTCGCTGGAGGCGAAGGCGGAGGAATTCGGCGGCCTGGTGAAGGCCGGCCGCACCCACCTGATGGACGCGACCCCGGTGATGCTCGGGCAGGAGTTCTCCGGCTACGCCGCGACGGTGCGGTACGCCGTGGAGCGGCTCGAGTCCGTGCTCCCCCGCGTGCGTGAGCTGCCCCTCGGCGGCACCGCGGTGGGGACGGGCATCAACACCCCCGACGGCTTCGCGGCCCGCGCGATCGAGGTGCTCGGCGAGCGGACCGGCCAGCCGTTCACCGAGGCCCGCAACCACTTCGAGGCCCAGGGCACCCGCGACTCCCTCGTCGAGCTCTCGGGCGCGCTGAAGACCTACGCGGTCGGCCTCACCAAGATCTGCAACGACCTGCGATGGATGTCCTCGGGCCCGACCACCGGCCTCGCCGAGATCCACCTCCCCGACCTGCAACCCGGCTCGAGCATCATGCCCGGCAAGGTCAACCCGGTGCTGCCCGAGGCGACGCTGATGGTGTGCTTCCAGGTGGTCGGCAACGACGCCGCCGTGACCGCCGCCGGCGCCAGCGGCGCCTTCGAGCTCAACGTCGCGATGCCGGTCATCGCGCGCAACGTGCTGGAGTCCGTGCGGCTGCTCGCCGCCTCCTCACGCGAGCTCGCGACCCGGTGCGTCGACGGGATCACCGCCGACGCCGACCGGATGCGCACCTACGCGGAGTCCTCCCCCTCGGTGGTCACGCCGCTCAACAAGCACCTCGGCTACGAGGAGGCCGCCAAGGTCGCGAAGGCGGCGCTGGCCGAGGGACGCACGATCCGTGAGCAGGTGCTCGCGATGGGGTACGTCGAGCGCGGCGACCTCACCGAGGCCGAGCTCGACGCCGCCCTGGACGTGGAGTCGATGACCGGTCGGTGACCCCGCCGGCCCCCGGGCGCGTGCTCAGCGCAGGCCGACCGGCTCACCGGCGTACCGCTCGAGGGTGGTGCGCACCGCGTCGTCCATCGCCCACGATCCCTGGCCGTGGTGGTCCCACAGCACGCAGGTGGTCTCGGCGACGATCGCCGGGGCCCCGCCGTCCTCGACCCGCAGCTGCGAGGCGACGGTGAACGACGAGCGGCCCACGCGCGGCACCCACAGGCGCAGCCGGAAGGACTGGAAGGCCGCGAACCGCATCTCGGCGTGGTAGTCGACCCGCTGGGAGCCGACGAGCTCGGCCACGCCGTCGGGTACGCCGCCCAGCAGACCCGGACGCGCGGCGCCGGTCCCGAGGTCGGCGAAGCGCAGGAAGAGGATCCGCGCCTCGTCGAGGATGCGGATCGCCTCGACGTTGTCGACGTGACCGCCGAGGTTGACGTCACGCAGCCGCGCCTGGATCTCGCACTCGAATGCCTCGCTCACGGAGGGCATCATCTCGCGCGGGCCCCCTGGTCACGCCCGCGGGTACGTCACCGGGTCTCGACACGCGGTCGCGGCTTCGCGGGCTCAGCCGCGCACTCGCTCGACCTTCGCGGGACCGACCGAGACCTCCTTCGTCGGTCTCGGTCGCCCGCTCTCAATACCAGCCGTTGTCCTGCTTGAACGACCAGGCGCTGCACGGGCTGCCGTAGGAGTCGGCGATGTAGCCCAGGCCCCAGCGGATCTGGGTCTCGGCATTGGTCATGTAGTCGGCCGGCAGGTCGTGGGTCTCGGTGAGCGCCTGCGGGATGCCGTAGGCCGAGGACGTCGGGTTGTCGGCGTCGACCTCCCAGTCGCTCTCGCTGACCCACAGCGCGTCGAGGCAGCCGAACTGGTCGCTGGAGAAGCCGTACTCCCCCAGCAGCGTCCGCGCCACCGAGCGGGGGTCCTTCGCAGCCTGCCGCGCGGCGCGACGCTCCTCGCGGGCCTCGCGGCGGGCCTGGCGCTCCTTGCGCTCCTGCCGCGCCTCGCGCTTCTCCTGACGCGCCTCGCGGCGCTCGGCCGAGCGCGACACGTCGTCGTCACGGGTCTCTCGATCGGCGGCCGGGGCGATGCTCACCGACAGCGGGGAGGCCTCGTCGGCGCTGACCGTGGCCATCGTCTCGACCGGGGACACCAGCAGACCGGCGCCGACGGCGGCACCGGTCGCGCCGACAGCCACGGTCGAGGCGATCAGCGTCGTACGTCGGGCCGAGGCGCGCAGGACGGCGCGACCCTGCGCACGACCCTGGGACGAGGGGCGTGGGGCGGCGTGCTTGGGCGTGTAGGAGCGGTGGAACACAGGCTGACAACCAGGTGGTGCGACGACGGGGGAACGTGCGACCGGAAGGTCACGAATCGGTCACGATGCCCCAGCGTCCGTGCTCACCCAAATCGGCCCGACCCCGGACCCGCCGCGCTCAGGCGTGGCCCGGGCGGTGACCGTGAGCGAGCACACGCCGGCCCCGCGTGCGCGCGGGACCGGCGTGTGACGGGTGGGTCGGGAGAGGTCAGCCCAGGGGATCAGACCGTCATGTTCTCCAGCATCTCGGTGACCAGCGCGGCGATCGGCGAGCGCTCGGAGCGGGTCAGCGTGACGTGGGCGAAGAGCGGGTGGCCCTTGAGCTTCTCGATCACCGCGACCACGCCGTCGTGGCGCCCCACGCGCAGGTTGTCGCGCTGGGCGACGTCGTGGGTGAGCACCACCTTGGAGTTGGCGCCGATGCGCGAGAGCACCGTGAGCAGCACGTTGCGCTCCAGGCTCTGCGCCTCGTCGACGATCACGAAGGAGTCGTGCAGCGAGCGTCCCCGGATGTGGGTCAGCGGCAGCACCTCGAGCATCCCGCGGTCGAGAACCTCGTCGATGACGTCGCGCGAGGTCATCGCCCCGAGCGTGTCGAAGACCGCCTGGGCCCAGGGCGACATCTTCTCCGACTCCGAGCCGGGGAGGTAGCCGAGCTCCTGGCCGCCCACGGCGAACAGCGGACGGAACACCACGACCTTCTTGTGCTGCCGGCGCTCCATCACCGCCTCCAGGCCGGCGCACAGCGCCATCGCCGACTTGCCGGTGCCGGCCCGGCCGCCCAGGGAGACGATCCCGACCTCGGGGTCGAGCAGGTGCTCGAGCGCGATGCGCTGCTCGGCGGAGCGACCGTGCAGCCCGAACGCCTCCCGGTCGCCGCGGACCAGGTGCACGCGCTTGTCGGCGCCGACCCGCGCCAGGGCCGTCCCGCGGTCCGAGAGCAGCACGAGGCCCTGGTGGCAGGGCATGTCACGGGCCTCGCCGAGGTCGATCACCCCGTCGTCGTACAGCTCGTCGAGGTCGGAGGCGAGGACGTCCATCTCGGCCATGCCGGAGTAGCCGGGGTCGGACTCGGAGATGGTCTCGCCGCGGTACTCCTCGGCGTCCAGGCCGACGGCCGAGGCCTTGATGCGGAGCGGGAGGTCCTTGGAGACCAGCGTGACCGCGGCGCCCTCGTCGGCAAGGTTCTTGGCGACCGCGAGGATGCGGGTGTCGTTGTCGCCGAGGCGGAAGCCCGAGGGCAGCGAGCCGGGGTCGGTGTGGTTGAGCTCCACCCGGATGCTGCCGCCCTCCTCGCCCACGGGGACGGCGTTGTCGAGCCGGCCGTGGGTGACGCGCAGCTCGTCGAGCAGGCGCAGGGCGGTGCGGGCGAAGTAGCCCAGCTCCGGGTGGTGACGCTTGCCCTCCAGCTCGGTGATCACCACGACGGGGAGGACGACCTCGTGCTCGGCGAAGCGACGCAGTGCGCCGGGATCGGCGAGCAGGACGCTGGTGTCGAGCACGTACGTGCGCACCAGTGGAGCCTGGGCCTTCTTCTTCCGGGTGGAGCCAGCGGTGGGGGACAGCTGCGACGTGGTGGCCTGGGACGGCACGATTCACCCCTCACGGGCCGACGCGCGCACTCCTCGTGGCGGCCCTAGTTCACACGGTGGGACCGGGACGCCCGACGACGGGAGTGCCCGCCTCCGCTCACGCCGCAGGGGATCTCCTGCGGTGCTGTGCAGTCGTGAGTGCTCACGATCGGGCCTCCAGGTGCGGCGAGCTTCCCCACTCGCCGGTGCTTGCGAAAGTACGCCGCCCCCGACCCGGATCCGGTCGACACGCCGTGTGCGGGGCGTGAACAACGTGTGACACGGCGGCGCCCCCGATTCGCCAACTTCGGGGCTGCTGGGGGCGGTGTGGCGGGTGTGGCTGGTGGG
>LUPK01000004.1 GCA_001627335.1 Nocardioides sp. REDSEA-S33_B3 | reverse complement strand
GAATCTTGCGGTCTGCGACCTCCTCGGGTCGGTCGTGGATCGAGACAGCATCGGTGATGCGTGAGTGCTTGTTGGTGCGGGTGCCGCGGGGCTTGCGGGTGGTACGGCCGCTGCGCAGGTGCACCTTGAGCTCGCGAGTCAACTCGCCGCGGGGGTAGACGAGCAGTGATTGGTAGATCGTCTCGTGGCTGATCCGCATGGACTCATCGTCGGGGAAGCGGACCTTGAGGCGCCCACTGATCTGTTCGGGTGAGAGCCGCTGCTTGAGCATGTACCGCACCCAGGCGCGTAGCCGAGGGTCGGCAGCGATCTTCGATGGCTTGGGTCGCCGCTGCCGCACCCAGGCCTGGGTATGGGCGTGGTGGGGCAGGTAGTGCCCGGTCTTGGGGTCGCGATTACGGGCCAGCTCGCGACTGATCGTCGAGGGGGCTCGATCCAGGCGACGCCCGATCGCACGCACCGACCAGCCCAGATCATGAAGCCGGGCAATCTCGCATCGCTCGTCTTGGGAAAGGTAGCGGTCGACGTACTCGGCATCAGCGGGTCTGGGCACGCTGCCGAGCCTGGCCAGCACCCGATACACCGTCCTGGACGACACGCCAGCGCGCGCAGCGATCACCTTCCGGTTCTCGCCACGCCGCAGCAAGCAATGAATCAAGTCGAGCTGATCGGCGGGCATCGGTGGAGTCGGCACAACATCCCCCTCGGGGCAGGGGGTGTTGCGACATTCCTCTGACCCCGCAGGCGCCTCGGAATGTCGGTGCTGCCTGGAAGATTCAGGTCATGGGAGCACTGGACGATCCTCGGGGGCCCCGCGAAGGGGAGCACCAGGTCGACCGCGGTGTCGCGGTCATCGCCGGTGCGCTCACCGACCTCGACAAGGTCTCCCTGATCGGTCTCGACCAGACCGCGACCGCCGCATCGTTGGTGGAGATCGCTGCGGCCGAGGCACGGCTCGGTGAGCTCAAGCACCGCGTCCTCGCGCACGCCTCGTCCGTGCGGGTCGAGGAGGCCACCGGCGCCGCGACCACCGCGACGTGGCTGGCACGTGCCACCCGCACCACCGTCAGGTCGTCGCGCCGGGCGGTGCACCTCGCCGCGGCGTTGGAGACCTACGAGCGGCTGCGGGAGGGGTACGCCGCCGGCCGGGTGAACACCGAGCAGGCCGAGGTCATCGCCCGCGCCCTCGACGCCCTACCCGCCGACATCCCCGCCACCGTGCGGGCTGCTGCCGAGCAGCGGCTGGTCGACCTCGCTGGCCATCACGACGCCTGCGACCTGCGCGTGCTGGGTGACCGGGTCCTCGACGTCGTCGCCCCCGCGGTGGCCGACGCCCACGAGGCAGCCCGCCTGGAGGCCGAGGAACGCGCAGCCGCGCGGAAGACGATGCTGACCATGACCCCTGACGGGCAGGGCAGCGTGCATGGCCGGTTCACCGTCCCCGAGCTGCATGCCGGGATGCTCCGCAAGCAGCTGCTGGCCCTGGTCGTCCACGACAAACCCGCCCTGGCGTCCACGCCCGCCACGGCGGCCGAGCAGGGTGAGGGTGAGCGGCCGGAGCCGGTCAAAGCCGCCACCGCCGTCGAGCTCGGCGCCGCCCTCTGCGAGCTGCTGGAACGCCTCGACGGCTCCCAGGTCCCCGAGATGTCGACCGGCGCGACGGTGGTGGTCACCATGACCCTCGAGACCCTCACCGGTGGGCTGGCGGCCGCCACCCTTGACACCGGTGACCGGATCGCCGCCCACACCGCCCGCCGCCTTGCCTGCGAGGCCGCCATCATCCCCGTCGTCCTGGATGGCAGACGCGAGGTCCTCGACGTCGGCCGCCGCAAGCGGCTCTTCACCCGCGCCCAACGCATCGCCCTCGCCACCCGCGACAAGGGCTGCACCGCCGCCGGCTGCCACACCGCAGCGTGGTTCTGCCACGCCCACCACGACCAACCCTGGGCCGCCGGCGGCACCACCGACCTGGCCAACGGCCGCCTGCTGTGCCCCACCCACCACCGCAGAGCCCACGACGACCGCTACCAGACCCGCGTCCTCGCGAACAACCAGATCGAGTTCACCCTCAGGACGTGACCTGCCGCCGCCCGGACATCCGCTCATGGTCCTGAGGTCAATGGAACAAGCAGCCGATGAGCGGATGTCACGATGCTCGTGTGGACAAGTTCGTGGCGCTACCCAGCAGCGAGGACCGGCTTGTGCTCGAACAGACGGGCGACGGCTACTACGGCGTTATCGCCCGTGTGCGATCGGACGGTTCTGTGGCATGGCGCGCACACCCACCCGATGGTCCCGAGGGTGCGTGGGTTGACGCTCGCATCGAAGATGACACGTTGTTAGCCATCGCCTTCTCGGGCTGGCTCGTCCGACTCGACCTTCAGTCTGGACGCGAACTGGAGCGCGTCTTCACCAAGTAGCCAGTCATCCTCTTCGCCCGAGGAGCGGATGTCTCAGTCGTTCTGCTCGGTCACCCCAACACGGAAACGGCCACCATCGCCGTAGTCAAGGAGCAGGGCGCCTGGTGCGATTTGTTCCATCCTGAAGTTGTCGACACCCTGGCGAGTTCGCCCAAGCTCGCGCATAGGACGCGCTCTTCTGCCACGCGGTGGGAGTCAGCACTCGGTGTAGCCGTCCGGCCACCAACCGTCCTCGCGGCGCGTGAGGTCGTACAGGCGTACGGCATCGCTGCCCGGAGCCTCGGCGATGACCGTGGCGTTCTCTCCGTCCTCCTGCACGCTCACCACGACGAACGCGTCGAGGTAGGCCTCGACCGCTTCCTCCGGTAATGGTTTGCCCGGGCCTGGGATGTCCAGAGCCGTGCCCAACCCGCCCTTGTCGCACTTTGCGGCCTCCTCGGCGGGTTCCGCGTTCTTCGCATCGCCGCAGCCCGCGGCAACGACAAGGACAACGACCGATGCAGCGATGCTTCCTATCCGGCACCTCATGCCACTGGGACGCTCACCATTCACAATGGGTTCCGCACTCATCTGCCGCAGCGCGGCCGGTCGTGCCGAGATCGGTGCGACTGGAGTGCCGGCGACACGTATGCCGTGTCAGGTGCACTCCGAACCAGGCAACTGGGCGTGGATCGCGCGGACGGGCGCCTACGCGCAAGCACCGAACGCCTTGCTCGACCGCTTGGTCAGGGGTGGGACACGCGCCCTGTGGCGCGAAAGGTCCTTGCGGCTACGAGCGCGTGCATTCGCTCCTGCCGCTTCGCGGGCGCTCGGCGACGCACGCTAATGCCGCAGCTCGGTCGTGCCGATGAGCGGAGGTCTGTTCGGGATACTCGGCGCATGCAACCGATGTCTTTGGCCGAGTTGTCGAAGCCGCGTCCTCATGTCCAGGTCAGTTTGTCTAAGCGACTCATCGCGCGTGCGCTCTGGGACTACGCAGAGGATGCGCACGTGCAGCGAGCCCTTGACCTAACTGAGGACGAA
>LUPK01000039.1 GCA_001627335.1 Nocardioides sp. REDSEA-S33_B3 | reverse complement strand
CTCGACGCCATCGCCAAACAGCTCAACAACCGCCCCCGCAAACGACTCGGCTTCCACACCCCAGCAGAGGTCTTCGCTAAGTTGCTCGCCGAAGACCAATCCAAAGGTGTTGCGACCACCCCTTGAATCCGCCGTCGCTCGCGCACGGCCGAGAGGTCGCTGGCGCACGCCGTGCGTGAGTGACGGGTGGGCCGTGCGTGAGTGACTTCTCGGCGGACGGAGCAGCGAGGGTCAGAAGCGGCGGATCCCGCTGGGGGTGGCGACGGCGGTGACGGGTCGGTCGTGCGGGGCCGCGGGGACGTCGAGGTCGACCTCGTCGTCGTGGAGCAGCACGCAGGTGAACGTGCCGACCGGGACGCGGGTCAGCGCCCGGTCGTAGGAGCCGCCGCCGCGGCCCAGGCGCAACCCGGTGGTGGAGACGGCCAGGCCGGGCACCAGCACCACGTCGGGGGTGGCGATGGCGTCGACGCCCAGGCGCGGACCGGTCGGCTCGAGCAGGCCGCGGCTGGCCGACCCGAGGTCCGCGTCGCTCGTGTGCACCGCCCAGTCCAGGTCGAGGTCGGGCAGCAGCACCGGCAGCAGCACCCGCTTGCCGGCGGCGAGCAGCGCCGCGAGCAGCGGGCCGGTCCCGGGCTCGCTCCCGACACCGACGTACGCCGCCACGCTGGCCGCCCGGCGTACCTCCGGCGCCTCCAGCAGGACCCGCGCGAGGTCGGCGGCGACGTCCAGGCGCTCGGACAGCGGCCGCCGCCGTCGCGAGGTGAGGATCCGGTCGCGGACCGCGGTCTTGGCGGCCGCGACCGGGTCGCCGCCGGGAGTGGGCGGAGGGTCACCATGTGGGGGAACTTGCGCGGGCGGCACGGGACGACCCTACGATCGAGTCATGGGTTCCCCGGGCTTGAAGGCCGCGCGCGACAAGATGGTCGCCGAAGGCGTCGACGAGGTGGCGATCGAGACGTTCGCCCACTACTACCGACTCCTGGAGCACGGTGAGACGGGGATGATCCCCGAGTCGACGATCGACCCGGTCGACATGGAGTCGCTGGACGACGTCACCGTCGACGACGAGACCGCGCAGGCAGCGATCCGCACGACCGCCGTCATCAAGCTCAACGGGGGCCTCGGCACCTCGATGGGCATGGACCGCGCCAAGTCGCTGCTGTGCGTGCGCAAGGGGATGAACTTCCTCGACATCATCTGCCGCCAGGTGCTGCACCTGCGCGAGACCCGTCAGGCGCCGCTGCCGCTGATCTTCATGAACAGCTTCCGCACCTCCGAGGACACGATGGCGGCCGTCGCCCGCTACGACGACCTCCCGGTCGCCGGCCTGCCGCTGGAGTTCCTGCAGAACAAGGAGCCCAAGCTGCTGACCAAGGACCTCACCCCGGTCAGCTGGCCCAAGGACCCCGACCTCGAGTGGTGCCCGCCCGGCCACGGCGACATCTACACCGCGCTGGTCGGCACCGGCCTGCTCGACGACCTGCTGGCCGCCGGCTACGAGCGCGTCTTCGTCTCCAACTCCGACAACCTCGGCGCGGTGCCCGACCCGCGGCTGGCCGGCTGGTTCGCCCAGACCGGTGCGCCCTTCGCGATCGAGGCCGTGCGGCGCACCCCGTCGGACCGCAAGGGCGGCCACTTCGCCCGCCGCAAGAACGACGGCCGTCTCGTGCTCCGCGAGACCGCGCAGACCCTCGACGAGGACAAGTCGGCGCTCGCCGACCTCGACCGGCACCGCTACTGCTCGACCAACAACCTGTGGGTCGACCTGCGCGCGCTGAAGGACGTCATGGACCAGCGCGACAACATCCTCGGCCTGCCGCTGATCCGCAACGTCAAGACCGTCGACCCGGGCGACAAGTCCAGCCCCGAGGTCATCCAGGTCGAGACCGCGATGGGTGCCGCGATCGAGGTCTTCGAGGGCGCGACCCTCATCGAGGTCGGCCGCGACCGGTTCGTGCCGGTCAAGACGACCAACGACCTGCTGGTGCTGCGCTCGGACGTCTACGACATCGGCGGCGACTTCGTGCTCGACCAGGTCGCCGGCGAGGTGCCGTTCGTCGACCTCGACGCCGACGTCTTCAAGCTCGTCGGCGAGTTCGACAAGCGGTTCCCCGAGGGTGCGCCGTCGCTGCGCAAGGCGACCAAGCTCACCGTCGAGGGCGACGTCACCTTCGGCCACGGCGTCGAGGTCATCGGCGAGGTCACCGTCGAGGGCGGGGCCGGCAAGCGCGTCGACGCCGGCGCCGTGCTCAGCGGCGACGCCTGAGCCCCGGATGGCCGACCAGCAGCCGATCGCCGTCGAGGAGCACCTCGAGCGGGTGCTGGCCGCCGTCGCGCCCCTCGACGTCACCCGCCAGCCGCTGCTCGACGCGCTGGGCCTGGCCGCCGCGGAGCCGGTGACCGCGGAGGTGTCGCTGCCCGGCTTCGACAACTCCGCCATGGACGGGTACGCCGTCCGGCTGGCCGACGTGGTGTCGGCCAGCGCCGACGCGCCGGTGCACCTCCCCGTGGTCGGCGCGATCGGGGCCGGTGCGGCCGACCTGCGCGAGCTCCCCGAGGGCACCGCGGCCAAGATCATGACCGGCGCCCCGGTGCCGGCCGGCGCCGACGCGGTCGTCCCCTACGAGTGGACCGACCGCGGCGCCGAGCACGTGCGCATCGAGCGGGCGCCCACCGAGGGCCAGCACGTCCGCCGCGCCGGTGAGGACGTCAGCGCCGGCGACCTGGTGCTCGAGACCGGCACGGTCCTCGGCCCCCGTCAGCTCGGCCTGCTCGCCTCGCTCGGCCACGCCCGCGTGGCGGTGCGCCACCGGCCCCGCGTGGTGGTGCTCTCGACCGGCTCGGAGCTGCGCGAGCCCGGCCAGCCGCTGGGCCACGACTCCATCCACGACGGCAACTCCTTCCTGCTGGCCGCCGCCGCCCGCCGTGCCGGCGCGGTCGTCTACCGGGTCGGGATCGTCCCCGACCAGCCCGAGGCCTTCCTCGCCGCGCTCGAGGAGCAGCTGGTCCGCGCGGACGTCGTGGTCACCTCGGGCGGGGTCTCGATGGGGGACTACGACGTGGTGAAGGCCGCACTGCGCCCGCTGGGGACGGTCTGGTTCGGACCGGTCGCGATGCAGCCGGGCAAGCCGCAGGGCTTCGGGCACGTCGGGCACGCCCGGGTGCCGATCTTCACGCTCCCGGGCAACCCGGTGTCGGCGTACCTCTCCTTCGAGCTGTTCGTGCTGCCCGCGCTGCGCAAGATGATGGGCCTGACCCCGTGGTCGCGCCCGCAGGTCAGCGCGCGGCTGACCCACGCGATCACCTCGCCGCCGGGCCGCCGCCAGCTGCTGCGCGCCCACCTCGACACCGCCGAGGGCACGGTGAGCCCGGTCGGCGGGCCGGGCTCGCACCTGGTCGGCGGGCTCGCCGACGCCGACGCGGTGGTGGTCGTCCCCGAGGACGTCACCGCACTCGAGGCCGGGGCAAGCGTCTCGGTGCTGCCCCTCGACACCGGACTGGACGGTGGAGCGTCATGACCGAGCCGCGGCTCACCCACGTCGACGAGCAGGGCGCCGCCCGGATGGTCGACGTCTCCGACAAGGCGGTCACGGCCCGCTCGGCGACCGCCACCGGCCGGGTCCTGGTCTCCACCGAGGTCGTCGGCCTGCTGCGCGGCGAGGGCGTGCCCAAGGGCGACGCGCTCGCCGTGGCCCGGCTGGCCGGGATCATGGGCGCCAAGCAGACCCCGGCGCTCGTCCCGCTGTGCCACCCGCTGGCGATCTCCGGGGTCGTCGTCGAGCTCGAGGTCGCCGACGACGCCGTCGAGATCACCGCCACCGTGCGCACCACCGACCGTACCGGCGTGGAGATGGAGGCGCTGACGGCCGTCACGGTCGCCGCGCTCACGGTCATCGACATGGTCAAGGCCGTCGACAAGGCCGCGGTCATCACCGACGTGCGCGTCGAGGCGAAGTCCGGCGGCCGCTCCGGCGACTGGACCCGGACGTGAGCGAGTCGCTGCCGTTGCCGGCAGCCGTCGTGGTCGCCAGCAACCGCGCCGCGGCCGGGGTGTACGCCGACGAGACCGGCCCCCTCATCGTCGACGCGCTGCGGGGCTGGGGCTTCGAGGTCGACGCACCCGCCGTGGTCCCCGACGGCGACCCGGTCCGCGACGCGATCGCCGCGGCCGTGGCCGCGGGCGCTCGGGTCGTGCTGACCACCGGCGGCACCGGCCTCACGCCCACCGACCGCACCCCCGAGGCGACCCGGCCGCTGCTGGACCGCGAGGTGCCCGGCATCGCCGAGGCGATCCGCGCCCAGGGCGTGGCCAAGGGCGTCCCGACCGCGATGCTGTCGCGCGGCGTGGCCGGCGTGTCCGGCGACTGCCTGGTGGTGAACCTCCCCGGCTCGCGCGGCGGGGTCAAGGACGGTCTCGCGGTCCTCGAGCCGGTGCTGCGCCACGCGGTCGAGCAGGTCGTCGGGAGCGACCACTGAGCGCGCTCCGGCCGCCCCGCGGGGCCTGGCCGGTCCGGCTGTCCGACCCGGCCCGACCCGACGTGGTGCTGCGTCCCCTGCGGCTCACCGACGCCAAGGACTGGCGCGAGGTGCGCCGTCGCAACGCGGGCTGGCTGATCCCGTGGGACGCCACGGTCCCGCCGGGGTCGACCGAGAAGCCCTCCTCCTTCGGGGCGCTCGTGCGCCGGCTGCGCGCGCAGGCGCGCCAGGGCACGACGTACCCCTTGGTCATCGAGGTCGACGGCGCGTTCGCCGGCCAGGTGACGGTCAACAACGTGGTCGGTGGGTCGGCGCGGTTCGCCTCGGTGGGCTACTGGATCGACCAGCGGTGCGCCGGTCGCGGCATCGTCCCGCTGGCGGTGGCGCTCGTCATCGACCACCTCTTCGAGGTCGTGCGGCTGCACCGGGTCGAGATCGCGATCCGTCCGGAGAACACCAACTCCCTGCGCGTGGTCGAGAAGCTCGGGCTCCGGGAGATCGGCTACGCACCGAAGTACCTCCACATCGACGGCGACTGGCGCGACCACCGTCTCTACGCCCTGACCCGCGAGGAGCTCGGCGTCCGCAGCCTGGTCTCCAGGCTGCGCGCCGAGGCCTGATTTCCGGACCGCTGGGCGGACCGTGGCGGTCCGATGTCCGGACTTGTTCGGAGTCGGGACCGGACGTGCGAAAAGGCTGGTCAGGGGTCCTCCGGACGTCGACCATGGGGGGCAGGACCCACCGCCTGCGCCTCCCTGGAGCAGGTGCCGGACCCGCTCCTCCCTGGGCGGGTCCGGACGGGTCCTCTCCGTCCGGTCCGGTCGAGCATGCTGGGGGGTCTCGAACCTCACCAGTCACACCAGCAATTTGCGACACACGGGTAGACATCCGCACCACCCTGCGCTAGCCCGCCTAGCCTTCCGCGTGTGGACCTGAGCCCTTTCATCTTCGTCGCCCTGGCGGTGGCCTGGGCCGTCTACCTGGTCCCGCAGGCCCTCAAGCACCATGACGAGGTCGTGCGCAGCCGATCGGTGGACCGCTTCTCCCACACGATGCGGGTCCTGGCCCGGCGCGAGCCGGTCAGCCGCACCTCCTCCCGTCTGGTCGTCACCCCCGGACGCACCCCCTCGGCGCCCGTGGTCACGACGAAGGCGTCGTCGGTCACCGCCGAGCCGGCCGCGCCGCCGCCCGCCGGTGCCGCCGCCGAGAGCGCCCCCGCCCCCAAGCCGCTGCCCCCCGCCGTACGCCGGGAGGCCGCTCGTCGCGCCGCCCGTCGCCGTCGTCGGGTGCTGATCGCGCTCACCCTGGGCCTGGTCGCAGTCGTGGTGCTCGCTGCGGCCTCGGTGCTCGCGTGGCCCTACGTCGCGATCCCGGGCACCCTCATGGTGGCCTGGCTGGTCGCCTGCCGGCTGATGGTGCGTCGCGAGCGCGGCGTCTCCGGCCCGCTCTCGCGTATCCCCACCGTCCCCGTCGCGGCCCAGGCCGAGGCGGCCGTGGTCGACGAGGAGCCCGAGGCCCTCTCGGATGACACCGCCGAGGTCGCCGTCGTCGAGGCGCCGCTGGCCGAGCCGGCTGCCGGTCCCGACCCGCACGTGCCCGACCCGGCCGCGCCGGGCCTGTGGAACCCCGTGCCGGTCACCCTGCCGACCTACGTCTCCAAGCCCGCAGCCGAGCGCCGCTCGGTGCGCACCATCGACCTCGACGCCACGGGCGTGTGGACCTCGGGTCGCACCGACGCCGACGCGGCCCTGGTCCGCGAGGCCGAGGAGCGCGCCCGTCACGAGGGCGAGGAGACCCCCGAGCGGGCCGTCGGCAGCTGACCCCCCAGTCGGTCGGGGCCCGCTCGGAGGACGGCTCGCAGTACGGGTCGCAGGATGGGTCGCAGGACGGGTCCACACCGATTCGGTCGGCCCGATCCGCCGGTGCTAACGTGTGCCACCGCGCCCACGGGCGCAGGGCAACACCAGCAACATCGAGCAGTACCTGGGGCTGTGGCGCAGTTGGTAGCGCGTCTCGTTCGCAATGAGAAGGTCAGGGGTTCGAATCCCCTCAGCTCCACCAGGCACCAAAGAACCCGCAGGTCGCTGTGACCTGCGGGTTCTCGCATTTGCTAGCTCTGACGGCGGGCGACTGACACCGGGGGAGTTCGCGGCGACAGCCCGTCCGCTTACCCCCGGCGTACCCCCGGCCGTTCGGTCGCTCGCTGGAGGCCACGGTTCGGGTCTCGGTTGGGGCCCCGGCTTGGGTCGTTGAGCCGGTCGAGTCCCGCCTGGTCGGCCGAGGTGCCGAGGAAGTGCAGGTACCGGTTGGTGGTGGCGATCGACTCGTGGCCCATCCATGCCTGGACCGTGCCCGGGTCCACCCCTCGTGCCAGCCACAGGCACGCCGCGGTGTGCCGCAGGTCGTGGATCCTTCGGCCCCCGCCCGTCCGGTCCCACTTCACCGTCCGCAGCACCGCCGTGCGGTGCAGCCGGGCGCCGCCCGCGGTGGTGAGCAGCAGGTCGGTCGGCTCTTTGGAGACGACGAGCCGCCGGATGATCGGCAGGATCCGGTCGGCCACCGGCACCCGGCGCCCGCGCCGGCCCTTGGTCGCCTTCACCGCTCCTCCCTCGGTCTGCGAGCGCCGGACCAGCAGGCCAGCCGTCGGCACCTCGACCACGTCCTCGACCAGCACGGCCCGTGCCTCGCCCCACCGCATCCCCGTCCAGCCGAGCACCAGTAGGACGTCGGCCAGGTGCGGGTCGTGCTCGCGCCACCGCTCATAGGCGGCCTCGAGCTCGGCCTCGGTCCACGGCCGCATCTCGGTGGGCTCCTCCGACGACCGGGGGACCTTCGTCCCGGTCACCGGGTTCCGCACGATGATCTTCTCCCGCACGCACCAGGCGAAGAAGCTGGACAGGCTCGCCCGGTACCGGACCACCGAACGCTCGCTGAGACCGCCCTGGATCAGCGTCTCGAACGAACGTGCCACCTCGCGCTCGGAGACGGCCGCCACCTGCATGGCCTGCATCCCCGTCGGGACCAGCCGCTGCAGGGCCTGGTCCGTCCGATAGGTCTTGGCGGCCACGGTGAACTCTCGGATGATCAGCCACTCCTCCAGCAGCGCCCGCACGAGACGCCGTCCCGTGCGTGGATCAACCCCGCCGGCGAGCGACGCTCGTTCGCGTGCGAGCCAATCACTCGCCTCCCGCTTGGTGTCGAACGTGCGGCTGGTGACGAACTGCCGGCCACTCTTCAGCCGGGCTCGGAACCGACCGTTGGGGGTCTTCTCGATCATGTCGGCGTCCCTCCTCGTGGTGCGCCTACGACGCCCGTGCGAGCCACTGCTCGACGTCCAGCCGCCGATACCGCGGGCACGTCGGTGTCATCCACGTGACCCGCGGCCCCATCCCTCGCTGCCGCCACCGGCACAACGTCGACTCCGACACCCGAATCCACTTGGCGACTTCACTGCTGGTGAGGATCTCCTCCACCGTTTCCATCTGGTCACCTCCGACCACCAGGGGCGGCGGCTGGCGCCGCCCACGATCCATTGATGGTCACCTAAGAACGCGAAGCCTCGCCGAGCGATCAATGTCGCCTGTGGAATTCCTGCGTTGCCTTCGCAGCTGAGGATGAGACTCGCTGTCCGGTTGCTCCCGACTCTCGTCGCCGAGACCGCCGTGCCGCTGGGTTCGTGCGCGCTGCTCAGCGCCCACTATGACGCTCGCTCGTCCGCCCCGAATGCTTGCCCCACGAGGGTTGTGCAGGCGCCGCCACGCGGAGCCGGGACGCAAGTCTTGTTACGTCTGGGGTTGGTGGGATGATGCCAAGCATGCTGGCTGAGGCGCTCGAACGGCCGCAAGTGACGAGAACGAAGGCGAACCCGGTCGCCGCCGACCGGGCTGAAGTCGTCGTCGCCGGGCGGCGTCTACGTCCCACTGAAGTTTTCGATACCTACTGGACTTTCGCGAGCCGCCGACAGCACATCTACAACGCCCGACTAAATGGCGCCGACGGCCCATGGACCGACGATCCCATTCTGCGTGAGCACCGGTTCACCAACTGCTACCGCGCCGCGGACCGCGTCAGCCAGTACCTCATCTCTGACGTCATTTACTCCGGCAGTCAGGAGTTTGACGAGGTGGTGTTCCGGACCCTGTTGTTCAAGTTGT
Source organism: Nocardioides sp. REDSEA-S33_B3 (assembly GCA_001627335.1). Classification (GTDB taxonomy): domain Bacteria; phylum Actinomycetota; class Actinomycetes; order Propionibacteriales; family Nocardioidaceae; genus Nocardioides. Next base: position 9,001 of record LUPK01000039.1, on the reverse strand, counting down.
TCAACAAGGTCGAGACCTGGGAAATGCTGCTACGCGGGCTTGGCGAGACACCGAGCTGGAGCAGCTTCGACCTTGACGCGTACGACCAGTTACTCTCGCGCAGCTTCGAGGCCGGCACTCGCATCTACTCGGCCGCATACGTCATGGCGCCGCCGAAGCTCGGGGCTGAGCGTAAGCACACGAATCACCTTCGGCTGCTCCGAGACATGATGACCGCCGACCTGCCGGACGCGTTGGCAGCAGCTGCCACGATGAAGGACGCCTTCGAGCTGCTCCGGGCGCAACCTGGCATCGGCGACTTCCTGGCGTTCCAGTACGTCATCGACCTGAACTACAGCGCGGGTCTCCACTTCGACGAGATGGACTACGTGGTCGCCGGCCCAGGCGCGAAGGACGGAATCCGAAAGTGCTTCGGCGCTGACGCTGCTGGCATCGAAGCGGAAATCATCGCGTACATGGCCGAGACCCAAGACGAGCAGTTCGAGCGCCTCGACCTGACTTTCAAGGGGCTAAACGGCAGGCCCTTGCAGCTAATCGACTGCCAGAACCTCTTCTGCGAGGTCGACAAGTACTCTCGGGTCGCTCATCCGACCGTCGCCGGCGTCAGCGGCCGCTCGCGCATCAAGCAAAAGTTCGCACCAGCGGGTCCGATAACCATGAGCTGGTTCCCGCCGAAGTGGGGTATCAACTCCTCCCGGGCCCGACACCCCCACGACGTCACATGAGCTGGTCCGTACTGAGGTGGTTCTCGAGCACTTGGACGCTGGACTTGCGGTGCCTGTCGACCTGGGCGTAGCCAGCAACGATGGTCACCTCACCTGGGGCCAGGTTGGCCTGCTCGCAGACGTAACAGAGCAGCCTGCAGACGGCCAGGTAGTTCCCGTAGCCGCGCTGGAACAGGTATTGCGAGCGGTAGTGCGCGATCGCATGCACGCGTCCATCGTCGAGCTGGAACGAGAGCAGCGTCAGGCACGGGAACCCGATCGGGTTGGTGTCGTGTTCCGCCTCTAGGACCGGCAGACTGGCGCTGAGCTGCTCCATCCCGACCTCGTACCGTGCGTGCTTCGCGCCGGTGGTAGATGTCGCGGCGACTGCCGACTCCTGCTTGAGCCGCCGCACCACTTCGGCGAGCTGGTTCAGGTGCCCCCCGGGGGTCTCATAGTTGACCAGACGCTCGAAGTAAGTGCCACGGGAGTTGTCGCTGTCCAGGTGCTTCAGCATGGGAAGCAGTTCCAAGTACCTCTTTCTGAGCGCCTCCGGATCGGGCGTCGAGCGGGCCATCGCCTCCGGGAACAGAGTGTTCGCGACCGTGCTGACCGGATCTAGCCCCCGCTCGGCCAGGATGCCATCGGCCATCTCGCGGATCCGGGCATCCTCGCGGGCCGGGTCGGCGATGCGCGTGATCACGTGGCAAGCCCGGTGCTTGTCCTGTGCGGCCAGCTCGATGACAGTGCGCGCCCACGCCTCCGACAGGCTGACGCCCTCGATGACCAGGGTGGTTCTCATGAGGTCAGCTCCACTTCTCCCAAGCTCAGGTCTACGGCCGGCAGGTACAGGCCGAAAGGGCGGTCGTGCACGACCACGGTGAAGCCGGCGGTCGAACCCAACAGGTCAGTGAGGTTCACGGCCGCAACGCACTCGACGGTGACCGTCGAGTCACCGGCGGCAACGACAGCCAGGCCGGCGACGCCCTTGGCCGCAACGGTCAGGGCGGCGGGCAGCACGAGCAGGTCACCGACAGACGCCTCGACCCTGGCGCCGGTGACGTTGCGCAGATCCCACACGTCCATGTCGAAGGTGGTGGCCAAGGTCACCCCACCTTCGGCCGCCAGAGCTCGCTTGAGCCGACCCGGCTGAACTCGAGCCCAGCTCTCGCAGTCATCCTGGGCCACCATCCGCAGGTTCACAAGGTGACGGCAAGTCGCCCGATGCGTCGTCCCCAACAGCAACGACAACCGGTACGAGTCGACGGGCGAGGAAACGCGCTGGATGCCGAGCGTTTCCATCGCGGCCGTAACTGCACGTCGCGGCATCAGAAACCAGGTTGCGAACGCCTCGGCACACATCTCCACCTGGCCCTGCGCCCCGATCCGCCCCTTTGCACGGTTCGGGGACGCCCCTGCGGTCGCTGGTGTAGGCACCTCGATCGAGCACTCGCGGCCCGGGTCGGCACCGTGCTCGAACTCGTGGTGGCCGAGCTCGTGTGCGGCGGTGTGCCGACGTGTCGCCCTCGTCATGTTCGAGTTCACCATCACGCCGCGGTTGCCGTTGGCTTCGATGTAAACGCCGAACAAGCGGGGCATCGGTCGCCGCATCAGCGCGAGTCCGGCATCGTCGATCGCCTTGCTCACATTGACTGGGTACGCAGACACGTCGACGCCGAGGCGGCCATGCGCCTTCGTCGCCGCGATGTGCCCGAGCCTGTTAGCCATCGCCCAGTTCATGACCGTCAGCCACCGCCCTGGGCGCGCTTGTGGCTGAGAAACTCGGCGAACCTGAGCACCTCGTCCTGGTCCTGCGGCGTCAACCCGACCATCGCTCGCTCGAGGGCTGAGAACGCGCCCTCGGCCTCGTCGACCTCTCCGAGGATCCGCCCGACCGACGTCTGGTAGGTGCGCGCGAACTTGCGCAGTTCCAGGCTGTCGACCTTCCGGTTTCCACGCTCAATCTCCGAGATAGCCGACCGCGAGATGCCGGTCGCCGCAGTCACGTATTGCTGCGACAACCCGAGGTACTTCCGAATCTGGCGCAAGCGCTGACCCAGCGAGTCCTGGTCAAGGTCACCGGCAGCGTCGTCGAGGGCGCCGGGGCCGGAGGAGTCATCATTGCTCACGCGGTGGCCGCCTTTGACTGCTCCTTGGGCAACAGGTCCCACACGGCCTGAGCGAACGTCTTGACTGAGCGCAGCGCGCGAGCCGTCTCGGCACTAGTAGGCAACTCAACCTCGCACTGCTCTTGGACGCGAGCCAGGACCTCGGCAGCCAGCAGCGAGTCGACCGGCATGTTCGCCCCCGCCGCGGTCAACTCCTGAAGCAGGTCAGCGGCGTCGCGTGCGTTGTCTTCGGCGAGAAGCTCAATGATCAGCCACTCGATGTCTTCCTTGGTCATCCTCACTCCTTGCCAGAAAAGTCGACCCCTTGCGCGATTTCACGACCTGTCTGATACTAGGGCACGTTGCTTAAAAATCCAACAAGGAGCACACCGGATGAAGTTCAGTGACTACCAGCGGAGCATCCGCGAGACCGACCAGCGGCCGGGCAAGGAGCTCGAGGACATGACGGTGCATCTCCTCGGCCTGGCTGGGGAGGCCGGCTCGGTGGCTGCGGCGTACAAGAAGTACATCAGGGACGGGGCGGCCGACGTCGCATTCAAGCTGCGTATGCGCGAGGAGATCGGCGACGCGTTGTGGTACCTCGCGACGATCGCCGACCATCTTGGCCTGAACCTCGACGAGGTGGCGATGACCAACCTCGACAAGACCCGCGGCCGTTGGCTTCTCGGAGACGCGGACCCCTACGACTCAACTTTCCCCGATCGGGAGCGACTTCCCCGCCAGGGAACATATGAGTTCATCCCGGGAGTGAACAGTGAGGGCAGGAAGACGATCACGGTCATGTTCGATGGCGGTGTACTCGGTGCAGAGCTGACGGACAACGCGCTTGCCGATGACGGGTATCGGTTCCACGACGCCTTCCACCTCGCATACGCCACCGTCCTGGGCTGGTCGCCGGTGACCCGGGCCCTCATGAAGTGCAAGCGAAAGTCAGACGCCGACATCGACGAGAGCGAGGACGGTGGCCGTGCCATCGTCATCGAAGAAGGCGTTGCGGCGTTCGCGTTCGCCTATGCCGCCCGCCACGAGTTCCTCGACGGCGTGACCCGGCTCGACCAGCAGTTCCTCGACTCGATCGTGTTGATGACTCACGGGCTAGAGGTCGGCTCGCGCAAGCACTCCGACTTCGAGCGCGCGATCATCGATGGGTTCGAGATGTTCCGGCAGCTCCATGCGAACAACGGCGGCTTCGTCGACTTCGACGCCGATGCCAGGAAACTGAGCTTCCGCATGCGAGAGGACGGGTAGGTCCCTTGATAGGAGCGACTTACGAACCGCACGCCGATCATTTTGACTAGGAGCCCACACCAATCCCCGGCACAACCGCAAGGCCATCTACACCCGGGTCGCACCTCGCAGGTGCATCAATGTGGCGGATTGAGGGGAGCCCGGCGCGCTGCGGGGCTCGAAGTTCTCAGCCCTTCGACCGCCGCTTAGCGGCGGGCGAAGGAGTCGGAACGTTTGAGCTCTTGCTGAGGCGGAACCCTGGGACGGCCTTCTTCTGCACCGACCACGTGCCAGCGTCGATCTTGCGGACAACGAGGTCGTTCGAGCGCCGAGCTTGGTTCTTCACATGGTCCCCTTCCGTAGATCCAGCGTACCCGATGGGGTGGCGTTGACTCCCGGGATCACGGGGCCGATCCCAGTCGTGTTTGCCACCGCCTGCACGTGACATCGAGAGCGTCCTGAAGTAGTGAAATGTCGACATCGTCTGTGGCGACGGAGGAGGCGACACTTAACGCTCCGACGGTGACTGCGGGGCCCCCCGGCAGGGTCACAACTAGCGGACGGGCCGCCACACTCACCCACCGGCCGGTGGTGATGCCGGTGTCAGCGACCGCGCCAGAGTCGCGAAGCTCGGCCGTGCGCACATCGATGTCGCGAATGACCTCGGTGTCGTTGCACACCGCTCGAGCGACGATCCAGGCCGAGTCCGGATTGACGTCAATTCGACGCAGCGCAGCTGGGTCTCGATACGTCCGATCTGATGTTGCCCATCGCACGAGATGGTCGGCGCCATCGTGGAGCCAGAGCGTCAGCATCGCCGAGTCTCCAAGCGCCGCCTTGAAGCGCTTCGTTTGGGTCGTGAGTTCGTGGGTGTCAGCGTCCTGGTTGGCAGCGAAATCCGCGAGCCGGCGCTGAAGAAGGCCGGCAACGCGGTCGGTCGGCGAAGCGTAGTCGGGCTTGTTGACGTAACCGAGCTCGCGGACGATCTGGGTCGGCGTGGCGAAATCGTCGACGACCAGAACTTGCACCCCGACTCGCTTCCATTGGGCCTCGACGACAGGGCGGATTTTGTCCATTTGGGCACGGCTGATGCCGAACGCGGGTCGGGAGATGACCGCGAGCAGTTCCCGTCGTTCGTACTTGCTGAGAGCGCCTAGCCAGGTGCGGATGTCTGGGTCGCTGTAGCTGGTACCCAGCATCAGGGTAGGGCCATGTTGGACAGCGCCGCTGACCTGGACGCGCTGCCAACTGTTGTCGATAAGCCGGGAGTAGTCACTGAGGGTCAGGACGAGCTCGTCGCCAGGCGCTGCCAGAGATTGGCGGGGCAACAGTCCGTGCAGGTGGTGAACTTCGAACTGTTGGCTCGAGGCGCGGTTGGTGGCGTCAGATCGAGCGTGCACGCGCTCGGACGGATCGCGGCGGCGCCGGTTGGTGATCTCCTGGACGAGTGCTTCTTCCTGAAGGTCGTCGTAGTTCAACGTCATGATGGATGTGTCTCGCTCACCGCGGCGTAGCGCGTCTGCAGCGACCGCTGCGTGCAACTTTGACGGCGTGAACGCTCGGCGCGCCTCGTCGATGTCCGCGGTCCCGTACAGCGCCTTGAAGATCTGCTTCTCGCGGGTGCGTCGGCGAGAGCCCGGCGCGAACGCCGCCTCAGCCACAAGCAAGTTGTCCTGTGACTGCAGCAGCCTTGAGATGGCGGCGTCTTCGAGGCCACGCTCGGCGAGAAGGCGCCGTAGGAGCTCGCCCCAACCGGGGAGACCCGCCGATACCGATGCGCCGGCGCCGAGCAGGTACGCGATCGGGCCTTCGGCCATCGCCTCGGCTGCGGCGCGCAGTGAACTACCTGAACGCAGGTCAGGTACCGGCATCGGCTCCCCCGTCATTCGACCCTGCCGATCGACGAAGTCGATGCGGACGGCGACACATGGTGTCACGCGCGCGCACACCGCGCTAGCACCGCCACGCCGCCCCTCAGCTTGGACGTCCGGCGACAAGATGGACACCGGCGGGACGTTGCAAAGAGCAACGGCGATCAGCGAACCCGCGTCACTTTGCCGCATATCGGCGACGGTTGTTTCCGGAACTGCCAAGGTCCGATGTTGAATACCAAACGATGCGCACGCGAGGGCGCAGATACGCCGCTCCTGGGTCGGACGTCGCTCCGGGTATCCGACTGGTCCAGCCCACGTACAGCAAGTCGAGGCCTGCGCGTGAGGTGGCAGGTCCGAGCCTCGTGAGTTCAGTCCCGGCCCACGTGTCGACGCAGCCGACGCTCGACCGAGGACGCGGTCATCGTGTAGACGTCTTGATCGGCGCCGGCCTCGATCAGCAGTTCGGCGACTTCCTGCCCAATGGATTGGAAGAGCGGGATCGCGCTCCATCTGCCCCTGGCACGTCCGGCTGCCAGACCGAGCAGCACTGGGTCGTCGGTGATCCTGCGCACTTCGGTGACCGCTAGCTCCGTCGGTGTGCCGTTACGGACAGCGCGCCGCGCAACTTCCTCGAGGGTTGCTACCTGGCGCTGCTGCTGAGCGAGCAATCGCATCTCAGTCACCTCTACGACCGTGGGCGCACAGCACGGGAGGCGTCTGCATGTCTCATACCTCGACGACGTTTGCCGTGAGTGCGGTGACACGGAGGCGTTCGATATCTGCGATGGCGCCGGTTCGCGTGATGTACCCGCCGTTGCGCGCCATGATCTGGCCGTCCCAGTCCCGCAGCACCCAGTGGTGCTCACCGCGTTCCTCATAGACCTCGAAGAGCCCGGCGATCTTCAACACGGCACGTGCTCCTTGGCTTCGCTGCGCGGGTTCGTGGCGAGTTCCGAGGTGGGCTCATTCGGAAGGTCGACCATCACCGCGAGCGCAGGACCGTCTGCGACCCACACCCGCTCTGCGCCGACCTGAAGCAAGGCGGCCTTGAGAGCGCCCAGCACCGCGTCCAGCAACTTGAGGCTGAGGTCGGGCGGAATGGTCGCCACGTGGGTCGCGTTCACACGTTCCTACTTCCAGACGCTTCTTGTCTCGGGCGCGGAAGGCCTGATCCACCGGGGAGCACAGCGATTTGGTGGATCAGGCCCACGCTCACTGGCCTCCTGAGGAAGGGAGGGACGGAGGCCAGTTCACCTGCTGTCGGCAGCTTGGGAGTTGCTACTGCAGTTCGGCCGAAGGCTAGGGCGATTCCGCCCCGGTGGTAGCGGTGACTGACGAGTAAGGGACCCACGTCATAGCGGGACCGAGCGTCCGGAGGACGACAATCTTCCGGACCGGCGGCGACCTTCTCGATGTCCATCCTGCCAACGTCGTGAATAGCGGTTCGAACATCTCGCCCAGCGCGCAGACGGCAGTACGCGGGCCGGTTCCGCGGGATTCGGACATCTCATTGTTTCGCGACCTGACGCCATCCGTCCGCTTTTCGGACGGCCTGCTTCGCACTACGCGTAGGTGAGAGGAACTCAGGATGTGGTCCGGGCTCCTCCATGGAGCGTCGTCTTTGTCTGATACTTGGCGAGCATCGGTCTCGCGGTCTGAGCCCTGATCCACCGGCTGCGTCGGGCTCTGTGAGCGTGGCGTAGAACGAGGTGCCCTCCTGAGCAGGGAAGATGTCGATTGCGACGTCTCGACGGCCTCGACCTTCTGCGCCACGGCGCGATGGGCCGGTTGTTCGCCGGGGTCCGGGCGCCCTCGACGCTGGGCACGTTCCTGCGCTCCTTCACCCACGGCCACGTCCAGCAGCTCGACAAGATCAACGGCAGGCTCCTGTCAGGGCTTGCCGCGCGGGTGCCTGGACTGCTGGGCGGTGGCGGCGCGGAGGGGATCGCGTTCCTCGATGTCGATGACACCGTGCGCGAGGTCCACGGCTACGCCAAGCAGGCGGCCGCGTTCGGCTACACCGGAACCAGGGGGTTGAACGTTCAGCTCGCCACGATCTCGACTCCAACCGCTGCGCCGGTGATCGCACGTGCCCGGCTCCGTAAGGGCAACACTGCCTCCGCCACGGGTTGCGGCCGGTTGCTCGCACAAGCGATCACCACCGCCCGGGATGCTGGCGTGAGCGGCCGGATCCTGGCTCGCGCGGACTCGGCGTACTACGGCTGGGCGTTCGTCGGGACCGCGCTGCGCCACCAAGCCTGGTTCTCGGTCACCGCCCGGATGACGCCGTCGGTGACCGCGGCGATCGCCAGCATCGACCCGGGCGAGTGGACCGCGATCGCCTACCCGAACGCGGTCTTCGACAAGGTCGAGCAACGCTGGGTCAGCGACGCCGAGGTCGCTGAAGTGCCGTTCACTGCGTTCACCGGCCGCCGCAAGGCCGAGCACGTGTCGTGTCGCCTGGTCGTGCGCCGCGTCAAGCGACTCCAGCCACTGGCATCCGACGGCAGCGAACAGGGCGAACTGTTCGCGACCTACCGCCACCACGCCTTCATCACCAACAGCACCCTGTCCGTCGTCGAGGCCGATCAGCGTCACCGCGACCACGCCCTGGTCGAGCAGGTCATCGCCGAACTCAAGGACGGCCCCCTGGCCCACCTGCCATCGGGCAAGTACGCCGCCAACGCTGCCTGGGTCTCCTGCGCGGTGATCGCGTTCAACATCGCCCGCGCCACCGCTGTCGCCGCAGCGATGCACACCGCCCGATGGGCCACTGTGCGCACGCGCATCCTGAACATCCCCGCCCGGATCGCGACCACCGGCCGACGGCTCGTCCTGCACCTGCCCACGCACTGGCCCTGGGCACCCGGCTGGGAGTCACTATGGGCGGCCGCGACCGGCCCGCCCACCGCTGTCACGACCTGACCACCCCGCCGCCGACGGCACAACCCGAGGACCCCGAAGTGGAAGAGCCGGCACCGGCCGGCAGCTCACCCACGCCCACACTGCGAACCTCGTCGCGATCCACCAGAATCACCGATGACGAATCCTCACCGGTGGATCAGGG